>CAYQKL010000018.1:0-44425 GCA_964418185.1 uncultured bacterium
GGCAACCATAGGGATTAGAAAGAGAATCCCCAGATACTTCATAAATACCTCCTTTCTTATGCCATATTATAACAAAAATGTTTAAATTGTCAAGGGATTGTTAAGGATGGTTTAAGGAGTTATTAAAGAGACAATGGGTGATCAGGGGCTATCACAGGACTAAAGTCCCTATTCCTTCCTTGATGTATGATTCAGGATATACGATTCAAGATACAAGATATTGTAGCGGTGTGGTTCATCGCACAAAATTGAATTTTTGTCGCATAAATGCGACCGCTACAATTAAGCTAAAAGATTTTCAGCGTATTTTCACAAATTTAAAAACATTATCTTCTTTCCCAGAACTCAGTTTGACAAAGTAGATGCCGGATGGCAAATTTGAGGTATCTATAATAATTGAACCATCGTTTCTGTATAATATATTAATATTTTTTACCCTTTCACCATAGGAATTATACAGGGATATACCACATTCTCTGTATTTTGTCTCTAATTTTATAATGAACCTGTTTCTGGTAATGGAAATTGAAATCGGATGGTCTGTATATTTTTCATCAGTCTCAGTAATCCCCTGACTCACATAATGCCATCTCACTGCATCAAAGGCTATTTTCTGCATTGCGGTTCCAGTTGCATCGCCAAGATATACATAGCCGCCCGTTGTATTGAATGGGAATGTGCCGAGTGAAACCCATTGATTTGAATAGTTGTTTTGATTTATTGTCACGGTCTGGTTGCCACCTGCATAGTAAACTCTATATCGGGCATTCGCATTTGCATTGATTGATGGAATATAAACAAGGGCCTCATAGATACCAGAAGTGGTTAGATGTGGTGTCCAGGTTACATAACAGGTGTCAACAGAAACTGTAGTATATGTCCACCAGAAGTGTCCATTATAACCAGTAAGATTATCACGATAAAATTGCATTGTTGAAGGTGAACCAGTGAATATATAAAATCCATAAGGTTCGTTTGGATAACGAATCTGTAAGTCATCTACGATCGTATCAACAGGCGCAGGCCAGGAGCCGCGCGCACCCCGACACCAGTAAACTGAATTGAGATTCTGATAACCATTATTATAACCAGGCCAGTCATAGCGAGCATATTTCCCATCATAACTTGGATAACCAGGTGTGTTTTTATTGCCGTAGGGGTCATTAAAAATAAGGGTATGCCAGTTTAGAACCTGTCCTACGGCAAGGACCAAGTGTCCAGCTGATGTAAGTCCAACACACATACAATATGGCCAGCCTGCCTGGACCTCGGCTTGGGTTTCTTCCCAGGTTGGTGTATCATCAACCCAGGAATTGAGGTTATGATAAGTTAAATAATTATACATTCTTGAATATGGTGAATAGCCATTGTACCACATATAACCATATCCACCCCAGGCATTGTTACCACCTGCATCCTGGGCAACCAGATCATAGGTTACCTCGCGATAAGTATACTGAGAACAGATATAATTTCCAAAATGGCTTGTATGGCCATAAGGATAGGAACACCAGCAGTCCCAGTAGGGTAATTTGCGGTAATAGGCTATAGCCATAATTGCGGTGGTTGGTGCACAGGACCAGTGTCCATTGTGCCAGTCCGGTGTATCATAGACCTGATGAACATAGGGCACATCAATGGAATCCCTCGAGCCAAAATTGGGTGTAACTTTGTAGTAATCAACTTTTAAAGGTCTGCTATTTTCATAAACCTTCTTTATGTTTTCCAATCTTTGACCTAAAATCTTTCCTGTCCAGATCTCCTGTCTGTCATAGTTATGAAAGATAATCTCCTGAGCACTTATAAAACTCGGTTCCATTTCAAGGATGTCTGGTGTATTAGTGAGCCGAGTTTTTTCTATTCCATCAAATTTTGTTAGAAATAATTCTGAATTTATTAGACGATGCGCATCAGTTTCAGTTCTGTAATAAATCAAAAATTGCGAATCCTTGCTCCAATCAAATCCTTTGCCTCGGTCAATATTATAGGTTCGGTTCAGAACCCTGTCATATATCTTGATTGAATCATCAAGGGCTGAATAGGCAATGAATCTTGAGTCATAAGACCATTTTGGATTCCAGTAGCCCTTCTTAGAATCGGTTATGCACTTTTTTGTATTATCATTTAGATTTAATAACCATAATTGGTCTCTGTTATCATTATAGACCACAAAACTACCATCAGGTGAGATAGGGCAGAGGTTTGCATAGATACCTAAATCATATTTCTTGACCTTTTCGTTATTTAGAACGACCAGGGTTTCACCAATTGTAAATGCTATCTCCCCAGCTTTTGAAAAACTCAATTGGCCTGCACACTGTACTGGTGAACATAATTTTGTAATAATCTTTGTCCGCAAATCATAGATTGCTGGTGTTTGCATTCCATCTTCAGCGATTACCTTGAATCCAATTTTACTCTGGTCACAAGAGATTGTATAATACCTGCCACAACCAGGTGAAGTATAGATTTCCCTGAGATTGCCATCAAAGAGAAGATACAGGTCATTACCGTAATTATTTGTGAGCACAACTCCATAAGGTGTGCCCATAGGATTATAGAGATAAGCCTCTGGTCCAAGGATTGTCATTAACAATAATATAATTTCCATAATATCTCCTTTTATCTAATTTTCACAATACGATGGAATTGGTTTCCATCTCTGACAAAATATATTCCAGGATTCAGGTCTGCGCCGATATTTGAATTTCTGTATATTTTTATTCTACGACCTGTAGCGTCATAGACAACGAATTCTTTGTTTGAACTACCAATAACCCTAATAAATTCTGAAAATGGATTTGGTGCAAACCTGATTCTTTCTTCTGTTTTGTTATCATTTTTATAATTATCAGTAATACCACCGGTATAATATTCATAGACACCGATATCCCATTTTAAACCCTGGGGCCTGCTCACGCCGATTATATCATACAATACTTCAAGCAGAGAATCACCATTATCAATTGCTGGTGAATTAGGCTGGAGCCTGAAATCATTATTCAACGAGTCAACGAATCTCGGGTCCTGATTTAAAATATCGTGGGGACCGACTACAGTCGGCGGGCTTGCACCGAAGATCAGATTGTAATCACCAGTTGCTGTGGCTGTGTCATCCCACCAATAACTTGTGCCAGTATTGAAAAAGATGTTGTTTCTCACCTCGCCATTCTGTGCATACTGTCCAGAAAAACCGATACCGTGCCATTGAATATAGGCAAAAGTATTATTAAATGCCCTGACATTTGCAATATCCTGGACACAGAGCCCCCATGCCCAGCCCCGGGCAAAGATGTTATTCTTAAAGGTTATGTGATGGGAATTATGATAAAAATGTGCCTCACCCATAAATCCCTGGGCAAAGTCAAAGCCATAATTTCCATCAATCACCACATAACGGGCATACTCACCATTGTTGTCAAATGTTTGAAAACAATCAACATGGGCAGTGCCGATAGAATCAGGGTCAGTCCCGTGAAAGTAGTTATGACGGAATATGATACTATCACCAAAGAATCTTGTATAATCACAATCACCAGGTCGGTAATAAAATAATCTTTCAATTTCATTATCTTCTATTATCCAGTTTGTGCCCTGGACACCAATGCCCATCTGACAGTGAAATATCTTATTCTGGGCAATGTAGATATTTCTGGGCCAGGGCTGGGACCACCTTCCCTGTATTGCGGTCTTTCGGAAATTAGAAATATAATTATCAAAAACATCCACATTATCACTACTGATAAATATACCAAAATCACGCCAGCTTGTCAGTGTTGTATCCCAGACAATGTTGAAACCCTCAATCCGGGTATAACTTCCCGCATTTGGTGAATTTGTGTCAAAGCCCCAGGTTATTGCACTCCTGCGCGGATGGGATTTGAAGACAATCTTTTGTCCTGGTGCACCTGAATGTATAAAAATAACACGTTCTTGATAAAGACCAGGCAAAACCAATACGGTATCACCTGCTACGACAGTTGAACAGGCGTGATTGATATGACGCCAGGCAGAGTCAGGGCTTGTACCAGGCCAGTTATCATTTCCTGATACTGAGACATAATATGTGGTTCCATATAAACAAGCGACAAAGAGCAAAATCATTGTTATCTTCATCCCAACCTCTCATAATTATTGTATTTAATAATACTAAATTGTCAATGATTTTTTTCAATTTCACAAAAATCATTAGAATTGAGACATTAGTTTTTTTAAAGGCTGTTTATCAGTGGATGGTTTTGCAGCCCGTATCAAGAGTAAATCCGAAACAAATTCGAAATCCTAAATCACAAATCCTAAACTATTACCTCAATACAGGACTTACGAATGACGTTACCTTGGGTGTGATGGTTCTATTTTCATTAATTTTGATTGCTGGATATGCAGAAACAGGATTGATATTTATCATAAATGATGATCAAAAAATTATACCATATTATCACTCCTGTAGAATCATAGGTGGTAATTGGAGGATACAATTGAGGTGCATTACCCGGATAGTCTTCAGTGTTGACCTGAAAATCCGGGATTATGATCTGGGCAAACAATGTAAATAACAAGATCTTACTTCTTAGATGTGAGTGTAAGTAATGTGAGGAAAATAAATGATTAATCTGTCTGGTGATTTTTACAGCGACCTTATAATGCCAAGAGAGAGAATTGCTGCAAATATGATCATTGCCGGAACAAACATTAGTTTTATCGCACCTTTAAGATTTGTAGAAAAGTATTCACAGGTTACGCTTATGCAGGGATGTACAGGCGAGATGACATAGCCAAAGAAGATGCTTGTATAGATAAGCCCGAAATCAATCAGGGTTACATTGTTTGAAATCAAAAATATCGGAAAAATTATGGAAGATGGTAATAAGACCCTGCCTGTGCCAATACCAAGAATAAATCCGCCAATAATGCATAGAATCAGAGGTGGGAATGGTATTGCGGCAATCAACTTATCAATGCCTGAAATTTTAAAAACATTCAAGAAAAAGAAGATTCCGATGATAATCAAAGAAAATCTGTATGGCTTCATCTGGTTGAAAACCTTTATCAGGTTTATTTTTACTGGACTATATATTAGAGATAGCATAAAACCTGTTGCGACACCGATAAGGGTTCCAAATTCTTTGACAGGAAATAATCCGACAAGTCTGAATACAAAATCAAGAACCGGGGCAATGAGAATGATAAAAAGTGGAATCAGAAGATTTTTGGCGGAAAAGGATTTTTCATAAGAAATATCACCGCGCACCCGGTTCAGCAGGAATATCTGTCCAAGGATTGTTGCAATTATTAAGGTAGGGAAGAGGTATAAGATTGCATTATAAATGCTCAATCCCGCAATCTTTGTGGTAGCAATCAAATCTGAGCTCAATGGATAGATGAGAATCAAGAGGTGACGATACCAGATATTTATTGCCACTTTCAAATCGTTGTCTACACCTTCGCCGCTTTTTTCCATTATCGGCGCAGAGAACAGGGCGCCGCCTGGCATAGGTAACAAGCCCATTATTGCTGGTGATACTGCCATAATTCCTCTTTTGCCTATGCGCAGATTTTGAACGATATTATCCATCTGGCCGCTTTCACGCATTATACCGCCGATCATTGGTATGAAAAAGACAACGAAAGCAAGAAGGATGACCGATAAATCAGTGATGGTAAAGTAGAAAGTCTGAGCAATACGCAATGCCGGAATTGTAAATATACCAAGTATGATTGAACCGCAGAAGAGTGCCAGAGGAAGGTTTTTTTGCCCGATGAGCACGATGATAACAAAGGCAATTACAAATCCAAGGATTATTGAGGTCATATTTTCTTATGGGATTTCAGACCAGTACCAGTGAATGTTGAAACAATGATTTCTTTTTTATTGGCAGTTTTCAAATATTTTTCTACACCAGCCACTGCCGTGGCAGAGGTCGGTTCAATATAGATACCTGAAAGGCTCATTTCACTCAATGCCTTTTTGATCTCGGCATCTGAAACCGTGATAATTGTCCCTCTTGTTTTCTTTATTGCAGAGATAATCTGGTTTGCCCTGGGTGGTTTTCCTACGGCAATGCCCTCAGCAATTGTCGGTTTTATTACTGGTTTTGTTATAATACTAATTCTTTTCTTTAGCATATCAGATAGTGGTGCACAGTGGTTTGACTGAACACCGATCAATTTAGGCAATCTCTTGATAAGTTTTTGATTGTGGAGTTCGCCAAATCCGATATATGCACCGAGCAGTAATGTGCCATTGCCCACGGGCAGTATCACTGTGTCTGGAACCTGCCAGTCAAGTTGTTCAACAACCTCATATGCAAATGTCTTTGTGCCATGGAAAAAGAACGGATTATAATAATGGCTTGCATAATAGATTTTTTTTGCAAGGTTCAAGGCAACCCTTGCTGTCTCATCGCGGTTGCCCTGAACAACAAATAATTTTGCTCCATAATTCTTGATCTGAATAAGTTTTTCTTCACTGGTGGTTTCTGGAACAAGGACAGTGCATTTAATCCCTGCCCTGGCACAATATGCCGCAACCGCACTACCAGCATTGCCTGATGAATCAATCAGCGCTTCTTCTATTCCCAGTTCTTTCATTTTGCTTACGAGAATTGATGCCCCGCGATCTTTGAATGAGCCTGTGGGAAAGAGAAAATCCATTTTGAAGAATACCGGTCTCTTGTTCAATATGATTTTTACCAAAGGGGTGAAGCCTTCATTGAAACTAACGATATGCTTATCGTCTTCTATCGGGATTACTTCGCGGTAACGCCAGATATTTGGTGGTCTCTTTTTCAATTCTTTGGTTAATATTTTTGCCTTAGCAACCACATCAATAAGACCGTCGCACGAACATCGCCAGACCAGTTCATTTGCCTGAAATTTCTTACCACAATTGGTACAGATGATAAAGGGCATAGTCTTGTATTATATGCCTCAGGCCGAATAAGTCAAGCCATCCAGTGAAAATGAGTCGTTTAATTGTTTCTGAATACATACAGCCAGGGTTCAGAAAAAGTGAAAATATGTTTGCAATATTAAAGGGACTTTACTATGAGTCTTTTTTCATTTTGTCTTGACTTATGATGGACTCTGTTTATAATACTTTATATCTATGAATCTCAGGGAAAGCGACATAAGATTTATGGCTGAAGCCCTGGCATTAGCAAAAAGGGGCTGGGGAAGAACTTCAATAAATCCCGTGGTTGGTGCAGTGGTAGTGAATAATAATCGTATTGTCGGGCGCGGATTCCATCGCAAGCGCGGAGAGGCACACGCTGAAGTCGTTGCTCTGCACGAGGCTGGTTCCGAGGCAAGAGGAGCTACTTTGTATGTAAATCTTGAACCCTGCTCTTTTACCGGTCAGACTCCTCCTTGTGTTGAAGCGATTTTAAGGGCAAAAATAAAAAGGGTTGTCATTGGTATGTATGACCCGAATCCTGCGGTAAATAAAAGTGGTATCAAATTCCTGCTTGAACATAATATTTCTGTTTCTGAGGGTATCCTGGAAAGCGAGGCAAAGGAATTGAATCGATTCTACAGTAAATACATTACCACGAGAATGCCATTTATTATCTTGAAGATTGCTGTTTCTCAGGATGGTAGAATTTCAGGATTTTCCCAGAAATATATTACCTCTGAAACATCCCGGAGATTTGTTCACTCTCTGAGGAGTCAGGTGGATGCAGTGCTTGTTGGTATAAACACTGTGTTACAGGACAATCCGTATCTTACTGACCGTTTAGTTGGGAGGCATAATCCTATTAGGATTGTGATTGATCCACACCTCAAGGTCCCGATGACAGCAAATTTTTTGAGAGAAGATGCCCGACGGATAATAATAACCAGCGAAAAGGAAAATATGAGGAAAATTAAGAGCCTGCAGGACGCAGGCGTTGAAATAGTATTTCTCACAGGAGATTATTACCCAATGAAGACTGTCTTTGAGTCCCTCGGGGCGTCAAATATTAGTTCAATTATGGTTGAAGGTGGTGGAATTGTTTTCGCCCAGTTACTTGCAAGGAAACTATATGATGAGTTATACATTTTTGTTGCACCATACACTGTCAGGACAGGCACTGATTTTTTGACAGAGAACAGCATAGAACTAAATAGTATGCAGGCGATAGAGTCGGGGGAGGACAAGTTATATGTTTACCGGAATTATTGAAGAGAAGGGCAGGATTTTAAAGATTATTAGAAACAGGGTACAGAGGATTTTTGTGCAGTCATCACTGGAAAATAGAATTGGGGATAGTATTTCTATCCAGGGAGTCTGTTTGACGGTGACCGAGTTATATGAGAGTGGATTTGTCATTGAAGCAATGGAACAGACAAAGGGAAGAACGACCATTTCTAAATGGAGGCAAGGCGATTGGGTGAATCTTGAACGGGCATTACAATTCAACGGTCGTGTTGGCGGGCATTTTGTTCTTGGGCACATTGACGAGGTTGGTCGTCTAATAAGAAGAACAGGTAATGAATACTATTTTCAAATTTCCGCAGCGAATACAAGGTACTTAATTCCCCGTGGTTCAATCGCCATTGATGGCGTGAGTTTAACCGTTGGCAATGTATCGCAACAAATTTTCTCAGTATTTTTAATACCCCACACTTTAGAGAATACGAGCTTCGGTAGCCTTAAGGTAGGTGCCTTTGTAAATATTGAGTATGATTATCTGGTGAAGATAATTGCCAAATCTTTGATGGACCACCTACCAGGGAAAAACTCCTGAAATCAATATTGCTGTTGACTTTCGGGGAGTAATGGCTATACTTATTAAAAAGACCTAAAGGAGGTCCTAATGAATATCTATGTTGGAAACCTGTCGCGCGATGTTACTGATGAAGACCTGCGTAAGACTTTTGAGGCATTCGGACAGGTATTATCCGCGATAGTCATCAAGGATAAATTCACTGGTGACTCAAGAGGATTTGGATTTGTTGAAATGTCTAATAATAACGAGGCAAGATCAGCAATACAGGGATTGAACGGCACGGTTCTCAAGGGCAGACCCATTAATGTGAATGAAGCCCGTCCCAGAACCGAAAAAAGAGGAAGACCTGGAAGGGGAAGAAGAGACAGAAACTATTGAACAGTAATCCGATTATCTGTATCCCAGGTACATTAACATTCACACCCTGCCAAACTTAGAAGAATTATTTACAAAATATGTTGACTGCGGGTGGTAAATAGATATGATTGGATAGATGAGACAAGAACAGACCTTCAAAGTCAAATTCGTTTTCATACTGGTCTGTTTTAATCTGATTCTTTATGCATTTAGCCTTACATATGATTTTGTCTGGGACGACCGTTCGCTCATTCTGCAAAATCCTTCTGTACAGAATACAGAGAAAATCCTTGATTCCTTTAAATATCCCTTAAGCATATTTGGTGAGCAGTATAACTACTATAGGCCAGTTTCCTTAATATCATTCGTTATTGACAGAATTATCTGGAAGACCAATGCCTTGGGATTCCATCTGACCAATCTTTTGCTTCATATTCTTGTTGTGATATTTATTGCATACCTTAGTTACCATTTGTTTGGGTATCTCAGGGGCATCTTGATTTCAGGAGTATTCACCGCATTTGCAGTTCATATTGAGAATGTAACTTTCATCAGTGGTAGAATGGATATATTTGCTACATTGTTTATGCTTATTGCTCTTGTGCTCTATTTTTCAAAAATGAATCTGTTGGTGCTCCGGATAACTCTATGTGGTATATCTTTCTTAATGGCATTGCTTTCTAAAGAAATAGCATTTGTGTTTCCTTTGATTTTTGTGCTCATTGTAGTAACGACGACACCCCGGAAGAAATGGAATGATCATTTTAGAATAGGTGCCTTATTTATTATTCCTGTTTTTATGGTCTACTTGTTTTTGAGAATATCAATGCTTAGGAATTTTGTAATATCAAGTGGCTCAGGCGTTTCTTTTTTCAGTCGGGTCATAGACATACCAAGACTGATTGTCTTCTATCTTCAGTTGCTGATATTCCCCTATAATCTTAATGCCCGTCACTATGGGTTTGTATCAGGTAATTCTTCGGCAATTTTTCAGATTGCCTCTCTTGTTGTCCTGACAATAATTGTCACTATGGTAGTGATTTGGAGAAAAAATAATCAGATCGTTTTTGGTTTTCTCTGGTTTCTGATCGGAATTCTGCCGGTCTTGAATATATTTCCATTGCCGGGGATACCTGTGGCTGAACGATTTCTTTATTTGCCATCCATTGGGTTTGCTATTGTTATTGTCGGGTTATTGCCAGCGGAGAGATTTTCCCTCAGGACAATGGATTTGAAAAGGATTATAACCGTAGTTTTCATACTGGCGATTGTAGCAAACAATGTTATATTCAGTTTTATCCGTATGCCCGTCTGGCACGATGAAGAAATATTCTTCAATACAATGGTTGCACAAAATCCCAAATCTTCCCTTGCCCACCATAATCTTGGCCATTACTATTATCGCAAGGGCGAATGGCAAAAGGCTGAGGAAGAATATATGAAATCAATCTTCATTAATCCCTCTTTCCCTGCACCCCATGCCTCCCTTGGTGATATCTATACCCGGACTGGCCGATATCAGGAGGCGATCAAAGAGTACAATATATATCTGAAATTATTACCCAGTGCTCCAAATCGTGCAGCAACAATCTACCGAATCAGACAATTGCAGAATCTTCTGGAAAAGCCTTGACTTTTTCAAAAAAATGTGGATAATTAACTGTAATGCGATATGATTAAATTATCTATTGTCATACTGAAAGGAGATTGAAAAATGGCATTGATAAAAGAAAGAAAAAAAGAATTGATAAATACCTTTAAAAGGCATGATAAAGATACGGGTTCGCCAGAAGTCCAGATTGCACTGCTCAGTGAGCGGATAAAACTTCTTACCGAGCATTTGAAGCAATTTCCTAAGGATAAGCACTCAAGACAGGGTTTAATAAAGATGGTTAATGACCGCAGACGTCATCTTAATTACATTCTTAGAAAGGATAAAGCCCGCTATCTTAAGGTTGTTGAGGAACTTGGTTTAAGAAGGTAAATTGTATACAGTTGAACTAAAAGTTGGTGAAAAAAATCTGCGTCTTGAGAGTGGCAGGGTTGCCCGTCAGTCTGCCGGCGAGGTGCTTGTTTCATATGGTGACACGGTTGTTCTGGTCTGTGTAAATTATAACCGGGAGGTTGATAATACCGTAGATTTTCTACCTCTCACTGTTGAATATCGTGAACTTTCATTCGCGGCCGGGAAGATCCCCGGTGGTTTTATTAAAAGGGAAACCCGACCTTCAGACAGTGAGATTCTTTCCTCTCGGTTGATTGATAGACCGTTGAGGCCGCTTTTTCCAAAGGATTTTCGAAACGAGGTGCAGATCATTGCCTACCTGTTGTCATCAGATGTTGAACACGAAGCAGATACCCTGGGGATTATTGGTGCATCAACTGCCCTATTGATTTCTGAAATTCCTTTTTATAACCCGGTTGCGGGTGTAAAGGTTGGCCTTCTGGATGGAAAGTATGTTGTTAATCCAACTTTAAGTCAGCAGGAGAGTTGTAAGGTAAATCTTGTGATAGCAGCAACAAGGGACGCAGTAGTAATGATAGAAGGCGGAGCAAAAGAGGCAACTGAAGATGAAATTGTTGAGGCGATAAAGATTGGGCAGGCTGAATGTGTACGGATTATTGAGTTGGAAGAAAAAATCCGTGAGGCAATTGGTAAGGAAAAGATTGAATTGAGCGAATCTTTTGTTGATGATTCGCTTGCCAGTGAGATAAGAGAAAAGATTGGTACAGAGATTAATCAACTTTTTATGTTCAAGGAAAAAAAGGCACGCGAAGAAGCTGCCTTTCAACTTGTGCAGAACATTGCAGAAAGTATGGTTGACAAACAGGATGAGCAGATTGAGGCAAAGATTAGATTTATCTTTGACCAGATGATTGCCGAGCGAATGCGCAAAATGGTTCTCGAAGAAAAGAAACGGCTGGATGGTCGTGGACTCAAAGATTTAAGAAATATCTCCTGCGAAATAGGTGTTCTGCCCCGAACCCATGGTTCAGCAATTTTCACCCGTGGACAGACCCAGAGTCTTGCGGTGACGACACTCGGGACAAAGAGCGATGAGCAACGCATAGATGCGATATATGGAGAAGAATCCAAATCATTTATGCTCCATTATAATTTTCCACCTTTTGCCACGGGTGAGGTCAGACCCATAAGAGGACCAAGTAGGAGAGAAATTGGGCATGGTGCACTGGCTGAGCGGGCTATCGTGCCGGTTTTGCCCAGTGAAGATAACTTTCCTTACACAATCCGGGTTGTTTCAAATATTCTTGAATCAAATGGTTCTTCTTCAATGGCAAGTGTGTGTAGTTCTTCACTGGCACTTATGGATGCCGGTGTTCCAATCAAAACTTCGGTTGCCGGGATATCTATTGGACTGGTAAAAGAGGGTGAAAATTATGAATTGCTAACTGACATTATCGGTGATGAGGACCACTATGGAGATATGGATTTCAAAGTTGCAGGCACAACTAATGGTATCACCGCAATTCAGCTTGATCTGAAAATTCAGGGATTGGAACTGGAGATTCTCAAACAGGCAATGACTTATGCCCGTGAGGCGCGGGAAAGTATATTGAAAATTATGAGTAGCACGATAAGTTCACCACGTACCCACCTTTCAAAATATGCTCCCAAGATTCTGGCATTTTTTGTTCCCAAAGCAAAGATTGGTGAAGTTATAGGTCCGGGTGGTAAGATAATAAGGCGGATTATTGGTGAATCAGATCTAAAGATTGATATTGATGATGATGGCAAGGTGACGATTGCCGGAACTGATGCTGAACTCGTAAAACGGGCACAGAACGAAATCTTGGGTATTGTGCAGGAAGCCGAGGTCGGCAAGACCTATATTGGTAAGGTCACGCGGATAACAAATTTCGGTGCTTTTGTTGAAATTTTGCCGGGGAAAGAAGGACTTCTTCATATTTCCAAACTCAGCCGTCAACGCGTGCGCCGGGTTGAGGATGTAGTAAAATTAGGTGATGAGATTACAGTCAAAGTTTATGAAATTGACGAACAGGGACGAATAAACTTGATGCGCGTGGGTTAGGATTTGGAAAAGTCAGTAGAAAAACCGTTAGTTATTCAGGATATCAATACAAATGTTAAACTCGTAGGTGAAATTTTACCCCAGTACTATTCATTTGCACTTGGACTATTTATTAATTGTGGTTCGCGTGATGAAAACCTTACATACAACGGCATTACCCATTTAATTGAGCATATGCTTTTTAAGGGAACTTCAAAAAAATCAGCTCTGGAGATTGTTCGGATGATTGAAGGACTCGGAGGCTCTTTTGATGCATTTACTACTAAGGAAAATCTTGTTATTGTAACCCGTTTTCTGTCTGAGCATTTTATAAAAGTATTTGAATTGATTGGAGAAATTCTTCTGGAGTCAAAATTCGGTGATGTGGAGTTTTTGAAAGAGAAATCAGTGATAATTGAGGAGATAAAATCTAATAATGAAGATCCAGCCGAATATGTGTATGACCTTATTTTTCAGGCGGTTTTTGGACAGCATCCAATGGCACTGCCTATTGCGGGAACTGTGGAATCGGTTTCAGATTTGAGTTTAGAAGTTGTTCAGCAACATTATCAGAATTTGTTAAGAAGTTCAATGGTTATCGCGGTCAGTGGTAATTTTGATTTTGGGGAGTTCGCTAAATCAGCACAGGCAAGATTTGCGACCAAGAATAGGAACCTCGTTGTTCGTAAGAACCCAGATAAATATGCTCCTCAGAATTTTTTTCAAACAAGAAATGACATTTCCCAGGTCCATTTAGTCTTTGGCATACCCACAGTTGCCTATTCTTCTGATTTGAGGCACCCTTTATTACTTTTGACGACTATGCTCGGTGGCGGAATGTCATCGCGTTTATTCCAGGGATTGAGAGAAGAAAAGGGTTTGGTCTATGATGTTCATTCATTTATTGATTGTTATAGTGATTGCGGTATTATTGGTTTTTACTTGAGTGCTGATAAGAATAATCTTAACAAAATTATAAAGCAGTTAAGATATATTTTTGATGAACTTTTTAGTAATGGATTTACTAAAGAGGAGATTGATATTGCCAAAACCTATGTCACCGGAAATTTTCTTCTGAGTCTTGAGAATTCAACAAACAGGATGCTGAGAATTGGTAGAGAAATTTGCTACCTGAACCAGACAATTCCGATTAATGAAGTGGTTCAGAGGATGAGAAACATCAGGGAACAAGATATTAATAGTCTGGTCAAAGACTATCTATGTTTAGAGAAATATTCTATTGCTGCAGTTGGACCGGTAGATAAGAAATTGTTGGATCAGAT
This sequence comes from uncultured bacterium, assembly GCA_964418185.1. Taxonomy (GTDB): domain Bacteria; phylum Hydrothermota; class Tepidihabitantia; order SM23-42; family JAOAFX01; genus JAOAFX01. Next base: position 14,383 of record CAYQKL010000018.1, read on the forward strand.
TTCAGAAGATTTGAGGTTGTAAAAGTGAACATCCTGCTGATTGCACCGGCAGTTGTGGATGAAAAGAGAAGGGGAATGCAGGGAAAGGTATTTCAGTTACCACCATTTTCACTTGCCGCAGTGGCTTCGGCAACCCCAGGTTATGTGAATGTGAAGATTCTTGATGAAGCAATAGAACCGATTGATTACAATTATCCAGCCGACCTTGTGGGAATAACAGCCCTGACGCGATTCGCACCCCATGCCTATGAGATTGCGGATAGTTTTAGAAACAGAGGTGTCAAGGTTGTGCTTGGTGGATTGCATCCATCATCTTTGCCTGAGGAAGCAATCCAGCATGCGGATAGTGTGGTTATCGGAGAGGTAGAGGGAATATGGGAAAAATTGATAAATGATTTTGAGAATAACAATTTAAAAAAGTTTTATAAGAATAGTGATTTTCCTGACTTAAGGATAGTAAAAAGTCCAAGACGTGATCTATTCCAAAAACCAAGGTACCTTTTTACAAGTATGGTTCAAACCACAAGGGGTTGCCCGTTTAACTGTAATTTCTGTAGTGTGACAAAATTTTTTGGCGGTAAATTCAGAACCAGACCAGTAGAATGTGTAATAAATGAGATTCGCAGTTTAAGGTCAAAATTTGTTGGTTTCTCTGACGATAATATATTTGGTAATAGAATCTATGCACGCAAATTATTCAACGCCTTGAAATATGAGGGTATAATCTGGATGGCGCAGTCGTCCGTGAATATTGCTGACGATCCGGAGTTATTGCATCTTGCAGCGCGCAGTGGCTGTAAAGGGCTTTTTATTGGTCTGGAATCAGCCGATGCCGAATCTCTGGTGCAGATGCATAAAGGATTTCTCAAGCCTCACCGATTCAAAGAAAATATTGCCCGGTTGCATGATGAGGGCATTGGCGTGATGGGTGCCTTTGTTCTGGGTAATGATAATGAGGATACTACAATATTTCAGAAGACCTTGGAATTTGCAAAAAAAATTAAGTTGGATCTTGCACAGTTCTCAGTATTAACTCCCTATCCCGGGACAGCGCTTTTCCAGAGATTGTTAAAGGAAAATAGAATTTTTGACTTTGATTGGGCAAAGTATGATGCGGGAAATGCAGTATTCAAACCCTTGAAAATGAGCGCTGAAAGATTGAAACAAGAAGTAGACAAGATGTGGCGTGAATTCTATAGATTTGACGAGGTTCTGTTTCGTTTGCTGAAATTGGGCAAGCGACTGCCAATACAGATATTACCGCTCCTTCTCTTAAACTTCAGTTTTAGAAAGGAAATCGCAGCCACACAGGAATTATAGAAATGTCTGTTTGCCCAAATCGTTAAAAGGGTGAAGATAAAGGTAAGGCCGGAGGACTTCATAGTTGAAGAGATTATAAATTTGCCCCATTCCACAAAAGGAAATTTTACATTGTTAAAACTTAAAAAAAGATACTGGAATACCCTGGATGTAATTGCTTTCGTTGCTCGAAAACTTAATGTATCAAGAAACAGATTTTCTCGGGCAGGATTAAAGGATAGGTATTCTCTCTCCGTACAGTATCTCTCATTTGAGGGAGACTTTGATAAGGTTATTGAAGAGAAGAATTTCACGCTCATTCCCGTGGGGAAAATTCCAAAGCCGGTTTCACCTGCAGTTTTAGAGGGGAATAGATTTTCTTTAGTCATTCGTGCCCTCGCAGAACAGGAACTGGAGAAAATTTTAGATAATTATCCCCAAATGTCAAAATTTGGTTTTCCAAACTATTTTGATGAACAGAGATTCGGTTCAGCAAGGCACCGGCAGGGTTTCTTTGCTAAATTCTTGATGCTCAACCATTTCCAGGGTGCATTAAAATCTTTGCTCTGCTTTCCTTATAAAGAAGATGGCAAGAAAATAAGAGAATTTAAAAGATTCTGTGCTGAAAACTGGGGTAGATGGGAAGAGTGTTTGAAGATTGTTCCTCGGGAATTTAAAAAGATTCTTGCCTATTTAAAAGATAATCCTAAAGACTTTAAGAATGCAATCAAACAGATTGATCCGGATATGCTAAACCTGTATTTGCTTGCATATCAGTCTTATTTATTCAATGAAACCATTTATCTACTCATAAAGGAGACACAGAAGGATATTATTGAACTTTCTTATGCCTACGGTAGATTTGCATTCTACAAGCAACCAGAAAATTTTGATTTTATCAAAGATTTAAAGGTACCAATGTTGAATGAAAAGACTGATTTAAAGGGGTTTTGCGGTAGACTGATTTCAGAGGTATTAAAAAAAGAAAAAATCCAGTTAAGAGATTTTAAATTGAATAAACTCAGGTTTCGGGGTGTAAGATTCAAGCCCTTTAGCCGCCCGGCGGTAGTTTTGCCCCGGGGTCTTACGATTGGTGAACCACAGGATGATGAAATTTATCAGGGTAAGAAAAAGATCTCGTTAAATTTTATACTCCCTCCTGGCACCTATGCAACCATTCTGATTAAACGCCTGATGATATAATTAAATTTTTTTCTTGACTTCTTTGATTATTTTTTTATACTCTTAAATGAAAAGGGGTGGCTGATGATTTTTATGCTAATCTTTCAATTCTTCAACTTCTTCCCCCAGCAAAAAATTGATATGTCTATCTCCTCAATAAACAAATTTTACAAGGACCCAATAATTGCATTATCCCATTGTAATGCTATAACCAGAATAAATTTTGGAAAATTTTTCCAACATAAAAGCACTTTACCAGAGTTTGACAACCGTGCTGATATTATAATCGGTGATACCCCTGGTGAAACATTATTAGTAACTGGATATTTTTATAATGCGGGCAATATCTTTGTTATCAATGATGGTGTTTTAATGCTTGAAAACTCAGATTTTAATCTTGACGGCAATATCTATGTGCTTAATCAGGGCAAATTCCTGGCGGATTCAAGTTATTTGAAATTTTTACAGGATTATATTTATCAATATGGTATTACACTCATTGATTCCGCAGAATTTATACTTACAAACTCAAACACACGCTATAATGGATCTCCATTCGGATTTTCAGCAGATGAATTTTCAAGGGTAATAATCCAGAATACAACAAATTATGACTGGACTACTGCAATGGTGAGTGGTCGGGCAAATGTAAATTTAAATAATGTAGGTATTACCGGTGAATGGCTCTTTGCTGATAATTGTTTCGCACGATTCAATCGAGTTGATAATTTTCTTTCCTGGTATTTCTTTCCAGAGTCTTCAGTAGTCAATATCAAATTTCCTGATGGTGCTACGGTCAATGATTTCTACATTGATTCCACCCTCAGCAATATCCAGGGTGTTGGTTATCATATAGAGATTGATAGTTCAACCAACTGTATGTGGGCAGCAATTCCTCTTAAGGGATCAGATGTCAGCGTGGACAGTTCTTTATTAAGGGTAACTGGATTATTGCTGGGAGGTAATGATTCTCTGATTATCTCGGGACTTGTCAATGGCCTGTATTATGAGGATTATACACTGCCCCTGGTGGACCGCAATTACCATCTGACCAATACTACAGTCCAGACCTGGAATATTTATCCATTTGATACGGTTTCTTTAGAACTCTATAGTTCAATATTTGGTGAGCTCTGCGCCTATGGCAATAGTTATGTTTATATTCATAATGCATTTTGTGATGGCACTGGTGGCCATCTGGAATCAAGTGACAATGCGTTTTTGATTACAGTATTATCAAGCATCTCAGCCGATGTTATTTCAAAGGGCCATAGCATTTGCCTTATTGGTTATTGCGCAATGCCCTGGGGAAATATATGGTGTACAGGTGGTTCTATAATGATGCTGGTAAATTCCAGTTTTCCAATTGAACCAGTTCCTTCTGATACATCACTCGTATTTGTTCTTTCAATAACCGGTCCAACCACCGGAGATACCAATGATACAATTCCCATAATTGGTTCAGCCTGGATAGATAGAGGTCCATATCAACCACTTGATTTTGGTTATTATCAGGTCTTTTATAGGGCAGAAGGTGATACAAATTGGTTACCGGCAAGTGATAGTTGCACAAATGAGGTAAGAAGCGATACTCTGTGCTACTGGAATACTGCAGGTTTAAATCCGGGGAATTATATTGTCCGCCTGGTGCTAAAAGACAATGCCGGTGATAGTATAGATTGTTTAAAACTGATAACCCTTTATGAAACAGGAATTTCAAGTTCTGATAGAAGTGTTTTATCTTCTTTAAAAATTACACCTAATCCATTTAGTAATTGTATTAAGATTGAAGGTGTGGATTTTGATGAAGATTCAAAAATGTTTTTCAAAATCTATGACATAAATGGAAGGATGGTGCTGGAAAATAATAAGTCAGTCAATAATGTTATTGACACCAAAAACCTCATAAAGGGTGTTTATTTTGTCTATATAAATCTTGATAACAAAAAAATAATCAAAAAAATTGTGAAGATTGAATAAAAGGAGGTAGTATGCTTATATTTTCTTTGGTCTTAAACCTTTTGATATGCCAGGATATGGTTGTGCGGGTCTATGTTCCTTCCTGGCAAGAATTACAGAAGATTCCTGGCAAGCCTCTGGAGATTGCCGCAGGTAGATACGGTGAATGGTATGACCTGGTCGTTGACCGGGAAGGGCTTGATCGGGTCATCGCTTCAGGGCTTCAGTATGAAGTCACAGTTTATAGCCTGGAACTTGAAAAAGAAAAAGTTCGGGGCAATTATCTTTCCTATGCACAGATTACAGATTCTCTAAGACACCTTTGCCAGAATTATCCCACGCTCTGCAAGATGGATTCATTGCCATTGCGCACCTATGAAGGAAGATGGATATATGGGGTAAAGATTTCGGATAATGTTAATCTTGATGAATTTGAGCCCAATTTTTCTATAGATGGATGCCATCATTCAAGGGAGTGGGCAACTCCCCAGGCAGTATTATTCTTTGCTGACTCAATGCTTCGTTCTTATAGTTCAATTCCTGAGATTGCAGAAATTATCAATACCACACAAATTTACTGTTTTCCCGTAATAAATGTTGACGGTTATGTATATGACTATGCCGGAGGTGGTGTAAGCTGGCGCAAAAACAGGGAACCTTTTGGCGGTGCAATCGGCACTGATCCTAATCGGAATTATTCTGGTGCATGCAATGGTGAGGTTGATGGATATTGGGGCGCAGCAGATGAAGGTCAGGTTACACATTATCCTTCAGACCAGACATTCTGCGGTGCCTATGGATTCTCTGGTGATGAAATCCGTGCCTATGCAATGTATATCCGTCAGCATAATATCACCACAGGATTCTCTTTGCACAGTTATGGTGAACAGGTGATGTGGCCCTGGGGATACAAGGCAGGAGGAACACCTGATGCATCACTTTATACAGCAAAGGGAAATTATATGGCGAGTATGATGCAGAGAGTGGGTGGAGGAACATACATGCCGGGTCAGTCTTATAATAATCCTTATCCTACCTGTGGTAATACCCGTGATTGGGTCTATGGATATAATCATTATGTCAATGGATTGTCAGCACTATTTTATGGCTCAGAGATTGGAACAGCATTCTATGAACCTGTAGCAAACCTTGATTTTATTTCAAGACAGGTCTTTAAGGCAGCAAAATATCTTGCAGGATTTTCTGATTCTTTGATACTCGTTGCTGAAGGGGTTGTTCCACCACCCCAGATTTATTCCCTTGATACTGTTCCACAGAACTTTACGATCTTCTGGCATCCAAAGAATACCTATGACAATCATCCCATCCAGTGGGAACTCGTCAGGCTTTCAAACCCGAATATCAAAACTGATAGCCTTGAATCTGGCACTGGTAGATGGGTCTTACAGGGATACCGGATATCAACCACACAATCCCATTCTCCAACCCGCAGTTTATGGTCTGCTGATTCGGCAAATATGAACTATGCAGCAAGAACATTGCACCCCTATCTTGTCCAGCCCGGAGATTCATTTACCTTCTGGTGTTATTATAATCTTGAGAACAATTATGATGTCACAGTCGTTGAGATTTCAGAGAATACAAAGGAATGGTTTAACCTTGATACGACAAGATTTACTGGTACCCAGACATCCTGGGTAAGGAAGGCATATTCCCTTGCAAACTGGGTTGGAAAATCTGTATATTTCAGGTTCCGCACGATGTATGATGGCTCAGCCCAGAGCGGTGGTTTTTATGTTGATGATATCCGTCCAGTCTGCCTTTTTGGAAGTGTGAATACTATCTCCAATAGTATACCTGATACACTTTATCAGTTCACCAACCATCTATTGGGAGAGTATTATTATTATGTGCGTGGTTATAATACCGCCTGGGGATGGGGTGATTACTCCTGTCTGGAAAAGCTCTATGTGACTCAGGTTGCTGTCGGTGAGCAGGACAGAAAAGAAGATTTGAAAGAATGTGTCCTTTCTGTGTATCCAAATCCATTCAGGGGAAGGACAGAAATCAGATACACGATACACAATACGCAATACACGATACCGGATATACATTTGAAGATTTACGATGTCAGTGGCAGAACAGTAAAATCTTTTAATCTTGAATCGTGTATCGTGAATCAAGTATCTGCTGTAATTTGGGATGGGACCGATGATTCTGGTCGCAGACTTGCCTCTGGGGTCTATTTTGTGTGCTTGGAGGCAGACGGGTATGGGAAGGTTGAAAAAACCATACTACTCCGATAAATACTTATGATTCTGTTTCGTCATTGAAGTTAATTTTATTCATAATTTTATCAAAAATCACCTATTACCAATGTTGCAAAACCGTATAACGATAGACAATTTTTAAATAGGGGTGAAGATGGGTAAACAGGGGTGGATTCGTGAAACGCTTGCATTTCATACTTGACACTTACAATTTTTAGTCTATAATATTTTGTTCGGAGGATAATTGATATTCCTTTTAGAGGTCCTGTCTATGAGGATTATGAAGAGGGTCATTGAATCCTATGGTGTCAAACTGCTTCAATACATTCCATTCAACTGTTTTATTGCAAAGATAGATGAGGCAGAAAAGGCGATAATAGAACAAAGACCTTGTGTCAACTGGGTTGGTAATTATGAACCGGCATACAAATTGAGCACCACCTTCACAACGAGGAAAAACGAAAACCGGGTGCGGGTGCAGATTTTCTACTTTGAAGATGAATGTCTCGTCAAAAATAAAATGCAGAAACTGGGTTGCGAAATTCTTGAGGTCGCAGTTGACCAGTATGTCAAGATAATCACGGTAAGGGCCAGCCTTAATTCATTGATATTTCAGCAAAGAGGAATGAAGAATGTATGACCAGGCGGAAATGCGAGGTATGATTAGGATCATCAATTCTGGCTTACATTATAATTTAGAGATATACAGCCTTGAGATTGGAAGACGAAGCTCAGAGGAGAATGCCATTCTTATGGGGAGGCAGATTCAATCATTCATTCATAATGTAGTATGGAATTTATTCCCCATGGAGTAGGGATTATAGTCCCGTGAAAAGAATTGAGACTGAAGTCTCTAATCCGAAGGTTCGTTGAGGTGATGGAAGTGGGTGGGTGAAGTGGGTGATACAGTTTGAAGTTTGGATAAGATAAAAACGGAGGTTTTATGAAAGATATAAAAATAATGCTTGCTCTGTTAATCATCTGCCCTTTCCTTTTTGGCTATCAGATTGATAGTGTGGGTATGCCGATGAGGGATGGGATAAAGTTGGGGACAGATATATATCGTCCTTTCTGGAATAATCCGATATTGAAGGCACCGGCACTTATACAACGCACACCGTACGAACGAGGATGGGATGATATTTATCTTACACTTATTTGCGACATAATGGGTTATGCCCTGGTTGTACAGAATCTGCGCGGTTACGGCGATTCTGAAGGTGAACCGATGGTCTTCTGGACTGATGGCTGGGGTGATTTGCAGGATGGCTATGATGCAGTTGAATGGGTTGCCAGTAGAAACTGGTGCAACGGTAAGATCGGTATGATTGGTGCCTCTGCTCATGGTATGACACAGTATTATGCAGCCGGTGCTTTGCCACCCCATCTGGTCTGTTGTGCACCTATGGTTGCTGCACCAAATCTTTATCGTGATTGTGCATTTACTGGTGGTGAATTCAGAAAGGCTCTGGTAGAGACCTGGCTTCAGGGTGTGGATACGCCCTGGCTAATTGATTCAGTCTGCAACTATCCAAATTATGGGAATAAATGGTCAATCGTTGACCTATCGCAGAAATACAATGTGGCAAATTATCCGATGTTCCATATTGATGGCTGGTATGATATGTATACAGATGGTGTGCTTGAAGCATTCAGTGAACTGCAGAAAAGATTCCACAACCAGAAGTTATTTATTGGACCCTGGGGACATGGTGACGCCTGGGGTGTAAGAGAACAGGGTGACCTAATATATCCACCAAATGCGGAAATGGATGAAATGAGTTTTATAAATATGCTGCTTGACTGGTATGACTACTGGATTCAAGAAGGTGGTGGTCCGGGCCCTGCGCCAAAAGTAAAATTCTATCTTATGGGCGATTGTGATACGCAGGATACTACTTACTGGAATCACTGGGTTGAGGCAGATACCTGGCCCCTGCCTCAGGTTGTGAATAAGAATTTCTATATTAGAGAAAACCATCTTCTTGATACAGTTCCGCCTACGATTTTCGCAATTGACACTTTCATCTATGACCCGGTGAATCCCTGCACCACATACGGAGGAAGAGAATTCATTGGTCTTACTCACGGCTATGGACCAATTAACCAGATGCCTATTGAGAATCGTCCAGATGTTTTAATATTTTCAACCCCGCAGTTATCCGAACCTCTAACGGTTATCGGGAAACTCAAGTTTGTCCTCTATGCTGCATCAGATCGTTATGATACAGACTGGTCAGTAAGGGTTACTGATGTTTATCCTGATGGTAGGTCAATTCTTGTAACCGATGGTATACTGATGGCTAGGCACCGTTACGGATTCGACCGGGAGGACTCTTTGATCCCCAATATTGTGGATACATTCAATATTGATCTCTGGAGCACAGCTCAGGTTTTTAATACCGGGCATCGTCTAAGAGTGATTATTTCTTCTTCCAATTATCCAAGGTTTGAAAAAAATCCTAATACGGGGGCACCATTTCAGCGAGATGACTCAAATTTCGTGATTGCTACACAGAAAATATATCGCACGCCAAGCCTTGCTTCGCATCTTATTCTGCCTATTTTGCCAGGAACTAATCCTGCAGTGCGTGAAGTTAGTACTAATATTTCTCCTGTAAAGAACATCAGCGTTGCTACTATTTCAAAACACCTTGCATTAGAATTTACTCTGAACAAGGAAGGTAGTGTAGAGATTGCACTATATGATGTGCTTGGTAGAAAATTATGGAATCTCAAACAGATATACCAGCCGGGCAAGTATTCGGTAAACCCTTTGGATTTACCTGATGGCGTTTATTTTGTTCGTTCAAAGATTGAGGATAATGTAGAGGTCAAAAAGGTTACGATTATCAAATAGTTCTTTAAGTATTAGTCCTTTTTTCCACAACACTTTTTATATTTCTTACCGCTACCGCAGGGGCAGGGGTCGTTTCGTCCAATTTTCACTTGACCTGATACCGGGGGTTTCCCCTTTGGCGCTTTGATTGGCAATCTTGCTGGAGATTTTTGCGTCGGCAATAACTTATTGAATCCCTTGATGTTTTCGCTGATTGTTTTTTTCAGTTGGATACCATTCTTGATGTAACCTTCAGTATCAAGAAAATCAACCAATTTGTTGAGAATTTCCGGTACTTCCTTCCCTGTATCGCTGTTAATTACAAGTTTTTGTGGAGCATATTCAAATAGAAAATGGCGTATGTGTTCTTCATTCAGTTCTCCGATTTCTTTGTGCTGAAGAAAAAATAGGTAATTAAGAAGACTCTTTGTAAGATATTCAGCAAAAGTTTTTGATTCTTTTGATTTCGATTTAAGTGATTCTGTAAATTCACGGGTCAGGGCATTGGCAAAATGGACAAGCCTCTTTTCTCTTTTTCTTTCTTCAGCCTTTTTCTCTTCAATATCAGTTATAGTCATAATACATTATATTCATTCTTTAACAAAAGTCAACAATTGCGTCTCATCTCTGAACATTGAGCTTCTAATCTTTATCTATTGAACCGGTCAAAAAAAATAATTTGTCTTTTGCTCTTGATTTTTATTCAATTCTCTCTATTATTATCTGTGGTATACTCTGAAAAATTTGATATAATTGTTGTTGGCGGTGGACACGCAGGAATTGAAGCGAGTCTGGTTGGTGCCCGCTGCGGCTTTGGGACACTTTTGTTGACTCATAACATAGATAACATCGGGCAGATGTCCTGCAATCCGTCCATTGGTGGTCTGGCAAAAGGGCATCTGGTAAAAGAAGTGGATGCACTGGGTGGAGAGATTGGTCTGCTTGCGGACAGGACCGCAGTTCAATTTCGTATGCTCAATCGGTCAAAAGGTCCCGCGGTCTGGTCGCCAAGAACACAAAATGACCGGTCTCGCTACAAGAAAGAGGCACTAAATGCTCTGGTGAATCAAAATAATCTTGTAATAAAACAGGAAGAGGTATTAGAGATATTGGTGGAAAATGGCTTTGTTATTGGTGTCATAACAAACCTTGGCAACGAATATTTCAGTCGGGCAGTGGTTCTTACAACTGGTACATTTTTGAACGGCTTGATGCATATTGGTCTTGAGAGTTATTCTGGTGGAAGGCTGGGTGAGTTGACCTCCGGACATTTGAGTAATTCCTTGAAAAAACTGGGATTCAACCTTGGTAGATTGAAAACCGGTACATCACCCAGGATCGCAAAATCAACGGTTGATATTTCAAAGATGCAGGTCCAGAATGGTGATGAACCGCCCGAGCCCTTCTCTTATAAAACAGATATATTAAATATTGATCAGCTGCCCTGTTACATCACGAGAACTAATGAAGAGACACATAAGATTATCCAAAGAAATCTTGACCGTTCGCCACTTTATACACATCGGATTACTGGAATAGGCCCACGTTACTGCCCATCCATTGAAACCAAGGTCGTCAGATTTGCTGATCGGAATTCACATATCATATTTGTTGAACCAGAAGGCTATGAGTCAGGTGAATATTATCTGAATGGTCTATCAACTTCGCTACCTTATGATGTACAGGTGGATATGTTACATACGATAGACGGCCTGGAGAAGGCATTGATAACGAGACCAGGCTATGCAGTGGAATACGATTTTGTCTATCCGATTCAACTGTTTCCAACGCTTGAGACAAAACTTTTAAAAAATCTATACTGTGCCGGGCAGATAAATGGAACATCTGGATATGAGGAGGCATCGGCTCAGGGTTTTGTTGCAGGTGTTAATGTAATTCTGAAAATTCAAGAAAAGCCGCCTTTTGTCTTGAAAAGGTATGAAGCATATACAGGCGTTCTGATTGACGACCTGGTAACAAAAAATACGCTGGAACCGTATCGGATGTTCACTTCCCTTGCTGAGCACAGATTGATTTTGAGGATCGATAATGTCTATGACCGACTTATGCACTATGGCATAAATTTCGGACTTGTTTCTGAAGAGAACTACAAAAAAGTGCTTGATGAGAGAAAGATAATTGATACTACACTTGGAATGTTGAAAGCAATGATTGTAAAGCCGGAGAAAATCAACCCGGTATTAAGATCTAAAGGGGAGTTACCTGTTCCTGAGAGCGCCGGTGGTGTGAGTCTTTTTCAAATACTGAAGCGGCCGAATATCCACTGGCGGGAAATAAAAGATTTTTTGAATGAGCGAGTTCCAGAAAGGGTTGGATTTAGATCTGAGATTGAGGCAAAATATGAAGGCTATATAGAACGAGAAAAGAAGATGATTGAGAAACTGAAACAACTTGAAAACGAAAGGATTCCTGCAAATTTTGATTTCAATTCAGTACAGGGGCTTTCTAATGAGGCAAGGAACAAACTGAACGAGACAAAACCCTTAAATCTCGATCAGGTTTCAAGGATTCAGGGAATCAGTCCAGTTGACATATTGATTCTTTTGATGCATTTGAAAAAGGCATAAATAGAAGGATGTATGAACGATGAAATATTGAAATTTCTGGAGTCTAAAATGTGGATTGTTAATACATCTTCTGGTTTCCAATCTCTAATGGTTTACGGAAAATTGAATGAACCCATAGATCGAACAATAGGAGAGATAATGGAGTTTTCTGCACAGTATGGTTATACACCTTTTTTCAGTCTGGAAGGCAATTACCATAAGATTATGTTTGGCATTATCCCCAGGTTTACTGATAAACCGAAGATCTGGTTGAATGTTCTGCTTTTTGTCGCCACCATCTTTACTACTTTGCTTGCCGGTTCTTTTAACAGTGGTGGAAATCCCTTTGGAAATTTTTCTGATATTTTGATGGGTGTTCCCTTCTCATTTTCTCTGATGGCAATATTGACCTGTCATGAGTTAGGGCATTATTTTGTTTCCAGAAAACAGGGGATGCTCACAAGTTTGCCCTATTTTATTCCTGTGCCTTTTCATTTCCTGGGAACTTTTGGTGCAATTATAAGGATGAAGTCCATTGTGCCGTCAAGAAAAGCGTTGTTGAAAGTTGGTATAGCTGGTCCAATCTCTGGCTTTCTTGTTGCTTTTGTAGTTTCCGTTATTGGGATTGCACTTTCAGAACCGAGGATGGTTCAGCCCAGCAGTTCATATTTACGGCTTGGTGATTCTCTGTTGTTTTATATTCTGGGTAAAATCATCCATTCTTCAATACCTGATGGTATGGACATCTTTCTGCACCCAATGGCTTTTGCTGGCTGGATAGGATTCCTGGTAACTTCTATGAATCTTATGCCCATTGGTCAACTTGATGGTGGTCATATCGCTTATAGTCTATTTTTGAAAGGCCAGAAGAAACTGTATATTCCGATTATCCTCCTTCTCATTGGTTTTGGCCTATTATGGCAGGGTTGGATTATCTGGGGTTTGCTGGCATTTATTCTTACCCGTCGTGAACCTTTGATACAGGATGCAATTACCCCTTTATCAAAAAGGGAAAAGATTTATGCACTTCTGGCACTTCTTGTTCTAATACTCACCTTTATTCCTCAGCCATTTTCTATCTTTTAGGATCCTGGCAGGGATGCATTTGCTGGATACTAATATTTTTAAAGAGATTATTCTTTTTTTCTAATTTCCCAGTATGTGCCGATAAGAAAGCCGATTACAATCAAAAAAAGTATCAACAATGTACGCCAAAATCCGACTGTGGCTAAAAATATGCCGACGATTCCGGCGATTACCGCACCGATTATTCCTTTATTGAATTTCTCCATAGGGTATTGTATATATTTTGGAGTAATTGTCAAGAATAATTAAATTTATTTGTTAAGCTCATAAAGATAGGCAGATGCACCAGAAGTATTAAAAGAATCAATTCTCATCCCATGAAGATTTAGATAGTTCAAGAACAATTTTTCTTCATTGACCCCCAGATGGGTTGCGATATGGGAGAATACAAACCAGACACGGCTATAACCTTTTAGTCTTTCAATATCCCTGTAATAACCAGTCCAGTCGGTTCGCGATTCTATGCCAGTGATATACCTATTGTCCAGATCCGGGAATCTTTTTTGATAATATGTAAAAGCATTCACGGCACCATAATAGACATAGATTATATCCTCTTGTTTTTTATTTTTGCTTACATATTCCAACACCGGTCTTAATTCTTCGGGTGCACGGGGTCTGAGAAGATGGATGCCGGCAGTCATAGCCGGATGTATGAAGAAAATTAAAGAAACTAAGATTGCAATAGCCCTTGATTCCTTTTTTAGTATCTCATAAATCCTTGAAAGACCAGCACTCACAAATACAATGAGTATCGCAGTGATAAATAATAGTACCCTGCCTTCAAAGGGATACAATTGCAAACCCGAACCGAGTATGGTTATGAGTAATGGCATAAGGATGATTAGGCAGTATTGTCTTTTTTGATTCCAGAGAAATGCAACACCCACGAAGAACAATAGTATCGCAAATAAGAGTTCATAGATGGAAAAACCTCCAGGATTTTTGAATATGCGCGCAAATGCATAGACTATTTGATACATTTCCTTTATAGATTTTGGAGGACAGGGAATGAATGTATTCTGCCAGAAACCCAGAAGTTCTCTATGTGTAGTATAATGGCGAAGGCAGATTGAGTAATTGAAAATTAGACTTAATGACCAGACCCCTCCCATAAATAGAATTATTCTTAATGCCTTATAGTTTTTTAATTTTATAATATAGAATAATATTGCAATCCCCGAACCAGCGAACACAAATACCGAAGGAAAAGAAAACCAGATAGTGAATGTACCCAATAGACCCCAGATTATTATATCCCTGGTTCTACACCCATTTCTTATAATGATCAGGGCAAGAGTCAATAATATAAGTCCCAAAAATACATCGTTTGAATACGGTTTGACCTCAGACGAGAAATAGATGAGGTGGTCATTGAACACAAAGAAACTCAGGGCAAAGACTTCTATCTTAAAATCATTGAAATATTTTAAAGACCGGTAAAGGATGATGATTGCCAGAATGCCGGTGATAACTGAAAACAGTCTTAGTGCGTATTCATTGTTGCCCAGGATGTTCATAAAAAACTTTTCAATGAAGAGAAAGCCAATTGGTGCAGACTGGACATAATCAAGTGGTTTTAGCAGGTCCGAATATGACCGATTTACAATGTTCATTGCCAGTGGTGCTTCTCCTTCAGTGAGTGAACGATTGTAAAAATATTGAGCCACACGAAGAATTGTGCCGGATAGAATCAAGATTAGAGGTAGTAACCTGATATTTTTCTTAATCACCGATAACATTACAGATTATAATGATGAAACTAAACAAGTCAATGCCCAATGGAAGAAACAGAATTGAGCCTTGTTGACTCTAAGGTTTCTATTTTGGTGTTTTAAGACTACTTGTTGACTTTACATCGTTATTGATTAATATTCATATAATGGCAATCGGTCACATCTGTGTACTCATATTCTGCACACTGGCTAAAGCACAGGACCCCCTGGGCAATGATATTTCCGGGGATAACCAGGTAGGTGTCGTTGGGCAACTATTAAAGAATCCCATTGTGGTTAGGATCGTGGATGATAAGGGGAAGGGGATTAGTAATGCACCGGTCATCTTTTCTATTTTGACCCAGCCGAGAGAAAATGAGATATTGGGTCAATGTGCTGTCTTAAAGGCAGAGATAGTCTACACAGATCAGGATGGTTACGCCGCGAACAAACTCAGGCTTGGAGGAAATCAGGGTGACTATTACGTTCTTGTCCGGTGTGAAAACGAGTCGCTG
This sequence comes from uncultured bacterium, assembly GCA_964418185.1. Taxonomy (GTDB): domain Bacteria; phylum Hydrothermota; class Tepidihabitantia; order SM23-42; family JAOAFX01; genus JAOAFX01. The sequence continues at coordinate 29,776 of CAYQKL010000018.1, forward strand.
GTATTCCATTTAAAGGCACTTGAGAAAGACTGGTTACTGGTGATGATTTTTTCCGTTATCGGTGGTATGGCATTGTTTATTTTTGGTCTTAACTATGGCAGTAAAGGGCTAATCCGTAGTGCAGGTTCAAAAACCAGAGATTTGTTATTTAACTTGACAACAAACAGATTTCTTGCGATGGTGAGTGGATTTTTTGCCACCCTTATTTTTGGTTCTTGTACTGCTACTGCTGCCTTGCTTGTCAAATTTGCTTCAGCAGGAATTGTAAGTCTGTTGCCATCACTTGCCGTAATGCTTGGTGCAAATATTGGCGCGACAGTCTCGGTTCAACTACTTGCCTTTAACATTATGAATTACGCCCTGTTGATAGTGACGGTCGGTGTTTTTTTGAGGATTTTATTCCCGAATTTAAGAAATATTGGTCAGTTCATTTTTGGTTTTGGATTACTATTCTTCTCACTTAAAATAATGTCAGTTGGTATTGTCAATGTTAAATACCTGTCTAACTTTTATGCAATAATTGGTTTTTTAAGTGCATATCCAATTCTGACTGTCTTATTGGGTGCGATATTTTCATTCATTTTTCGCTCCAGTACTGCAGTAATTGGTTTTGTTCTTGTCCTTTCTTTTGAATCAGCAATACCGTTGTCTTCAGCACTATTTTTGGTCCTTGGTGCAAATCTTGGTGCAACAATATTCCCGATGCTGGTTTCAGATACAGTTTATGCACAAAGAGTTGCGCTGGGCAATTTTATTTTCAAATTGACTGGAGTCATAATCTGTATGTTGCTGCTTAGTTTTCTTGAAAATTTCATACACCTCCCTGGCAGTACGCAAATGCGGCAGGTGGCAAATTTTCATACAATCTTTAATGTTCTGATTACCCTGATATTTCTACCTTTGCTTAATCCATTTATCGGGATAATGAAATCACTCGTTGCCGAGACGAAGCAAGAGATTTTGACGAAGAGGAAACTTGATCTTTCATTCCTTGACACCCCCGCAATCGGATTGGGTCAGGCAATGAAAGAAGTTCTTTATATGGCTGATAAAACCGTAAAAATGTTTGAAGATGCAATCAGGGTTTTTGAAAAAAAGGATATTGTCTTAAGAAAGGAGATAATCCAGGCAGATGATGATATTGACACGATTGAGCAAATGGTGACATCATATATTTCGAAACTTAATACTGAAGAAATGGATGATAGCCTCAGGGCAATGCAGAATGGATTGTTGAGGATAACTGCGGAACTTGAACATATTGGTGATGTCATCTCTAAGAATTTGATGACCTATGCAAAGAAACAAATAGATGGAGGAATGGAATTCTCCAACGAAGGGTTCTCAGAAATAACGAAATTGCACAATTTTGTCCTTGATACACTGAGAATGGCAGTAGTTATTCTAACAACTCACGATAAGAAGGTACTGCAGGAAATTTCAAAGAGGCGTGATATTGCTATTGATATGGCAAGAAATTTTGAGGCAAAACATCTGGAACGATTACATCGTGGTTTGAAGGAAAGTTATGAGACTTCAAGCATTCACCTTGATATTCTAAGTGACCTTGAGCGCATCAATTTTCATGCGACCGAGATTTGCGAAGCAGTGGCTCTTTTTATATGAAGATAAAGAATTATTTTTTAATGGCGTTCATCTTATTAATTCTTCTGGGAATTTTCTTTTTATTGAGCATCAGAAGTAATCAGAGGTCAATGCTTGCATTTTTTGAGGAAGAGGCGCGTTCATTTTTGACTTTGATTGCCTTCGCCCATGAAAACTCAATCTTTTCAGAGGCTCAACTTGAAAACAGTATTACCGACAATCTGATCAATATTATTTCTTATTTGAATGAATATGGTTATGATCAGAAAAACCTTGAAAAGATCAGGCAGAATTTCGAGTTAAGTTCTATTTTAATCTATGATGTTGCGAAAAGACAGATAATAATGAAATCAGGAACCCCGTATGAAATTGATTTAAAAAGTCTTGCAGATGATGATAAGATCAACTATTACTATTTTTCAGTGCTTGGTGAGAAATACATTCGCTTGACCTATAAAGTTGACCAGCAGATATTTCAGACTGAATTTTCAGCCAGAGAAATAAGAAATTTCAGTCAGGAATTCGGAATCGGCAAGATATTACAGCAGATGGCAGGCAATCCACTCATTAAATATGTGGTTCTTCAGGATTTGCAGGGTATCATTTTTGCCACACCCAACATCAGGATAATGCCCAGGATAGAGAGTGATTCCATATTACTCCGGGCTTTTGAAAACCGCGAGGAAGTTACCCGGATAACCAGGTTCGGTGACAGGAAAGTTCTGGAGATTGCCCGTCCTTTTATTGTAGAAGGTAATGTTGTTGGGCTTTTCCGAATGGGGTTAAATCTTGATAATTATTACCAGCATCTGAGAAATACCTATCTGCAACTTACAATGATTTTTGTAACTCTATTGATTGCTGGTATTTTCATTTTTACTGTTTTCATAAAATATCAGAATTACCAGATCCGTGAACAATTTTTTTCTTTGATTCTTGGTGAAATCGACGAGGGTGTTTTATTGATTGATAATCAAGGCAGGATAACCGGTATTAACAAGATGTTCAGCTCCATAACCGGTATTCAGGAAGGATTGCTCCTAAACCGGTATTATCGTAGAGAATTTATTGATGATCCGTTTTCTGTAGATATTGTTCAGCGCTCAATGACGGTTGTTGAAGAAGAAAAAGAAATCTTTAAGAAAATAGTCAGGTATGCTACCTATCCACTTTTTGATATGAATAAGAAATTGAATGGTACTATTTCCATATTGCACGATGTTACACAAATACGCAAGCAGGAAAAAGAGCAGAAAGAAAAAGAACGTTTAAGTTTTCTGGGAAATCTTGTCGCAAATTTTGCACACGAGATTAAAAACCCATTGAATGGTCTTGCTATTGCTGCCCAGCGTTTGCAAAGGGAATATCCTGAACAGAACGAGGAACATAGAAAATTAACAACCGTGATTATCAGAGAAATTGATTCAATGACACGTATTCTAAATGATTTCTTAGGTTTGGTACGTCCACAAGTCAGAGAATTCCAGGAGTTCAATCTCAGCCGGTTAATGAAGGAGATCGGCGTTTTGATCAGGGAACAGGCGAGTGAGAAACACATAAAATATACTGAAGCGATTGAGGAGGATGTGATCTGTGCAGGGAACAGTGAAGACATAAAAAGGGCAATTATAAATCTTTTGCTCAATGCCATAGAGGCTGTTTCCTCCTTAACTACAAGGGAACCCGAAGTTAGCGTATTCTTGAAGGCCTCTGAAGACAGGATTCTCCTTGTAGTTTCGGACAATGGCATGGGTATTCCTGAACCGGCATTGGGAAAAATTTTTGAGCCTTATTATACTACCAAAAAAGGTGGCACTGGTCTGGGATTGGTTATTGCCCGAAAGATAATTCAGGAACACAATGGTAGCATAGAAGTTGAGAGCAGGGAAGGAGAAGGAACCAAATTTAGAATTATCATACCCAAATAGGTTATGATTTATTGTGGTTTTTTCTTAGACAGAGGCTTGCAGATTTCAAAAATTTTGAGATGGAACTGAAGTCTTTGATTTGTCGGCGTTATTTGTACAATTGCTTGACTTTGTGAGTATTTTGGATAAAATGTCCTGATAAGGAGAACAATGGTTGAAAAAAGACAGGCAGAAAAAATTATTGATTTTGTTCTGAAGGAGTCAAAGGCTGACCAAACCGAGGTTGTAATACACGATTTTGATTCAGCACTGACAAGATATGCGAATAATTACATTCATCAGAATGTTCAGGAATCAAATACCGCAGTTTTGATAAGAGTGATTTTTGGAAAGAAAATTGGTTCAGCTTATACGAATTCGGTATCTCCTGAGAAATTGAAAGAGACATTAAGGTGGGCTGAGACCATTGCAGGTTTTCAAATTGATAACCCTTATTTTGAATCCTTGCCTGCAGTTAAATCCACCCAGTATAGAAAGGTCGTATCTTTTGACTCAAAGACTGCAAAGATGAAACCTAAGGACCGGGCTGAAGCGGTTTTGGAAATCATTGATATTGCGTGGAGTAATAACCTTGTGAGTTATGGTTCGGTTTCCAACGGACTTGCAACAATTGCTATTGGTAACTCTCTGGGAACCTTCAGCTACAATCAGTCCAGTGATGTGTTTTGCAATATTGTTATGGCGTCAGATAATTCAACCGGTTATGTCCAGTCTGGAGCAAAAAGCATTAAAGAGATGAATTTCAAGAAATTGGCAAATATAGCAGCGGAAAAGGCGATCAGAGCAAAAAATCCCGCAGAACTTACACCTGGCAAATATACTACAATATTTGAACCACTTGCAGTAGGTGATATTGTCAATTATCTTGCTTACTATGCCTTCAATGGCAGAACCTATGAGGAAGGACGTTCATACCTCTCAGGTAGGTTGATGACCCGAGTTGTTGATGAAAGGGTAACAATCATTGATGACCCGCTTTACAAAAAAGGATTTCCATCGCCGTTTGATTTTGAAGGAGTACCCAAGAAGCCTCTTGTTCTTATTGAAAATGGTATCGCCAGAAATGTAGTATATGATTCACTTACTGCCACAAGGGCAAAGAGGAAATCCACAGGTCATGCTCTTGTTTATCCTAATCCCTTTGGTCCAATACCAGTGCATCTTGTGATGAAAGGCGGCGACAGTTCAATTGATGAAATGATCTCAAGTACAAAGAAGGGCATTCTCATTACAAGACTGCATTATACGAATGTCATTGACCCATACAGATTAGTGTTTACCGGAATGACAAGAGATGGTACTTTTCTTATTGAAGATGGAGTAATAACAAGGGGTATAAAAAACTTGCGTTTTACTGAGAATATTTTTGAGGCATTGAACAATGTTGAAGCAATTTCTCGTAAGATCGAACTGGTTGTTGATGAACCCGGTTACGGCGGCAGAATGCCACATGGTGTGTTTGTACCAACTTTGAAAATAAGAGATTTCACCTTCACAAGCGCTACTGAGTTTTAGACATTGATTATACTATTTTGAGATAGATCACACAAATTTCGGAGTAAAACTGCAATAGATGAAAGATTATCTAAGGTTACTAAGACCTGAACAATGGATAAAGAATGTTTTTGTTTTTGCCGGTTTAATATTCAGCCGGGAGTTTTACAGTTTAGAAAAAGTTGTAATCACAGTTTTGGGATTTGTTCTTTTTTCTTTGTTAAGCAGTGCCGGTTATATAATCAATGATATCCTTGACTACAAGGCAGATCAGAACATTCCTACTAAAAAGAATAGACCGATTGCTTCAGGAAAGATAAAGCGCATACACGCAGGCATGCTTTCTGCCCTTTTGATAATCATCACCATCTATTTTTCATATCAGGTCAGCTACGGATTCTTTATTGTTGTCGTTATTTACATTGTTTTGAGTATCCTTTATTCAATTCTGTTCAAGTATCTGGTGATTCTTGATGTGCTAATTGTCGCAATCGGCTATGTATTACGTTCAGTCTCCGGCGCGTTATTAATCAATGTTGAAATATCATCCTGGTTGATTCTCTGCACATTCCTGCTGGCATTATTCATCATTTTATCAAAGAGAAAAGCAGAGATAATTTTGCCGGGCATTGAAGTGGAAAGACACAGAAAGGTCCTGCTCCACTATTCGGTTGGCCTGCTAAATCATATGATTACAATCACGGTCGCTGCCTGCATTGTTTCCTACTGTATTTATACTTTGTCTCCGGATACAATTTCTAAGTTCCACACAAGGAACCTGATTTTTACAATTCCTTTTGTGATCTATGGAATGTTTCGCTACCTATATGTTATTGAGAAAAAATCCGGGGCAGATATGCCCAATCGGGCACTGATAAGCGATATACCCATATTAATAGATTTACTGCTCTGGTGTATAATTTGTATTCTAATACTGAAATAACTGAAGCCTAAACAATTTTTAGAATTTTTTGTCTAAATTTTGTATGAGATATGATAAATTTACCCAAAAGGCGCAGGATTCAATTGCTGTAGCCCAGGAAGTTCTTGAGGAGTATAATCATCAAGAACTTGATACCGAGCATATTTTTCTGGCATTGTTAAGACAGGAAGATGGCTTGGTGCCAAAGATTCTCAAAAAAATGGATATAATGCCCGAACTTGTTCAGCGTCGGCTTGAGGCAAATTTAGAAGTTAGACCAAAGGTATACGGGGGATCTGCAGCCCAGATTTATATTACGCCGCGGGCGAAGAAGTTGTTCTCCCTTGCTCAGACTGAGGCACAACGAATGAAGGATGAATATGTTGGGACTGAGCATCTTTTTCTGGCAATTGCTGAGGAATCTGAAGGAGAAACAGTAAAAATACTAAGAGAGTTAGGTATAACAAAAGAAAAGATTTATCAGGCACTGCAGATAATAAGGGGCACACAGCGGGTAACTGACCAGGATGCCGAAAGTAAGTATATGGCTCTTGAGCGCTATGCACGCGATATAACCGCTCTGGCAAAACAGGGAAAGCTTGATCCGGTGATTGGCAGGGAACAGGAGATAAAAAGGGTGATTCAGGTCCTTTCAAGAAGGACAAAGAATAATCCGGTATTAATCGGTGATGCGGGAGTAGGTAAGACTGCAATTGTTGAAGGGCTTGCCCAGAGGATTGTAGAAAAAAATGTTCCCGAGATATTAAAGGACAAAAGGATACTTGCTCTGGATATGGGTTCACTCGTTGCTGGTTCAAAATTTCGAGGTGAATTTGAAGAGAGACTCAAAGCAGTAATGGATGAAATTAGAAAGGGAAAGGGAGAGATCATACTCTTTATCGACGAATTGCATACCATTGTTGGTGCCGGTGCTGCCGAAGGTGCAATTGATGCATCAAATATGTTAAAACCTGCTCTTGCAAGGGGGGAGTTGCAGTGTATTGGTGCTACAACATTGAACGAATATCGGAAACACATTGAAAAGGATGCAGCTCTGGAAAGGCGATTCGCGCCGGTCTATGTGGGTGAGCCTTCAGTTGAGGCTACCATTGAGATATTGAAGGGGTTGAAAAATAGATATGAGTCTCACCATGGAGTGATAATTGATGATTCAGCAATTGAGGCTGCTGCCAAACTTTCTGACCGTTATCTTACAGAAAGATTTTTGCCGGACAAGGCAATTGATTTGATTGATGAAGCCTGTGCCCAGGCGCGCATAGAGATATATTCAATGCCTGATGAAATGAAGGAGATGGAAAAACGACTTGAAGAATTAACCGAAGAAGGAAAAAAGGCAGTTGAAATGCGTAACTACGAACTTGCCGCAAAATTACGCGACGAGACTGAAGAACTACAAAAGGATTATCGCAAGAAGAAGAAAGAATGGATGAAACAGAGAGGGATAGACGACCGGGTGACCGAAGATGACATAGCCCAGATCATTTCTGCCTGGACTGGAATTCCAGTTTCAAGAATGCTCGAATCCGAGATGAGCAAATTGCTGAAGATGGAAGAGAGGATTCATGAGCGTCTCGTTGACCAGGAGAATGCGGTGATTGCCGTGAGCGATGCGATAAGACGTTCAAGGGCAGGGTTGAAAGACCCAAAAAGGCCAATCGGTTCATTCATCTTTCTTGGGCCCACTGGTGTCGGTAAGACCGAACTTGCCAAATCCCTTGCGGAATTCTTATTTGACACAGAGGATGCTCTGGTCAGGATTGATATGACTGAATATCAGGAAAAACATACGGTATCCAGATTGATTGGCGCGCCACCGGGTTATGTTGGCTATGAAGAAGGTGGCCAACTGACCGAGGCAGTGAGGCGCAGGCCATACCGCGTGATACTCTTTGATGAATTTGAAAAGGCACATCCTGATGTATTCAATATTTTACTCCAGCTCCTTGATGATGGTAGATTGACCGATGGCCAGGGCAGGACTGTAGATTTCAAAAACACAATTATCATAATGACTTCAAATTTAGGCAGTGAGATTATCACTGAGAATTTGAAGAACAAAAAGTTTGATTATGAACAGACGAAAAAAGAGGTTTATCGGGTTCTTGAGCGGAGTGTAAAACCCGAATTTTTAAACAGAATTGATGAGGTGATTGTTTTTAAGCCACTTGGTTTTGAAGAGATAAAAGGTATTGTTGAAAGAGAGTTAAAAAAGGTCGCACGGAATGTTTTAGAGTTTGGATATAAAATTGAGTTCAGTGAAAAAGTAAAGGATTATCTTGCACATGAGGGGTTTGATCCAGTATATGGCGCAAGACCATTGCGTCGGGCAATACAGAGATTGATTGAAAATCCATTATCCAGAAAAATAATTGCTGGAGAATTCAAAAAGAACAGCACGATAAAGGTTGAACTGGAAAGGGGAGAGGTATCTTTCAATTAATATTGACTTTTCTATTTTTTTATATATAATCTATTAGTTATTTTTTAAGGGCTAATAATTCTTATTGTGCGGGAGTAGCTCAGTGGTGGAGCATCACCTTGCCAAGGTGAGGGTCGCGGGTTCAAATCCCGTCTCCCGCTTATTTTATTTTTATGGGATATTTTGTTTATATAATTAAAAGTGTTAGTAGCGGTCGATATTATATTGGTCAGTGTAGAGATTTGAGTAAGAGAATCAAGGTATTAATGGAAATATACAAAAACTTGTGTGATGAATCACACCGCTACAAATATTTTTTGTAACTGACATAGTTGAAGGTTTTACACTTCAATCTTAAACCCGAGTGACCTGAAAATTTCTACCAATTTTTGCAAACTGGATAGACGATCACATATTCTTAGCACATAATTTGGAAATTCCCTTCTAACTGGATAATTCCGTCTGAGGTCTTCAAAATATTTTCTTTTTGCCAGAGGTTTAAATCCAACCATCCTGAAAAGATTCTTATGGTCATTAAGTGGATTGTAGATTTGTAATATTGTTCTGTAAAGAGTGTTAAAAATATCATTTTGTGTAATTAATACATCTTTCTCCTCTTTTATTTCAGAAAAGACACCATTCTTTTTAATATTTGGTTTTATTTCTAAAATTTTACACAGTTTTTTGTAGACCATAAAACTTGCATTGAATTTTCCGTCCAGTGAATACCCAGCAATATGTGGCGTTCCGATATCAGCGATTTTTAGCAAATCAATATTTATATCTGGTTCATTCGCCCAGACATCAAGTACCAATCCCCCAAATTTTCTATGATATTTCAAAAGTGCATCTTCATCAACCACTGAACCCCGAGATGTATTTATGAAGATTGATCCCTTTTTGAGACGGGATAAGAAATTTTCATCTACCATGTGATATGTTTTATATTTTCCAACAAATGTCAAAGGAATATGAAGGGTTATAATATCTGCATCAGATAAATTTTTTAATGATAAATATTTTCTATTTTTGGACCTGTTGTATTTTGGCGGGTCATTCAAAAGAACCTTCATACCAAAGGCAGTGCACATCTGCGCAACCTTTGTTCCAACATTACCCACACCGATTATGCCGATTGTTCTTCTGTCCAAAATAAAATCTTTCATTTCTGTTAGAGTCAAAAGGCAGGTAATAACATATTCTGCAACTGAACGGGAGTTTGAGCCTGGTGCATACAGGAGTTTAATATTCTTTTTTCTTAGATACTTTCTATCAATGTGGTCAATACCACTGGTCATTGAGCAGACAATCTTTATGCCGGTATTATTTAGGAGCGATTCATCAACCCTGGTTACGGTTCGCACCATTAATACATCATAATCTCTTATGTTCGCCGGTTTAATTTCAGATGCTGGAATAGGTTCAATCTCACCGATTTCAGAAAAGAGTTCGTTCAAAAAGTGGATCTTATCGTCGGCAATTATCTTTAGCGTACGCATCATTGAATTATACAGAAATTTTATAAAACTTCAAGAAATAATGTGTTTTATCGAGGACCGAGTAATGATTGACTTTGTTAATTTTCTATATATAATCAATTTAATGCCCCGAAAGATCCAGAGATACAGGGTTGGACTGCTTGGCTTTGGAAAGGTCTTAAGGGCTTTTGTTGAACAATATCTTGGAAGTCGAAAAAATATCGCAGAAAAATTCAATTTTGAACTCCAATTTGCTGCAATTGCAGATTCAAAGTCTTTTCTTGATGGAGATTTTGATATTTCAGAGTTATTAATAAAGAAGCAACAGGATGGGCATATTGGAGAGATGTCAAAAGAGCCCATTGCGAAATTCCTTTCTGTAATCAATGAGCAGAAATTAGATATCCTTGTTGACGGTTTGCCCGGTTCACGATCTGACGCTGGGGTTAGTTATCCAATACTGCTTGAAGCAGTTAAGAACGGTATCCATATCGTCTGTGCTAATAAATCTCCTCTCGTCTTTAAGGGTGAAGAACTTCTCAATCTTGCTCAGAAAAACAATGTCTATATCCAAATCAGTGCAACAACTGCAGGTGCATTACCCAGTTCAGGGATAATCAATAATGAATTGATAAATGCAGAGATTTATCAGGTTCGTGGTATCCTTAATGGCACAAGCAATTATGTCCTTGATAAGATTATGTTTGGTTCAATGACCAAACTTCAGGCAATACAGGAGGCGGTAAGACTTGGTATTGCTGAACCCGATTATCGTTTTGATCTTGAGGGCATAGATACCTGCTATAAGACAATCATCCTCGGGCTCCTACTTACTGGTAAGTGTGCGGATTTGAGGACCATCCCGTGCCAGGGAATTATGGGTCTTGATGAGAGAGAAGTTTTTTTGAATGTGAAAGAAAGTAAGGTTGTACGTCTGGTCGGAAATCTTTCTATTAATAATGGTGAACCAGAGATATCGGTCAAGCCTGAATTTATTGATCAAAAGGACCCGTTATATGGAGTTTATGGTGCGAACAAGGGTGTTACATTCCGCACAAGATATTTAGGTGATTTGACCGTTATTGGTGGTGCATCTGGTCTTGTGGCGATTGGCACCACGATTATGAAGGATATTATAAATCTCCACCGATTTTATATCAAAAGCAGATGAATATCCTTGCGATCTCTGATATTCATGGTAGGATAAACTATGAGAAAAAAACTGTTGATGTTCTAAGTAGTGCGGAATTAATTGTTATATCTGGTGATATTACAAATTTTGGGGGAAAGAGAGAGGCATTGGCAGTGCTTGATACAATAAGACAATTCAATTCCAATATTTTAGCAGTTCCGGGTAACTGTGACCAGTTTGAAGTTATTGATTTATTAAAGTCAGAGGGAATAAGTCTGCATGGTGAGATTAAAGAATTCAATGGCCTTACATTCTTTGGTATTGGAGGCAGTGGTCATACACCATTTAATACACCCCAGGAATATTCAGATGAGGAGATTGAGCAGATATTGGAGAAATACAAAAGAAATGGTGATATCCAGGTATTAGTCAGCCATGCACCACCGATAAATACTAAGGTCGACAAGACTTTGATGGGGGTACCAGCGGGCAGCAAATTGGTTCGGGATTTTATTGAAAAGAATCAACCTGATTTGTGTTTATGCGGTCATATTCATGAGGCAAGAAATATTGACAACATTGGGAAGACAATCCTTGTCAATCCCGGACCTTTTCCCAAGCATTATGCCTGGGTTAAGATAATAGATAAGATACAGGTTGAACTTTCAACCGCGTAGGTGGTTAGTCCACCTACGCGGTATTTCATATTTTAACGGACTATTACCAATCTCTCTGTCTGTTTTATACCATTTGCTTCTAACAGTATAAAATAGACCCCGGATGGGATATTGTTTTCAATGTGCCATTCTCTTATATAAGTGCCAGGTTCTATCTGCCCTCTTAAAATATCCTTCACCAATCTACCTGATGCATCAAATACTTTAAGATTAGCAGCGGATTTCTGCGCAATACTGAATTTTATTGAGACCCGGTGTGATGTAGGATTCGGAGTTATACCTACAATTCCGCTTATCAACTCGGGCATTTGTATCATTCCTTTTTCCTCAATCCCAACGTCAATATTCATACCACCAGTTACAACCAGAGCAAAGGGTTGCTTTGGATATGGAATGTTCTGGGCGCTAACCCTTATTGTCCAGATTCCCTTTCTTGGGACATTTATCCTGCATACCTCTTCAACATTTCTTGTATCGTAATTTGAAGGATTCGCCACAGATTGGCCACCGGACATCTGATTTCCACGGTAATATGTTCCATACGGATTGGTCATCTGGAGATTCAGGTCATTCACAATATTGGGATTTGAGCCTATTGCGGCAGCAGTATCAGTCCAGACCAATACGCACCTTAATGCAAGGGTGGAGTCGTACACATTGATTTGATAGTCTTTGTAACCACCAGTTATTAGACCTGATGTATCATCCCATATTGCAAGTCTTCGGGTATCACCGGTGAAGTATAAGACACTGTCAAGATCAACGCGACCAAAACCGATATTTGAATCAGGTACGATAAAACTGCCGACATTTGGGTCAGCAGAGACGATTAACATCGCCCGAATCAAAGCTGCACTGATATAGTTTATTGTATCATTGGGATTTGGAGCACCGGAAGGATACCAACCCTGTTTAAGGTATTGCCTTATCAATCCTGCTGATGCATTACAGGCTGGCGTTGCCATACTTGTACCACTCAGTGTTTTATATCCTGAAGTTGTTGCCCCGTCAACCGACATAATGGCATTGCCTGGTGTACAAACAGTCGGCTTTACTCTTAGATCAATGGTTGGCCCTCTTGAAGAAAAAGAGGCAATCTGGTTTGAAGATGTCCCATTCATAAGTGCACCAACCGCGACCGTATTCTTTGCATATCCTGCATGTTGAATTGTGCGGTAGGTTGGTCCACTATTGCCTGCTGCAAAGATATCAAGGAAATCTTTGTGGGTCCAGTGATAGGCATCAGAAAAGGCATCACGGTCAATATAACCAGTCCCTGTTCTGCCCCAGGAGGCTGAATGCTGGCGCATCGGAATTATCGGGTCGTTATAAAACATATTGTAAAGTGGTGTCAAATCCGTGGGTGTCACCAAACCACCTGAGGCATTGGCAATATCTACAAAGAAGAGCCGTGCCTTGTAAGCAACACCGTCATTGACATTTGTTCCACCATTAATTGAATCATCACCCGCAATCGTTCCACCTACATGGCTACCATGATAGGTTGAGCCAACATCGCCAAATGCTGCATTAGTTAAGAGCAGATAGGCAACAATCTTTCTGTGTGATACAAAATGTCCAGAGTCAGATATGGGTATTGTCTGGTCCCTGTAGGCAATATGGTTTGTAGTTATACCAGTATCCGAATAACCAAGTATCATGTTCTGACCGCGCAATCCCTTGTGCCAGACACGCCTGCCAATCGTATCTGGAGGAACGGTTGAACGCCACCCGGTCTGACATACCCATTGTGAATGTTCATTAAGAGGGACATCAGGGTACCAGGGAACTATCGCCAGGACTTCGGGAATTCTTGCAATCTGGTAGACCTTTGAAAGCTCATATTCCGCACGGACGAGTTTTCCTGTCTCTGTAGCTGTATAATCAAGTACTCGTGCTCCGGTATTTTCTATCTTTTTTAGAATCTGGGATAGGTCAGCATCAGCAAATAACTGGATACTCATTATTCCTCTACCTCGGGTATTGAGCAATTCTTTATTGATTTTGTATGCAGGCTGAAAGATTCCAACCCAGCGCACAAACGGCAGGGATTTCGTGGTTAAGAGTTGTTCTTCACTCATCTTTACCAGATATGCATAATTAGGCCAGTATGCATAGATTATCAATCCTCTTGACTGGAGTTCATCTTTCCATTCTTTTAGGATTGGACCTTTGAGTTGAATTAGATAATAACAATAATCTCTGTCTACAGATGTAACTTTAAGTTGAGAAGGAAGATCTGGTTCGCCAATCTTTGTGTCAAATGAATAGCCATTTTCCATACCGATAACAGTGGCTTCTTCAACAGGCTGGGGTTGATAATAGCCACTTACAGCTGCACCGGTATATGCAGTTGCATATAAATATAACCAAGCCAGACATATCAGGACATATTTCATCATTACCCCCTTTTTGTTAGTAGATTACCATTTAGTCAAATGATTTTTTAATATAAGATACTATTTTTGTCACCTCCTATCATCTTTAATTATATTGATGGTTTAGGATATGTCAAGGTACTAAATCTAAAATAATTACAAGATAGAGATGTCACATTTGATTATGAGAGAAATTTGAAAAAATCAATTTTTTTTGATGAGGAGTGGTTTAAAATCCATCTGGAGTAATGACCTCAGTTTCATTTTATCACGGGACTAAAGCATACCCTGATGAAAATCAGGGTCCCTACTCCAACTAAGAACATATCGTCTATCGCTATACGGTTTCGCAGCCCATATCAAGAGTAAATCCGAAGCACGAAATCCGAAACAAATTCTAAACTACTGCCTCAATACGGGACTCAGGAATAACGTTACCTTTAATGACGAAATGGGTATCGTAACCATAACCATTTACCGAAGTAGTATCGCTTTCTCAACCTTTTTATACCCGTCTGCCTCCAAGCGCACAAAATAGATTCCAGAGGCAAGTCTGCGCCCTGAATCATCGGTCCCATCCCAGACCACAGAAGTAG
>CAYQKL010000019.1:0-43064 GCA_964418185.1 uncultured bacterium
ACTGGTTGAGCAATAATTTCTGACACCTGCTCAGTTTTTGGCTGAGCAATAATTTCAGGTGTGAGTTCAATTTTCTCTGTAATTTCTTCAACGGGCAGTTTCGGTGTCACAACCTCTTCTTTAGGTACCGCTACCATTTCGGGTGTTATTGTTTCAATCGACTTTGGTGATTCCGGTATTGGTGTGGCAATTGCCTCCACGACTGGTCGCTTCGGACTTAATAAATCCAATTCCTGTTTTGCTTCTTTATTCTTAGGATTGATTTTTATTGTGGTCTCATAAAATTTAACTGCCTTCTCATAATCTCCAAGTCTTTTGTAAATATGTCCCAGATAAAGATTCTCGTTTTCACTTTCCTTTGCTTGATCATAAATCTCCTCAAGGGTTTTCAGCGCCAGCTCGGTCTCCCCTTTCATATAGTAAGCCCTACCAAGAATTATTTTTGCCAGTGTATAATTTGGATTTCTGTTTAAACCATCCTTCAGGATTGAAATTGCTTCATCAACCATTCCCGAAGTCAAATAGACATCTGCAAGTGTAGCAAAGATAAGTGCTTTGGAATCCATAGCAAGTTCATCTGCCATAGTAAAAACACCCCCTTTTTATCAATAAATCCACTATATTCCCTTTTTCAGAAACTCCATCATTTCCATTGTTATGTTCAGACAGTGCGTTATCTTGCTTGCAAGTTCCTCGTCCGGGCTTAAAAGCATTGCCTTCTTCCAGTAACTGCAGGCTTCATCAAATTTTCCTTCCTGAACTAACAGTATACCAAGATTATAATAGGGCACTGGCTTGGATGGTTCAAGCCCTATTGCTCGTTCCAGATAATTTCTTGCCTTTAACCGTTCATTCCGGTCTAACCAGTATAGTCCAGCGGCAAGATAGAAATCGTATGACTCTGGTTTTTCGCCCTCAAGAAAATCAATAAAAGTCATTGCCTTTTCCAGGTCTTTTTTCTTCAAATAAACATTTAATAGCCCAAGGTTTACGGCGATATCATTCTTTTTTGTTTCATATAGTCGGCTGTATATGGTAAGTGCCTCATCTACCTCACCTAATGCAAGGTTGATATTTGCAAGTTCAGTGAGCCATTCAAGATTATCATTTTGAATTTTCAAGAGTCTGATATACTGCTCTTTTTCCTGTCTCAATTTACCGATGGATTTGAGCATAGCGGCAAGGGTCAATATAACTTCTGCATCATCGGGATGTTTGTTGCTATGATTCTCGAGTTGGTTAATTGCATCCTCAATGTTTCCAGCCTGAAATAATATCTTTGATTTCAGAATAACGGCTTCATTCATCTCAGGGACCAGTTTGAGCGCTTCGTCCACCATATTAAGTGCCTTATCAAATTCGTTCTTCTTCAAGAATGATTCCGCCTCCTGAATATAGTCCTGGGGTGTAGGAACCTCAAGGGTCGGGAAAAACTCCTCAACTTCTTCTACAATTTTTTCTTCAAATCTTTGCGGAACATAATAGGGACCAAATTCATAAAGTTCAGGTGCAACTGCAATCCGATACTTATCTTTTTCATAGTTAGGTTCTATTTCCATTCCACGCCGGATGTTGGATAATCCCTCTTCAAATTGCCCAATTTTCATCAAAAGGAATCCCAGGTTATAATACGCACCTGCATAAGTTGGAAGTAAACCGATTATCTTTCTAAATGAAGAAATTGCTTCCTCATCTCTACCGATCTCTCCATAAACCAGCCCCTGGAAGAATAGACTGTCTATAGATTCATCATCAAAAATTTTCAAGGTCTGTTCATAATCGCCCTTTCTGTAGTAATGCATACCGAGATTATAGCGCGCTTCATCACTCCCCTGTTCTTTCGCAAGGTTAAAATTTCTAAGGGCATCTTCAATATCGTCAACTAAATATTGTGCAAGTGCCAGATTTGCCAGCGCTTGAATAAAAGATTTTTCTAATGCCAGAGCCTTTTCAAAATAGATTTTGGCCTTCTGGAAATCATGTTTTTTCAAATATACCACACCAAAACCATTAAGCCCTCTTGTAAATATTGAATCAAGTTCAAGACAATGGTTGAAATAGCCCTGCGCATCATCTAATCTGTTCAGAAAAATAGCCACTTCGCCAAGTGCGGTCAATAACTCGACATCATCGTTTCTGATTTTCAGTGCCTCTTCAAATTCTCTGCGGGCTTCAGTAAATAATCCTTTATTACGATAGGTCATACCAAGATTAAAATGTGCCTGATATTCATTTACAGATGTTTTTGGCACGCCAAGCTGTTCTTTCAAAAATTCCAGATGCCCCTTGTGTTCTTTCAATTCAATCGGCAGGTTTGGTTCAAATTGTGCTAATGCTGGGTTGATTTGAATCGCCTTTCTAATTTCCTCCCTGCCATCTTTATGCATGCCCTTCTCACCATAAGCAAAACCTAAGAAGAAATGGGCTTCAGCAGAGGAAGAGTCAAGCAGAAGCGATTCCTGAAAATTCTTGATCGCAAGATCAATTATTCCCTTATTAAAATAGATCTCTCCAAGCAGACGATAACCCTCTGGTGAAATCTTTATCTCCAGGCTTCTTTTTATCTCCTCGAGGGCATCATCATATTTACCAAGATTCTTAAGCGTAATGCCAAGACCAAAATGGGCCTCATATGAACCAGGATTGAAATCCAGAACCTTACGGTAATAGATTATCGCCTGAGAGTATCTATTCAATTTGCGATAGGTATCAGCAAGTTCAAGGGTTTTAATTTCATCAAACGGTTCAACCTCTATGTGATGAGCAAGTTCTTTAACTCTGTTATCAAGTTTTCCCGATTTCTTGAGAATTATTTCAAGGTTATTGCGTGCAAGAGTGAAATTGGGATCAATGCTCAAAGCCTTTTCTAATTCCTGAATTGCTTCCTCATAGAGTCCTTTGTTAAAATAAACGACCGCAAGATTGTTGTGTGCGCCAGGGTCGTTGTCTGGAATTCTTTCAGCAAAACTCTTCAAGACTTTATATTCTTCAGGAGAAATCATACTACACCAGGTTCAATTTCTTAAGCATCACTTCCAGACTTGAATTATCAGGTAAGAGCAGGAAAAATGCTGAAAGTGGCTTATTAAAGTCACCAAAGTCAAATTGTGTTTCAATGCAGAAAATGAAGTCTTTATCATTGCCAAATTCCACGATGACACTTGAAAGAACCGCGCCCACCATATCAATGATCATTCCGGGGACTGAAGGTAAAATCAACAGACCCAGTAATTCACCAAGGGCATTCATATAGGCGCACGAAAGAATATTTGATACTTCCTTGAGTAACGATTCCTGTAATTCAATTGTGTTATCCTGGTCTTCAGGCATCAATAGCCGTGTCAATTCCTGGGCATCATCATAAGGATAAATCAGTAATGTTCTACCGGTCAGGTCACCCAGAAAATATAGCAAAACTGATGCTACAACATCATTGGGGTCAGCAATCTTCAAAATTACTTCCTCAAGTTGTCCGGTGTACAGTTTTGGAACTCGAATCATCACTTTTTTGCCTAAAAGTTGTGATAAAGAAGTTGCCGCATGACCACCACCTATATTGGCAACCTCAGTCAATGCGTCAATCTGTTTTACTGTAAGATTTTTTGCATCAATCATTAGAACCCCCGTGGTTCAAGAATCAAAATTGGTCTTCCGTCCGCATATATTGAGCATCCCGAATATAATGATGCTGGCAATAGTTTATCTGTTTTTTTTACCACAATCTCCTCCTCGTCGATGATCTCGTCAGTTAAAAAACCTCTATTAGTACCCTCGTAATTGATGACAATCACAGATTTCTTGCCGGATTTTGCTGGACAATTCAATTTCTCTCCAACCCTGATCAAAGATAGAATAGAATCCCTTAATTTAATAATCTCATGTTTATACACCTTTTGAATATCTTTTTCATCTATGTAAAACGATTCTTGCACATAACTGAGTGGAATAGCAAAGCGCTGGCCATTCATACTGAAAATAAGTGCCCGTATAACCGCGAGGCTGATCGGCAATTCAATTGTAAAAGTTGACCCCTTGCCCTTTTCTGATCTTATTTCTAACCTTCCGCCCAGTTCAACGACCAGAGAACGAACAATATCAAGTCCTACACCCCTTCCTGATACTGTGGTCACATCTTTTTTGGTTGAAAAATCTGGTCTTAACAGAAACTTATACAGATCTTCATTGCTCATTTTCTGAGCAGTGTTTTCATCAACGAGTTTTCTTTCAACAGCAATTTTGCGGATTTCATCGGAATCAATCCCCCTGCCATTGTCAGCCACGCTGATTCTTATTAACTCCCTTTCTCTCATAGCACTGAGACTTATCTTTCCATCCTTTTCAATCCCATGATCAAGGGCATTACGTAGCAGGTGCATAACGGGCTCTTTTAATACATCAATGATTGACCTGTCAACCTCAAGTTCTCCGCCGGTGATAACAAAATCAACTTCTTTGTTCTGTTTTTTTGCTTCATCCCGCAGCCAGCGCGGAAAAAACTCAAACACTGTAGAAAGAGGAAGCATACGTAGTCGCCCTACTTCATCCTGCAAAACAGTAATCAATCTTGCTGCCGTTTCGCTTAGTGTCTGCATTTCTTCACTAACTAATTCTGAACTCAATTTGAGCAGTCGTGCACGAATAATAAGGAGTTCATTGGTAAGATTGAAGAGTGTATCAAGTTTAGCCATTTTTATTCTAATTTCGCCAATCTCCCGGGTTGTGCTTGACTTCTCTATTGTGACATCCTTACCCTGTTTAATGTCCTGGCATAAAGTTAAAAGTTGTCCTGAAGATGGGCCCTTGCTTTTATCTTTTACTGCCCGAATATAATCTTTGAGAAAATCCGTAATAACAAATAGAAAATCAATCACCTGTTTTCCAATTTCGCCCGCTGTTTTTGGTTCTACAAGTAAATCCTCAACTGAATGTGTTAAGTTACCCAATTCTTCAAAACCCATTGTCTGCGCCATACCTTTTATGGTATGCAAAATTCTGAAGACCTCAAGAATTGCGGCGTGATTATGGTTATTTTTTTCCAGATTCAAAAGTTCCTTATCTAATTGTCTAATATAAGATTCTGTTTCACTGATAAAAAGTTCTAAATATTCTTCCATCATCTTTGAATCACTCTATCTATTTCTTTAAAATTCTTTCAATGGACTCCAATACTCTTGAAGGCTGAAAAGGTTTCACCACATAATCAATCGCACCTGCCTGCACCGCTTCAAGGACAAGTGCCTGCTGACCCATTGCAGAAACCATCAGAATTTTTGCCTTTGGATCTATCTTCTTTATCTCTTTGACCGCCTCAATACCACTCATATCCGGCATAATTATATCCATCGTAACAAGATCAGGTTTTAACTCCTTGTAGCGTTCAACCGCTTCTTTACCAGTTGATGCTTCTCCACATACGCTATGCCCGCCTTTTTCCAAAATATCAGTTAGCATACGACGCATAAACATTGCGTCATCGACCACCAGGATTCTCATTTAACCTCCTTTTTCCTCAAATTGAAAATCCCAATAATTCCCCACTGAAGATAACCATATCACTTAATCTGACCTGACCATTAGCATAATAATTGTATAGCATTTTCGATAAAAGTCAAGATTGTTTATGTTCTATAAGAGCCAAAAGCATTTATCCTTCTTTTGCCAGGACCTTATTAAGATTTAGAACCAGAATGGGCTTCTCTTCAATATCATAGACGCCAAGAAAAAAATTCTTCTCCTTCTTTGTAGAAAGCATTTCTGAATCCTTGTTGATACTCTTTTCGTCAATTTTCTTTGTACCAACGAGGCTGTCAACACGCAAACCAGCAATCCTGTCCTCCTCTTCAACTACAAGTATCAGATTGCAGAGTTCATCACCACTTATTCCCAGGCGTCTTCGCAAGGAAATAATTGGCACGACCTCTCCACGGATATTTGCCAGACCGACAAGAAAATCCGGCGCCTTAGGAACGGGAACAGTAACGGGCAATTCCGTAACTTCCCGTACTTTTCTAATATCCAGACCAATTGACTCTTCAGCTATCTTAAAAATTATTAATGTATCCATATCACTCACAAAATAGGTTTCTAAAACGGACCAGACCAAAAGGATCAACTGTAAAACCCCGAACATTTTTCTGCACTGTATAACAGTCCACACCGTAAGAAAGAAATACCCAGAGCGCATTATCAACAATGAAGTTTTCTATTTTCTGATAAAGTTCAATACGACGCCGTGGTACTTGTTCTGCACGCGCTGATTCAATCATTTTATCAAGTTCTTCATTGGAATAGAAAGAGGTATTGCCACTTGAACCAAAGTTCTTGGAATGAAATAGCGATACGAAATTATCGGGATCTCCATTATCTGAGACCCATCCTCTTAGACTGAGGATGCTATTTCCATTGTAAGTTTTATTCAAAAATTCCTCCCAGGGTAAGGGATTTACCTGCAATTGTATTCCTATTCTAACGAGCGAATCCTTAATATATTCTGCCCTTTTTATTGTATCAGATCCTGCTCGGATATCAAGAATAAATGTATCGGGAATCCCGGCAGCAAAACCTGCCTCCCTCATCAAATCCCGGGCTTTTCTCAAATTATATACATAATTAGCAAGATTCTTATTATACCCTGGTAATCCTGGTGGGTAAACACCGTAGGCCGGGATCGCTTTGCCTTTGAGCAATTCACGACAATAGAAGTCTCTATCTATCGCATAATTCATTGCCTGCCGTACTCTTAAATCCAGAAACGGTGATTTCTTAGAAAAATTGATGGCAATATACTGGGTGGAAAGAACCGGACCGGAAATAATTTCTTCAGGTGAGAATTCCTTAAGCATATCTGAAGTCAGATTTAATATTGAAATCTCACCTTTTTTAAAAAGTTCTACTGCCTCATTGTCATCGCTCACATTCATAATAATACACTGATCTACAGGTGGTCTTCCGTCAAAGAAATCTTCATATGCCTCAAGGACAATCCTTCTTTTCCTTTCATATGCACTCAACCTATAAGGGCCACAGCCGACAGGCTTTTCCTGATTAAAATCTGCTGGAACAATATCGGCTACACCACAGGCGATGTTTGCCAGAAATGGAACAAAAGGAAACTTGAGTATGAATCTTATATGATAAGGGTCAATTACTATCATATCAGATAGAAACTCAATGAAACTGGCATTTGGACCCTTTCTTACCCGATTCAAAGAATTGAACACATCCTTTGCCTGGACCTCTACACCGTTATGAAATTTCACACCTTTTTTTATGAAAAAATCCCAGGTCTTCCCGTCGGCAGAAACAGAAAATGACCTTGCGATACCAGGAATCAGATGGTTCAACTGATCAAAACTGTAAAGTCCCGTGAATATCTGCTCTATCACCCGATGGCTTGTAGTATCGGTCTTAATCGCTGGGTCAAAAACAATTGGATCCTCAGTTGCCCGAAAGATAATTTTCTTTTCCTCAGCTTTCTTTATAAAAATATCTTTCTTGAATTCACTGACAACCGATTTTACATCTTTGGTCAGTGTCTCTCCGGATTTAATAGTTCTGTCATAAAGGAGAAAGTCGTCATTGATCTTCTGGTATTCAGATTCAAAGGTGCGATGGTGTTCACCAAGAAGGCTACACTGATTTATCATTTCTGTGGTAGAACCGAGCATCTCCTGGGCAAGGGCTGAAAGGTTATCCAAAACCTTACTACTTTCATCAACCGCAATTAAAACTGCATTCAGAGCATCAAGCCCCATCTCTACATCTCCTGATGCCCGGGCAAAACAAGAAATGAGTAACCTAAATTCTTTGGACATCTCATTCTCAACCACATCAATGCCATCCACAAACTCAGAAGATTTAATTGACAATTTTTTGATTTCGGCTGTAACAACCCCGAGTGCGCCCGCATATTCGCCGCTACGCGCACTTTCAATGCCAGCATATAACCCAAGCAATCGCGAACGTTCAGTAATCTTTTTGAGTACCTGTAATGGCTTGTCAATTTTGTTGATAAGTTCCTTTAACTTGTGTGACTTATTGTTTAAAGAATTGACCAATTCTCCAATATCTTGATAAAATACCTCAGCACGAGACAGGGTTTCATTCGCAAAATTGTGAGTCTTTATCCAGGACCTAATTTTTTCAGTAATCAAACTGATAATTTCGTTGAGATGCTTTGCTTCTGACACAAATTGAAGAACGAGTCTCTCAGAAGAGTGAATCTCAAGTTTCTTCAGGTTTCCAGCCGCCAATCTTTCAAACCTTTCTTCCAGACGGGGTTCATTTTCAAGAATTCTGTCAAAGGTGTTAAAAAAATAAAAGAAATTGTTTTCATCATTTACTGAAATCAATTTGTTTTTTATATTGTTCAAATGCTGGAAAAATGCTCCAAGAAATATCTCAGTTATTGCAGTGGTAAGTGTAATATTGTAGATCTCGTCCAAATAGTTTGGTAGTTTGCCGCTTTCATTTTGCAGGGCAGCGTGTAAATCTTTCTGAACTGAAACACTATTAGAAATATCTTTTATGGAATTTTCAAGATAAGGTATCAGTTGCAAGAGTTCATTGTTGATGTTCAAAAATTTATCTGCTATCTCCTTTAGAAATACAATAACATCTTGAATCTTCTTCAGATCCTGGTGTAATTCCTCGACACCCCTTAGTAATTCATATGATATTGTAGGAATGACTTTTGTTGGCTTCTGAGCACCTCGTACTAACCCGGTCATCTCCCGTGCAATCACCTCAAAACCACGCCCCTGTTTCCCCGCATGAAAAGCAGTAATCCCGGCATTGCGAGATGCTACTTCAATGGATTCGGACATAAGATTAATGTTCAGGATTATTTCAGAAAGTTTTCCAGTCTGCTGGTGGATCGTCTTAAGGATATCGGTAATCCTATTGAGATCAAAACCTATCTTTTCAGATATTGCAAGTGAATCCTTAAAATTTTCAATACTTTTCTTCAATAATTCGTGGCTTTTTTTTATTTCATTATCAAAAACTGCCACTCCTTCAAGCACAAGTTCTACAGTTGCTGAAAGGCTATAAAATCTCTGGCGGATATCTCCCAGAAGTGCTGAATTGATCTGAAGTGCATTGTCAATCCTTTGACCAATACTGAGAAAATTCTGAAAGTTTGCATCATATTGGGTCACTAATGGCTTAAGCCTTTCAAGCAAAGTCTCACGGACATTTTCCGCCATATATAATGATTTTATCAAAATTTAACCGCTTGTCAATAACAAAATTATGTAAGAAATATCAAAGTAACCCCGAACAAGGCGATAATCGTACCAATTATTGAAATATGGGTAATTTCTTCTTTCAGAACCCAGTGAGAAATTGGAATGAGGATTATTGGTGGCAATGCCATCAGAGTTGAGGCTACTCCTATGTAAGTATATTGGATTGCAA
Organism: uncultured bacterium; assembly: GCA_964418185.1. Taxonomy (GTDB): domain Bacteria; phylum Hydrothermota; class Tepidihabitantia; order SM23-42; family JAOAFX01; genus JAOAFX01. Next base: position 9,418 of record CAYQKL010000019.1, read on the forward strand.
CCAATGATAACCAGACACCAACAAATGGTCCAAAAAATGCACCACAAAAGATTGCAATGTCGGCCTTTTTATCTCCAAGTCTAAAGACTGTCGACTTCGCTTCCATCTGAAAAAGGGCAATCAACCATATAAATATTGCTCCCGACATAATTCTAATGAGATTACCTGAGAGTGCTGGAAAGTCATTGTATAGAAGTCCCTTTTTTGACGCATAGTAACCAAGTGCCTGGCATACTGAAGCTCCAAGCCCACAAAGAATACCGATGAGAAAATTTTTGTCTTTATGATTCTGATCTTTCCTGTCATAGAGAACCAGAGCAATACCCAGCAGTGTAATAATAATTGCCAGGATTTCGAGAAAATTCAATGATTCTCTCAGGAAAATCCACGCCAGCAAAGCACCAAAAATCGGAGATAGCGACATCAACAACATTGTTAGACGGGGACCTATAAGGACATAGCCCCTGAACAAAAATGTATCACCAATGGTAAAACCAATAAAACCTGAAATGCCAAACCAGAACCAATGATGGAAATGAGCATTTAGTGGAATCAGCGTATTGAATATTACCCAGTGGGTTGCCATTAAAAATAACATACCCACAACCAGCCGTAAACGATTTACCTCAGTTGAACCAATGCGCCGTGAAGCAATTGTAAAAAATACTGAACCAAAAGACCAGCAGAATGAAGTGCCCAATGCAGCAATTTCACCAAGATATCTGGTCATAGATGGAATCCATATTCAGATTTAAAAAATCAGTATTTTCAAGATAAGATAACATCAATTTGCTTGGTTTAATCCTATATTCTAATATCCAAATACAAATGTGCCAATTCTTGAACGAAGTATGAAATATCAAGATAATTGATTTTGATGACACCTATCTTTTAATTTACCCCAACGATTGAAAAAAATGCCAGGGCGCAGAATCGAACTGCGGACACCCGGATTTTCAGTCCGGTGCTCTACCAACTGAGCTACCCTGGCGAATTTTACAATTATATAGAAAATTTACGCTGAGTCAAGAGGTAAAATCTAATCCTATCTCTCCTCCCTGATTGCGCCGACAAGTTCTTCTATGAGGTCATATATAGTTATTATTCCAATTACATTATTGTCATTATCCTGAACAACTGCAAGGTGTTCACCATTTTCTTTCATCTTCAAAAATGCCTGCATACATCTTTCATTTTCATTGATAAAAGATGGCGGCCTGAATTTTACTTCACCGGTGAAGAAAAAATCCTTGGTATTGATAACACCAATAACCTTTTTGTTTTCTTCATCCCAGATAGGGATATACCTGAATAATCTCTGTGATTCCATACAAAATCTCTGAAAATTATCACCCTTCTTACAGGTCAATGCTATTGTTATCGGGACCATAGTTTCTGAAACCTTTCTTTTGGAAAAATCAAACAACCGTGCAGTGAGCAGACTTGTGTCCTTCTCATATTCGCTGATCGCAAAAACAATATCCTGATGCCTGATGATCGCACTTTTTGAACCACTTCTAAACAAACCGGCAATCAATTCGCTAATGCCCGTAAATAATCCAACTATTGGAGTCAGAAACGCCCTTAAGAATAATATGATTCTGGCAGTTATCCTCAATGTTTTTTCTGGATATACCAGTGCAATGGATTTCGGAATTAACTGACCGAATATTAGAGATATGATAGATAAAGAGATTGTTGACAGAAACACCCATCTTTCTCCGTGGTTTCTGATAAAATAGAGGGCAGCGAGATTTGAGGCGACGACAATGAGAAAATCCTCACAGACAAGAATTGTCGAAAAGAACTGAGCAGGTCTTTCAAAAAATTTTTTTGTTATTATTGCCCACACATTTCTCTCTTCGGCTAAATACAGGACTTTGGCTTTGTCAACACACAGGAAAGCAGTCTCTGAGGCAGTAAAAATAGCCATCAATAGAATAAGGATTAGTGAGATTATAATCAGAATCATATCACGGTTCAGGAATTTCACCAAAAAGATACTTGAAAACATCATTCAATGTCACAATGCCCAGAAAATTATTCTCGGTATCGCATACCACCCCAAAGTGGACACCCTTCTTTCTGAATTCAGAAAGTAATTCATCAATCGGTTTTTTCTTTGAAACAACGAATGGTTTTCGCATCACTTCAGAAAGAATCGTATCTGGCGACAAATTTTTAAGGAGCAAATCTTTTGCATACAACACACCGACAACCTTCTTTTCGGCATCAAATACACAGAGCCGTGTGTGTCCTGTATTCTTTATTATTCCCATCGCATCTTTAATCGTTCCATCCAATCCCAGTCCAATCACACATTTGGCAGGAACCATAATCTCCTCCACAATCGCCCTGCCGAACTTCAGTATTCTATAACCCAGATGCTCCTCAGTTTCATCAAGAATCTTCAATCTTTTTGCCTCAACCATCATCTGTCGAATATCCTCTTCTGAAATAGTTCTGCTCCTTTTTGCCGGCAGAATTGAATGGACTATCAGACTGGTGAATTTCGTGAAAGGACTGGTAAATTCATTAAGAATTTTTATGATTATACCAAAATTCAGACTGAAAAATTCGGAATTATTCAAAGCGATTGTTTTGGGAGTAATCTCACCAATAACAAGAAGGATAAAGGTCATTAAAACAACTTCAAAAATGTAAAAGAAAATCGGGTGTAAATGATAATTCAGTAATATCTCACCAATTATGACGGTTGCCAGTGAAGAAGCACCGATATTGACCAGGTCGTTCAGAAGCAGGAGTGTAGAGAGCGTTTTTGCGGAATTTTCTTTTATAAAGGCAAGGCTTTTTGCTCCTTTTACATTTTCAAACAGTAAAGTTTTTACCCGGAATTTACTAATTGAGAAAATCGCAGATTCCATACCGGAAAAGAATGCACTGCAAAGAATAAGAATCAACAGCAAAATCAGATGGTATGTCATAATTTTGGCAAATGATCAAGAACAGATTTTATCTACATATTTCTTACACTTCTTGTCCATTATACTTTCAGTATCCTTTGACCGATGGTCATAACCAATTATGTGAAGTAAACCATGGACCAGATAATAATATAGATCATATTCTACCTCAACAGCATCAGCCGAAATATATATTTCACCTGTGTCACCAAGATTAAAGGAAATCACATTTGTGGTTTTATCATAGCGAAAAAATCTCTTATTCAGATCTCTGAGATATTGGGCGTTTGTAATTATTACATTAAGCATATCTATCTTTCGGTATTCTTCTTTTATTAATACATGGTGAATCAGTTTCTTCATAATAGCATTTGTCCCATAATCATTTTCAGTCTGATTATAAATTGTTATCTGGATTTTGCTCTTTTTCTTCTTCATAATCAACCCGCGGATGGAATATGCCCATCAATATCGGCAAAAATGCCGTTTTGATTTGTTCAAGATCAACACGGTTTATTGGGCAATCGTCAAGTTGCCCATCATTGAATTTCTTGTCAAAATTTTCTTTAAGTATCTTTTGTAATTTACTGGCAGTAATATTTTTCTCTGCTCGTGCCGTCGCTTCCACAGAATCTGCAAGCATCACAAGTGCTGCCTCTTTTGTCTTTGGCTTTGGACCAGGATAGTTAAATATATCTTCACTTACTCTTTCTGTAGAATGCAGGGCTTTGCGATAAAAACTTTCAATACGAGAAGTCCCGTGATGTTCGGCAATAATGGAGAGCACATTCTTCGGTAATCTCATATTTTTGCCCATATCAAAACCATCTTTGACATGTGATATTATCACCAGTGCACTCATCTGCGGTTTCAGATTGTCATGGGGATTTTTCTGCCCAATCTGGTTTTCAATAAAATATTCAGGTTTTTTCAACTTGCCAATATCATGATAATAAGCTCCAACTCTTGCAAGAATCGGATCAGCACCGATTGCACTCGCACCCGCTTCAGCAAGATTGCCCACGACAACTGAATGATGATATGTTCCTGGAGCACGCATAGACATTTCTTTGAAAACTGGCAGATTTAAATTTCCTAATTCCAATAGTGTAAAATCAGTCGTAAAGTCAAAAAGACTCTCAAAAAGTGGCAAGAATATTGCTAATGCTACGACACTCACAAATCCATTCAGTACTCCGGCGGCAATATCAAGGAAGTTCAATGTTGACCGCAATAAATAATACTCAATGAATATTATTGTAAAAACATTGGTTATAGCAATATAAATCATAGGACGTACCAGAAGGTAGCGGCTCTTTACTGTGCGCGTCGAAAGACTGGCGACAATGCCCGCCGCAAGTAAATATAAGAAGATAGCAAGTGAGTTGTAAATGACACCAAAGATAGAACTGCAGATAAGAGCAAACAAAAATCCCACATAAAAATCAAAGTATAATGCAAAAAGAAGAACAAAAAATGATATCGGCAGAAGATAGACTGAATTTGTCTCATAAGTTATTTTGCCAATACCAACATAAACTATAAATAATAGTGCAGAGAAAATAAGACTTTTGTCTTCAGTTAGATTTGCATTTGCCAGCCGATTGTAGTATACAAAAAAGAGAATTAAACTCACAAAAAACAAGTCTCGGAACAATAAGGTCCTGAATATCTGCCATATCCCGTAGGAAACATAGGTCTTTTCAAGGGCAGCAATTCTTTCAAGCGCTTCCCGGGTAATCTTTTTATGCTTTTCTATTATCAACTCTCCTTTCAAGACCTCACCCTTTGTCTTTTTCACATTGGAGAAAACCTCATTTATACGTTCCTGGGTTTTCAACTCATTGAATAGAACATTTGGTTTGATAAAATACTTTACAAGCTGTTTGTATTCGCCTGTTGAATTACCCGTAATCAAACTCTCCACCTCAGCAACTGAATATACTTCATCAATAGAAATAATCGTTTCTTTATTTCCTCGCACCACAACCATAATCCGGTATGGCAAGGTTTTATTTGGAACAATACCTTTTGAAAGATAAAAACCAACATCCTTTTGTAGACGTCTTAATGTATATTTATAGTTGTTTTTTAACAAATAATTAATCACATCCTTTGGCATCCCATATTGCCTTTGTATTAGATGAAACATAGTATCTTTAGGATATCGGCTTCGCAGTGTATCAATCAATATCTCAAGTTGGTTGATATCGCTCTCTAAATTTCTCACAACATCTGCATTATAATCAAAAATCGGCGGCAGGCGCTGAGCGATTTCATTTTTTTCTTCAACCAATTCCTGCTCGGTTTTGAGAATAGAAAAATTATACGGGGCAATTACATCTTCTATTGCAATTTCACCTTCTTTTAAGTTATACCGCTTGCCACCAAATTTAGGAAGAAATATAATATTCAAAAAAATGACTAAACCAATTAGTATAAGATATCTATAGGGAATTTTTATTTTCATAAGCCCTTATTATATCCTGAACAAGTTTGTGACGAACCACATCCCTTTTATCCAGATAGACAAACTGAATGCCCTCAATTCCGCCAAGAAGATGTTGAATCTCAACAAGTCCGGAGAGAACATTTGTCGGCAGGTCAATCTGGGTGATATCACCAGTTACAACGACTTTGGACCTCCACCCCATTCGTGTAAGAAACATCTTCATCTGCATACCGGTTGTATTCTGCGCTTCATCAAGGATAATAAAAGAATCATTCAATGTCCTGCCCCGCATATAGGCTAGGGGCGCTACTTCAATAACCTTCATATCAAGATACTTTCTGATGCGGTCAAAAGGTAGAAAATCGTTCAGCGCATCAAATAACGGTCTCAGATACGGATCCACTTTCTCCTCAATCGCACCCGGCAGAAAACCAAGTGATTCGCCGGCCTCAACTGCCGGTCTTGTAAGAATGATGCGCTCTACCTTTTTTTCAATTAGATAAGAGACTGCCTTTGCTACACCCAGATAGGTCTTACCTGTCCCTGCCGGACCAATACTGATGACGATATCGCATTGGTCAATGGATTTAAGGTATTCTGTCTGTCCAGGTCCCTTGGCATGGATCTTTCTTTTGGGTGTTACGACCATATCTAAAGTTGCTGGTTCAATGTCGTCGGGTTGTACCTTAAAGGAAAATGACTTAGGATATGCCTTTAGAACCTCCTGGATAAAATTTCTTGCCTGTCTTACCTTTTCACTCGGTCCTTTTAGATAGATTGTCTCATTTCTCATTGCTACAATAATACCATATTCACTCTGGATATATCTTAGTAGTTCGTCCTGCATACCAACAATATATGCAGGCTCATATCCGACAAGGGATATCTCTGTTTTCACGGAGTTTTAGAGAAAATTTTCAAGGGAGGGGCACTTAGCCCCTCCCGGAATATATTAATCGTGCGGGATAGTAAGAACTTGCTTTGGATAGATCAGATCCGGATCTTTAATCTTATCTTTATTTGCCTCGAATATCTGTGGCCACTTCTTGGCATCTGAGTATATTGACAAATATGATGCAATAAGCCCGAGGCAGTCACCGGGGAGCACTGTATAGGTATCAAAGGTGGGAATTAGTAAAACCCAGCCAGGATAGATAAGATTCGGATTCTTTATCTTGTCTTTGTTGACCTCATATATCATTGGCCATTTCTTACCATCAGCATACACATTGCGCATACTTGCAATTTTTGACAACCAATCACCTTCAATAACCTTATACCGCCCATACTGGCATATTTTCCAGGCTTCCTGAAGTTCAGCAAGTTTATTCTTGAGTTCATCCCGCCTCGCTTCAAGATTTGCGATTTCACTCTTCAAACTTACAATCTCTGATTGGAGTGCGGCAATCTTTGCTTCCGCCTGCTGAAGTTTATCGCGAACACTCTGAAGTTCTGCCTGTGCCTGTTCCTCAGTAAGTTTTTCCTGTGCAAATCCCATTACCCCAGGGATAACGAACAGAACAAAGATTATTCCAAGTATCCTTTTCATTTTTACCTCCTACTTTTTTTTGCACCGTGTATCAATCTTTGTTTGAAGTGCATCAACTTCGGCAGAAAGATTAGCAATTTCCTGTTCAAGAGCAGCCTTTTGAGAAAGCAATTGCGCCTTTTCACTTTCAAGCTCGCCTATCTTTGCTTCAGCAGCCTGCAGTGCCGAACGCGCCTCATTAAGGGCATCCATAGTCTCCTTTTTTGCCCATTTAGGACCACAGCCAATAAAGATTAGGGCAAGCAGGAGAATCGCAACTATCTTTTGCATAATGCCACCTCCTCTTCTTGTGAGCATATTAGATTATATTAATTTTTTGAAAAAAGTCAATACAAAAATGCTCACCTTGACTTCACTCAAAAATGGGATATAATTGCCGTGATGTTTGGAAACTTTTACTCCGGGATTCACCTGAAAAAGCAAAATAATGCAATTGACCTACCCATTGAGGTTATGCCTGCACCCGCAAGATTGTATATTCATTTTTGTCAGCATAAAGGAAAACCTGCTACTCCCCTCGTGAAGATAGGTGATAAGGTGAAGATCGGCACAAAAATTGGTGAAATAGATGGTGCAATTTCAGCCTGTGTTCACTCTGGTGTAGGAGGTAAAGTTATAGATATAAAGCCCCATCCCCATCCGCTACTTGGTGAGGCATTGTGCTGTATCATTGAATCAGACTATTCAGAAACATGGGAAAAACAATCCTTTGATGGCAATTATCAGTCCCTTAATAGAGAAGAACTTCTTGAGAGGATTAGACAGGCTGGTATAGTAGGTCTGGGTGGAGGTGGTTTTCCTACGCATATGAAACTTTCTGCTGGAGCAGAAAGAAAAATGGAAATGCTAATCATCAATGGCTGTGAATCTGAACCGAATCTTTCAGCCGATTACCGAATAATGATTGAATATCCGGTCTGTGTCATAGAAGGAGCACGAATTATTCAAAAAATTTTGAATGTACCCAAAATAATCTTTGCTGTTTCAAAAAAATACAAAAGAGCATTTGAGTTGTTGAGAAATGAAGGGATTGAAGTGAAAGTGCTGCCGGATAGATTTCCCCAGGGTTCAGAAAGATTATTAGTAAAGACGATTGTTGGGAAAAACCTGTTGCCCAACAAACTGCCGATTGACATCGGTATTTATGTGCAGAATGTTAGTACTTGTTACGCAGTGTTCCAGTCAGTCAAATATAGTAAACCTTTGATAGAAAGGATTGTAACCATAAGTGGGAACGGGATAAAAGAACCTAAAAACATTGTTGTAAAATTCGGAACGCCTATCAGTGACATTGCAAAATTTTGTGGGGGCTTGAAAAACAAGGTGAAAAAGATTGTTTTTGGTGGCGTTATGACTGGTATCGCCCAATTTTCCCTGGACACCCCCGTTATTAAGACCGCAAACGGCATTGTATTCCAGGAATCAATAGATGATGAGGAAAGCAAAGAATGTGTGCGGTGTGGTAGATGTGTTGATGTCTGTCCGATGAATCTTCTGCCTGAAGTGATCTTTCGCTGCATTAACCAGAAGAATTTCAATGATGCCATTGCTTATGGTCTCAATGAGTGTATTGAATGCGGTTGCTGTGCCTATATCTGTCCTTCTTATGTTCCGCTTGTTCATTATTTCAAATATGCAAAAATGAGATTGGCAAATGGATGAACTACTCGTCGTCTCTGCCTCACCCCATATCCATTCAAAACTGAATATCAATAAGGCAATCTATATTGTGTGCCTCGCACTTATGCCATCCCTGATATTTGGCATATTTAATTCTGGCATATATGCATTTTTTGTTCTTGCAATCAGTATTCTTTCCAGCATAGCATTTGAATCGCTCATTGATCTTCTTTCAAAAAAACCAATTGGGATTGCGGATGGCACGGCAATTCTAACTGGAATATTACTGGGAATGAGTCTGCCACCCGGTGTTCCATTATGGATACCAATCGTTGGCTCCGGATTTGCCATAATAATTGTGAAGCAAATATTCGGCGGCCTTGGATTTAATTATCTAAACCCCGCACTCACTGCCCGGGCGTTCCTGATGTTCACATTTCCGCTAATAATGAGCACACACTGGCATTTATCGGGCAATGGAACATTATCAGGAATTGATACGATTACTCAGGCAACACCTCTGACAATCTGGAAAAATCCGGGTTATTACGGTAATACTACAGCGATTTATGATAACTTCAGTTCCTTTAATTTTTTGAAGACCCTATTTTTTGGACAAATTGGCGGGTCAATAGGCGAAACCTGCAAGATTGCCTTGATAGTAGGTGGATCATTCTTGCTCTCTTTGAAGATAATCGACTATAGAGTTGTATCAGGATATATCCTAAGTTTTTTGTTATTGAATCTGATCTTGCCGGGAAGTATTAACCCACTTTTTCAGTTATTTTCCGGTGGTGTACTGCTGGCAATTTTTTTTATGGCGACAGATTGGGTAACCACACCAATTACAAAAAATGGAAGATGGATTTTTGGTTTTGGTTGTGGCATTTTAACAGTGGTGTTCAGGCATTATTCTTCCTATCCTGAAGGAGTAACACCCTCAATACTGCTAATGAATCTATTGACTCCATTGATTGACAAAATGTTCATCAGAAAAAGGAGGTTAATATGAAGAATCTTTTAAGTCGTGCCATACCCGTAATTATCGTTCTTGAGCTGAGTATTCTGATACTTGCAATAGTAAATTTTCGCACAGGACAATTGGTTGCTCAAACCAATGAAATAATAAACCGACAAAACCTTAAGGCAGTGCTGGATGCAGAAGAGTTTGTTCCAGTAATTCCCGAAACTCTCTGGCAGGCTTATGATTCTCTGAAAGCTCTGAAAGGAATTGTATTCAAGGTCCGGGCAAGGGGTTATGCCGGCTTTATTCCCATAACTGTAGGTGTCGGCATAGATGGGAAGATAACCAGAATTGTGATCGGCGGAAAAGACGAAGGATTTAAAGAAACACAGGGTTATGGGTCAAAAGTGAAGGAACAGGCATTTACCCAACAATTCAGTGGAAAAACTATATTGATGATTGCCCTAAAAATTGACGGTGGTGAAATTGATGCGATAACCGGTGCGACAATTTCCTCAAGGGCTGTATGCAATGGTATAAAAAGGGGGTTGGAATTCTATGACTCATACTTAACTGGATGCAGTCCCGATGACCCAAGGTGTGCAATCTTCGCCAATGCCAGGAACTTTTCTGAAATAATCAAAGACACCCTGTGGTATGCGTTATCATACCCAGAAACCCTCGGGGTCGTTTTTGTTGGGCAAACATCTGGTTATCTTGATATAATAAAATATATTGCAGGTTTGACCAAGGGCGGCACACTGGAAAAAATTGTGATTACCTATTCCCATGAGACCGAAGGTATTGGCGAACAAATAAGAAACCAGGAGTTCCTTGATAAATTCAGGATTGGCATTCCTGATGTAATCACCGGTGCAACAATTTCATCCGGGGCTCTTATCAAAAGTGTTCAAGCAAATGTTGAAAGGTTTAAGGTATATTTGAAATGAATGAAAATTCAAAACAAGATGAGTTATTGATAATCCTTGGTGTCATACCAATTATTGCTCTGACTGATTCAGCCCTAAATGCACTGGCAATTGGAATTATTACCTTAATAGCACTTTTCCTTTCCGGGATATTTTTCTTGATGTTTGCACAATATCTCGATAGATACATCAGAACGGTTATTCTAATAATCATTACTGCCACGATTGCAACTATTACAGGGCAAATTCTGCAATTGCACAATATTCCCCTCTACAAAAACTTAGGATTATTTTTGTCAGTAATGGCAATCAACCCTTTTATCCATTATCATTTCAGGAATTACAATTATGAGAATTTCCACTGGAGATCACTCATTGCCGGTCTCAGACAATGTTTCGCGGTTATGGCTTTTCTCCTTATGGTCAGCATTATTAGAGAAATATCAGGAAAAGGAACATTTTTCAACCAACCTGTTTTTACCCCTGATCCAGAAGCAAGGCCTGTATTATTTGCAAATGCTCCAACTGGTGCATTGTTAACAACAGCAATCATATTGATTATGCTTGGTTTGTTTAAGAGGCAAAACAATGAATGACACTTTTCTTGCCATTTTCATAAATGCAATCACCGGAAAAAACATTGCTCTTTATTCCTTGCTCGGTCTGTGCCCGCTTATATTCTACAAGATAGATATCAAAAGATCTCTTTTAATTGGTGTTCTGATTACGATTATTATGTTTTTCAGTAATTGGTTGATTTTGCTCATTTTCTACATAATATTGCTACCACTGAATCTTATCTATTTGCAGATTCTTTTTTCTGTTCTTCTTACTTATTTAACAATACATTGCACAAGATTACTGGCAAAAAAATTCAGTCCTTCGCTGGTCGTCTTATTTGATACATATCCCGAATTCTTTTATACAAACTATGCAATTTATGGCATTGCATTTTTGAATTTGAATCGTATGTCCGAATATTGGAATTCTACAGTCTTCGCCCTTGGCTCTGGTATTGGCTACACCATTGTGATACTCATTCTTATGGCAATCAAGGAAAGACTTCATTCAGTCAAAAAAATGCCACTTTCAAAAAGAACCATTGGTGAACTGGTCATTCTTGGATTGATGAGTTTGGTTTTCATTAGTATGACTGGTTTAAGATAGATGGCAATAGAGTTAGATAAAGCAACTAATTTTGAAACTGAACTCAATCCTGAACAATGGAAGGCAGTTCAGATTATCAATGGTCCAGTCCTTATCCTTGCTGGAGCAGGTAGTGGCAAGACCCGCGTAATAACCTATCGCATTGCCTATCTTATCTCAAAAGGGATAGACCCTAAAAATATCCTTGCGGTAACATTCACGAACAAAGCCGCAGATGAGATGAAAAAGAGAGTATGCAATCTGCTAAACACCGAAGACCCGGATGTCTGGATAAGAACGTATCACTCAACCTGTGCAAGAATTCTTCGCAAAGAATCAGACCATCTGGGAATTCCAGGTAACTTTACAATTTATGATGAATCTGACCAGTTATCTCTGATAAAAGAATGCCTTACTGAATTGCATCTGGATATCCGGGAGTTAAAACCTGATTTCATCTTGCAATGTATATGCCGCGCAAAAGAAAATCTTGTTCCACCAGAGGAATACCGCCCAAGTACCTACAATCTGTATGGCAACATAATAAAAACTGTATACAAGTTGTATAACCAGCGACTTAAAGAATTCAACGCCCTTGATTTTGATGACCTCATTTTTAATACTGTAGAACTCTTCAGGAGTAAACCAGAAATCCTTGAACGCTACCAGGAAAGATTCAGATTCATTATGGTTGACGAATATCAGGATACGAATCGTGCCCAATACGAATTTACAAAACTGCTTGCTCAGAAATACAGCAATCTATGTGTAGTTGGTGATGACGACCAATCCATTTATTCCTGGCGCGGAGCAGAAATTAGAAATATACTTGATTTTGAGAAAGATTACCCTGATGTAAAGGTCATAAGACTTGAACAAAACTACCGTTCTACAAAGATAATCTTGAGGGCGGCTTCTGAGGTGGTGAAAAATAATCGCGAACGTAAAAAGAAGGTTCTGTGGTGTAAGAATGAAACAGGTGAGCCGATTCAATATTTCAATGCAGGCAATGACAAAGAGGAAGCCGAATATGTCGCTCGGAAAATCACTGAAGAGCACTATCAGGGGAGAGAATTTAGCGAGATTGCCGTATTCTATCGCTTGAATTATCAGTCAAGAATTTTTGAGGAATGTTTTGCTGGTAGTAAAATCCCCTATGAAGTAATCGGTGCGCTAAAATTCTATGAAAGGGCAGAAATAAAAAATATGCTCGCCTATTTGAGGGTTATCAATAACCCGAATGATTCAATAAGCCTTAAACGGATAATAAATCTTCCAGCCCGCAGCATCGGAAAAGAAACCCTTGAAAAAATATCAGCTTTTCAAAAACAAACCAATATCACACTCTTTGAGACACTAAAAAGGGTGGCGGAAATAAGGGGATTGACACCGCGCAGCATAGAAGGAATTAGATCATTTGTCAGAATGCTGGAAACATTCATCAATATGAGTAAGAAATTAAACCTCTACGACCTGACTTTGCGCATCGCCCATGAATCCGGTTATCTTGAACTTCTCCGAAGAAAACAGACCGAAGAGGAAATTGACCGCCGTAAGAATGTCGAAGAATTGCTGATTTCTATCAATGATTTTGTCAAAAATAATCCCAATGCCTCAATTCAGGATTACTTAGAGGGTGTTTCTTTGCGAAGTGATATTGACGACTGGTCAAATGAAAAGGTCTCACTAATGACCCTGCATAATGCGAAAGGTCTTGAGTTTGAAACTGTTTTTATTACGGGACTTGAAGATGGTATAATTCCGCATTATCGTTCCCGTGAAGAAGGAAGATATGAAGAAGAAAGAAGACTTTTATATGTTGGGATTACAAGGGCGAAGAGAAAATTATACATTACGACTGCCGACACTCGGAAAACATATCAGGGACATTCTATTTTTACAAAAACTTCGCCATTCTTGAAGGAGATACCAAATGAAGTCTTTGAGACTTTATACCGATAATAACGAAAAAATGGAAAATATTAGAAATCAATTTCCGATTACAAAAAATACAATCTATCTGAACCACGCCGGCACCGGGCCGATGAGCATAAATGCAAAAAGGGCAATTGAAGAATGTATCACCACCTATCAGGTACAGGCTGAATTTGACTTTGAGACATATTTTTCAAAACTCAAGCAAAGTCGTTTGACATTCGCTGAATTGATAAACGCCGACCCTGAAGAAATTACCTTTACCCACAATACCTCTGAAGGTATCTACATTGCGCTCATCAATCTACCACTTAAGGAAGGTGATGAAATAATTGTTATGTCTGAGGTCTTTCCTGCAGTGCGGTATATCGTCGAACACAATCTTCCAGGAATAAAAAAGAATTTTGTCAGTCTATGTAATTCGGATCCGGTTAGAGTTATAGAAAGACAAATAACCAGAAAAACAAAGGCAGTGGTACTGGACCATACTCAATTCTTTACCGGCGAAGTAGTTGACATAGATAATCTATTAAAATTCTTGCAGGAAAAAGGTATATATCTTGTTGTTGATGGAATACAATCCATCGGTGCAATAGAATTTAATACGAAGAAATTGTCAATTGATTTCTTATCCAGTGGGGGCGGCAAATGGTTGTTTGGACCTGGTGGAACAGGATTTCTGTATGTGAACAAGAGGAATTTCAAAAAATTGAACAGACTTCATACTGGCTGGCTTGGTGTGGACTGGAAGAGTTTTGAAAATTTTGAAGTCTCTCCCCCGCTTTTTGAGGACGCACGGATGTTTGAACAGGGAACCCGAAATGTCATCGGAATTAGCGGCTTGACCGAAAATGTTAAACTGCTTCTGGAATTTGGTATGAAAAATGTAGAAGACCGAATTCTGCATTTGAAAGCCCATTTGCGTCAGGGGTTTGAAGAACTTGGATTAAAGATTATTACGCCAGCAAAGGGACCGCAGTCCGGCATAATCACGATAAAACCAGAAAATCCCCGCGCAATCTACGAATATCTCAAGAATAACCGTGTAATAATCTCTTTACGGAATGGCTGTCTCAGATTTTCTCCACATTTTTACAATACAGAAGAAGAGATTGAGAATGTTTTTAAGATAATGAGAAAATGTTTATAATATACCTCTCAAAAATCTGATTCTATGCCCGATGAGTTGGGCAACTACAGTTAGAGGTGGAAAAATGATAGTGCGATTATTATTATTGTTGTATATACCGCTGCTCCAAGGTCATCCAGCATAATACCCCAGGTGCCACCTATTTTTTCTAATTGTCTCAAAGGTGGTGGTTTTAATACATCAAAGAATCTGAACAGAACAAATGCAATGACAATGGGCAGAATCCTTCTGGGAACAAAGTAAAGTGGCAGAAGAAATGTAGAATACTCATCTATCACAATCTTTCTTGGATCATTCCCCCATTCTTTTATAAACTCATCGCTGATTATCAAACCCCACAAAAACAGGTTAAGAAAAATAGCAAAATATATAAAGGGGACATCAACAAAAAAATACCAGATAACAACACTTATCAGACAACCGAAGGTTGCGGGTGCAATCGGGATATAGCCAAGACCTAATCCCGTAATTAAAACTATTTTCAACAATCTCATTTATGCGCTATAGATTTTAAATCTCAAAGCAACAGCAATCTGTTGCGCCGCAATTAATTCTCTGCTATTTCTTCTTTTGCGGAGACTTTAACTCCCACTCAGTAACCAGAGCACATACCACAAAGGTTGAAGAATAGGTTCCAAATATCAATCCCACAATAAGGGTAAAGGCAAAATCGGCAATCACTGGTCCGCCCAGGAATAATAGACAGAAAAGGGTGACTATCACAAAGAAACCAGTGAGTATTGTACGGGAAAATGTTTCGTTAATACTGGTATTGATCAAATCTATGAAGGGCATACCCCGCACTTTCTTACGATTTTCACGTACCCGATCTGAGATGACAATTGTATCATTGATTGAATAACCAACTATAGTCAGAAGCGCACCAACTACAACGATAGTAAGTTCCCTGCCCGTAACAACAAGAGCACCAATCACAATTAGAATATCATGGAATATTGATATTACTGAGGCAACGCCAAAGCGGAAATCAAATCTGAACCAGACATAAATACCCATCAGAAAGAGCGCAACCAGTACACCAATGATCGTATTTCTTGTAAGTTCCTCACTTATCTTGGGCTCAACCGTCTCTTTTGCCCGCAAATCCAGAGGATTATCTGCAAAGTCCTTTCGTAACTGGACAATTACCTTATTGGCAAACACATCAGAATCGGTCTTTGTCACAGACCTTATAACAAATTCATTGGTTCCAGATAGTTTCTGGATAGATGCCTGTTCCTGACCGATATTGCTGAGCGAGGAACGGATATCACTCACCTCTATTGGATTTTCAAACTTTACCCAGATTAGTGCACCACCAACAAAATCAACTCCAAGTCTCGGTCCCTTAACAAATAACAAAAGGAGTGCAATTACTACAAGTGCGCCCGAGAAAATATATCCGTATTTTCTCCAGGACATAAATGGTAGATTGGGATTTTTTATCAGTTCCATAATTATATCCTCAACTTTGTTACTTCAAACTTATAGGTGAAATAATCAAGTATTGTCTTGGTAACAAAGACTGCACACACCAGGTTTGCAATTAAGCCGATAATCAATGTCAGGGCAAAGCCTCTGATCGGTCCGGTCCCGAAAATATAAAGCACAATTCCGGTAATAACTGTGGTTACATTGGAATCAAATATTGCAAGCCAGGCGCGGCTGAAGCCCTGGTCAATTGCCGTGCGTACAGTCTTACCAATATGTAATTCCTCTCTGATTCTTTCAAATATCAGAATATTTGCATCAACGGACATCGCAATAGTCAGGGCAACACCCGCAATACCCGGCATCGTAAGTGTCCCACCAAATGCAGAAAGCACACCAACGAGCAAAACTATATTCAGAACAAGGGCAAAGTTCGCAACCAATCCAGTCAATGAATAGTAGACGAGCATAAAAAGAACCACAAAGAGTGCGCCGAGCAGTGAAGCACGGATCCCTTTTGTTATTGAATCCTTACCCAGTGACGGGCCGACTGACCTTTCTTCGGCAATCTTCAAAGGTGCGGGTAATGCACCAGCACGCAACACAATTGCGAGGTCCCTTGCTTCCTCAGGTTTGAAATTGCCGGTTATTACTGCCTTTCCCTGAGGAATTCTCTCTCTGATATAGGGCGCAGATTGTACAATATCATCAAGCACTATTGCCAGCCTCTTACCGATGTTTTTACCCGTTACCGAAGCAAACAACCTTGCTGCCTCTCGTTTGAATTCAAGTTCAATCATCCAGGCGCCGGTGTATTGTAGTTCTGAACCCTGGTATGGTCTATGTGTAGCATCTCTAATGGTCTCACCGGTCAATTCTGGTTCTTTTTTCAGAAGGTATATCCGCTTGACTTCCTTGCCCTGATAGACTTCCTTTGATCCAAAAAGAAATTGCAGATCCTCAGGTATGATTGCCTGGGACTGGGCAATCAATGCCCTTAACGAATCTTCATCCCTGATATCAAAGCCGATATCACCTTCAACACCAAATAAGTATGAGCTGAACGGCTCTGCAAAACCTGAGGTATCACCCTTAGCAAGAAATTTATCCACACTCTTTATCACATCCTGTGTCTTGTCGCTGGCGAGTTTGAATTCAAGATGGGCAACCTTACGAATTAGATTCAGCGCCCTCTCTCGGTCTACCCCTGGTAATTGAACAAGTATTCTCGAGTTTCCCTGTTTTTCTATTGTAGGTTCGAACACACCGAATTCATCAATACGATTCTTAACAATCTCCAGTGCCCTATCTCTAATGTCCGATGGTTTTTCTTTCAGACCTGTTGTATCAATCTCGAGCACAAGATGCATCCCACCTCTTAAATCAAGGCCGAGATGGATTGCCCTCTTCATCAGGCTGTTTTCTTCCTCTTTTGATAAATCTTTTGTAGTATACAATCTCAAACTCGGATACAGAGTATAGAGCCCAACCACAATAAGGATTATGACAATTGCAATTCTCAAACCGATATTCTTCATTTTACTCCTTTTATTATCCTGACCATCTCCTCAGTTGCCTGACGCAAACCAACAAAGACTGCACGGGCAACGATTGAAAAACCAATAGAATAACCTGTTATCTCTCTAATCTGGAGCAAATTATTAATATTCTTATAATCAAGCCCGTGCCCAGCATGGACCAACAAACCCGATTGGTATGCCTTCATTGCCATCCCTTTTATCTCTTCAAATTCTGCTCTGTCTTTTGGATTTTTTGAATATTCATTTGTATTTATCTCAATGTATTCCGCACCCACTTTTATTGCCTCGTTGATCTGATTGATATCAGGATCAATAAATACACCTACCCTGATACCGGTATCCTTTAATCTTTTTACAAAACCGAGCAGGTCACCTTTGAAGTTTATCAAATTCAATCCACCCTGTGTCGTCACCTCTCCTGGTGATTCAGGAACGAGTGTTATCCGATCAGGTTTTACTGAACAGGCAATCTGGAGCATTTCTTCAATAAAAGCCATCTCAAGATTCAGTTCGGTCTTGATTATTTCCCTGAGCAGTCTCAAATCCCTTTCTTTTATATGCCTTCTATCACCCCTTAAATGGACAGTTATTCCATCTGCTCCACCGAGTTCTGCCTCTACAGCGGCAAAAATCGGGTCAGGGAATTTCTCTTTTCTTGCTTCACGAAGTGTCGCAATATGATCAATGTTGACTGAAAGTTCCATTGGCAATTATATCCAATTTCCAACCGATGTCAACTGATTGCTGTCCTGAGTTCTTTGCGGTATTGGAGTTAAAATGAGATTAAATGGATTATTAGATTCTGAAATAGATTCAGAATGACAAAAATTTTTGTCAAAGGGCGATTTGTTTGATATTTCAAAAAGTGAAAAAGACACACATAAGGTCTTGATTGACATTTAAATCTAATTGTGTATAATAACCTATGGATGAGGTTAAGAAGTGGCAGCAGGAAAAATTGTTGTTGAGGGTTGTTGATGCCTTGAAGAAAAGAGATTTTAAAGCCGAATATTTCAACAGTATAAATGATGTCAATGAATTCCTTTTGAAATCTATCCCTTCTGATTCCAGCATCGGTATCGGTGGTTCAATGACCATAAGGGAACTGGGAATTATTGAACGGTTTGAACAAAGGGGAAATAAAATAATTCATCACTGGCAAAAGGGACTGACCGAAGATACCGATAAAGAAATCAGGAAAAAAGAGATGCTTGCTGATTACTATTTGACGAGTTCAAATGCAATTACCAAGAATGGTGACATCATAAATATTGATGGCATTGGTAACCGTGTTGCGGCAATGATCTATGGACCTGATAATGTCTATATTATTGCAGGTTACAACAAGATCGTTTCATCCATTCATGACGGCATCAAAAGAAGTAAGGAAATCGCCGCCGTAATGAATGCAAAGAGGGTGAGCGCAAAGGCACCCTGTATAAATACTGGTGCGTGTATTGACTGTAATGCAAAAGGCAGAATCTGTCGGGTTATCTCAATTATTCAGTTCTGTCCCTGGCAAACAAATATCACAGTTCTGCTGGTAAACGAAATCCTCGGATTTTAATTTTTTATCTTTTCTTTTTATCCTTTTTCGCCTTATAGAGTACATTTGCCTGGGCAGCAGAAAGTCGCGCAATCGGTACGCGAAATGGTGAACAGGAGACATAATCCATTTTCACTTTGTGGCAGAAATGGATTGAGTTTGGTTCTCCACCATGCTCACCACATATGCCCACCTCTAAATCAGGTCTTACCTTTCTTCCTCGTTCAATACCGATCTGTATCAGCTCACCAATACCACGGATGTCAATTGACTGGAATGGGTCACCGGGAAGAATCTTCTTTTTGATGTAGTCAGGCAGAAATCCACCAATATCATCTCTGGAAAATCCAAAACCCATCTGTGTGAGGTCATTTGTTCCATAAGAGAAGAACTGGGCAACCTGTGCAATATCATCAGCAACCAGACAGGCACGGGGGATCTCAATCATTGTACCATACATATATTTTATCTTTTTTAGCCCAAACTTTTGTAAGACCTCTTTATATACGCGTTCAACGATCAAAATCTGATCTTTCAATTCATTGACCTCACCAACAACCGGTACCATTATCTCAGGATATGGCTTCTTACCTTCTTTTATCAATTCTGCTGCCGCTTCAAAAATCGCCCTTACCTGCATCTCGCTGACCTCAGGATATGTAATGCCCAGTCTCACACCTCTATGCCCCATCATTGGGTTTGACTCATGTAGATTATCAGCCCGCTCATTCAATTCATCAAGTGTTATGCTTAATTCCTTTGCAAGTTTTTCTCTTTTTTCTGGCTCATTCGGAACAAATTCGTGGAGTGGTGGGTCCAGCAGTCTTATCACCACTGGATAACCGTCCATTGCTTCAAGCACACCCTTCATATCTTTTTTAACATAGGGGAATAATTCATTAAGTGCACGTCGTCTTTCTTCTTCGGTCTTTGAAACAATCATCTTTCTGAGCAAGAACAACGGTTCATCCGAACCCTTGCCATAGAACATATGTTCAGTGCGCATAAGCCCAATGCCGTGGGCACCAAATCTCCTCGCCCTCTGTGCATCTGCTGGGGTATCGGCATTAGCCCTTATTCCAAGTCGCTTCACCGCATCACATATCTTCAGAAATTCCTGAAGCAAAACATTTTCTTCACCTGAAGCAAACATTGGCAGTTGTCCTTCATATACATTGCCCTTTGTACCATTAAGGGTTAGCCAGTCTCCTTCTTTAAAAATCCTTTCGCCGACCCGAAGAGTTTTCTCGTCATAGTCAACCTGTAAGGCACCGCAACCTACTATACAACACTTGCCCCAACCCCGTGCCACAAGTGCTGCATGTGAAGTCATACCACCACGAGCAGTGAGAATTGCCTGTGCTGCGCGCATACCATCCACATCTTCAGGGTTGGTCTCCTCACGCACAAGTATTACCTTCTTTCCTTGCTTGCTCCATTCTACCGCATCCTTCGATGTAAAAACAATCTGACCATTTGCTCCACCTGGCCCGGCAGGCAATCCTTTTGCAATTGGTTTTACACCCAGCTCTGCCTTTGGATCGATCATTGGATGCAATAACTCATCAAGTTGAGAAGGCGAAACCCGCATTACTGCCTCTTCCTTTGTTATCAACCTTTCTTTTAGCATATCAACCGCCATCTTTACTGCAGCAGGACCATTTCGTTTACCAATGCGACACTGAAGCATATAAAGGATACCGCGTTCAATTGTAAATTCAATATCAAGCATATCACGATAGTGTCGTTCAAGTCTTTTCTGATACTGGTAAAGTTCTCTATAAACTTCAGGCATTGCCTTTTCCAGAGAAACAAGGTCTTTGTTGTGTTCGCTCTTTGAATACTCATTCACTGGTGCGGGAGTTCTTATTCCTGCCACCACATCCTCACCCTGGGCATTGATCAGATATTCGCCGTAGAATTGATTTTCTCCATTACCAGGGTTGCGTGTAAAACCGACACCAGTTGCCGAATCCTCACCCATATTACCGAAGACCATTGTCTGAACATTACAGGCAGTACCCCAGTCCTCAGGAATGCCTTCTATTTTCCTGTAGGCAACCGCCCTCTTTCCATTCCAGGAGGCGAACACTGCCTTTATACCACCCCAGAGTTGCTCATCCGGATCATCAGGAAAATCTTTTCCCAGCACCTCTTTAATCTTTGCTTTGAACAAACTGCATAATTCCTTCAAATCTTTAGCAGTTAACTGGGTATCATTTTTATAACCCTTTTTCTTTTTCATACCATCCATAATCTCTTCAAGTTGTCGTCTGATTCCTGAGTTGTCGTCCTTTGGTTCAATGCCCGCTGCCTTTTCCATTACCACATCTGAATACATCATTATTAGCCTGCGATAGGAATCATAGGCAACCCTTTCATTTCCATTACTCTGTTTGATCAAACCAGGAATTGTCTTCTCAGTAAGACCTATATTTAGGACGGTTTCCATCATTCCGGGCATAGAAGCACGGGCACCAGAACGGACTGAAACAAGAAGCGGATTATCAGGGTCACCAAACTTCCTTCCCATAATCGACTCAATCCTTTTCATTGCCTTATCTACATCTACCTTCAACATCTTTGGCAATTGTTTTCGGTTCTGGTAATAATAATTACAAACCTCGGTGGTGATTGTGAAACCAGGTGGCACCCTTATTCCGAGATTTGTCATCTCGGCAAGATTTGCACCCTTACCACCAAGAAGATTCTTGTCCTTTGCCGAGCCATCGGCTTTTTTACCACCAAAATTATAGACCAACTTCTTCATTCTTCTCCTTTCACTTTTTCTGCTAAATCTTCAGACAATTTTTAATTAACCTTTCAAGTACATTTCCGTGTCTTTCTTTCAGTTCATAACTTACCTTAACTGCGGGTTTATTGATCTTCAAAAATTTTCTTAAATCAACCGGCGTGCCGATTATTACAACATCGCCAGGCGTCTTATTTATGCTCATATTCAATTCCTCTATTTGAGTTCTGGAATAACCAAGCGCTGGAATCAAGGGACCAATATGAGGATATTTTTCGTATGCCTTTTTTATAGAACCTATGGCAAATGGCTTCGGGTCAATGATCTTTTTTGCCTGATAGTTTTTGGCAGCGATGACACCAGCCCCAAAACTCATTTCACCATGCGTAAGGGTTGGACCATCCTCCACCACAACAACACTCTTATTTTTTATCAATGCTGGCTCATCTACAATAATCGGCGATTGGGCTTCAATTATCTTCGCATTTTGGTTTAACAATCGTAAGTTTTTTTTCAATTTTTCAATAACTTCTGGCTTTGCAGAATCTACTTTATTTATTATTATTAAATCTGCCATCCTTACATTTGACTCTCCTGGATGATAAGTTGATTCATTGCCAGGTCTTAATGGATCAACGACCACTATGTGCAGATCAGGCTTAAAGAACGGCAAATCATTATTTCCTCCATCCCAGACTACAACATCAGAAATTTTCTCTGCGGCTTTCAAAATCTTCGCATAGTCAACCCCGGCAAATACTGTATTACCATTCTTGATATGAGGTTCATATTCTTCCCTTTCTTCGATTGTACAGCGGTGTTTATCAAGGTCTTCCATTTTTGAAAAGCGTTGAACTACCTGCTTAAATAAATCGCCATAAGGCATTGGATGTCTAACCACAGAAAACTTAACACCATATTTATTCAATATCTCACATACCTTTCTTGTTGTCTGGCTCTTTCCTGCGCCAGTACGTGCCGCGCATATAGATATGACCTTTTTCTTTGAAGTCAAGACTGACGAACAGGGACCCAATAGCCAGAAATCCGCACCTGCAGCAATTACCTCAGATGCCTTATGCATCACATAATTGTGGGAAATATCTGAATAGGAAAATACCACGACATCAATATTATATTTCTTTATCAACTTTGTGAGTTCCTTTTCAGAATATATAGGAATGCCACAAGGATGATAAGGTCCGGCAAGTTCTGCCGGGTATTCCCTGCCTTCAATATTTGGTATTTGAGTCGCTGTAAAACAAATGACTTTATAATCACGATTATATCTGAAAAAGGTATTGAAATTATGAAAATCTCTGCCTGCTGCACCCATAATAATAACCCTTCTCATCGAACCTCCTTTATCTTTGAGAAATCTCTATTTCAAGTAATGGATAGGGAACCCATTACTGATAAATCAGTATTAATATGTTCTATCTTATGCCCTTTATTAAGTTAGATATAGTCATATGTATAGGGCGAACAAAGGGCAAAAAAAGATATGATATTATATCCAGAATTGACAAAAAGTCAACTGTTGCTTCTATCTTATCAACATTATTTTTATGTGTTCCAAAGCATTGCCGGCTTTCAAACAACAAAAATAAACCCCTCCTAAAAGATCTCCCGCATCAAAAATAATTGAATGATTACCAGGATTTACTTGTTCATTGTTTAATATTGTCACAATCTTCTTGCCAAGTGCATCAAAGACTTCTAAGGTAACGAATTCACTGCGCGAAAGAGAAAATTTGATTGTTGTTGAGGATTTGAATGGATTGGGATAGTTCTGATATAATCGTAACATATTTGATATTGTATGTTTATTTTCATTAATAGCAGTTACAGCCCGATTCCTTTTTCTAAAATATACCCTTAAGAACCCAGAAGGATTATTTATGTCTCCAGGTGATATAACCTCGTAATTAACACAAAATTCACCATCTGGTAGGAGTGCACCGGCTTTAAAAGCAATGGTGGAATCATATCTATCTGTAACAAATTCAGGAGTTGACCAGGTAATTCCTCTATTTGTGCTATAGGCCGCTACCATATCTGCCTGGGCATCACCCGTAGAAGTGTTAAAATCCCGTTCATCCTTCCAGGTAATCCATAGTATGTTATTCTGCGTATCGTACCTGAAACCTTCAACAAGATGGGAACGCATGCCTGAAGGAGATAACTGGCCATTTGAAGGATTTGAAGGTGTAAGCCAGGTTGTTCCTAAATTATCGCTATATCTATATTCAACCCGAGCACCCCAGAAAGGATTTGATACGGGATAAACATTATAAGCGAGGTGAAATCTGCCCTGATTGTCTACCAATAAATCTGGATCCCAGTCTGAATCGTTTGTGCTTATGAATGGGAAAGGATTTGACCAGGTCTGTCCACCATTTGTACTCACAACACCATAAATATCCCATCTCTTCACACCGCCGATTGAATCCCGCCAGGGAATAGCCAGGGTATCTCCAGCATTATCAAATTCTGCATGGGGAAAGGCAGAATGATGTCCATCAAATACACTTATGGTCTCTGGTTGTGACCAGGTTAAACCTCTATCTGTTGAGCGGGCATAAAAGCATTCAGCAGTCTGGGGTGTATTAGGACTACCTTCATTCCACATAACATGAATACGATTGTATCTATCAATGGTGAAGTACGTCGCAAGCCCTGGATTAGAGTAATTTGTGACTTGAGAAGATACCCGGATAGAATCCCTTATTATATTGAGATTTTTATCAAGTTTAGAGATAAAAATTGCTGAAGGATTCCTTGAACTCCATAAGGCATAAAGAGTATCATTATAGTCCATTGCAAGTTTTACACCAGTGCCACCAACAACTAAATTGGGCGGTGTAAACTGTATGGGCGGATTAAGCCATGTCATTCCTCCATCATCTGAATAGGTCAAGTAATGTCCGAGGATTGTATTTACATTCGCGGTATCTACTTCCGCAGTTGAAATAATAATTCTACCATCACTTGAAGTAACGATATTATTAAAGAGCACACCACGCTGTTTCGCCCAGCTATGAACCAGTGGTAAAAGTACTTCAGATTGCCAATCACTACCTACACCATGCTGGGCAAAACTAATATTTAAAATGCAGATAATTACGGTGCAAAAGAACATAATTTGCTTCACTCTGTCTCCTCAAATAATTTGACGACCAGTAAAATAATATGGTTTAAAAATAATTGGCGAAAACCTATGAAATTTCGTTAATTTTCTCCCCCACTTCGTAAGTGGGGGAGATTAAAATTTTTAGGCACCAAGGTACGCAGCACGAACCTGAGGATTTTCATGCAAGTCTCTTCCTTCTCCCTCAAGCGTGATCCTGCCGGTCTCAAGCACATAGGCATAATGGGCTATTGATAATGCCTTATGTGCATTCTGCTCAACCAGTAGGATGCTTGTACCCTGGCTATTGATCTCTTTAATTATGGAAAAGATTTCATTGACCAGTATCGGAGATAAACCCATAGAAGGTTCATCAAGCATCAAGAGTTTTGGTTTTGCCATCAATGCCCTTGCCATTGCCAGCATCTGCAGTTCACCGCCCGATAATGTCCCGGATGGTTGAGAAAGCCGTTCTTTCAATCTGGGAAACGACCTGAAGACTCGTTCCATAGTAATATTTATGGTCTTCCGGTCATTAATCAAATAGGCACCGAGTCTGAGGTTTTCATAGACTGAGAGATTGGCAAATGGTCTTCTTCCTTCAGGCACATGCCCTATGCCTAATCCTGTTATCTTATGTCCGGGCAGGTTTGAGATATTCCTGTCTTCAAAAATCACCTCACCTGCCCCAACTCTTACAAGACCTGATATGGTTTTCAGGGTTGTGCTCTTTCCTGCACCATTTGCCCCAATCAGCGCAACTATTTCATTGACACATACTTTGAATGAGATATTCTGTAATGCCTTTATCGCTCCATACGAAACACTCAAATTTTCTATCTTCAGGATTACGTTGCTTCTATTCATTATCTATTCTCATCCTTTTATACAAACTAACTATCCTTTCCAAGATATGCCTCAATCACTCCTGGGTCATTCTGAATATCTCGGGGATTACCTTCAGCAATCTTCTCGCCAAAATCCATCACATTTACCTTCTGGCAGATAGACATCACAACCCTCATCTGATGTTCAATCAGGAGAATTGTAAGTTTGAATCGCTCACGAATAAAATTGATCAAATCCATCAGTATGATGGTCTCCTGCGGATTCATTCCGGCTGCTGGCTCATCAAGCAATAGTAACTCTGGTTCAGTTGCAAGGGCACGAACAATCTCCAATTTTCTCTGTTCTCCATAGGGCAGATTTCGTGCCAGTTCACTGGCGCGTTCCTGCAAACCAAAGATTGAGAGGATTTCATAAGCCCTCTGTTCAATCCTCTTCTCTTCTTGACTGAATCTCCTGCTCCGGAGTATCGCGGATACTACTCCATACTTTACATCCTTGTGGCAGGCAATCTTCACATTATCAAGGACGGTAAGATTATTAAAGAGTCGTATGTTCTGGAAGGTTCGCGCAATTCCGCAGTAGGCAATTTGGTATGGCTTCAAACCGATTATGGATTTATTTTTTAACAAAATGTCGCCTGAATCAGGCTGATAAATGCCCGTGATTAGATTGAATACTGTTGTCTTACCAGCACCATTTGGTCCAATCAATCCCACAAGTTCATATCTATTAATTGTGATATCAAGATTGAACACTGCCTTCAATCCACCAAAATACTTGGTCAATTTTTCTATTTTCAGAAGCGGTTCTATTACCATACCTTATTCTCCTGCTGCTCCTGTCGTTTTTTATCTTTGTCTGAATAGGCACGGGGCGGTTTTAGAAATCCAAACTCCATACCACTTCCAATACCGAGAGGTTTTATAAGCATTATGATTATCAGGACAAGCGGATATATAACGAGTCGCCAATCAAGGATCTGAGGTGGAAGCAGGACCCTGAGTCCCTCCAGAAGAAATGTCCAGGCAACCGCCGCAATAATAGTGCCAGAAATACTCCCCAAGCCACCAAGTACAACAATCAACAGGACATCAATGGACTTGAGAAAATCAAAATTGGATGGGTGCAAAAAAGAGTAAAGATGGGCATACAATACGCCCGCAACACCTGCAAATACAGAACCGATTACAAAACCCATTGTCTTGTATTTTGTAGTATCTACACCCGCAGACTCCGCAGCAATATCATCCTCCCTGATTGAAATACAGACCCTGCCAATATCAGAAAACACATAGTTTCTGATAATAATGATTGCCGCAATGACGAACACATAAGTCAATGGGAAGATAGTGAACTTTGGTATTCCTAACATACCCCTTGAACCACCAAGTGCTGGAATAACAGCATCTGCATTATCGAACAACACTTTGACAATGATACCAAATCCGAGGGTT
Organism: uncultured bacterium; assembly: GCA_964418185.1. Lineage (GTDB taxonomy): Bacteria > Hydrothermota > Tepidihabitantia > SM23-42 > JAOAFX01 > JAOAFX01. The sequence goes on from CAYQKL010000019.1 coordinate 36,790, forward strand.
GCGATACCCAGATAATCTGATTTCAAACGCAAAATGGGCAGACCTATGAGCAAGGCTATAAGGGCAACAAGGCCAACTGCGGCAACAATACCGACAATAAACGATAGATGCCCTAAATTGTACAATGACTTGGTTATCAACGCTGAACAGTAGGCACCTAACCCATAAAAAGCCGCGTGGCCCAGAGAGAATTGACCTGTATAACCATAAATCAAGTTTAAGCCAAGTGCGGATATAGTCATAATTCCAGCAAACTGAATAATTTGCTGCCAGTAAGGGTTTAAGATACCAAAATAAATCAAGGCAGCAACAAAAACATAGATGGCAATAACGATCCCAAGAGAGAACAAATTCCTTTGTTTAGTCAATTGTACCTCGTGTATAAAATTTGAAATTATGAATTTGTCTGGATATTGAAATTTGATATTTTACCATTATACCTTTTCTGTTTCTCTGGTCCCGAGAATTCCCGTAGGTTTAACCAGAAGCACGATTATCAGAATTGAAAAGGCGATCGCATCACGCATTGTTGAAGAAATATATGCAGAGCACATTGTCTCCACAGTCCCCATAATCAAGGCACCAAGCATTGCTCCCGGGATTGAACCAATTCCTCCGAGAACCGCGGCAACAAATGCCTTCAAACCAGGCATAATACCCATAAATGGGTGTATCTGGGGATAGGCAATTCCATATAGTACACCACCGGCACCAGCAAGCGCTGAACCAATGCCAAAGGTGAAGGAAATAATAAAATCGACATCGATGCCCATTAGTTTTGCAGTCTCTTTATCATAGGATACTGCCCTCATTGCCATTCCGGTCCTGGTCTTCTGAACAATGAACTGCAAAAGCACAAGCAGGATAATCGCAACAGCAAAGACGAGTATCTGAATATTAGAAATACACACATTACCAATCTGATATGTGCAGACCGTAAATGGTCTGGGATAAGCAAGGTAATTTGGTCCAAAGACAAATTTCAGACTTGTAAAATATTCCAGAAACAGAGAAACACCCATTGCCGTAATCAATGCCGAGATACGAGGGGCATTTCTTAAGGGCTTGTATGCCAATTTTTCAATGGTCATACCGAGCAAGGCACAACCAACCATAGCAAAAGCAATTGCCAATGGAAAAGGAAGGTGATAGAGTGAAAGGGCATAGAAGCCAAGATATGCACCGACCATAAATACATCACCGTGGGCAAAATTTATCAAGCGCACAATACCGTAAACCATTGTATAACCAAGAGCAATAAGGGCATAGACAAAGCCCAATTGGAGCCCATTGATCAATTGCTGGAGAAAATAGGACATTTCATTATTATATAAAAAAAATTCTCAAAATCAACCCTGTTATTTAGAGTAATGAATGATGCTTGACATTTGAAAAATTTTGAATATATTTAGGTGTGCCGTTAAAATCCAATTCTTTCTCAACCATAATTCTTGGTGCTGGAATAAGTAAACGAATGTATACGCATACACCCAAGATTCTATACCGGATATTGGGGAAACCTATGATTCAATTCGTTGTTGATACTGCGTCAGAATTAGATTCAAAAGAGGTAATTGTCGTGGTTGGCAAGAATTCTAATGAGGTGAAACGGGTTCTGGGTAAAAAGATAAAATATGCAATACAGGCAGTTCCACGCGGCACTGGTGATGCCACCCGGCAAGGTCTCCACCACGCAACGCACGCAAATATCCTAATTCTATATGGCGATGTACCACTTTTGAAAAAGGAAACCATTCGCAAAATGATTGACAGCCATTTGAATAACCATGCTGACTTATCTGTATTGACCTGTGAACTTGCTGAACCATCTGGCTATGGCAGGATTGTCCGTGATAAGCAAGGAAATATAATAAAGATTGTTGAACATATAGACGCCAACAGAAATGAACTATCCATAAAGGAGATTAACACAGGCATATATTTCGGTTCCAAAGAGCTAATCAAGAATGCCCTCAATGAAGTGGAGGACAATAATAGACAGAAAGAATTCTATCTGACCGACATTGTTCACAAATTGATAAGACAGAAGAAAAAGGTAATTGGATTCAAGATAGATAATGCTGATGAAATCCTCGGAATTAATACAAAATCCGACCTTGCGAAGGTCCGGGAAATTGTGAAGAGCAGGTGGTTGAATGAACTTATGCTCCGCGGTGTATACATTGAGGAACCCTCAACAACCATCATTGATTTGACAGTTCGCATAGGAAATTTTGTCCATATCAAACCCTTTACAATAATTGAGGGCAAGACTATAATTAAGGATAACACTACCTTGGGACCATTTGTATGGATAAAAGATGGAAAAGAGAAATCATTCAAATATGATTGACAAACGGACTAATGTTCACAATTACTGTATTCAACCTTCCAGGTACGACATAAAGAAATATGATTCTGGAAGAGTAATATTGATTATTTTAATAGTGATCGTCTTTTTATTTGGTGCCTCGGTCATTTATATGCGTGCAAAAGAAGACCCCGAAGAGATATACAAAAAGAACAGTAATATGCGCGTGGAAGTCTTGAATGGTTGTAATGTGAACAGACTTGCGATCAAAGTGAGCGATATTTTACGCGAGAAGGGATTCAATGTTGTAAAAATCGGAACCACTGAGGCATCATACAAAGAAACACTTGTAATTGAACGGGCTGAGGAAGATATGGAAAACGGCAAATACTTTGCCCGGCGCATTGGTTGCAAGAATATCGGCAAGGATGTTGACCCGGCACTATATCTCGATGTCACCCTGATTGTTGGTGAAGATTATAAAAAAATATTTCCCGATGTTGAAAAAAGATTCTAATAGACCACCAATTGAACTGGCAAAAGACCTTGCCCGCATTATCAGTGATAAGAAAGGTGAAGAGATTATCGTATTTGACCTCAGGGATATTTCGCCGATCACCGACTTCTTTGTCATTGCCACTGGTTTGTCCGAAATTCACAACAGGACGATTGCCGGGTACCTATCGGAATATGCAAAACCTGACCACATTGAGGGTATTGAAGAAGGTAACTGGATTTTGCTTGATTTTATAGATGTAGTAGTACACATATTCTCAAAAGAGACACGCGAATTTTATGGTCTTGAAAGACTATGGGGAGACGCCCCGCAGGTGAAAATTTAGGATGATTCGTAATGACATAAGAAAGTTATTGCAGAATTTGTATCCTGAGGAAACAATTCTGATAGACTATGTTCCGGCTGATAAAAAGGGTGATTACACAACCAATCTCGCGATGCGCCTTGCCACAAGTAAATCATCACCACCCTTGCGTATTGCAGAAGATATTGCTAAAAGAATAAATTCTCCCATCATCAGCGAAACAATTATCTACCCCCCAGGTTTTGTAAATTTTGTGCTCAATCCCGAATATCTTAAGGAAGAATTCAGAAAGATTGAAGGGTGCAATCTCGGTAATGGCTTAAGGGTAAATGTAGAATTTGTAAGTGTCAATCCCACCGGGCCAATAAATATCGTAAATGGCCGCGCCGCAGCGTTTGGCGATTCGCTCGTAAGACTGCTTAATTATGCGGGTTTCAAGGCGGACGCAGAATATTATATAAATGATTCCGGGCGTCAGATTGAATTGCTTGCCGAAAGCATCAGGCAGAGGATGTATCAAGTCCAAGGAAAACCATTCTCTATTCCGGAAGACGGTTATCATGGGGAATATCTTGTTCCCGTCGCCGAACATTTTCTGAAACAGAACATCCACGATCTTGAAAGAATCAAATACGATGCGGTTGAGCACTTTGTCAAACAGCATCAAACAATGCTTCAAAATTTCAGAGTGAGTTTTAAAAACTGGATACGTGAATCCGAAATTAGGAACAAGGGTTATGTTGATAGAGTACTCAAAACATTTCAGGGGAAAAACCTGTTATTTAAAAAGGACGGAGCAACATATCTTAAGACGACTGACTATAATGACAACCGTGACCGTGTGATAATGACCAGTGACCATAGATATACCTATCTTCTGCCTGATATTGCATACCATCTCAACAAGATAGAACGAAATTATGAACAATTGATTACCATACTCGGACCAGACCATCTCGGTCAGGTGAGTAGCCTTTATGCCGGGCTGAAGGCACTTAACTTTTCTGAAAATATTCTTAAAATAATTATTGTTCAACAAGTGAAATTGAAAAAAGATGGCACCTATATTCCGATGTCAAAAAGGTCTGGCACCTTTATGACCCTTGAAGACCTGCTTGCAGAAATTCCTATTGATGTAGTTAGGTTTTTTTTCCTGATGCGCTCAAGTTCCCAGCACCTTGATTTTGACCTTGATCTTGCGCGCACGGTATCAGAGGAAAACCCAGTCTATTATGTGCAGTATGCCTATGCCAGAATTATGAGTATTGTTAAACACGCCCAGGAAAATAATGTTTGTTTTGATGAAAACGAAAAACTACATCTTATTAAAGAAAAAGAGGAATTCTCATTAATCAAATACATTCTGCGTTTTGAAGAAGTGGTGGAGGATGCAGTGAAGAACCTCGAACCTTTTATGATAACCTATTATTTGATTGAACTGGCAAGGTTGTTTCATCATTTCTATCAAAAGCATCGTGTAGTAAGTGAAGATAGAAGTCTAAGCAGGGCAAGACTTTATCTCACTATCCGAACGGCACAGACAATAAGAAATGGTATGGAACTGCTTGGCTGTTCCTGCCCGGAAAGGATGTAAATGACCTTAATAAATTTGGGAGGTTAAATGAATCTTACAAGTCTTTTGTCCAGAGAGAGGATAAATCTTGAATTAAAATCAACAAAAAAAGAAGAGGTCTTAAAAGACCTCGTCTATATGATAAAAAGCAAAACCGATGCCGAATTAATCTACTCAACTTTGCTGAAAAGGGAAGAATTGGGCTCCACAGGCATTGGCAGAGGCATTGCAATCCCGCACTGTCGGTCGCTTGCGGTCAGCAAACTGGAGATTGCCATTGGTAGAACGGTTAAACCAATAAATTTCAATGCCATAGATAAAAAACCCGTCAGTCTGTTCTTCTTGATTATCGCACCCCCCCAGGACCCCGGCAACCAATACCTGTTAACCCTGGGAAAAATTGTGCAAATCTCAAAGGAAATAACCAAAGGCAATATGATAAATAAACCCAAGACTCCGGACGAATTCATTACCCTGATAAATGAAATTGAAAAAGGAGTTTCCAAAAAGAGGTAATTATGGAGAATGAATTAGATATAATGCGTCTTTTGAAAAGGCTTTTTGACCTGGACAATCTGATTGCGGACAAAGAGGCAGACAAGAAAATTGGGTTCAAGATTGATGAAGAAGTGGGACTTTTGTATTTGAAAAAAGAAAGGGCAAGTTTGTTAAAGCAAATTCCAAAAGAATATGCTGAGGTTTATGAACGGATAAGAAGGCGTCATCCACTTGCGATTGCCGAAGTAAAAAATGGTTTCTGTTTTGGTTGTTTTCAGCAATTACCAACTCAACTTTTGACCAAGAGCAATGAGATTGTGACCTGCCCAAATTGTGGCAGAATATTATTCTGGCGCGAGGAATAAAAGCGCATACATAAAGAAATCCTTCGCAGAAGTTTTCTTGCGATGAAAAAATTGCATATAATTCACATCATCGTTCTAATATTTCTCATCGTGAACATAATAAATCTCAAAAATCTCTCACTTATTGATTGGGACGAAGGTGTGTTTGCACTCCAGGCACAATGGCTCGCAAATATGGTTTGTGAAGGTAAACCATTCAATTTTCAGACCCCTCCCCTATTTCAAATTATTGTTGCAATATTGTTTAAAATCTTTGGTGAATGGGACAGAATACTACCGCTAATCTCAATTGTTTTTTCGGCAATGACTCTGTATACTATCTTTTTCTTGGGCAGAAAATTATATGATGAAACTGTTGGATTATTCGCAATAATATTCTTTGTCTCCACTGAATATTTTTTCTTCTTTTCAAAGTCTGGCTTGAGCGACGCGATGTTTCTCTTTTTCTTCACCACTGCCATATACTTATTCTACAAATCTCTGAACAGTGGACATATCATTCACTATCTTGGCAGCGGATTCTTTGCATTACTTGCCTGCTATACAAAATATACCGGGCCAATACTTTTTCTAATATTTTTTATCATCGGCATTCCCCGACGTAAACAGTTAAGTAAATACTGGTTTCTTCTTACCATTGCTATTCCCGTGCTGTTGCTTATCCCATACTTTGTTGTTTTTATTAAGATGGTCACTATCCAGGGCAT
>CAYQKL010000020.1:0-22067 GCA_964418185.1 uncultured bacterium
GGTCCCAAGGGTCGGGCTGTTCGCCCGTTAAAGCGGTACGTGAGCTGGGTTCAGAACGTCGTGAGACAGTTCGGACTCTATCCACCGTGGGCGTAGGAGACTTGAGAGGAGCTATCCTTAGTACGAGAGGACCAGGATGGACGGACCTCTGGTGCACGAGTTGTCGTGCCAACGGCATAGCTCGGTAGCCAAGTCCGGAAGGGATAACCGCTGAAAGCAACTAAGTGGGAAGCCCGCCTCAAGATAAGGTCTCCCGTTCAATTCAGGGGCAACCCTGGATTGACCCAAAGACTACCGGTAGACTACCGGTTTGATAGGCTACAGGTGTAAGTGCAGTAATGCATTGAGCCGAGTAGTACTAATCAGTCGTGCGACTTGGACTTCCTTCCGCCTTTTTTGAGCATTTGACTTAAGGCACTGGGCTTTAGATAAATAGGAGAGAGGAAATGAGAAGAGTATCAGTATTAATTCCTATTTAGCTAAAACCTAAAGCCCAAATCCTAAAATTGTCCCGGCGGCAATACCGACAGGGAAACACCTCTTCCCATTCCGAACAGAGAAGTTAAGCCTGTCAGGGCCGATGGTACTGTGCTGGCAACGGTACGGGAGAGTAGGTCGTCGCCGGGTTTTTATTTTCTAATTTTTTGGTTGAAACATAGCCTAATTTAAACAATAATATTTGTTTACAAAATTTTTTATCTTCAACCTTGACAATGGCGAAATCTTGATTATAATATTATATTCAAATAGAAAGGGGTATTATGAATAATACCAAGCGATTGTTTATATATTCGGTTGTTCTCGCTTTTGCTTTTAATGCACCATATGCCGCACAACGTGTGGTTGTGGCAGAAATGGCAACGAGCGAGACCTGAGGTTCCTGTGCCCAAGCCAGTGGGACACTGGCGCAGATTGTCTTGAACCATCCTGGTCGCGTTGCCGCAGTTGATGTCCATTATCCAGCAACCGATTCATACTTTTTACAGGAAGGTTATGACCGTATACATTATTATCCACCACCATTTTATGGAATGTATGTTGAGCCCTGGCTCTGGTATGATGGAAATCAACACGGTGGATATGAGTATTCCCAATGGGAGTCTATGATTGTTAGCCGAATGAATCAACCAGCACCTGTGACAATCCATCTTGATGGAGAATATTCACCAGGGAGTAATTCCGGTACTATATATGCTACATTTATTAATGATTCAACCGCAGCGATCAATGGCAGGGTAATAATTGTGATTACCGAAGATAGTCTATTCTATCCGGCACCAAATGGTGCGATGTGGCATTGCAATGTGCCCAGGGATTTTATTCCTACGCATAATGGAACGACTACATCAATCCCACCTGGTGATTCAGTGACGATCACAATGCCCTTTACAACCCATCCCAACTGGAATAAATCACACTGCAAGATAAAGACCTGGATTCAGAATGATTTAATGCAACCTGATTCAACAAAAGAGATATGGCAGGGCGCAATGGTGAATCTCCTTGAACTCAGCATAAAAGAAGAACAGACTTCAGAGAAAAAAGAAATCAAGATTTTTCCCAATCCCTGCCTGAAAAATGGTTCAATTTTGTTTGTGCTTCCTGTTGAATCAGATTTTGAAGTTTCAATATATGATTGCGCAGGCAAAGTTGTGAATAAATTTTCAGATAGAGCAAAGATGACAAGCTGGAATTTAAAAGACAATCGGGGTAACGAAGTTAGCCCTGGAGTATATTTTTACTGGTTTGTGTCAAAGAGATTTACAAAGAATGGTAAGATAGTGGTTTTAGAAATAGAAAGGGGGTGAGAGATAAATAATACAAAAATATTAAGATTTAGTAAACAAGGAGGTATATTATGAGATTAACATTAACAACCTTGATGATGATTGGTTTAATGGTCGCAGGAAACTGGGTGATCAATGGGGATTTTGAGCAATCCCTTGACCTGGGCTGGACAACGACTTCAGGCGGGTCTAATATTACCATTAATCGTGCAACGAATTATGAATCAGACCCGGATTATGAATTGCTGGCACAAAAAGATGCAGGAAGTGGATTCATAAAGATATCACAAGCAATTGACATAACAACACCGAGTGAGTTCACATTTTCAGTAAAGGCAAAACTCTATGCCTATGACAATAATGCGGATACTTTGACCTTTGCAGGGGCTGCAGTAAGGATTGTTTATCGCTCAGCAACCGGCACACTCCTTGGCGAGACCAGAATCTGCCGGTTCACTGCTCCCTGCCCCTGGCAGAATACCTCAACCTGCCATCTGATAACTGTGAGCGATTCACTCTGGCATAGTTATTCTTTCAATCTCCAGACTGAACTCGGTAATTTACCAGGTGTTAATCCGGCAAATGTGAAGAAGGTAGAAATTGCGCTGTATGATACAACTGCGCATACTTGTTGAGGGGCTTCACAACTGGCGAAGGTCTTCGCCGATGATGTCAAGTTAAACTATACGGGAACCCAGCCGTATCTTACATTCATAAAATCCAAAGTTTATGACCCAAGTGGTAATAATAATGGAAGACTTGACCCTGGAGAGACGGCAAACATCACTGTCTATTTGAAAAATATTGGTGGTGTCAATCTAAATAATCTGAATACGGTTTTATCAACCACCAGCCCATATATCTCGGTTACTGATAACTCTGGATATTTTGGGACGATAATGATTGACAGCACCAAAGAGAATCTTTCTGATCCCTATGTAGTAAATGTTAGTTCTTCAGCACCAATGGGGCATAATGCCGAGTTTAGAGTAATTGCAAGTTCAGGTTCTTTTGTGGATACTTTCTTCTTCAATCTTGTTGTTGGCTCATATCATTATCTTGTCTGGAATCCTGACCCTACCCCTACCCCTGGTCAAACAATGCACAATATACTTACTAACCTTGGCTATAGCGGATTATATTCTACTACATTACCAACTACCGACCTTGGTGTGTATCGGGCAATACTTGTATGTGTGGGAATATATCCAAACAACTATATCATTGGTGCATCAAGTCCTGAGGCAACAGCACTTGTGAACTATGCGAATAGTGGTGGAAGATTATACATAGAAGGTGGTGATGTCTGGTATTATGACCCACAAGTGGGAGGTTATAACTTCTGCCCGCTCTTTGGGATTAGTGCAACTGCAGATGGTTCTACAGATCTGGGACCGATTCAGGGTCAGACAGGAACATTCACAAACCAGATGTATTTCAACTATTCAGGTGAAAATTCTTATATGGACCACATAAGCCCGAGTGGCACTGGTGCGTTTTTGATATTCAAGGATGTTGACCAGGTATACGATTGCGGTGTGGCAAGGGATGCAGGCACATACCGGACAGTTGGCATGGATTTTGAACTTGGATCTTTAGTTGATGGCTCTGGTGTTTCAACCCGTGCTGCGTTACTGGATTCAATCCTCCATTTCTTTGGGATATTCCAGGTGCCGGTCTATGAAGAGAATACACAAAAGGATATCCAGAAGATTTCTCTTCAGATTTCACCGAATCCATTCAGGGAGAAGACGATAATTAGATACACGATACAGGATGTAGGGCAAGGCTTTAGCCTTGCGATTTACGATGTCACAGGCAGGGTTGTCAGACAATGGGACTATAAGACGATAAGACTATCAGACCAAATCATCTGGGATGGCACTGACGATGCTGGTCTTCGTGTTCCCTCTGGAGTATATTTTATCCGCCTGGATTCTGGCGAGAAAAAGCATACTGACAAGGTGATAAAGATTGAGTAATTATTATAAAGGGGATGGGGTTTTTCCTCATCCCCTTAAAATAAAATATCAAGGCTTAAGTCTAAAAAGGAGGTAGTATGATTAAATTCCGACCGTTCTGGTTGTTATTGATCGTTAACGCTCTGGTCTTTGCCCAGTGGGAGGCAATAGGTCCTTATGGTGGTTATGTCCGTTCGGTCGTTGTCTCTTCTGCAAATGACAATATCGTATATGCTGGATCAAATGGAAGTCCGGCGATAATTGCCAAATCTACAAATGGTGGTTCTTCCTGGAATACAGTGGGCAGTATTCCGAATTCAATCTACTGTATGGCAATTGACCCTGCAAATGATAACCGGCTATACGCAGGAAGCAGTCATAGTCTCTATCGCTCTACTGATGGTGGTGTGAACTGGTTGGGCACAAGTATGTCCAACAAATATATCTATGGCATTGCAGTTCATCCTTCAATTTCTTCTACTATCTATGCATCAGGAATGAGTTATACAGGAACAAAATGGGGGATTGCATTCTTTAAAAGCACTGATTATGGTGTAAACTGGACAACTACGGTTATTGATACTTCAGGAAGTTCAAATTATGGATATTGTATTGCAGTTGACCGCACAAATCCAAATACTATCTATATTGGTGGTTATTCTTATATTTCATCTTATATACCGAGGATATACAAGACAACAGATGGAGGTAACAACTGGGTTTACCTGTCAGCTGATACCCTGTTCAATAACGCTTACTACATCTATTCTATGGCAGTTCATCCGACAAATTCCAATATTGTCTATGCCGGGACATATTATAAAGGAATCTTCCGCTCAACCAATGGTGGACTATCCTGGACAAAAAATTCTTCAAATTATTATAACTACAGTATGGTAACGACTCCGGCATCTCCAAACATTGCCTATTGTGGTGGCTATAATGAGGTCTATAAGACCACGGACGCTGGTGCAACCTGGTTCTCGGCAAGTTCTGGTCTTAGTGGTTATTATATCTATGGTCTTGCTGTGAGCGCGAGCAATGGTTCTATTGTTTATGTGGGAAATAACAGGGGAATGTATAAGACGATCAGTGGAGGAACCTCCTGGACCAATATTACCAACAACCTGAATATGGGGCAGATACTATCCTTTGCCAATGCGCCTTCATCACCATCAACGATTTATACTTCCTTTGCTGAAGTCGGGGTATTCAAGACGACAAATTCTGGAACGAACTGGGTCCAATTACCCACACCGGTTGGTTGTGGAAATATCTGTGAATTTGCAGTTGCCTATAATAACCCTAATCTTGTTTATGCATTAGAAGGGAGTGGTTGAGGGAATGCCGAGCTCTACAGGAGCACAGACGGCGGGTCCGTCTGGTCAAATGCACTGGATGTATATTACACTGATGGTGGAGCACTGGCAATTGACCCCAATAATAGTTCAGTTATCTATACAGGTGGTTATATCTATAATGGTTCAACATATGTTATGGCAGTATCAAAATCTACCAATGGTGGCACAACCTGGGAAAGGGATACCCTGACAACAGCTTATAGTATGTGCTATGCGCTTGCAATAGACAGAACTAACTCAAATGTAGTTTATGCAGGTGGGTATAATGGTTATCTGTTTAAGACCACAAATGGTGGTGTAAACTGGGTTCTCTCTAATTCGGGTATAAGTGGAACTATCTATGATATCAAAGTGGGTTCAACCAAGGCAAATAATCTTTATGCCGGGACATCATCCGGTGTATTCAAATCGACCAATGCCGCAGCAAACTGGACAAATACTGGTTTATCAGCAGATGTCCAGGCAGTATTGATAAATCCTTCAAATGAGAATGAAATTTATGCAGCAACGAATGCCGGTATATACAAAAGCACAAATGGTGGTGGTGCCTGGACATTGATGAATAATGGACTATTTAATACAAATACAACATCGCTTGGGATTTATCCCAATAACTGGCTCTTTTGCGGAACCAATGGTGCTGGTATGTATCGCTGGAGTTTACAAGTAGGTGCTGAGGAAGTTGATGCAAAAAATGATATCAAGAAGATTTCGTTACAGGTTTCACCGAATCCATTCAAAAAAAGATTGGAAATCAGATATGAGATACCAGATGTGAGATTTGAAATGGAGAACGAACCCATATCTCCCATCTCATATCCCATATCAGCGGGCTTAAAAATCTATGATGTTACAGGTAGGATGATTAGAAAATGGGACTATGAAACCATCAGACAATCAAACCGAATAATCTGGGATGGAACCGATGATTCTGGACGCAAACTTCCTTCAGGTATCTATTTTGTAAAATTGGAAGAAGGCGAATTCAAAAAGACAGAAATGGTGATACTGTTAAAATAGAGTAGTTCGTTAAAAAGAGCGAGAGTAGATAAAAATAGGGCAATTGAAGGTAAAAAAGGAAAAGGGTTCAAAATACTAACAGTGAAGCCGTATACCCTTTACATGTGAAATAGTTTTAATATAATATTAAGAAAGGAGGTGTTATGAATAAATTCTTAAGAATATGCCTTGGTCTTCTTACCACCTGGGCATTATTCACTCCATTGTTTTCTGCCCAGCGGGTTGTGCTCTGCGAAGAGTTCTATCAGGAGACCTGACCCACCTGTCCTGCAGCCAGCAGTGTGCTGGACAATATTGTTATTCAGTATCCAACCAGGATTGCCGCAATAGAGATGCATCTGCGTAGTGGTTATCCACTCTATTCTGCAGAGGCATATGCAAGGATGCAGTATTATCCAAATTCAAACTGGTACACACCGAATCTAATCCTTGATGGAACACCCAGGGGAAGCAGTTATTCAAGCTGGCAGTCTTATATTGTCGCGCGAATGAACCAACCTGCACCGATGCGGATATCAATGTGGGGTACTTATGGTTCTGGTTCAGGCACGATATATGCCCGTTATCATAATGATTCTACTGCCTCAGTTACAGCCTATGTCTATTTTGTCATTACTGAAGACAGTTGTTATTATTCTGCACCCAATGGCGACCAGTGGCATAACCATGTGGCACGAGATTATGTGCCCAATCAGATTGGGCAGCAGGTAACTATCCCGGCAGGTGATTCAGTGACAGTTTCACAGGCATTTACTATTCAATCTGGCTGGAATGTAAATCGTTGTAAAATTGTTACCTGGATACAAAACAATTCTACACGCGAAGTATATCAGGCAGGGTTTGTCAAAGTCACTGACCTCACGGGAATTAAGGAGCAGAATAGAGAATCTCTGATAAAGACTATAAACACTGCACCAAATCCCTGTGTCAATGGAATAGAGTTCCGCTTTAATGTAAAACCCGGAGTTGAATATACAATTCAGATCTCTAATGTCCTGGGCAGGGAAATACAGAGAATTAGAGGCACCGGCACAGGTGGTGATGAGATTATCAGATGGAACTTACAGGACTACAAGGGTAAATGCGTATCTCCGGGTGTTTACTTCTACAGATTCACCTGTTCCGAGATAAATATCACAGGTAAGATTGTAGTAAGATAAAAAATCGTGGTGGGAGCCGGCTAACCGCGACTAATTGCTTGCGATCACTATAACTTAACTGGTCTGAATAGACCCGTTGACCACCTGATAAATTTCTGTATAATCTCTTTATGAAAAGTGAAGATCAGAAGATCTGGGATGGCTTCTGGGCTCAAAAGAGGGCACAGGCAATATATCCACCTGTTACCGATATTGTAAAAGAACTAATGAAATTCGCTAACCCTAAAAACAAGAAGATCCTGGAGACTGGTGCAGGAACAGGCCGTGATGGCATCAAATTTGCCCGACTCGGTGCGGATGTCTGCTTACTTGATTACTCAAAAAATAGCCTGGAACTTGCCCGGCGATATCTGAATGAAGAAAAAAATGCTTCAGTGAATCTCGTGCTGGCAGATGCATTGAATACACCGTTTGATGAGGAAACATTTGATATTGTATTCCATCAAGGGTTGCTTGAGCATTTTAATGACCCGGTTCCATTGATAAGAGAAAATCATCGGATATTGAAAAAAGGTGGTCTCTTGATTGTGGATGTACCCCAGACATTCCATATCTACACTATAATTAAGAATGTGCTAATGCTCGGCAAAATGTGGTTTGCAGGTTGGGAAAGGCAGTTTACAATCAATTCCCTTGAAAAATTATTAAAGACTTATGGTTTAGAACCCTTGCATTTTTACGGTGACTGGTCAAGGCCCGGGATAATCTATAAAATTCTCAGAGAAGTTTTTTCAAGATTTCATATCTTGTTACCAATGTACCCTAAATATTTTGGAAAACTCACAAAGGCATTTTATAAGATGCAGGAATCTTTAAGACAAAAGAAAATTTTTCTTTATACGGTCCTGTCTATTGGCATAATTGCCCGAAAGGAATAGTCGATATGGCAGGATTTAATTTACCAAAATTGCATATTGACATCTCTCGGTTTTTATATATAATAGTTTCACATTTATTGTTCTTTGAAATTTAAGCTCATCAAGAGAGGCTGAGGGACGGGCCCTGTGAAGCCTCGGCAACCCGCCAAGGGCGGGTGCCAATTCCCGCCCGAATAGGGAGAGATGGGTGTTGAACTCCGGAATTGACCTTCCTGAATTCGGGAAGGTTTTTTGTTTATTCACTCATCCCCCAAAGATTGACAGACAAGAAAGGGGGTTCTATGTCAAAAACCATTGATGAGATAAATGAAAAGATAAAAAAGGGCAAGGCTGTGGTCTTCACGGCTGAAGAGATAGTAGAGGTAGTAAAAGAAAAAGGATTAAGAAGGGCTGCAAAAGAAATTGATGTTGTAACCACGGGTACATTTGGCCCAATGTGTTCATCCGGTGTCTTTATCAACCTTGGACATACCAAACCAAGGATGAGAATTACCAAAGCCTGGTTAAACGATGTTGAGGTATTTTGTGGTATTGCCGCAGTTGATTTATATATCGGTGCCACGCAAATACCTGAGAACGACCCGGCAAATACTGAATATCCAGGTAAGTTCAAATACGGTGGAGGACATTTAATTGAAGACCTTGTTTCAGGCAAAAAGATAAGGATCAAGGCAATTTCCTATGGAACTGATTGTTATCCTCGAAAAGAGTTAAAGGGAGAATTTACCATAAATGATATAAACAACGCGATACTTTTCAACCCAAGAAACTGCTATCAGAACTACAATGTAGCAGTGAATTCGGGCAGAGAAAAGATTCATACTTACTTAGGAATATTAAAACCCAATTTAGGAAATGCGAACTACTGCTCAGCCGGACAGCTCTCGCCTCTGCTCAATGACCCTGAATATCGTACAGTCGGTATTGGCACGAAGATATTCTTAGGCGGTGGTGTTGGCTATATTGCCTGGCACGGCACCCAGCATGACCCCTCGGTTCTAAGGAACAAAAAAGGGGTACCCGTAGGTGGTTCTGGAACGCTTGCGTTGATCGGAGATTTAAAACAGATGAAACCTGAATGGCTCAGAGGCACATCAATTATTGGTTATGGAGTAAGTCTTACAGTCGGCATTGGTATTCCCATCCCGATTCTTGACGAAGAAATACTGAAGGCAACCTGTATCACAGATACGGACATAACCGCACCAATTGTGGATTATTCCTATGACTATCCTAATTTGACTGGTAAGATTATCGCAGAGATTGATTATGCTTCATTGAAATCAGGCAAGATTAAGATCGATGATAAGACCGTTCCCACATTTCCTCTTTCAAGCTATCCTGAGGCAAAAAAGATCTGTGGAATTTTGAAGGCCTGGATCAAATCAGGAAAATTCTATCTTTCTGAACCAGTGGAAAGGTTACCCGGTAAAGAGTCCGGGATAAGATTTAAGCCTTTTAGTGGAAGATATAGATAAAATCAAGGAGGACAGATGAATACTTCAAAAAAGGTCGTGCTCCACTTTCCGGAAAATCTGGTTGAAAGACCTATAACCTATGAATTGGTAAAAAGCTATGACATTGTCTTCAATATCCTTAAGGCAAGGATTGCAATTGATGGTGGTGAAGGTTTGTTATTATTGGAACTGACCGGGACCGAAGAAAATCTCAATAAGAGTCTAAAATACCTTAAGGAAATTGGTGTCAAAACAGAATCATTGACCCAGGATGTGATATGGTTAAAAAATTCTTGTGTTATGTGTGGTATTTGTTCAAGTATCTGCCCGAGTCATGCATTTTATCTTAAATCACCGGATATGACCGTGGAATTTGAACCAGAAAAATGTATTGGCTGCGAAGAATGCCTTAAGGTTTGTCCATATAATGCAATAAGACTGAAATTGCTCTAAATGAAGACCGCACTATACATTCCACGGACATATCGTGCTTCTTATAATGAGAAGAGATTTGTCCAATTCGCAGTCAAACAAAAAGAAAGCGATTTGTTTATCCTGGCGAAAAGAGATTTAACTTTTCAGGCGAACGAAATACTTTCCAGTCTACGCGCACAGATTGAATCCTACATTCAGACAGATAATAACTTTTTGACTTCATTAAAACCAATTTCGGTTGTGGATCAAGTTCCTGATATCATAAAGGATATGGCAGAAACTTCAGAAAGAATGGGAGTAGGTCCTATGGCTTCGGTTGCTGGTGCAATCAGTGAGAGGGTCGCGCGCCATCTCAACCAATTCTCTGATGAGATAATTGTGGAAAATGGTGGCGACAATTATATTATAAACAGAAAACCTGTAACCGTTGCTATCTATGCAGGAAATTCACCATTATCAATGAAATTGGGGATTGAGATTGATGAACATCCTGAAGGCATCAGTATCTGCACATCTTCTGGCACGGTCGGACACTCTTTGAGTTTTGGCAATGCCGACGCAGTGACCGTTGTTGCAAGAAAGGGCAGTTTTGCTGATGCCTCAGCCACGGCAATCTGTAATATGGTAAAGACGCAGGATGACATTCAAAATGCGCTTGATTTTGCCAGCAAAAATCCCGAAATCCTTGGGATTGTAATAATCTTTGGTGAAGAGATCGGTGCAATGGGTGAGATTATAAGATTTAAACAGCTTGCCATTCAGTAATTTACTTTTTGAAAATTACAACTGGATTAAGTCACTAATGATTTCTTGACTCAAGTAGAATTTTGAATAAAATATGGGTTGTCGTATATGAAAAGAAAGGAGATGAAATAAAGGAGTATAAAAATTTTATCAATGGTAAATTTGTGGATTCAAGATCGGGCAGAACATTTGAAAATAGAAATCCCGCAAACTGGGACGAGATCGTTGGTGTCTTTCCAAAATCCAATGCCGAGGATCTGAATATGGCTGTTGATGCAGCAAAGAAGGCATATCCAAAGTGGCGTGCAATTCCCCTGCCAAAGAAGGCTGAGATAATGTGGCGTGCTGCTGAGATTATGATTTCAAAAAAAGAAGACGCAGCAAGGCTTATGACCAGGGAGATGGGCAAGGTTATAAAAGAGACAAGGGTGATTATCAAGAAGGAATTGATACCGCATTATATGCTGCTGGACAGGGCAGGAGATATTTTGGATATTCGGTTCCATCCGAATTACCAAATAAAATATGTTTCACCCGCAGGGATCCGCTCGGGGTCTGGGGACTCATCACACCCAGGAATTTCCCGGTTGCCATTCCCCCCTGGAACATATTCCCCTGTATTCGGTCCCTTAGGGACAGGTATAAACTTTTAAACTTTTCTTGTTGACATACTTTTATTTTTGAGTATTATTGGGCATCATGCCAAGAAAATTTCGTTTAAAAGGTAAAAGGTTGTTTCATCATATCTATGCTTGGGGTAATGACCGGCATCCGGTTTTTAAGGCTGATGAGCATTATGTCAGGTATCTTGATTATTTAGGGTATTATAGTCTGCGTTATAAGATAGAGGTAATTGCTTATGCTTTAATGGAATGGCATGTGCATCTTTTTTTGTTTGATATCTTTGGTAGGATTTCAGAATTTATGAAGAGTTTGCATGGGGGATATGCGCAATTTTTCAATCGTGTGGCCAAACGTGTTGGTCATGTTTTTGGTGAGCGGTTCAATAATCGGATTGTTCAACCGAATAATTATGGTTTATGGTTATCGCGTTATATTCATCGTCAGCCGATTGAAGCCGGGATAATAAATGATCCAAAAGATTACCCCTGGACGAGTTATAAGGCGTATCTTGGTTTAGCACCAATGAGTTTTTTAAAACCCACGGTGATTCTTGAGCAATTTGGTCGTGGTAGGGCAGCTTGTCAGCGTTATCGTGATTTTGTGTTAGGCGTGGAAGATGGCCCGGTTAGCTGGCGTAAGGCATCGGGTTTGATTATCGGGGATAAGAAGTTTATTGAAGAGATTGAGGAGTTAATTGAGAACGACAACGGAGATGAATGGCGGGATGAAGATTTACTAAAGATTTTGAGTGGGCAGTTAAAAGTGGAGCCGGAATTATTATTAAAGCCTCATGGTTCCGAAATTCGGAAGTTGCGGCATAAGGCGTTTACGATTTTAGATAAGAAGTATAGATTATCTGCAGTTCGTATTGCTCGGATATTTAAGGTTTCGGCAATGGCGGTGGTTAAGGTTTTAAAGAAACAAATCTGAAAAGTTTAAAAGTTTATACCTGTCCCTTATTCGATGTTTACTTTGCCTCAGGTCATTATGTTGGTATTAAGGAAATTGTTGGTTATAAATTAGATTCCAGATTGATTCAGGTCTTTCCCAATCCATTTCAGCATTCTTTGGTGGTGCAATCTCAATGGGGTGAGATAGAAGAAATTGAAATTTTTGATGCTATGGGAAGAGAGGTGATGTTTTTGAGAAATAAAGACAGGGAGACAATTGGACAGGGAGCAATAAAAATAAATACAAAAGACCTGCCGAGCGGAGTTTATTTTGTAAAGGTTGTTTCAGAAACCAATACAGGTGTAAAAAAAGTAATCAAGATAAAATAAGGAGGATACAATGATTAGAAAAATATCTTTTTTGTTACTAATGATGAGTGTTGCATTTATCTTTGCCAATGACTTCGTCATTGGTGCGTATGGGGTGGATAGCATTGAGTTCCTTAGCAATGCCCATGATTCATTAGGGTTGAATACAATACTTACCGGAGCGAAAAATGTTAACTATGCACTGGGCATTTTGGCTAAGGCTGACACAGAGACACTGAAGGTTATTCTGGGGCAAGTACCCGCCGGTTCGTGGCCGACGCGCCGTTTAAGTTGGTATTGTGATTTGTGGAGTCAAATCAGGGAAGCAGAAGAAAATCAGATTTATTTTGCGCATCCTGTAGGCAAGGCGATATATGATGGTTCGGCTTCTAATGATTCGGCCTGGGTATGCAGTTTGAATGTGCATCAGCCAGGCATTATGCAAACCGGAAGATGGAACTGGTATTTAAAGATTCCTACCAATGGGGATTACCCAGCCGATTCAGTTAGACATACCGCAAGATTCTGGCTGAAGACCGACACTTTTGATGTTAGCAGTAATACAGTGGTCTGCAGTTTGGCGATATGTGGACCAGAATATAATCCGGATAGTATCTTCAATGATACTGTCCTGAGAATCAAGGATTTTCCTAGTGCAAACCAATATTATCCTTTTGACCTTCAATTCCGCAAAAAACCGGGGTCCAATGATCTTATCTGGTATGTTATCTACTGGTATGACAATACAAATCTCTGGGCGGATTATGTGGAGGTGAAGGACTGCTATGTGGATTCGTTGACGCAATTCCCCTTCTATTACAAAAATAAACTTGATACTATCGCCCAGCTTTATAGTCCGTATTATTGTCAATACAAGTCGCTGTTTCGGTTTTATCTAAGGGATGAACCCCTTTATGGACACTTCCCCGCGAATGCGTATATTATGGACTTTCTTAAATATGGTCCGAATTACCAAAAAGGTGTTCAGGCGCTTGGTGCCGGAGGTAGAGAATTCTTTCAGAGTTATACTGATTCAGTTAAACCCAATGAATTGATGTTTGACTATTATCCTTTTCGTGGTGCACAATATTCTGGTGGCAGGACACCAGAGGATAGTGGCACAATCTTTCAGGCAAGGTTGGATACATTATGCAGTCAATTGGGTGATATGCGTATTGTGGCATTACAAAAGGGGCTTGATTTCTGGACTATACCCCAGGCATTTGGTAAATATGATTCTGCCACAGCAATTACGTCTGATTCTGGTGGTAATGAGGGTGATTGGCGGTTGCCTACACCGAGAGAATTACGATGCGGTGTCTGGTTAGGCTTAACCTATGGAGCAAAAGGAATTATGTATTTTCGTTACAAAACGCGTAAAACTAACGAATCAGGGTTTACCGAGTGGATGCGTGGTCTATGGCGGTATGATAACAATCCCCGTGAGCCATTATATTCAGAGGCAAGGAATATCAATGCGGTGTTGAAAGAGATTGGTCCACGGCTTTTGAGTTTGACCTCGGATACAGTCTTCAAAGCATCCGATGGTTTTCCCCAGGGATGTTTCATCAAGAATGTAATAATCTGGGATATGCAGGATACTTTGATTCAAATTGGCACATTCCATAAAACAAACAACCCTGATGACAAATATTTTATTATTGTCAATCGTCATTGCCTGCCATCAGAATTTTTAGAAGTTTCAGTTGGTATTAACAGTCCTTATGCGCTTCTTCTCTATGATTGCTTTTCAAAAGATATTATTACATCAGTTGGAGGTAGTAAATCACAGTTTTATTCCTTCAGAATTAAGCTCAACCCAGGTGAAGGCAAATTATTTCGCCTTTTAACCCAGAGATAATTCTAAACATTACCTTTCGGTAAGATTATTTTTGATTTAAAACGACCTATTGACATTGTTATAATTTTAGACTATAATACAAGTATGTTTTCCGCCAAAACCAATTCATTAATTAGCTACCTTGAAATTATCGTTGGATGGCGAAATGTAATCATTCGTAACACATTAATTATTACTCTTATTGCAGCCCTGATAACTTTCTTATTACCTAATCAATATACTGCAACAACCACCATATTACCACCCAATTCAGAACAGAATGTAATGACAAGCCTCCTGACGGGAGGACTTTCTATGGGGTTTATGGGAACATATGGGTTAAGGACCATGCTTCCCGGTCTTGCTACGCCATCGGACCTTTATGCTGCTATTTTAAGAAGTGGTAATATTAAGGGCAAACTTGTAAACAAATATAATTTGAAAAAAGAATTTAAGACAAAAACAGATTATGATACATATAAGGTTTTAGACGAAATTACACGGATAAAAGTAACCCCGGAAGGCATTATTTGCGTGAGTGTTACATATAAAAATAGGCATCTTGCCGCAGATATGGCAAATTCGTATATTGAAGAATTAGATAAATTTAACAATGAGACTGCAATGACGACCGGGAAGAAATACCGCATTTTTGTAGAACAGAGATTGGAACAGACAGCAGACAGTTTAGCAAGAGATGAAGAAGCCTTACGAAATTTTCAAGAAAAACACCGCACTGTTGCCTTAGATATAGAGATTGAGAATGCCATTGCGACGATCGCCAAGTTAAAGAGTGAGATTGTTTTGCGTGAAGTTCAAAGGGGTGCTGTAGCATCAATAAGTAATGTAAATAATCCTTATGTTGCGAATATAGACCAAGAGTTAAGGGAATTGAAAAGACAATTGGCAAAAATTGAATTCGGAACCTCTGATACCACAAGGAAGGAATTTGGGGCTGGTTTTTCAGTTCCCTTTGCCAGATTACCTGAAGTGTCATTGGAATATGCACGGTTGCTTCGTAATGTAAAAATTCAGGAAGCGATTTATGAACTACTAACTCAACAATATGAACAGGCAAAGATTATGGAATCAAAGGATACACCAACTGTGCAGGTTTTAGATAAAGCAAGCCCGCCTGAGAGAAAAAGTTTCCCAAAAAGGAGTATTATTATAAGTTTGGTTTTTATTGCTTCCTTTGCAATAAATTTTCTGGGGATATGTGTTATTTTATATTTCAATGAAGAAAAAAATAAAGAACATAGTAACACAAAAAGACTTATTGCCCTCTGGGAATATTTGAAAGGGGATTTCTACAGAATAATTCGTAAGATCAAAAAATGAGCCGTAATGAAATAGTTCAGCATGTTTTTAGTCATTCATTTTACAATATCAGCGCCAATTCTTTGCGTTTTATAATCAGCGCCGCAATGGTGATATATCTTGCAAGGGAATTAGGTCCCTCACAATACGGCATAGTTTCTCTTGGCTTATCGATCGCTGTTATTGTGGGAGTATTTTGTGATTTTGGCATAACAACTTCAACCGCGCGATTTCTTGCTGAGAAAGGCGAATCAGCATACAACACATATTATAATAATGGTTTTTTTCTGAACATAGTGTTTGCTGCTATCTTCACTTCCTTTTTTCTATTACTCTCCAATCCAATAGCAAAGTTGACAAATATCAGTTCACCTATTTATCTACACTCAATTGTTGTTCTAATTTTCTTCAACGCGACCTTCTATTATTCTATTCGCAGTCTTCAAGGAATAAGAAGAACAGATAAAATTGCATTTCTAATCTTTTTTCAAACAATAATAACTAATTTACTAATATTTGTTACTGTAGCCATTGGGTTTAAGGCAAAGGAAACCCTCTGGGCTTATTCTCTGGCAGCCATGATATCTTGGGGTTTTTCTATTATCCTTATAAAGAAATATCTTCCGATCTTCAAACTAAATTTGAATATTCCCATCACAAAGGACATATTATTATACGCCTTGCCCTTGTTGCTTACTTCAAGTCTCTACTTTTTGATACTCCAAGGACCCTTGGTGATATTGGCGGCCAGGACAAGCAGTACAGAGGTGGCGTATTTAAATATCCCATTGAAGTTAGCGGAGGTGCTCTCGTTACCCGCCTATTCAATCTCTCTGGTTTGCTGTCCGTTCTTTGCGACTCAAAATCAGATAGATGAAAGCAGGAAATGGCTTTATGTGAAAATCTCAAAATACATTTTATTCTTCTATATTCCTATTTCATTATTCCTGCTTTTACTTTCAAAAGACGTAATTATAATAGTATTTGGCACTGCATATGAACGCGCTTCAAGCGTCCTTGTTGTTTTTTCTTTGTATATTCCATTTTTCGCGTTAGCAAATTTCTCTGGTACCGTGCTTGATTTTCTTGGCATAGCAAGACAGAAGTCTCTTGTGTTCGCTTTGTTCACTGGCATCGCAATTGCTCTATCGATTGTGCTCATCCCTGTTCTTAGGGAAACTGGAGCCAGCCTTGCCATTGTAATACCGTACACCCTTTTTTCTATTTATACAATAATAGTTTCTTCAAAAAAGTGCCGGGTAAATGTAACTAACTACTTCAGTCATTTAGTTAAATTATTGCTAATTTCCGGACTTTCATTAATACCAGCAAAGTTGGCCCTAAATTGTTCAAGTGGTTTCCTCAAATTAGTTCTTGCCTTTCTCAGCTTTGCTGTAATATTGTGTACCGTTGCCATTGCCTCCAAACTTATTCATTTGCAGGAAATCAAAGGATTTTTGAGCGTGTTGAAAAATAAAGGTTCTTATGATCAAAACGAATCTCTTGAACTATAATTATTTACCGGTTATAGCGTTAACCTTGATTTCAGTTATATTGGTCGGGTTCATAAACCCCATGGTTCTATTATTTGCTTTTGCTCTCTTTTTGATTCTTGCTATTATTAAGAACTTCCGAATAGGGACATTTCTGATTATTATCTTTTCTTTTACTAATTACGCTGGGCAACAAGTGTTTGAGTCTCTACATATTATGCTATTGATTACTATCATAACATCTTTTGCTTTTGCCCTTACATTTTTGAGAGGAAATGCAGATTTCAGAAATGCAGAAAAATTTGATGTGCTGATTCTTTTATTTGCGCTTTGGTCACTGATTTCGGGAATTATTGCTTTTGATCACAAAATGTGGTATCAAAATATAGAGTGGCTTTTAAGATCAATTATTGTCTTCTACCTCGTGGTCAATTCTATTTCAGCAGTCAAAGAAATTTTCATTATTTTCAAATTGATCGTTTTGAGTATATTTTTATCAAGCTTTATAGCCTTCTTCGCTGAATATGGAATTGTGTCATTTACATTTTCGACATTGATTTCATTATTTACTAAACGCTTTGCCGGTTCAATTTTTGATCCCAATTACTTCTCAATGACGGTCGCTGCATCATTGCCATTGGCAGCTGTTATTATACTAAAGGAGAAACTGTTGATATTAAAAGTTTTCTGGCTCTTTGCCACTTTATTTTTGCTATTCTCAATAGTTATTTCGCAATCAAGAACCGGCTTACTCTCCGTGGCAGTAGTATTACTGTATACAATCTACCATTTTATTAGTAATAGACGAAGAGAAATTTTTTTGATACTGGTACCATTAGCGCTAATTCTTATCTTTTTACCCTCTTTCTTTTGGCATCGGGTGTGGCTTTTTATAAGTGCCATCACAACCGGAAGTAGAGGTGATATTTCGACAATACAGCGTTTTACATTACTCAGTTCTGCATTTGACATTTTTATAAAACACCCATTCTTCGGCGTAGGGTTGGGTAATTTTGAATATTACGCAGCTCGGTATATTCAATATCCAATGGTTTGTCATAACACCTATCTTGAGATTGCAGCGAATTTAGGATTGCCAGGTTTGATTATATTTCTTACAATACTTTATCGGACTTACGCATCTTTAAGAACGGAAGAGCAGGCTAAAGAACATCTTGAATTGATCTGGGGCGTGAAGGCAGGATTCCTGGGAATCTGCACCGCAATATTATTTTTGTCGGTTCCATTCAAGTTGGATCTATGGGTTTTTTTAGGGCTGACCGCGGTAATAAAAAGACTATTAGGTGAGCAGGATGTTGAATAACATTTGTTTTATTGTCCCGGGATTAGGAATTGGCGGAGCAGAGAAATATGTGCTTGAACTTGGGTCAGTGTATAGCAGATTGAATGCGAAAATACACATTATTTCACTCGGTCCTATTAATTGGCAGTTTGTTGAATTGTTTAGATTAGACTCAACCAAGGTTATAATCACACCCATCAGAACTGCCAAAATATTTTCTTTTCAATCAGTAAAGGCGGTTGTGAAAATATGTAGGTATTTAAAAGATAACGGAATTTCTCTTGTTCATTTAAATGTGCGAATGGCAGAAATAATTGGTGGTATTTCAGCGATTATAATGAAGAAGAGATTCATTATAACCCAGCATGATACGCAACCATGGCGGTATAGCAAAAAGATTAAAGATCTGGTCTACAAATACTTGCATAAATATGTTACTTGCTATGCCAAAGCGATCATTGCACCAACATATTCCGTAAAAGAATATTTAATTGAGACAGAGCGGATCCCCAAGCAAAAAATAAAACTCATTTATCACGGAATTAATTTAGAGTCATTTCCGCCCAAGTCCAAAGAATTAGAAGGCAAACTGATAATCGGGTCTTTAGCATCGCTTCGGCCTGAAAAAGGACATGTTCATATAATCAGAGCGATGCCTCAAGTACTGGAGAAACTACGGAGTAAAAAGGTAGAACTAAGAATTGCTGGTGATGGTCCGGCAAAAGAAATGCTTATAGAAGAAACTGAAAGATTGGGTTTAAGTAATTCTGTAAAATTCTTAGGCCCAATTTATGATGTCCAGAAATTCCTTGCAGATATATGTATTTTAGTATTAGCACCCATATCCTCAGAAGCATTTTGCTATGCGGTATTGGAAGGAATGGCTATGGGAAAAGCGGTTGTTGCAACGGAAATAGATGGTCTACCTGAAATTATTAGGCACCGCAAAAATGGATTGTTAATACCTCCGTGTTCATCCGAAGCTATTGCTGAAGCAATTGTCTCGTTGGCATTGGACATTGACTTGTATTATAGTATTTGCGCAAAAGCTCAAAAAGATTGCCGTCCTTTCTTTTCAATTAACAGAATGGCAAATGAGACTTATCAATTATATAAAGAGATTAACAAATGAATAAACCACATATTGTTCATATCCTAACGAGTCTGAGAACAGGTGGCGCAGAAACTTTAACAGTAAATCTACTCAAAACTTTTGATAAACATAAATATGAATATTCACTGATTACGCTTTATTCCCCAGAGGAAGATAACTATTTGATGAGACAGCTGCGATTATCAAACATTCCATATTATCACTTGGGTAAACAAATTGGATTTAGTCCCCGAAATTCTTTGCTATTAAGAAATTTGTTCAAAGAATTAAAACCTAATTTGATTCACTCCCATATGTATACAATAAAATATGTTTTGTTATCGTATATAGGTTCGCATCTGCCACCGTGGATACATACATTGCATACAGTTACTCGTAGTGAATTGACCTTTTTTGAAAGAAAGATTTCATTTTTATTGTACAGACTACACAAGGTTATACCTGTTGCGGTATCAGAAAGTGTGCAACAATCTTTCAATGAAACATATGGTATTAAGGGTATTAAAGTCATAAAAAATGGAGTTGCAATTCCCGAAATTGAGACCAATGAAAGAGATGAATTTAGAGAAAGATTCAATATAAAGAGGGACGACTTTGTCATTACTTCTGTTGCCAGATTAGCACCACCTAAAACACCTCTTCTCCTTGTTGACGCATTTGCCGTTGTTAGAAATAAGATAAGGAATTGCTTCTTGTTCATTGTTGGTGATGGTCCGCTTATGCCTGTACTCAAAAGAATGGTCACCCAATTGAATTTAGTTGATAGCGTTCTTTTTACCGGTCTTGTTAACAATCCATTTCCATATTTGATGGCCAGTGATTTATTTATTTTTTCTTCTGCTGAAGAGGGTTTGCCGCTAAGTTTACTGGAAGCAATGGCGGCTGGTCTCCCTGTTGTTGCTTCAAAGGTTGGCGGTATACCTGAGGTTATTAAAGAAGGTTATAATGGTTATTTGGTTCCACCGAATAACATGTCTGCACTGGCTGAAGCAGTAATCAAAATGTATGGTAATAAGGGAAGACAAACAATCGGTAAGAATAATCGCGAAGTAGTTAAAGAATATTTTGATATTACTCATACGGCTTCACAGTATGAAAAAATATATGACAGATTGCTATCGCGGTAAAGTATTGCAGATAATTAACTCACTCAGTATGGGGGGCGCGGAAAAGTTATTAGTTGATTTTGTGTTGACGGCTAAAAATAAGTATCGTTGGAATATGGATATTTTAACACTTTTTGACGCAAATTCTTTTCGCGTTGAACTGAACAAGGCAAACATTAAAGTAAGGAATTTGGGTTTACCCCATAAATATGCTCTTTGGTGTTTACCAAAATTGATTAAGGAAATAAAGAAAGGCGGTTATAGTTGCATTCATGTGCACCTTTTCCCGGCGAACTTCTATGTAGCAACTGCTTCTTTATTTTTGAGAGAAAAAATTGCTATAATATTTACAGAACATAGTATCTGGAATAGACGACGTTCATTTCGGGTGTTTAAAATATTAGACCGATTCATCTACTCACGATTCAGGAAAATCGTTTGCGTGAGTGAGATTGTTCGTAGGGAGTTAATAAAGTGGCTGCCTCTTTTAAGTAAGAAGACAATCGTAATTTCTAATGGCGTTGCATTGCCAAAGATGAATATGAAAGCAGAGAAAAAATTCGATTTGATATTTGTTGGAAGATTAATTAAGGCAAAGGGTATTGATATTTTATTAGATGCCATCTCTAAACTTAAAGAAGATGGAATTATCATAAAAATTGCAATTGTCGGAGATGGTCCATTGAGATTTTTACTACAGGAGAAAGTGGTAAATTTAGGAATAGAAAATATGACTGTATTTTTGGGAGCAAGAAAGGATGTTCCCAATTTGATGCAACAAAGCAAGTTCTTTGTCTTACCTTCTCGTTGGGAGGGGCTTCCCCTTACTATCTTAGAGGCGATGGGGCTCGGTATTCCAATTATCGCAACTCAGGTAGGTGGTGTAATTGATGTTATTCGAAATGGAAAAGAAGGTATTCTTC
The DNA here is from genome assembly GCA_964418185.1 of uncultured bacterium. GTDB lineage: Bacteria > Hydrothermota > Tepidihabitantia > SM23-42 > JAOAFX01 > JAOAFX01. The sequence continues at coordinate 21,786 of CAYQKL010000020.1, forward strand.
TGCCTAAAGAAAATCCAGTTGCACTTAAAAATGCTGTTTTATCTCTGCTCACTGATAATGAACTGGCAAACGAATTGGCAACAAACGCAAAGAGAAAATTCGATGCAATGTATTCTATAGAACGATATGTTGATAAAATGAATGATCTATATGCTACGATTGAAAAATAATAAGATGCTGCTTCACTTGCTTTTTTTTATATTTCATACTCAATATCATTAGGCGTAGATGCGAAAAATTATCTTTTCTGCCAATACTACCTGGTATCTTTATAATTTTCGT
>CAYQKL010000020.1:22167-42820 GCA_964418185.1 uncultured bacterium
TATGGCACAATTGCTGCCTGTATTGCAAACATAAAGTATATTTATAACATGATACCGGGAATGGGCTATGTATTTACTGAAACGAGCTTCAAAAAAAGGTTTGTTCAACTCATAACAAGATTTATGTATAAGAAGGCATTAAAATATTCAACCTATATATTCTTCCAGAATAAAGAAGATTGTAATTATTTTGTTAAACACAAATTGGTTCCATTAGAAAAGACAAGCGTTGTGCCAGGAACTGGTGTTGACCTAGAAAAATTCAGTCCTATGGGAGTGAAAAGCAATAGAAAAGAAATTACCTTTATCTTTTCTGGCAGATTGTTGTGGGATAAGGGAATTAGTGAGTTTGTTGAAGCGGCGCGCAGATTGAAGCAGAAATATGGGAACATCCATTTCCGGCTTGCAGGTCCAGTAGATTTACAGAATCCAAGGGGTATAACTCCTGAACAATTAAATCAATGGAGCCAGGAAGGTGTCATTAACTACCTTGGTATGACCGATAATATAAAGCAATATTTACACAACGCAGATGTGATTGTGCTTCCTTCCTATTATCGTGAGGGTATTCCACTTTCATTACTTGAAGGCGCCGCCTGTGGTTTACCAATTATAACAACTGATTCTTGTGGATGCAGAGAAGTTGTTATAGAAGGTAAAAATGGATATCTTGTTCCAATTAAAAATGTAGATGCCCTGGTAAATGCGATGGAAAATTTTATTAAGAATCCCGAATTGATTAATGAAATGGGTAAGGCAAGCAGAAAAATCGCTGAAGAAAAATTTGATTCAAGAAAGATTGTGCATATGATATTGCAAAAATACCCTTTTTGAGCTATAGTTAACTTATGAAAAAATTACTGGTAATAGGTAGTAGCGGTTTTATCGGACAACATTTAATAAAACAACTTTTAAAGAGAAATTTTGAAACAGTTGGAATTGATAAATATCCACCCAAGAAAGAAATTATTCCTCGTTATAGACATTTTACTGGAGACATACTGTCAATTGAGGCTTTAATGAATGTAAGTGGGGATGTTGAATTTGTCATTTCCCTGGCAGCAAAACATCATGATTTTGGTATTACAAGGGAAGAATATTTCAGGGTTAATGAAGGCGGCACAATAAATCTCATTAACTGTATGTCAAAATTGAATATTAAAAATCTCATTTTTTATAGCAGTGTCGCAGTATATGGAACACAGGATTCACCAACGACTGAAGAAAGTCCTCTTCTACCTGATACTGATTATGGAAGGTCAAAACTCGCAGCGGAAAACGCGATTAAGAAATGGGTGGAAGAGGACAAAAGGAGGTGCGCTATTATAATACGACCAACCGTAATCTTCGGTCCGGAAAATTATGGTAATGTTTATAATCTCATTGATAAAATATATAAAAGACGGTTTATCTTTGTGGGTGATGGTTCAAATATCAAATCTGTTGCCTATGTGGAAAATCTTGTTGATGCGACACTATTTTTAATTGACCATTTAAAACCAGGTCTTCAGATTTTTAATTATTCGGATGAGCCTCAGATGACGACCAGAGAAATTGTTGATATAATAACTGAATTCATCCCCCATAGCATACCAAAATTTAAGATTCCATTATCCCTTGCAGTCTCAGTAGCTGGAGTTTTTGATATTCTTGCAAAGATAACCGGCTATAATTTCCCCATCACTGCCAAAAGAATGAAAAAATTTAATACTGCGACCCATCATAAGGCGGAAAAGATCAGACAATTGGGATTTAAGCAAAGGATTTCAATAAAAGAGGGTTTTAAGAGAATGATTGAGTGGTATCTAACAACGCAAACGGATAAAAAACAGATTTAAAATATCTTTTTGCGCAAGACAAGTCTCACTACTACATCAAGCAAGGGTTATGAAGGGGAATAAAGGATGATTAGGAGTAATCAAGGGTGGATTTAGAAATGGAGTAGGGACTTTAGTCCCGTGTGGAAATAATAGTTTTCGATTTATGATTTAGTCCGCCACTCTGTTTGGCGGAAAGGGTGAGGGGTAAAACAGAGAATATTCTCCATAAAAATTACGCGACTAAAGTCGCTACTCCGGTCTCCATAACTACTTCTTTATCCAAAGACCATAGACGATACGGGCTGCGAGCCCGTTCAACCATCAACGATTTTTGTAGGAGCGGTTTCCAACCGCGATAAAAATCTGATTAAATCCACTCACCCAAACAGACCAGATAAACCAGATAGACCAAAAAGACCAGAAAGTCGGATTTATCCGACAATGAAAGCAAAGTTTTGTGCGATGAATCGCACCGCTACATTTTGAAAGAAACAAGACTGAAGTCTCTACCCCAGAGAAATTTTTTGTTGGAAGTTGGTTGAAGAAGTGGGTGTGAAAGATGGAAGAACTAAACTAATTCTTTTACAATCTCTGCGACCTGTTCAAGGAATTCCTGATCTTCTTTTGTAAAGGGTGAAATCGTGTGGGAGTCAATGTCAATCTCAGCAATGACCTTATCCCCTTTGAATACCGGCACCACAATTTCTGACTTTACCTTTACACTGCAGGCAAGATAATTCGTCTCTTTTGAAACATCCTGGACAAGAAATGTTTCTTTTCTCTCTGCTGCCTGGCCACATATCCCCCGACCATAGGGAATCCTTGTATGCTCGGTCGGCTCACCCACATAAGGACCAAGATACAATTCTTTTTTCTTGTCATCCGCGATGTAAAAGCCCACCCAGTTATAGTATGGAACATTATCTTTTAACAATTCACAAATCTTTAATAACCTTTCTTTTGAATCAATCCTAATTTTAACAATCTCTTTGATCTTCCCAAGCAAAGGATCAAAAATCTTTTCTTTATCCATTATGGTCTGTATCTCAATGGGCAGACAAGGCAGCGCCTTGCCTCATTCTTCAGGTCTTCCTTTGAAGGAATACCTTCCACCAATTTAAAGTCTTTTATTCGTTCTGAAACATCGCGATGGGGAATTTTTATCTTCGGTATGTCAACAATCTTCCAGCACTCTGGTTCAAAAGGATATATTCCACTGGCAAAACTGAATAACCTGCCGCTCAAATATATATCAATCATACGAGCAATCTTTATACCATCACCAACCGCATGTGCCAGTGTCTGCGGACCCCGTGATGCATCACCACCGGCAAAGATCTTTGAATTACCTGCCCTGCCATTTTTCACCATTATTCTCTGTCTATCATCTATCTGGAGATAGTCTCTTAAGAAATCAGTTGAGGGAACCTGTCCAATTGCAGATACAACCTTATCAACCTCAATCTCAAATTCAGAACCGGATATTATCTCAACCCTCCCATTTCTTCCTTCTGGTGCACGGGTCTTTGCCATCATCACTTTGTTTTCCTTTATACAGACCGGTGTTGTGTATGGATATATCTTTATCCCTTCTTCTAATGCCTCAATTCTATTCTCTTTTTCTGCGGGCATATCTTCTATACCTCGGCGATAATAGATTGCCACATCATTGCCATACCTTAATAGACTCCTTGCTACATCAAATGCAGTATTGCCACCACCAATCACTGCAACCTTGCCTAATTTGATACACTCTCCCTGTTTTATCCGATAAAGAATATCAAGACCACCAAGTGCCAGATCCTCTCCTTCAATATTCAATTTCTCTGATTTGCCTGCACCGGTTGCAATTAATATAGCATTATAATCGGTTATCAATTCAGCAAAGCCAATATCCTTGCCGACTTCAACATTGGTCCTTATTTCAAATTCTGCTTTTTTGAGCAATCCTATCTCCTCTTCAACTATTGAACGGGGCAGACGGAATTCAGGTATATAAATACTTAACACACCACCAGTGTTCTTCTCTTTTTCGAATACTACAACATTATAACCCAGTCTGCCAAGTTCATAAGCCGCGGTCAATCCACAGGGACCGGCACCAATTATTGCTACTTTTTCTTTTCGTTTATTTATCGGTGCTGTAGGCTCTTCAGTCTCTACTTCGTGTTTCAGATAACCGATTGCCACAGGTTCATCAATACCCCTTCTTGTGCAATTATCTTCACACGGTGCCGGGCAGATCATCCCGAGAATTTTGAAGAATGGGATAAATGGGTATCTAACTTTGTTTTTTACAATAAGATTGATATAATACCAGGGTGCGATTCCTGCAGGACAATTCTTCTCACAGGGCGGTTTATAATAGGTTTCACCACGATATGCATCATAGATATTAAATAGCCAGAATATAATCCAGACACCAAGCAAGAACCAGAAGCCAACAGTCAATTTTATCCACAGGATCTTTGTCACCAGTATTGAGCCGTAAAAAAAGATGATGAACCACAAACCGGTTAATAATCTATTAGAATAGATCTGGCCTCCACCCACAATAAATATTGAAATGATTGTAGAAATCAATCTCTGCTTATCTTGCTTCATAACTTATCGCCTTTGTTGGACACTTTTTTACACAATCAAGGCATCGGATACAGTCAATATGATGGGGCTTGTGATGAATTGGGACATTCATTGGACAGACTGCCTTGCAGGAGTCACAGTCTATGCATTTGTTTTTGTCAATCTTCATCCGAAACATACTGAATCTGTTGAATACCGAGTATATCGCACCAACCGGACAGAATACCCTGCAGAAAAATCTCTTAATAAATATAGAAAAATTGATAATCAAAACGAGGATAGCCATCTTTATCCAGAAGAGCCAGCCCACAAGTGCCCTTATATCACCGGTCTTATCCGCAAGGACTAAGGGAATCCCTGCTTCAATTATGCCGGCAGGACAGAGTTTGCAGAACCAGGGCTCACCACTTATCCAGGCAATGATTCCTGCAACGATGATAAGGACTGCATACTTTATATAAGAAAAGAACTTTGGCAAACCCATTTTGAATGTCTTCAACTTATATAGCAGATCCTGGAATAATCCAAATGGACAGAGCCAGCCACACGCCATCCTGCCCACAACTGTACCGACCGTACCAAAGAATCCAGCAATATAGAAGGGAATAAGATGGAGATTGAAGAAATGCTGTAATCCACCAATAGGACAGGAAAAGAGCGAGAGCGGACAGCCCCAGCAATTCAATATCGGCACACATCCCTGCTTTAATGGTCCCTGATAAATGCCGCCCTGCCATATTGCCGGATAATTTCCTAAGGTTATTGCTGAGGCAATGAACTGGATAATTCTTTTGAGTCTCATTGCTGTAAACCCATACAGGAAAGGCACATCACCGAGGCCACGCTCTCGGTCTCAGTGAAATCACCAAGTTTACCACCATAAAAGATTCCCAGAACAAAGACCACAAGCAAAATTATTATAAAAATAAATCGCTTCATTAACACCTCTCTTCTCTAATAATTTCCTGATATCCTGATATCCTCTCCCACCACCTCTTCACCCTTCTTTACCCCTTTTAAAAAATACTTGTTAGCACTGCCTTGACACCCCTGAATGGTTCTTCAAATCTGCACACACCACCAGAGCAGACAAGACCACCCTTTTCACCACCGATTCTCAGTCTTAGATTATGCCTCGTTGTCAGGTCTAAACTTAACTCAAGCATAGGCCAGAATGTCTCTTCTCCCAATTTTGGTATGAGCCATTCTGGAACCCGGTCCCTTTTTTCACCACGCAGGGTGATGACAAATCTCTCAGGTTTACCAATTGAGACTGAAACTGCCTGGTCATTGTATTTGCTTGTATCACTTGTGACCATAGTCTCTTCAAGCCCGGCTTCAACAAAGAACATTCCAAAGTCATACTGGAGTTCAAGATAGGGCTTTGTTTCGGTCTTCTTCTGCACCGGCAATTCTATCTTCTGTTTGACTATATGATCAATGCCAAAGCTTACCTCAGATAACTCAGTAGGATGGGTAATTATCTTGAATCCCTGTTCTAAGACACCACCCATATTGTCCATTAAATAAAAGAGTTCTTTAAATTTGCTCAAATTCTGGTCATGGATTGAGACCTTATTGTTTTCTACTTCCAGTGATATAAAATCAAATGGTGATGCCACGATTGATATCCCATAGCCGATCTCATCAATGCCGCGATTTACTGAAATCCCGGATTTTATTGGGGTTGGTGGTTCATTATAACGATATTCAGCACCACCAAATCCAAGGTCCTTATAATCAATATACTGTAAAGAGATGCCAAAGCCTGATAAAGATAAACCTGTAGTGAAGAGATAACCATCGCCTCTTAATCTTCCACCCACGACTGGAATCGTTCCCCAGTGCCGTCCATATTCAAAATAGTTTTCCCAGGGTCCAAGTATGAGATTGATATTACCGCCGAATAGTTCAGTAAATGCCTTTGGTGTAAGATCTGTGGTTCGATTTATCCGCACATAACGAGCACCAATGTTTGTATTAAATCCGAAATCATTTTCAAAGTTCAAAAGTCGGGTTTCAAAATTTGCACCCCGAATCTTGTCTGTAGTATCATTCTTTATCGTATATTGTAATTCTTCAAAAAAGATATTCCTTGGCTTGCCAGTGAGTAATGTAACCTGACTCTTGAATCCGATGAGATCTGCCTTCAATCCAAAGAGCGAATTATCGTTATTAAAATCCTCATCAAGGAATTGATTAAGGCATAGACCTCGACCAAAGGTTGTATAATACCTGCCATACAGGATATTCACCGGTTCTTTTTTATATTGGGCTGAGTAGTCAAAATAGTATAAATTATTGAGTGTACGCAGGGAAGGGTCCCAGAAGAAAAATACACCGCGCAGGGTGATATCCTTATAATCAAGGGCAAGTTTTAATTTTTCTGTGATGTGGTCCTTGTAATTTGCAGTATCAAGCCGTGAATCAACAAATAACCAGTATTCAGCACGGTTTGAACCAGTGATACGCAAGTCCTGGGTAGAAGCAAAAGCACAGATTAATAACAAAAACAATGTCGCTCTCAGATGTTTAGAATTTGCGCCACCAAGATGTGGGGAGGATTGGAATTTGGAATTTATAACCTTATTCATGGCATTTTTCCTTGCAATCACCCTTACAATCTTCACGAGTCAGGCATCTAACCTTTTTAACAATTATCTCCTCATCACCAGGTTTGTATCCCTGATGCACAAATACCATCTTTTTATCCTGATTGATGATAAAACTTGTAGGCATTGCCTGGACATTATACAAATCACGCATAATATTGTCCGGGTCAAGGACCACAACATATTTCCATTTATGGCTTAAGGCGAAGGGTTTTACCTTTGGAACTGCCCTTGCCTTATCCTGGCTTATTGCAAGCATCTGCAATCCGAGCGAGTCAAATTCATCATAATAAGGCTTTAACGCATCGAGTTCTTTTATGCACATCTTGCACCACAATGCCCAGAAACTCATAAAGACCGGACCTTTTTTTAATAAAGAATCAAGACAGACTGTATTCCCATCCACATCCTGTAGAGTAAAGTCCGGTGCGGTGGGTAATTCCTTCTCCTGGGCATATAAGATGGTAAGAAACAGTAAAGACAATGTAATGACAAATATCTTTTGTTTCGAATTTTTCACCATTTTGCCTCCTCAAATTTTGTGGTTATTGTCTGCATAATCTCTTTTGTGCCTGTGTTCTGCACAAAGACCGTTGCCCGCAGCTTAGATGCGGGAATATTATGATTAAACTCAAAATGCTGGGTCAGACTATCCGGGTATTCCAATCCTACTGGAAATTCATACAATGCCCGGCACACACGGTAGAATGCAGTATAAGATCCCTGAAGACTATCTTCTGTAACCGCAATAAATGCCTTTATTTCACCGGTTGGTATGGTATCTGCAGTTACAATCTTCAAATCAAACCCTGCCTGTGAACCCTGGGTGAGTGCGCTATCAATATATAAATTAAAATAAGGTGTCTTTGTGCGGGCAAGGAGATAATGCTCTTTATAAACACTATCATAGTTCGCTGGGCTCTGCTCAAATATTGCATCAGAGCCATCAAAAACAACAAAAGGAACATTAAAGCCAGTATTGTAATAATCTTCGCGCTCCTGCGACTCTGGTATTGCATATTGCCCATGAATATGATAGCAAATCACCGCGAGTGTATCTCCTGTTTTATTCGCCAAACTATCAATCAACGCTCGCTCCGCAAGCGCACAGAATCCTCAGCCATCCTCAGTAAATAATTCGGCAAGAACTGTTCTACTCGTTGGTTCAGGAAAATGAACCCTTGGTGCATCAGAACAAAAGACAAATAATAATGGGATTAATGTAAGTTTTTTCATAGAGAGAATTATATCTAAAATGAGAATTAAGTCAAGGATTGTTGAGTTCGTTCAATATCAAATTCTTATATTGATATAAAGGTTATTCTTAATTTCCGTAATATCCACTTACGATAAAGGAAGCGCCGGATTATTACGAGACTCAATAATCTCTTTTGAGACTTAATAAAACTTATCGTGTATCAGAGGGATACAAATGAAGTTTTCTTGTCCTGCTCAGTGTATCAGAATTGTCCGATTATTTTTGCCGCTAAGTTATGAATTGGCGTACCTTGAAAAATATCAACAGCCTCATAATTTGCCTGGAAATATGTAAAAGTTATTAAATTTAAGTTGCAACCCGTTCCAATAATTGTTGAATGTTTTTCACCATTATCATATCTTATTTCCTTTGTCCAGCCGAAATTTAGTGTCCAAAAATTATTCTTGTTTATACGAAAGAGTGCTTCACTGTTGATTTTTATGCCTGAATTTGAAAAGGGAATTTGTCCATAAATATCTTTACCGTATTGGAGATTACTATATATTTTGGTGCGCAACAATGAAGACCAGGGTTTATTCCACTCAAGGTATAAATTTTGTAAATGTTCTGCAGGATAGGAATAAGATCTATTTCTCATATAATAAATCGTCCACAAACCAAGATTTTCTGGTTCATATTCTATTCTTATTTCATCAATATATTTATTCTGCAGGTCTGGTAATGTATAATATGCATATCCGCTTTTTATCAGGTTTTCTTTAAGCCAGATGTAAACTTTTGAATAGGGTATTATTTGGATTGTAAGATACATATTTTGAGAATGATTACAGGTTGATATCGCATTGCTATAAAAAGGTTTTGTTAAAATAAATGGATTATAAGGTGTAGATAGGTTAGAAAGATATTCATTAAAATTTTGACCAAAACCAATACCCCAATTTAAAAAATTAAACCCTTGAAACCATCTTCCCGGTGCAAAGAAAATTGTATTATTATGAAAATTTTCCAATGATAAATCATTTGTGCCTTCGTAATAGAATATATCTTTAATTAATTCATAATGCAGGACATAGTTTATTCCGGGAATAAAATCGATATTTATAATTGTTCTCAACTTATTTTCTTGCTTTTCTTTTAAAATATTTTGATAAAGATTAGTATTGAATAATCGTAAATCAAAGTTTACAGGTATTGGCAGGGTAAGATTAGAACCAAGATAATATTCATAGAGTTTATGAGATTTATTATCTTGTGATACCTGCCAGTTGGTATTGGTAAGTCCATTCAATTTTAAATTGATATTATTAAATTCTGAATTGTGATTTAAATAAACTTGAACCTTTTTACTATTATATTCAGGAAGCAGGTCTCTACCCAGAAGAAGATAACCATTCGGCAGTCTGGGATTTAGATAATGAAATTTTACGGATTGATACCGGGCTTGATACTGATTTTCCAAAGAGTCTTTTTGATATTCTTGAATAAGACTACCAGAGAGACGAAGATGGGCTACCGGTTCAAGCATTATATCAAGTTTTCCGCCATTGGAAAGGTAGCCGTATTTTTTTCTATTCATCCCGAAGGCATTGTAATTATCTGTAAAACTGGCATAATTTCCATTCATACTTAAAAACCCATAATTGGCTATCAATTCATAATTCTGGGCATATTCTCTATCCTGGTCAATGGAAAACTGGGGGATTAACTTGATGGATTTATTTCGGGCAACATCCTTTGCTAACCGGCCTGTACAGAAGAATAAACTTTCATCCTGAACTACCCCTATCCCAGGAGCAATATTAAGTGCATTATTAATGCTGATATTTGGTTGAAATCCAAAATATAAGTCTTTGCCTTCTCTTTGCACTGCCATATAGTTAATTTCCACTTCACTAAGATCAGTTACCAGCCCTTCCTTTATAAAGATAACCCTGCCTGAGGTATAGTCTATAATATAATCAATCCCCCTTGCCATCAACTGTCCATCTACAAATACCTTTTCACTGTTAATGAGCACCGGTCTGTAAGATAGGTTATAAAATGCGGTATATGACTGATAGGTGAAAAGGAGCGAATAGATATGAACTGAATCGTCATATACAACTGGTGGAAAGGGACGCGAAGAAGGAAATCTTAAGAAACCAAGTTTGTAATTGATAAATTCAGGGTCAACCTTATTGTCGCGATTATTGTCAATCCCAAAATCCATTAAGGGATGAACCAAACCCGCAGTGTCAATAATTGTCAGGTCAAACGTATGAGGGATGATATCGTTACCAAATAAATAGGTATTTTCAATAGAGTTATTAATCGAGTCTGCCTGAATCATATATGCATTACCATTATACAAGAAGATTACAATATCATCAGAATCCCTGGGACTTAGAAATTGAATGATACCCTGGCTATAGTCAACCATATAGTCAACGCCATTTATCAGAGGGTCAAAATCACCGGTTATGCCTCCGATGGTCCAATTCACTCTGGTATCATAGTCATTATTTGATTGTATCCGATCATCAATAAATATTGTATCAGTCCCTTTATCAATCTTTTGTGATCTTGAAAATACATAATAAAAGACATTATTTGCATATTCAATATCAAAAATAGTATCGGTTATTTGATAGGTGCGACCATAAAAAAATTCACTTCTAAATTGAGATTTGATTTGTCCACCTGCCATATTTAGTTGATGATTATTCAGTTTAAATTTTGCATTTCCGCCCAGAGTTGAGAACTGGGGTATTAGATTCAATTCATAGAAATCAAGCGGAATATAACCCGCATTCATACGATAAAAGAAATCATTCTCCAGTCCGCGATAACCAAAACCATATAGTATTTGATCTTTATCAGTATCATCATAATAAAGTGAAATAAGGCGATTACTCTTGTGTTCACCAATCAATTTTAGGTTTACGCTTTCAAAGGAAGTATATTCAGGTTCTCCATTGTATAATTTCACATACTGGTTATAATAAGTTCGACCTTGAAGTCTTATGTCAATATCGCTAACTAAATTGCTATGAAGACCAGAATCGTCATAATAGAATGATCTCTTTGCCCTTTTTATTGGTGCGTGCAACTCTTCTATTTCCCAGATTTTGTTTTTTTTATCAAAATATTGTATACAGTAGTCATTTATTGCAAAAATAAAGTCATTATTTTCATAGACATCAAGCACGGTATCCTGTAATAGTCCATTTTTTCTATTGTATACAGTTCTTGATTTCTCTGTTAGATTGAAGATATAAATTCCGCTATTAGAAGCAATCAATAGATTTTGAGAATTTATTGTAAAGCCATTAATACCTGTTATGTCACCTAATTCTTTATATTCATACCACATTGAAGTCAAGGGTTCAAAGTAAATTATCTTTGCAGCATTCAGAATGAAGATTGAATCACCCAGTATCTGATAATCATCTATGCGATATCCTGAATAGTTACACCAAAGATTATTTCTCTTGTTATAGGAAACAAATTCATCCTTTGATAAAAACCATATATTTGTTGGCGTATTGATTATTGAGGTAATAAGTATGTTCTGGACTTCCTGGATTTTTTCCAATCGTTCAAATCGGCGGTCAAACTTATAAATACCACTATCAGTTCCCATCCATATAACCTCATTCTCCGATAGGATGCAATTAGTTTCATTTTGCGTAATCTCAAGCCAGTTTTCAGTATATTTATCCATTGCCTTTACACCAAACATACCGGCTATCCAGACATAATCTTCATCAAAAGCCAAACCTGTGATAGGTTCGGTAAAATTATGTATCTGCCAATCGTTTAGTTTGATATCTGCAGAAGCAATGCCAGTTTCGGTCATGACCCAGATAATTCCTTCATCAATGCCTATTATACGAATATTATTATCAGGTAATCCATTAGCCGATGAAATCCTTGACCAGGTCTTTAAATCTTTATTAAAAACCGCAATGCCAGAATTTGTGCCGAAGTAAATAAGATCTTTAGCCGAAACCTCGGTCGTTGGTTCAAGAATGATTATTTCTTCTGCTATTCGGTGTGTGGTGAAGCAAAATACAAAATACAGAATACTTATCATTTATCTTCAATGATAAACCCTGATGGAAGATCCTCTTGTTTTGATTCGCAGGCACGCAATTGTTTCTTCTCATCTGTAATATACGAGCCAGTTCTTTTTCTCTCCTCGCCAATAGTATATACCTGGATTGCTGCGCTTCCTTCAATTGGACACCGGTTTTCACAAATACCACAACCAACGCAGATCTTTTCATTTACAACGGGTTTTCCCACCGCAGTCTTTTCAGAGTCAGCTTTAATAAGGGTTATGGCATTGTACTGGCAGGCCTCATCACATATGAGACAATCCTTATTTTGAGCCCAGGCAATGCATCGGAATTGGTCAATAATTGCTGTGCCCATCTTTGCGTAGGTCTTTTCCTCAAGGGAAAGTTTCCTTATTGCCTGGGTTGGGCAGACCTTTCCACACATATTACAATTCTTTTCACACCCACCAATCCTTGGCACGATATGCGGGGTCCAGAGAGAATTGATTCCATTTTCAAATATTACAGGTTGTAAGCCATTAGTTGGGCAGACTTTAAGGCATTTGCCACAGCGAATACAGGTATTCAAAAAATCCTGTTCCGGGATTGACCCCGGTGGTCTTATTAATCTTCCGTTATTTTTTCTATTGAACAATGAATTTGCAAAAGGTGCGAGAAATACTGCAGAACTGAATGCAAAAATAAATTCTCTGCGCCGGATATTAAAAGGATCTGGTCTAATATTCAATTTGTATTTGATAATTCCAACCGAACATTCATTAAGACATCTTAAACATCCTATACATTCATCTGATTTAATCTTCTGGTTTTCAAAATCAATCGCATCGGTCGGACAGATGATATCACATTTTGGACATTTTCTACAATCCTTCACAATGGTAAATTTAAATAAAGAGATTTTTGATATTAGACCAAGAACACCGCCTAAAGGGCAGAGATTTCTGCACCAGAACCGATTACTTAAAAACTCAAGGCTGAGAATTACCATAAAGACAAGAAGCACAGTCAAATTTTCTCGATACTCATAGACTTTGACATTCGTGAAAAAATCAATAAAAAAAGTGGCCAAGGGATAAAATATAATTGTCAGAGTCCTTTCAAAAATCACAAGGGGATCAAAAAAATGGATAAAAGAGACACCAAATACTGCTGAGAAGATTAGAAATATCAATAAGAGATATTTGCCCTTTGGATATGATAGAGATTTTTTCTTTTTTTTGTTGGGTAGTATAAATCTTTGTGTTAGATCAATGGCTGTGCCCAAAGGACAGACAAATCCACAGAAGAATCTCCCAAAAATGAAAGTAAAAACCATTGTAATTATTGAAAAAAGTAAAAATGTGATTAATGTTCGTGTTGTTAGACTTACAATAATAAATAAAAGTGGGTCAAATCTAAAAAAGAGGTTTTGAAAATCAATCCCGGATTTATAACTAGTCTGGATAAAGAGGTAAATAAAAGTAGAAAGAAACAATAATTGAATAATCCAGCGGATTATACGATTTTTGGAATTTTTAAAATCTCTTTTTATGCCTTTACCTCCCTGACCTCCATCTTCTCTGTATCTATTTCGCCCAGACCTAAGTTATGCGCCTCAAGGATATATTTTACATTTCTACCTGTGAAAGATTTATTATACCACTGCGACAGACCGACCGCGTAGGAATCTACAGCCACAAGGTCTGTGCTGGCAATAACCGTATTGAGAGTAATTGTCTTTCCTGGTCCACCCGGACCGCCACTTGTTAGAACCCTTGTTGCATCAATAATGGTAAGGTGGGGTTTTATTACCAGCACCAGTTCTGCAATCGCCCGGTGCAGATCAATTTTGTGGAGATAACTTCTGTCCCAGATAAGACCCATAAGGTTTTTAATACCCAGACTTACACCGGTTGCTGAATGGGACTTTGCTGTAGGAAGATTAATGAATTTATCTGCCTTTTGCAACTCCTTGGCAATTTTTACAGTCTTCAATTCTTTGCCATTGGGGACTTCTACATCAACAAATTGCCTTTCCTTATTGAGCAAAAGGAGGCTTACTTTATCCGTATCAATAATTGCTTCTCTAATCCTGGTTCGTTCAATACATAAATCAGGACTGGCAAGGGGATAATCGAGAATAATTACCTTTGAAGCACCCTGTTTTAAACATAGTTCAACCACCTGCTTAATAATCTCCACACTTGTCGTCGCACCGCATTCAGCATTTGCGGCGAAAGAGATGTTTGGTTTGAGTAAAACCCGGTCTCCAGGATTTATAAATTTTTCTATTCCACCGATTGCATCAAGCGCGGATTTGACCAGATATTTTTTTTCACCCCGTGCAACACCGATCAATGGTCTTTTTAAATCATTGATTTCTTGAGAAAGGAGATTTTTAGGCAGAAACGAACCGACAGCAAGACCAATTCCAATTTTTAAGAAGTCCCGGCGGCTTATATTCATTTTTGTGTAGGGTTTTTAATCGCTTCAGAAACATTGAGTGCAAATAGTTTTGCGACATCAAGTCCTGCCTGGGTATTATCCGCAATATTAATATAGACATAGAATCTTTCACTCCAGAATTCAAGTGTATAAGAAAATCCTTCCACCTTGTATCTTGCCTCAGACCCAGCATTATTATCGGTCCAGGGAGTTTCGCTACCAGTTGCCTTAAAATCGTATACACTCTTTGCATTGACTGAATCACCCTGGTCAAATATTCTCAATCTAAGTTCAATTAAACCCTGGGCATCAAGATAACTCTGGAATGCGCATTTAACAAATCCTCGCGTCACATAGCCATCTGCTTCACCATCAATTAAACTATATAACTGGGTTTCATTCTCAGCGAGTTGCATTGCTGAACTTCTTGTCCAGCCACTTATTTCGTTATCCTGAGGGATCAAATCAACCACATCCAGAGTCTTCTCTTGCTCTTTTGTGCAAAAGACAAACATTGCTAATAAACTTACCAAAACCAATAAAGTTTTCTTATTTTTCATTCTATCTCCTTTTCTAATTCAGAACTGTGACCTTCTTTAGATAGTTAGAACCCTGATAGTATATGCGGAAAAAATAGTTTCCCGAAGGAATATTTCCTTTTTTGTTATAAGTTATATGATGTGCACCCTTTGTGAGATAACCTGAAAAGATATTTTCTGTTGTTCTGCCTGAGATATCAATGAGGTCAATGTAAGTTGGCGAGTCAACAGGCAGTGTCAAATTGAGTGTTGTGCTATTTCGGAAAGGATTGGGAAGGATTTTTATTAATTTATCGGTTAAGCCGATATTACGTTCTCCAATGCCTTGAGGATTGAATATTTCAATGAGATTGATATCAGTAGTTCCAAGGTTATATGGTGACTGGGATGCAGTCTGGATATGGTGAACTGGCCATGGGATTATTCCCTGACCGAGATTTTGCCGCTCAATGTTAATCACCTGCCAGCCCCGATAATCACAGGCAACAGGGTCAAGGCTCATAATCAATTTTTTGGGATTACAATTAGGCGAGCCACCCGGTCCACTGGTCACATTTCCAAATAGTGCATCAATGATAAAAATTTTCTGGATGTTATTTGGTGTTACGACATCCCGAATCTGTTGATTCGTTGATGGAATCTCTGGTGAACAATAATTTGCATGGGGTAATCCACCGGGGTTATTAATTGAACCATAGTGATTCTTTAAGCAGAGCGTCACCTGGGCACTTCCATGATTTTTTAGCACGGCAACATCAATGAGATAATCAATCATCTGACTGAGAATACGACTGGGATAGCGGGTATAGGTACCGCTTGCGGTCTGAATTGTTAAAGGGCAGGTATTGTCATAACCTACGCCTGTTTGGTCGGTCCCAAAACACCTGACCGTGTTTGGGTCATTTCCTGTATAGATTGTGTAATTACTGTTTTGTAATTCGCTATTGGTTCGGTCCCAGATTATCATATTATTCTTCCTAAAGTATGTTCCACCGAAATTCATCTGGATAAGCCCATTGACAATGCAGTTGACAAACTGGGGATGGGTAGGAACAGCACTATTTATACAATTCACCTTAATACCAATAATACTATTCTGGGTTATATTGGGAAAGATTGATTTCCAGGCTTCACCCACATTATTTATTCCGGTAAGTGCTTTTATTGATGCATCCATCATAATCTGGACAATCGGTTCATTTATTGAACTACCTGAGGTTGCTTGAGCGTGATAACAATCTACTACATTGCTGGCGCGATTTTCGCCTACAATATCTGAAAAACTGAATTTAGGATTCAATGCAATTCCAACCGTTCCTGTCCCGATCAATTTAAAAAATTCCCGACGAGACAACTTCTTCATAGAAACTCCTTTTTAGTTACTAAATTATAAATAAAATAGACAGAATGTCAAGTAGATTTATTAGCATCGCATTCTCGCAAAGCATCTTGAATTTAGCAAAAAATGCATTGTCTTATCTTTCCGACTATCGTCACAAATAAAGCCTAATTCAACAAGAAAAATTAGGAGATTTTCAACTGCGGATATTCAATGTTTCAGGAATTGAAATCAAAGATAAAGAATTAAATTACCCAATTTACCCGCTGGAGTATATTTCGTTATGTATAAGAGCAAAGATAACAAATCCAGGGGATAGTTAAAATTATTGTTGTAAAATAATCAACATCTTTCAGGCAGGCGGAAAAGTGGTGCAGTTTGAGAAACAATATATATAATTATTTGATTGTAGCATTAAATTTGACAATTCGACAATTGTGGAATTGATGAATGGATATGCCATCTTCCTCTTCTAACACTTCTTATTTCTTGTATTCATAAGCTTCATTGAAACCACCGCTCTGTCATGAATCAACAAATCACTGGATTGTAGAATGTAGAGATTTGCCCCCAATACACCCCAGGTTAAAATAAATCAATGTATAATGTAATGACCAGCGTACAATACGCCCACACCTGTTTTTCTTGGATTAACCGTAAATGCAATCTCTTTAACACCTATAAATCCATTAAATAGAAATTATTTAATGTTAACTGCCAATGAATTTGAATAAAAATATTTCATTCGAACTTCATATTCCAAAGACGGTACCTGAATCCTAAGTTTATCCTTTCAATCCCCCAGGTTTCCGCTTCATACCAAAGGAAAGCGCTCTTATAAAAGTACCATTTGTTGTGACTATAAGTCTGAAATTCCAAAATAATTTTACTTTTATTCGCTAAGTGGTATACCGCGCCGAGTCCCCAATGAAATCCATTATTAACTATTTGGAACACAGTGTCTTTTGGAAAACGATAGTCATATG
Organism: uncultured bacterium; assembly: GCA_964418185.1. Lineage (GTDB taxonomy): Bacteria > Hydrothermota > Tepidihabitantia > SM23-42 > JAOAFX01 > JAOAFX01. Next base: position 39,751 of record CAYQKL010000020.1, read on the forward strand.
GTCCATATTTTGTACCCAAATATACTAATGGGGAGAATCGCCGACTAATGGGTAGCAAATATTCTAAATCAAGTGCCAGGTTGGATAATAATACCCCTTTTGTATCCCCCATATACTCATATTTACGAATTTCGGCAATTTCCATACGAAAATAAAGATTGTTAAAAAAATTGAGTAATCCATCTATACCTAAACCTAAATAGTTCTCAAAAATTCTTAATTCATGGTTTTCAAGGGGTAAAATATAATAGCAGTTGTATTAAATTTTGTTACTTTCAAACCTCCTTCAAAAATCGGTAGAGAAAAACCGATATAAGCGAAGATCAAATAAATATGGATAATAAGTATTTTTTTCATCTCAATTTGTAATTATCACTATTGTTTAGTAACATTCGTTTCGTTATGTTACCCCCAGTTCTTTTTCTTCTTGACCATTTCGCACATCTCGTGAACATTGGCACTTAACTACTTTTTAATTTCTCTCTCATTCTTTCACATTTCAATAATCTTTGCAATTATAACTAATATTTATTAGATATCAATACTTTTGCCCTTGTGTAGTAATCTTGACCTATTATTCAAACACATATTCATAGACGCGTAACCTCAGCATTTTTCAGGCATGTGGAGCAGGGACCCAAAACGTGTATTGTTTTCTGCTCCGGGAATAAAGTTCCTTTACTATAAAACAGATGCTGTTTAAAATCGTCGTTTCAAGTCACTAAAGATATTAATTTACAACAGATTCCTGATATTTCACTTTTTGTCTTGAAATATCCCCGATAATTCCATATTTAACCATATTAATAAATATATAAAAAATCCAATTAAAAAAAGATATTTAAAGCCTAAAAACCGGGCGCAGATCATCGCTAAGATACTTCCACAAACCGACATCAAACCATTAATACCGTAGATTATACCTATATTTATCTTGTTTGTCTCACCGATTGCACTTAATGATAAAGGAAATGGTTTACCCATAAGATACCCCAAAAAGAACATAACAGTCCCGCTAACAAAGAATTTCATTAATTCACTTGTTTGTCTTAAATAATTGATTAATTCATTAATAAATCCATATGTACCCAGCAGTAATAAAGGAAGTATAAGAACTGCAATCTTTGTCCACACATTTTTGTTTTTTGAAGTTAACCCACCTATCCCACTAGCGATTAAAAAAATGAATAATATAAAGGCAAATACCAGAGATGGATTTCCAAAAAGATAAATGAACTTCTGAATAATTGCTACTTCAATAACCATATATCCTATACCCAAAAGATAGAAATTCGAAATCAGTGTGGCTTTATGCTGTCTTTTTAAAAAAACCAACAAGACAAGTGCACATAATGCTGATACCAATAACAACCAGATAAATGAGCCTGGAATTTTCATACCGAAATCATAAAAAAATGGCTTCTCATCATTGACAGGCGCAACATTTAAGGAACATTCCTTTCGTATTTTTTTAATAAAATCTTCCATCTGCTGGATATTATCAAATTTGATAGGTAATTTTTCTTCAAAATATGGGAGAAATTTTATGTGCAAACATCGACTTTGATATTCTTTGCGAACTGCCAATGCCTTTGATTCTGAAATTGGATCTGCAAAAAACATTATTAAGTATCTGTATGGTGAATCAGGAAGAAAATTTTCTACAACCGCAAGATGTTTATGTGCCTCAGATATATTTATTCCACAACGAACTAATGCCTGATTTATCGTCAATAATGTTCTTAAAAGAAATGGCTCAGTTTCACATAATACCGCGATCATACCTGACTGTTTTAGATTATGATAGTATTCGATATACGCTTCAAGGGTATGAAGGTAGCACTCAGTGAAAGGATGGCCTATCTTTGCAGATGTATTAGTTAATGAAAGGCTTAGCAGTATCAAGTCATAAGATCTATTTTGAGCCGATAAATACGTCCTGCCTTCAGATATTTTAAATGAAAGCTCAGGCAAATTTATTATATTCCCATTGTAATCTTTATAATCACGAAGAACCTTCGGGATAGCAGGATTTATTTCCACGGCATATATGTTTTTAAAATTTGCCAGTTTCCCAAGTATTATATCCAGTCCACCCCCAGGCCCAATACTCAATAAATCACTGTATGGGGGGACAAATGTGAACGGCAGGTAGTTTATCGTCCCTTTTAACCAGGTGAGATTGGATAAATTCCTGTCAGTCTTAAACATCACTGATGGTGCACCACCATCAACAAATATTGCCTTACACTGTTCATTATTTGGATAACTTACGATGTCTGTCCTGAAAGCACTATTCCAATAAGTTTTTTCTACTATTGCAGATGTTTCTTTAATTAATTTGGCCAACTCCTTACCCTCAGATATATAAGGGGCCTTAGATATAGGAATATCAACAAAATTATAATGTATACCTATCAATAAAAAAATTATTACAATGAGAGATAAAAAAAAAAGATAGATAATCTTTCTGGTTCTTATTAAATTAAGCAATAACACTATGACCGAACATAATATTAAAACCTGAGTGGGTCTAAATAACGAAAGGAACAAAACCCCCAGTAAGGAACCAAACGCTGCCCCAGCCAGGTTTGCATAATAAACAAAATTTGTGCTTGCGATATTCTCTTTAAAGAAAACGCAGACAATAATACTTGCAAATAAAAATGTCGGGATAAAAACGATGGATAAAATGAGTGGATGAACCATTAGTATTGGTATTAAATTGGGCAATAATAAAGGGATAAAAAAGGTGAAACTATATATAGCCAGTATTTTTTCTAATTCCTTATCATTCAAATTGTATAACGAGACAATCAGACCACCAATTCCAAATCCAAGCATTGCTACAGAAATTGCCAGAAAGACATAATGATGAACAAAAAGAACAGCAAAAAAACGAACAATGGTTATTTCATAGACGAAAGCTGTAAATGTTGTAAAAAAAAGAATAATGTAATATGTCATTCTGCGTTTTGCAGCAACAATAATTGGATTATATCTTGATGACATAGGGTAATAGTTTAGTTTTTCCTAAAACTTCGTAGTAGCGAAACTCCATTGTAAATTA
>CAYQKL010000021.1:0-41628 GCA_964418185.1 uncultured bacterium
TTCTTTTTCTTCTCAAAAGAACATAAGGGAATTCTAAAACCGGTCTCTTATATCGGCATTGTCTTCATTATGGTCGGTTTTGGTGCCTCATTCGGTTATACAGTAATGGCTCGTTTATCACTCCTTATTGGCAGATTACAGTTTCTCTTTGGCACCTGGCTCGGACTGATCAGATAAAACAAAATATTGAAAAAAAAGGGGGCTATAAAAGCCCCCTTTTTTGTTAGGATTTTTTACCGTGTAACAACCAGTTTACCAGAAACAATCTGGTTATCTGTCTTCAGCACAATCACATAGGCACCATTTGCGAGTTCGCGTGTATCAAGTGTGTTGGTATAGAATCCAGCATTCTTATGACCCTGGTCAATGGTCTGAACCAGTCTGCCATCCGCACTGTAAAGATTGATTGATACACTGCCTGATTTTGGTAATGTATAGGCAATGCCCGCATAATTCCGGACCGGATTTGGTGCGATATTGAGGGCAAGTTTCTTCGGTATCTCGGTCTTGTTTTCAGTAATACCAACTATCGGGTTACGACCAACATACCAGCGTGAGGCAATCGGACTACCATTGTTGATGTTCCAGTATAAATCACGCATCGGATCTGAAATTGCGCAACCGAATGCAAAGAATAACTGACCATTTCCCGAAGAATCAACCTTCTTTGCAATCTGCCAGAGACAGTTGTTATGGTCAGTAATACTGCCTGTCAGATTTCTTGGTGTTGACCAGGATGTACCATTGTTCGCCGAATAATTATAATAGACATCCCAGAATGTGAGAGAATCAGTCCCACTGCGCGGCTGGCCAAATAGGACTACCACATAATTACCACCAGTAGCAATCGTTGGATAGAAGTTCTTGGCATCAGTTGCGGTATTACCCACCTCAATACAATTGGCACCAGAACCCGTGGAGACATAGACCTTACCGCGGTAAGGATAAATTCCTCCATTGTAATCATCACCATGCCAGTTATCAAAGACCAGAATGGGATTGCCCGCATCAGTCACTGCCACCTGCATCCAGCCAATCACATTGCTCGGGAATGGATTGGGCCAGACCAGATTATAGGTCTGCTGAGCACTCCAGTTCACACCATCGGTTGAAGTCTTGTAGTAGACATTGAGAGCATCATCATAATAGAACACATATGCCGTACCACCATTGATATCATAACCAAAATAATAACTGGTTGCAGGAGAAACGACCCCAGCAGCAACCTGGGTGGAGAGGTCCGAAGTATAGGTACGGAACAGAATATCATAGGTATCAGTAATTCCAATGAATAGGATATTACCATTGGGTAGTTGTTTGCCCACGCACTTATGGGTATTTATGTCGCCACCACCAACATCCACAGGGTCATCCCAGAAACTTGAAAACCAACCACCACTCTCATATTGTCCAGCCATCAAACCCCAGGCACCGGAAACAAGTACTGGGAAAGATATGTGTGGACCCTCGCCATCAAGCGATGCGACAGAATTTGGATATCTTGCACCACCACCCAATTGCTGAGAATAGACATTTTCATCAGTCAGTGTGAAAGAAAAAGTATTATCGGTCTGCCAGACATCAAGGTTATTACCAACGACAAAATTTCTGCATACGAATTGCAAATAGCCATCCTGGGGCTCATAGGCAAGACATTCCTGCATCTGGGTCCACATACAATATTCATTCGCTGAAGAATCTGCTGGAATTATATCACGGGTATTGGAAACGGGCACAGACTTATCATAATAGCCAGTGCCATCATCCATCTTTACCCTGTCGATGTTTGCGGGCACGGTTATAGCCCATATTACAGATGCAAAAACCAAAAGTATTGATAGTTTTTTCATTTTTCTCTCCTTTCTTCTATCCGCAATGATGCGGAAATATTAACATCGGTCTTGACACGGTATTATATTTCAACCGTGTTTACCCATCATTTTTTTATCGCATCACCTCCTTTCTCTATTTTATTATGAGCAGCTTCCTGAAGATACTGACATCACCTGCCCTAATCTTAACAAAGTAGATTCCGGCTGAGATGCCGGCAGGCGTCCAGCAAATCTCATTCTTACCTGAATGAAAACTGCCCTGATAAAGCCTTTCAATCTTTCTGCCGGTGATATCAAAGACCTCAACTGCTCCATTGAATGATTCATTTGCAAAAATCGCAATGTGTAAAAGATTATTTGCCCGCACTGGTTGGGGCATAACTTTTACAGAAAAGATATTAGCAACCCTGTCTCTTTCTTCAGCAATACCAACAATATCCTGTTTTATGATGAGCAAACCTGTATTTCCATCTGGTAGATAGACGAAGCCATTACGGTGAAAACAACTATTGGTAGTGCTCAATGACAGGATATAACCGGCTTCAACTGGTGTTGAAGGATTGTTAATGTTGATCACCCTGACACCACCCATCGTGCCATCAGCAACGAACAGATGGTCATTGAAATATTCTATGCCAGTCGCTGTACCCGGTGTATCCAGAGAGCCCAGAAGAATGAGGGTATCGGGGTTTGAACCATCAAAAACTTTTATCCCTGCAGTACCATCTGTGGCATAGACATAGTTACCCGATTTTGTCACTCCATAGGTTATGCCGTTGGTATCATAATATCCTGTCTCAATCGGATTTGAGGGATTAGAAACATTAATTACTCTCACACCTTTGGTTGCATCTGCCACATAGGCAAGATTATTTGAGACGACAACATCATAGGCGAACCCACTGGTATTAAACGATCCCAGTAATAGGGGATTTGATGGATCTTGAACATTCACGATAACCAACCCCTGGGAACGGCCGGCAACATATACAGTGTTTCCCTGCACAAACAATCCCAGCACATCATCACTGAATGCCAGTTTTCCAACCTGAGCAGGGTTTGTCGGGTTAGAAAGAGAAAGTATCCTCAGAGTATCTTCTTTATCGCCCACATAGAGATATTGATTTGTTGAGGCAATTGCATAGGCATTACCAGGCAGACTTACCTGATTCACATAATCGGGCAGTGTCGAGTCACTAATATCTATGATTGTTATTCCGGCATTTCCATCGGCAACATAGGCGTAGTTACCAACTATGGCTACATCATTTGCCCAGCCCGGTGTATCATAATGTCCAAAGAGATTAACATTTGCTGAATGATTCAATTCAACCGCGCGAATTCTACCAAAACTACCGTCTGCGGCAAGCCTCGTATTGCTGGCATTCAAGGCTGCGATATTAACACGCAAAGAACAGGTGACATTTGGAACTGTCCAGATATACTTTCCCGTATTGGGAACGCTATTTGCAATCAATGTCCAGCGGGTGGAATCATAACCTTCACCATCAGTACCCTTTGACCACCACAGTTTTAAATGGTCAATATTGGTTCCGTTTGTATGCCAGCGAAGTGCGTATTTCAAATTCTTGAACATCACGGGCAGATTATAAACATCACCACCCTTGGGATAATCAAGAACTACATTATTGGGGTCTGAACCACCAGGCACAAAGGTAACCACATAGTCATAACAGTAAACTCCATTATAATAGGTCCATAATGGCCAAAGCGGTTCATCGTTATCCCAGGTCGTATGCACAATGACGAAGGTATCGCTGCCCGTAATTTCATAACCAACTCCGGTAATGGAATGGTTTATATAATCAGACATTGGTGGATACCAGTAATACAAAACATTCCAGTGGCAGGGCCTCTGGGCATCAATCTCAGTCTTTATCCAGGAAAAGTTATACTGATTCCAGGAACCACCCTGGGGTGAGGTTGCACCTGAACAGCTATAACCATTATAAGAATTGGCAACCGTAATCATTCCCGGTCTGATATTGCCAATAGATGTACCGCCAGTCAAAGTATCTGTATACATTGCTATCGCAAGTTCCCGATTGGTATTCGCACAATCATTCCATTCGTTTTCTGGGGTATCCCAATGCGTATAAAAGTGATCAACGAGTTTGCCATAACCGCGGTAATCCCAATAGTAGAATATCATACTTGCGGCTGTTGGTGAACAGCCATAGACCCAGTCAATGAAAGGCACCGAATCAACATATCCGCCCTGGCGGGGAGTAAAATCATCAAATCTCAGATATTTTTCCCATTTCTCCTTTGTAAGAGCAGCAAGTGTTGGGTCAGATTTACAATTGAGCAGCTCCTCTTCTGTATGTATCTGTAGATTTAAGACATTGATAAGAATTCTCTTTCCCATCACCTCAAATCCTGCATACTCTTCACCTGCTCCAAAATAATAGTAATTTCTGAATTCTGGTTCGACATTAAACTTTATTCTAATATTTTCCACCGCCCTATTGTAGAATTTTTGACAGTGCGGTCTGGATTGATACACCTCACCAATCGGTGAAGTTGTATATCTTGCACCCATAACGAGGGTAACATATTGTGAATTCTGGTTCTGGAAAACAAAGCCATAGGCATTGGGTTTCTCATCAATGCCGTAGTAAGTTATCACATTGTCCAATTTGTATTCAGTACCATATCTTTGGGCAATAAATCTGGATGCAAGGGCATCTATCTTCTCTTTAGGGATAAAATCAGAACCCAAAACAATACCCAGCAAAATCAATAAAACAAAGAATTTCTTCATTTCATTCCTCTTTTCAGAGGCGGGGTTCTGAAATATTTCAGAACCCCGCCTTATATCTATTAAAATCCGATTGTCAGTCCGAGACGATGCGTCGCCTTGAGCACACCCTTATTCATATAGGCATAATCAATACGCAATTCCCTTTCCGCCATCTTCAGGTTGAATCCAACACCCGCAGTAAGATTGTTCAGAAGCCACTCTGTATTATCACCCCAGTTTGGATAGGTATATTTTTCTGCGGTAGAATCATAGACTGGTTCTGCGCCGGTCATTGCCTTCATATAATCAATATTCATATACATTTTGTAGCCAGCCCTGAGAAAGATTGTATTCAGATAACCATACTCAAATCCGAGGTTTATTGTCTCGTAGTTATCATTTGGATGATTCAGGTCAAGAGCAACCGTCAAACGCTGAGCTTCACTTTCCACTGGATTCATTGCGAGACCAAACCTGAATATTAGAGGTAGTGGGAATGGTGTCGTCTTTATGGTCACAGGAATTTCCTCATAATCAAGCGGTGAATCAGGGAATGGATCTTTGGATGTATCCAGTTGCCTGCCACCAAAATGGATGTCTGCACCAAAATTTGCCATTGAAGCGGCGATTTTCAAACCCTTAAATCCAGTGTTATAGTGGATGCCGAAGTCTGTACCAATTCCGCCGGCAGACATATCCCAGATCATCTCCTGGATTGCCTTAATTGTGAGACCAGCAGCAAGACGGTCAGTGAACATCCTGCCAAAAGAGATTCCAAGGGCAAAATCTGAGGCATTGAAATAGGTTCCTGTACCAGTATCTTCACGAACTGTCTTTGAATTCGGGTCGTCAACCGTAGTATATTCCATTTTGCCCATTGTCAGGGCACTCAGGTTAAACCCGAGAGTACCCATATTTGATAGTGGAAGCACAACCGAAAGGTAGTCGTGTTTTAAATCTGCAATCCATTCATTGTGCTGTAAGGAGAATTGCCGACTGTTCACAATACCCAGTCCAGCAGGATTCCAGTAAGCCGCTGATGCATCATCTGAGATGGCAACAAATGCCTCACCCATTGCCGCACCACGACCGACTCCAATCTTCAAGAACTGGGCACCAGAGGTCCCGAGTTTGGCAAAATCTGCAAACAGGGGAACTAATAATATCAGCATTATTGTTAGGTACCTTTTCATTTTTGCCTCCTATCGGATAATTACAAACTTGCCGACCTGTTCACCAACTTTGGAATCAACATGGAAGATGTAGACACCGCTCGCAATAATCTGCCGGTTATCAGTGAGCACATCCCACCATTCATCGCCACCTGCATCGCCCTTAACCGAACCAATGGTCGCCTTATGCACAATGGTTTTTATCAGTTCACCATTAGTGGTGAAGATACGAATTGTGCACTCGTCCGGAAGATTGATGAATTTTAATCGCCTTATGAGTGAAGACTGTTGCCATTCATTACCAACAAGATAGGGATTGGGCACAACCTTGACATTCAAAGTAAGGGTTGTATCTGTAAGCATTGTTGACGGACTTGATTGAATCTCAAAAAGTGCCTTGAATGGAGCTGGTGCATACGCAGCAGATGCATGGACTACCCAGACATCATTTTCTGATGGTCTTGGTTCTGTATCAAACCAGCCTCGGGCAATTCCTATCTTACCACTGCAGATGTAGAGTGCTCGCGTGCCAGTTGATGCATTACCGTAAACAATAGTATCAGTAGTTTGAGTGGAAGAGCGAAAACACCAACCATCTGCTAATGTATCAGTCGCAGTATTTTCAAGATAGGGTTTGTAAGGAATTGTATCACCAGTTATTCGGTCAATCACCGTAACCGTATTCACAGGGCCACCTGAATTCTTTGCGCGCCAGTGGACTTCAAAGTCATTTCCACGGTACGCCCAGTTTACTGCCCGTGCAACAACCGAGAAGAAACTATCAGGATAGCTCCCAGATTCCTTGGTTACAGAATCAAAGATAGCCACATTACCCTTGGTCTTACTCTTTATAAACCAGGCAGTTGTATTCAAACCATTGCGTTCAGCAAATTCATAGAACATAGTATGAGCAACGGTATCCAAAGGCATTACTACCTTGAAGCTGTCAACTGGAACAGAGTCCTTATCCAGCAAATACGCCGTGTACTGGGGACATCCAGCACTGACAGTATCACGAATAATCGGGCTATATTTCACAAACTGAAGGTCACCAGTCATATTCAATGGATAGGTAATCTGCGCACCCACACTACCTAAAAGTCTCGGATTTCCACTCAGCAGGGTGATAGATTCTATCTTGCCATCCATTAGATTTGCTGGTTCCCTTCTGGGTGCCGCATTTATTCCTGATAAACCACTTTCAAACCATATCGCCCTGAAACTATCTGGTGGTGGCTGTTTGATATAGTTATAGTCAAAGGCAGTGACCGCATAATAGTAGTTAAAGCCGTTTCTGACATCATAATCCACATATGAATGGAGAAGTCCCACATCCGTTGCCTGAAGGGCAATGGAATCAGCCATTGTCGTATCTATAAATGTAATGCCATTTGCCAGGTCATAAGAAGCAAGTAATTTCCAGGTGCCGGTCTTACCGGTTAAACTGCGCCACACACGATAACCTTCAAAATCATATTTCTTGTAGTATGGATCATAATTGGAACCAGGTTTGCTTACCACATCGTAGTAGGGGTCGGCTGCCGTTTCTGAATAATTGTCCCAGACCAGGGTAACCTTTGCATCTCCGGGTACGCAGGTTAATATCGGTGGTGGTGGTGGTCCTGGTAAGAGCCAGTTTTTATCATAAATCTCTTGAACCGTACGGTCAACTTTTACAAGTTCAGTGTCTGGACGTGCATGGCTCATATTCCAGTAGGTGAGCATCACACCGACAAGAACAATTGCCGTTGAATCGGCTTCAATGTCAAATGGACCACTGCACTGCAAGAATCTCTGATCATCACTCTGCGGTGGAATTGTATCATAGGGTTCATAATTTCCCGTCTTGAAATTGTAGCCAGCGAGGGTTACATATCTTTCATTATCTTTATTCGGTTCAAGATTCAAGGTAAACCGCTTGAACGCAGTCATACCCATCTGTGGTATCTCTGAGGGATCACGCCAGTCAGGAGTGCCATCTGCATCCACATCCCACTGAGTAGGTGGAACATTGTCCGCATAATAAGCACTATCCATTTCATACTGATCAGGTATTCCATCCTGATCTTTGTCCTGCCCCTCTTTCAAATCCCAGGGGCTCTGCAGATAGTCAAAACCGATCGCACCGGTAGAATCCCAACCTGGTTCATTTGACGCCTGCCATTGATAACCGAGATTATCAACCCAGATTGATTCACCATCTATCACATACCATTGTCCCACAATTCCTGAAATAATATCATTGGCATTTGTTCCAGATTCATTACCGATATCATTATCTGTGCAAACACCAAAATAGCAATTGGTCAGTTTTTCACCACTGATATTTTTTAACTGGTATTTTATGAAGATGATATCCTTGGTCGTGCTGAGGTTCCAGGCATAAACAGTCTGATAGACCTCCAGACCAATTGGCTTGGTATCACCAGGCATATGGTTATTGATGTCAAGGTCATTGTATGCACACCAGGAATCCTGATGAGATTTATTCACCTGTGGTGCCATAGGAAATATCTCGGCTGGTGGTGGCCAGGCAGTAGGATAAATCCAGATTTTTGCATTTGGATCACCTGAAGACATATCCTGTAAACCCGGTGTATATTCGGCTTCACCACCATGTGGACCATAACCAATGGTCACAAGCGTATCTTTGCCATCTACTATCGTACCAAACCAACTTCCCGCACCAAAGATATAAGTATTTCCTGTTCCTTTAGGCCAACTCAGCCCTGAATTTCCCTGTGGGCTCTGTCCGAATTTCCCATAATTGGAGACATAACACTCTACCTGATTGACATCATGTTTTATAATCTCAAATGGTCGGTATCCGCTATTCTCAAATGCGGTTCGGCAGAAACCCAATATGGCAATAAAAAGAATTAAGGTTAAGACCTTCTTCATCTCAGCCTCCTTATTAAAATCCTAAACCAATGCCGACCTGAACCCTGAATGGACCATTATAGTTTCTCGGGTCAAGATAGTAATCAGTCCGTGCGGCAATATAGGCGGTCTTCATTTCAGTTGCTGTTATCAGACCATCGTGGTTATAGTCTGCCTGTGGTGAATATCTGGTTGAGGCAATGGTTAGTGGACTAAACTGGGTAAGTGTTGGTTCAGTGTCTCCATGATTATCAGGGTCTCCGGTCGTCACATAAACATTTGTTATCTGTTTTGTGTTAAACAGATTATTGACAAGTGCAGTCAAGAGGAATTTTGCAGGTCCGATCTTTATCTGCTTGCTTGCATTCATATCTACATTCCAATAACCCGGCATCCTTGCGGAATTTTCATCACCTAATTTATTACCTCTGAGGTCCTCTGGTGTATATGGGTGGCCTGAATGGTAGGAGAAGACAAATGAAGAATTGAAATTCTGCAAAGGAATGAACACAAAGTCTTGAGGCAAAGAAAGGTCAAGATTTGCATTTACAATATTTCGTTCATCAAAGTCAAGCCAGTAGTCTATTACCGGCGGTTGTAAGGGCAATCCCGTAATCGGGTCATTACCACCATAATAAAAATCATAGTAGAACTCACCGGCATAGGAAGCTGTACCCTTGGCAAACTGGAGTGTATAACTTAAGCCAAGTGCCCACATATTGGACATTGTCTTGTCAAATCGCAGTTCAAACCCCTTGATATTACCGTAGTCAACATTAAAGAACTGGAAATAAGGTATTGGTAGGGCAATAACCTGGCGAATCTGGGATAGGTCATAGACATCCTTAAAGTATGCAGTGAATCCCATAACTAAATCCTGGGTGAACTGATTTTCAATACCGACCTCGTATTGAACAGTCTTCTCTGGTTTCATAAAGATATTGCCAACGATTGTATTTCCACGGGAGAGTGCTAACCTTATCACTGCAGTATCAGTCGTACCAAACATATCGTCAAGTGCTGGTAACTGGAAATAGTGACCATAATTAAAACGGAATTTCATCCGTTCAGTGACTGGCAGAGAAAAACCAAGACGGGGAGAAATTCGGTAACTCTTATCAGCCCAAGCGAGTGTATCATTCCTCGGGTCATTTGGAACCTTGTAAGTGAAGCTCTTCGGATCAAAATAATCAAACCTGATGCCTAACCGAGCAATCAACCCTTCAAAATCCATCTTGTCCTGCAGATATGCCGCAACCTTAAATGGCTGCCTATCATAGTAATCCCAGAATGGATTGGTCACCCAGGGTAGATTATTATCATAGTATTTCAGGTTGTAGCCTACATAGTCAATACCACTCTTGAATTCGTGGATTTTGCCAATTGCATGGGAAACGTCGAACCTTGCCTGGATATCGTCATTCTGCCAGTATCTCCAGACCCGGTAGTCACCATAGGTGTAGAAAAATCCTTCAATGCCATAAGGATTTTGCCGCAATGCCTTTGCTTCCCGGTTTGTATATTCCTCATGATACTGCATCACACTGTCAACAATCACATCCTTGGGTGGTAGGTTATCTTCAGTAAGATATTTTATGCAGTGTTCAGCCTTTAGTCTGTAGTCATTAAACCACTGCTGGTCATTTTCTTCTTCCCAGGCATAATCTCTGGTTCCATAGATTCTGTCATAGTGGGTCATACCTGCTTTCAATGTGAATAAAGTCTTTGCGGTTAACATATAATTAAACGTAGAAGACAAGATGTAATTCTTTGTCCTGCTCATTGGGACATTCTCAAAATACTTTAAACTTCCTGAACGCCAGATGACATATTGATCGCGGGAATTAAAACCACTGAGGGTCACCTTACCTTTATTATTAGGCATCATATAAGAAAGCCTTGCCTGAGTACGATAGGTATTCCTTGGCGAAGGAACTTTGTATAACGCCTCTTCAAAGGCGTCAGTAAGCATCAATTCACCAGAGAGAAAATATCTTATTCTTTGAACTGCTGGAAGCGGACCGCCCAGAGATAAGTCATAGAAATTATAACCGGTGTTCAATTTATCTTTGAGGTTGTCCATTGCAAATATCTCATCGGTTTGATAACGAAAACTGCCTGATGGTTTTGCTCCACCCTCTTTGGTCACAACATTGATGATTCCAGAAAGGGCATCACCATACTCGGCATCAAAACCACCGCTGACCACTGATACTTCTTCCACGGCTGAGGCATTTATCTGGGTTGATTGGGCACCAGTATGGGGTACCTTGGTCATAATACCATCAACATAATAAGTCACCTCTTCATTTCTACCACCGCGGATATGCGTACCGAGATTGGATGTAGAAACACCTGCCTGAAGCGTAACCACCTGATTGATCGTTGTTACAGGCAAACGTGAAATATCCTGCGAGGTCACTGAATGTCCACTCTGAGTCTGAGATGCAATGATTGGCGGTTTTTCTGCAACCACCGTGACCTTTTCGACTTCAATCACAGTTGTCTTCAGCCGAAAGTTCAAATTAGTAGTCTGGTCAGCATTGATAATTACCTGAGTATAGGTATATGGGTCATAACCAAGATATGAAGCGGTCACTACATAGGTCCCTGCAGGTACATAAAGAATCACATAATCACCCTTTTCATCAGTTGCCGCACCAAGTTCAGTACCCTCAACAATCACATCCGCGCCAATCAATGGTTCACCGGTCTCAGCGTCCCTTACCTTACCGGTAATCTTACCATATTCTGCACCAAACAGCAGTGTGCCGGCAAGGATTAACGCCCATAGTCTTTTCATTATACACCTCCTTACTGAACCCTAACGGGTATAAGCCAGAATCTTGCAAGCAATGGACTGGCAGGTTTTACATAATAGAATCCATCGGTTACTATCGCCTCAATTACAAGATTCTTCACACCAGAACCAGTTATTTCAATCTTTCCTGATCCATCTGGTAGTTGAACCTTTTTGCCATCCTGGATCGCAAAGAAAGTACAGAGGTCGCTCGTAATTGTACCCGAAAGAGTTAATTCAATTGTTAGAGAATCACCCGCATCATATTCTAAGAGTGAATCAATTGAGCAGAACCTATTCATAGCATGATGCTGATATAAGGTATCTAAGTTGCTTGCCCAGATTGTATCAACATCTCCAGTATTACCAGAAGTTACGATCGCGTAATATATATACGGTACACTTGCACCACGATTCGGTATCGCATAATTACCATAAGAAATCCTCTTCAAGACCCATTCTCTGGGTTCTTTCACTTTCCATACTGAATCACCGGTTTCATTATCATAGACCTTTTCCTTCACTGGTTCTACATAGAGATAACGGAGTCCTTCCGCAGTAATAGTATCATAGGAATAGTAACCACCTGTCTCCACTATCACGGTGTCAAGTTTTTTGACAGTATCGCCCTGCCAAAAATAATAACCTTTGTATAAAATGTCATAATGGACCTCCTGTATCAGGTTAAATGTATCGTAAAGATACACAGTGCAGGTTGTATCTTTTGTATACCAGAGGTCCTTAAAACGGGAACTTGAAGTGACATTGTCGCTTAGGCTGTCAACATGCTGTTTTATCAAGATTGATTCACCTTTGAAATAGGAATCTGCTACAGGAAATGTTACTGCAGCAAGTGTAACCGGCACATAGGTATTCAAGAAAATATCATCAGTCTTCAAGAGTTCAGAATGGCTATCAAGCACCGCATTGATAAGCGTGTCATCTTCTGGAGTCCCGTCATAAAATCCTTCTGGTGGCTCATTACCACAACTAATAAAGATTAAGGCAACTAACGCCAATAAGCTAAGCCAGCTCATCTTATTCATTTATACCTCCTTTGTTTTGTGTTCTTTTTGTTCCTGGATATTTTTTTTATTTCTCACCCCCTTTCTATTGTAACTACTATATATTATAATAAAAAACAATACTTTGTCAAGGGTAATTATTTAAATTTGAATTCAATCTTTCTGAAAACCCACACCCTGACAAGTTTATCCCGTTGTTTTGCCGGAGTAAATCTGTATTTCCAGACACTCGCTACCGCGGCCTCATCAAGGAGCGGATTTCCACTGGACTTGACCACCTGAACATCAATCACACTACCATCAATATTCACAAGAAATTTTACCTGCAGACTTCCTTCAATACCTGCCCTCTTCACAAGTTCAGGCCATTCGGGTGGTGGCATTGATATGGGCTGGGGTTTTACTTCTACCTTAAAATAAGGAACAACCTCTATTTCCGGTCCAGTGGGCTGTGTTCTTATGATATCTTCCCTGAATTCAGTAGTTGCGATAGTTTCAACTGCTTCTTCAGCAACCTCAGTTGCGGCTGCTGCCACTGCAACCTTTGGTCTTTCTACGGGCGGTGGCTCTTCATATTTTTCAATCTCTGCGGAGATCTGTTCAACCATCGTTACAACTTCCTTTCTTAACTTATATGGCTCAACTTCAGCATAGGGCAGAAATAGGAATAGCAGTATTATAATTACTATCCCGGTAAGCATACCCGTCCGGAAATAGACCCCATACATCAATTTATGGTCACGCATCTTAACCTCCAAATTCAGTGGCAAAGGTTATCTTAAATGCCCGCGCCTCTTTCAATTGGTCAAGGACCACATCCACGGTGCCATATTCTATATTCTCATCAATATTTAATATAGTTACTAATTCTGGGTTATCAGCAATCTTGGGAATCATCTTTGTACTCACCCGTTCCTTGGGTACAAGACTGTCATCAATAAAGACCCTTCCATTATTATCAACCCAGACATGGGTAATATTCCTGCGGATAAGAATCCTTTCTGTGGATTTTGCTTTGGGTAATGTAAGTTTGAGACTAAGGGCAGTTGCCCTGAAGACAGTGGTCACCATAAAGAATAAGATTAACAAGAATGCGACATCAGCCGTGGAGGCAGTAGGAATCTCTGGAGTTTTGGTGAATCTTCTGATAATACTTTTACGCATTATTCCTCACTGGTTGGAATTAAACTAATTTTATTTGCCCTCAATTCCCTGCCATCCTGGGTCACTACCTTACACAGTTTTATCTGGTCAAGGATTGAAATCATTGCCTGATATCGCGCATCCTTACTGGTTCTCAATGAAACAACGAGCAAGGTATCCCTTTCAAGGAGTTTCTCCTCTACAATCCGACGTACCTCAGAATATTGCATTGGAGATATATCAACACCATCATATCCTGATGCCTTTAATCTCAATGCACCCTCTGGATTGATCAGAATTGAAACAACATTTTCAGGTTTAACCTTGGTCTCGGTCTGTGATTTCTCAGGCAAAAGCATCTTGATACCCTTTTCCCGGGTAAATACTGTAGTCGTCATAAAGAAAATAATTATCAGAAAGGCGATATCACCCATTGATGCAGTAGGAATTATGGCACTTATCTTTTTCTTCTGCCTCAACTCCATTTATTTTTTCCTTTTCTGATAATGTTCAATCATATAATCAATCAGACCAGCCGCAACCTCTTCCATATCCTTTGTGTATCCATCAACCTTACCTGAGAAAAGAATATGTAGTATTGCCAGCGGAGTTGCAATAATCAATCCCCATTTGGTGGTAATCAATGCCTCAGAAATACCACTGGCAACAATGGTCGGTTCAACCTCGCCAGCCGCTGCAATTGCGGCAAATGCACGGATCATCCCGGTCACTGTACCCAGAAAGCCCAAGAATGGCGCAACTGTAGTTAGCCCTGCCAATAATGCCATCCCCCGATCCAGGAATCCCAGCTCTATTGCGGCTGCACGGGCAGCAATCTCTTCCATTGCGTCACGACCTTTATCACTCTTTTCTAATATTGCCTTTGCAATCTTTGCAGCTGGTGATGGGGTATGGTCGCACATTGCCATACCAGCATCAACACCCTGGGCATCAATAGTTGAAATCAGTTTTTCCAGAAAACTCTTTGGATTTAGTCTTATCTTTATCAAAAGTGAAAAAAGACGTTCAAGGATAATGCCCAACGCAAGAATAATGCAAACCAGCAACAACCACATCACACCGCCACCAATAGAAAATTCCCTAATCATAGAATCTTCCTCCTTTCATTATCTTACATTATATTTAAAAGTACAACAATGTCAAGAGTCATTTTGAACTTGCGCTATAATAGAGAATTCCACCAATCAACGGGAAAAGACCCGCGCCAAAGAATAGGAAACTTTCATACCGCGCAAGCGCAAGCGAACGGACAATCAAATCAAAAAGGTCAGCCGGACCGGCAACGCTCAGAAGAGGAAAATAGAAGACAATACGGTATATATGGAACACTGCTACCGCAACAAGGAATAGGCAACCAATTATGGGTAAAACCCAGATTCCCTTGCCACCGATTAGATTCAATAGTCGTCTTATTATCAAACCAAAGATTATCAACGAGACAATGGCAAGCAATATTGCCACCATAAAAATTATCTCTGCAAAAATATCCGCCCTCATAGAACCTCCCTTTTATAAAGGCTTGGTCATAAGTTTATCGACCTGGAAGCCTGTTTTGTATAAGGGTATCGTCTTACGAACAGAAAACGACCTACTTATATTCATGAAAACCAAATGTTATTTCCCTCTTGTAACACCATAGAATCTCAGATTGGCAACGAGAGAGAGAATACTTGAAAGAAAGAATAAGCCGTAGGCAAGGTAATTTATACCGTCTTTTGGTAACATCATTTTGCCACCAATACCACAGAATATCAGTTGAATCAAGGCAAAAAGCAAGATACCCGTAGGTGCAATCATCATAAACTGCCAGTTGGTCTTTTCTCCAAGCACTATTTCATACCTGCGGGCAATCACCCCCAAGAAAATAAAGGCAAGCCAGAGCAATACCGCACCCAAAACCAGCACATAGTTCGGGATGATCGCAAGTGCTTGATATGTGGAAGAATCAATCCCGAATGGTGCTGAGAATAAAAGTACCTCCATAAAACCTCCTTTTTCTCAAATTCTAAATAATCTCGAAATCATAAATTCCAATGCTTAAAACAATTCTTGTTTTGATTTTTTTATTTTGGTCATTGAATTTTGTTTAGGATTTTGAATTTCGGATTTATCATTTTAGTTTCCCTAATAGTTTATTCGTCAAATCCTTGCCCTTGGTCGGTCCAATAATCATTCCTGCTGCCTTGCCCAGGGCAAAGATAAATCTTCTTATGTCCTCTTCATAAAGTGCATCAACCTTAATTCTCTGTGCCTTGAGTTGATTCTGATATACCCTTTCAGTAAAATCGCCTAAATAATCTTGGGTAATTGCTTTAAGTTGATCAAGAAACTCTGGTGAGAACTTTTCTTTTGGTTTTTCAACCTCAACAACCTCGGCCTCCTGTCTGGTTCTAATCTCTTTTATTGCATTCCAGATTGTATCCAGTATCTGCTCCTGGGTTGTTGCATAGATATGTCCAACGAGTTCGTTCTCAGCAAGATCACAAAGCAAACTCTGACTGCTTCCGACAATTTCAATCGTATCAATCTTAATACCACCCACTGCACCAATGGATTCAAATAGAACTGTCCCGGTCTGGGAAAACTTTGATTTCTGTGGTTCTCCACCCTTAGAGGTGATGGTCTCGCCATCCTTCATCACAATGAAAGGCAGACCCAAGCCCCGTTCTTCAATTTTATTCAGTATCTGTTCATCCATTTCTGCCTCCTATGTCTGCTTCATCTTTTCAATAACTGACTGAACCTTGACCCGTGCCTGAGATGACCCCATCTCTTCAACTGCTTTCTTGACGAGAAAATCAATTATGGTGCGTAGTATCTGTACAATATCATCCTCTTTTTCTGAGGGTGGTGTTTGTTTGAATTCTACTCTTTCACCAATAATACCCATCATAGGTAAAATATCCGTCGCAATTATGCCCAGACCTTGATTAAGAATTTCAAGCCAGTGAGCCTTTTTGCCTCCAGATCCAAATTCTTCAACCAGCAGATTTATCTGGGTCACTTTTGAGATGATGCTCCTCGGCAGTTGAATTTCAACCTCGGGTGGCGGTTTGATTTCTTCTACTACTTTCTCCTCAATCACTTTCTCCTCAACAACCTTCTCTTCAGCGACCTTTTCCTCAACAACCTTTTCTTCGATGACCTCCACTTCGGGTCTTTCCTCTTTCTTCTCTTCAGGCATTGGCTTTTTCTCTTCTCTCACTGCCACAATCTGTTCCATAATTCGTTCAATGATATCTACTGGTTTTTCATCACGTTCCACCTCAACCCCAAGGTATTTACCATTATGGATAAAGATGACCAGACGATTTGCTCCATAACACATAGAGATGAACTTTATTTCACCTAAGTTCAGAGTATTCTTTATTACCTCAGCAGCCGAGGAGAAAAATGCTGTAAGGTCACCAAGAGGTGAAGTTGATGAACCCTTGACTTTTTCAATTGAACCATCCTCGGCATTGACCACAGCATAATTGATTATTCCTGGAATCTTATCCAATATTTCCATTACCCGCTCCTTTCTGTCTTAACCCACTATAGAGTTCATCAAGTTTTTTCTTGAACAATAATTTTCCGTAGATCTGGGGTCCTTCACCATTTATAAACTGCTCAAATTGCTTTCTATACTCATCAATCTGCTCCTGAGACAATGGATTTTGTACGATAATCTCCAGGGTATCTTCGTTTACCTTCAGTGCTGAAACCAGTGATTGATTTTCTGCATTTATTTCACACCATCTTCTGAACCAGTTTAATCCATTCTTGCCAAAAACCCTGAAAAAGACATTCAAGAAATGAATCAAACCCGCCATTAATCGCTCAGCTTCTTTTGGGTCATAGATTAGACCCTGCTCTTTCAACCAGATAATAGTCTTTATGGTTTCATAACCACCCAATTGTGACTGGGCAATAATTTCATTCAGGGTGCGTCTGCCATCAACCATTGCCAGAACCTGCCAGTCAGTGCGGCGCAGGGCAACGGCTGAAGGTAATTCTTTGGTTGATTTTGCCAATATCGCTTCCCGGGGTGGCAAACGGTCTTTGATCTTTTCAAACTCCATCCTTCTCTTTTCTATATTTTCATTCAACTTGCCAACATCTTCAGAAATTGTCTGCTCAGTTGCGCGCACACCCGACTCAAATACTGCATTCTCAAGTTGCGCAAGGGAAAGATTGAGCAGAGATTCAAACCCCTTTTCTGCACCATCAGTGGCATGGACAATGTGTCCTTCCCGCACATAGATCTCTCCATTCAATTCTCCATTTACCTTAATCAAACCCGTTTTCTTCAGTTGTACAAGAAACTGTAATACATCAGAGAGATTAAATTCTTTCAGGTTGATCTGAAAGTCGGGCATCTATATCACTCCTAACCAGTTATGCAAAAGAAAATAAACCCTGCCGATGAACAATGATACACGTGCCATAATTGTGTAGCCAAATGATGCACCGAAAGAAACCATCATAAACCATATCCCGATCTTTGCACCAATGCCCAGAGGACCTTTGTGCTCTTTGGAAAAATAGAAGTAGAGCAGGGTAAAGACAACGCCCAGGATAATAAGAATATTAGAAAATGCATTGAAACCAGGAACACCTGTTATGGGCAGAAATGTTGCCTGCAATTGAGGAAAGATATCCCCTTGAATAATCTGGGTTATAAAAACCGCCATTGAAATTCCCATGGTAAATGTGAGCGGAATACGAATCATCCAGGAAATCTTAGGGATGAGCGGTGCAAACATCAAAAGTCCGATAAATATGGGAAAGATATTATACCACTGACCTCTGTTCAGCAATGGTTCAAAGAGATTGGGCCAGGCAAAATCATACCAGAGTACGACTGCCCAGTATCCTGCTGAGACTCCAACAAAGATATTTTCAGCAATCTTGTAGAATGGATTGTCCTTGTACAGAAATGAATAAATTGCAAGGGTTAATAGTGCAGCAATCCAGATACCGATTGTGCTGATCACTTCTTTCTCCTTTGATAGATCAGTATAACATTACCAAGCACAATAAACCCAACCAAGAGAAGATGCACAATGGATTGAGAATCCATTCCCCTGAGACCTCTTCCTTTCTTCTCAACAAGGGTCTCATATTCTGCGGCACCCTTTAATCCACCAAGAAGTCCGATCAATTGCCCTGAACTCAAATATGGATATTGTTGGGGTGCCATTATTGCTGTAGTTGCACCACAGATCGGAACTCCGTACCTTGCGTGGAAATAGATTATCCAGTGCAAAATACCGGGGTCACCAGCAGAAAAAGTCATTACCATTTTCAGATCTTTGGCTGATTTCACAGTCCTTCCCAGAAGGAAGGAATCAATCAGAATTCCCTGATAATCAACCTTTATCACATCAGAAAAATTTCTACCCAGACTCAAAAGCATCACTGCTCCACCTGGTCTATAACCCACGTTAATATAATCCTCTCCATATATCTTATTGTGGATTTCTGCAATCTTTTTAAGGGCAATATTACCGAGTTCACTGCCGGCAGGCCAGAGACCCATCATATATATTTTTAAATTCTTCCTGAAACAATGTTCAATGATTGCCTCGGTTGCTGGATACAATTCGGCTTCACTACCCGGGTCATAATCTGTAGAAACAAGCACAACTGAATTTTCAGGTAATGATTCAATTTTGTCATAGACACTCTTAACCGGCCTCGTGATATCAACTGGCAGATTCAGGGGCACAATCATCGGTATGATTACTGCAAGGGCTACAAGGAGAAATATGATTCGGCGGTCAAGATGTGCAAGAGATTCAATTAGATTCATAAGTGAACCCTTTCCTGAAAAATTCAAAAGATAAACTTCTAAATTCTAAACAATATTTAAATCCCAATTTCCTAAATATAAAACATTGTTTGAAAATTTTGATTACAGGATTCTTGATTTGCTTCGGATTTTTGATTTCGGATTTCGGATTTCGAATTTCGAATTTTCTATTCACCGTTCGCCTCCCATATAACTCCTTTCTATTCCAAGAAGCACACGCAATGCCATTGAAATCAATCCAAGGTCAATACCGAACAGAATCCCCCGTTTTGCCGCAGTATTGGGAACCTGCATAATCCATTCAACAAGATCAGGAAATCCATGCCAAATCAAATAACCAATAGGAATCCGACCAATCATCACAATCACAGCTGCAATCAAGAGCAGGGTTGCTTCCGGTGTCTTGGCACGGAATGCCCGGAACGAGGCTGATGCAACGAAAAACGCAAGCAGAGAAAACATTGTCGCACCGAGTGGAACTTGAAAACTCTCAAAGAAGTACAAGAATATCTTTGAATCCCTGCCACCGATGAAACCAGCACCCATCATAACACCGAGGAAAAATAAGAGAATAATACTATATTGCCAGTCCCTAAATTTGCGTTGGATCTTATCAATATTTATTTTGATAAGGTTAAATATTCCAATGAAGACAAAAAATGCAGCAACCCCCTGATACCATAATTGGAGTAGTTGTGAACTATTTTGAGCAAACTTTGCCGGAATAAAAAATGTTATCAGCATATAAAATCCACAACAGAATACAATTATTAACGGTATTATCGTCTTCATTCTATTGTATTAAAAAGGTTGATAAAAAACTGCCAGTTAAGTACCTGACTCAGAACGCCGATCATAATAACACCTATGAATATCAATTTTCCTAAATCCTGTCCTTTTAATGAACCTAATTGAACAGGTTCCTGAGACAAGTAGGCACTTGCCGCATATAGTTCTTCACCAAGAAGAGTAAAATCACACGCCGCAACAAAGAATGGCAGCTGGTCAGGCATCGCCGTACCGGCGATCTGGATTGCGCCTGTTGAATGACCAGTCTCAGCAAGAATCAGTGATTCAGCATAGAAAGTACCAAGGTATAAGTTCGTTGCTGGCCTTTCCCGAACCATAATTCCATCAACTGCTGAAACATAGGCGAATTGGTCGTCTGTGACATAACGAATATTATCAGATTTGTACCAGTCAGGCCGTCCCACCCTGGTTGCCGATTCCTTTACGACCTGTTGCGCCATAGTCATAGCCATTGACCTGCTCGTTGGCACATATAAAGGTGTACCATACTCTGCAGTCTTCTCTGCTACCCTTGAAAGGATGCTCATTGAGGCAATGGTTTGGGGATCATCAATATCCATAATTCCCGGCACATACAAAACAGGCTTTCCCATCTCTGTTGCCCGACCGATTGCTTCTTCTATGGCGCTGAGGGCCGGGATTTTGCGAATGAACAAGTTCCCACCTTTTTTCGCTCGACTAATATAATAAAGAACTGAGGCAAAAAGAACTATCATACATATTGCCATTGGTAACCGACCAAGGTTAAAATATTGAACCACAGGTTTCACAGGTCCGGCAATATCAGAAACAACAGAAATCGTATCTATAATGCCTATCACCCTGTAATAATAATCATAACCTGACCTTAAACTGGAATCCAGAAAAAAATCCTCATCACCGTTGACCTGACCAATTTTTTCAAAATTCTTCACTGGTTCAGTACTCCTGTAAATTTCAAAAATATTGTATTGGGTGTCAGTCTGCCATTGTATTTTAACGCTCGAACCATCATCGTTCGGCATATCAATAGCCTTCAGGTCAATTTTCGAGATATATATAATGAAGAATGTCCAAAACATTTAATAATTTTATTCAAAATAAAGACAATGTCAAGGACTTGATTTATGCCATTTCTTGAAGTATTTGATTGCACTGATCAAATGAAACCAAAAGAATTTGTTTAATATAAAATCAAATCCTCTATTCTTTGCCGAACTTCGCGAGTACTGGTGAAAAAACCTTGCCTGCGGAAAATAGACAATCTTGAATCCACAATCCTGAAAACGACGACACCAATCAACATCTTCAAAATACAAAAAAAACCTCTCATCCATTAAGCCAACTTTTTTCAACAGAATATCCTTTGTCATCATTGCCGCACCCAGAACCCAATCAACTTCTTTTGGATTCTCGTGGTCAAAATCACACATAAGGTATCTTGCCAGTTCCTTTCTCCCAGTGGAAGAATTTTGCAAAAAGGTTCGTCTGATTATGGGTGTCCAGAGATGTGGAAAACGGAAACAGGAATCTTGAATTGTGCCATCTGGATTGAGTAGCTGAGGTGCCAGAATACCAATATCTTCTCTTGAATCAAGAAACGCAACCATTTTGTCTATTGCCCCCGGAGTTATTTTAACATCAGGATTGATGATCAACAGATATCTACCGCCGGCGTTTTTTATCCCCTGGTTAACGGCACGGGCATAACCCAGATTTTTTTGATTTTGCATCAATTTCACACTCAAATTCTGCCCGAACTCACTCAACAAACATTGCAGGGGACAGGTTGCGACATTATTCACGATGATAATTTCAAGAGGCAATTTGCTATGTGACTGCGCAATTGCTTTTAGACACTCTCTCAATTCATAGATTGGATTATAATTGACGATAATTATTGAAATCATTCTTCTCTTTTCAGAAAGACAAGCGCCATAGGTATATTTTCTAAGGGCGTAAAAACCTTTCTTATCTCCACTGCAAAATGTTTTTTATCAAGTTTTTCTTTTGCATTTTCTATCTCCTGTTCAACTGCCACGGTCTTATAGAATACTGCCCTTCCATCAGACGCAATCACTCTATCAATGATTTCAATCAGGTCACCAATCTTACCAGCTGCCCTGACAAGCACAAGGTCAAATCTCAAACCAGTGTATTCTTCGGCACGGCCGGCATTTACTCTTATTCCAGAAAGGTTTAGATATTCAATCAAAGATTCTAAAAATCGTGCCTTTTTCTTGATTGACTCAAAAAGGGTAAAATCTATGTCCGGCTTCAGGATCTTTATTGGCACTGATGGAAAACCCGCACCTGCACCAATATCACAGGCATACCGATCATTACCAATAGATTTCCAGATAAGCAGAGAAGGCAAGAAATGTTTTAAACTGATTCGCCTGTAGTCTGTATGTGAAATAAGATGCAAGCGATTTTCATAAGAGTAAAGAATTTCAAGATAGCGTTGAAATTGTTGAAACTGCGATTCTGAATAGGTGATATCAAGTTCTTCTAACCCTTTTTTGAGTATGGTTAGTTCTTTTTCAGTCGAATACATAATTGATTATACACAGATTTACGAATTGAATCAAGTTGTAAAACTATTTTTTTCTTACTTTACGTTTCTTGATTTGGGTCCAGACCCGATCCATATCTTCAAGACTTAGCGTAGAAAGTTCTTTCTTTTCCCTTTTCAGCTTTCTCTGCATAAGTCTGAATCTTCTTACAAATTTCTTATTTGCCTGGCGCAGTGCTTCTTCAGGATCAAGTTTCAGGTGCCGAGCAAGATTCACACAGGAAAAAAGGATATCTCCCATTTCTTCTTTGATTTGTTTACGCATCCTGGTTTTTCTCAATTCATTGATTTCCTCAAGCAACTTCTCCCTTGGACCGGCAGGATTTTCCCAGTCAAACCCCAGCCGTGAGGTACGTTCTTGAATCAATCTTGCTGCAAGCAGGGCTGGCAGTGAATAAGGGATACCCTGAAAAATGTCCTTCTTTGTGCTATGCCAGAATTTTACAATCTCTTTTGTGGTTCTAAATTTCTTTGATTTAAAAACATGGGGATGTTTTCTTTGATATTTCTTTATGGTTGATGATACAATCTTTCTTAAAGATATACCTTTTTCTTCAAGAAGTTGGCTCAAAAAAAAGCCCAGAAAAAGCAGATCTCCTATTTCTTCTTTGATACCGTCAGCATCCTTTTTTTCTATTGCATTCACAACTTCGTATGCCTCTTCAATAATATTATTCTTAATTGTGTTTAGATTTTGCTTCCTGTCCCAGGGACATTTTTTGCGTAAGGTCTGCACCAACTTAATAAGATCCAGAATAATGTCAGAACTCTTCAATTTCCTCTTCTTCTATTTCTATATCCCTCTTGACTACATAATTTGCCTTCTGAAAGTCAGCATAGAAATCTTCTTCAAAATTCAGACAACAGAGCAATTTTCCACAGATTCCTGATAACTTGCTCGGGGCGACAAAAATCTTCTGTTCCCTTGCCATTCTCAATGAAATAGATTTCAAATCTCTTAAAAAAGTTGCGCAGCAAATCTTTCTTCCGCAGGGACCGATGCCACCGATATAGCGTACATAATCCCGTGCGCCTATCTGTTTTATTACAACCCTTTTATTCAATTTCTGGGAAACATAACGGTGGAGTTTACGAAATTTCATCTTCTTTTCTGCAGTAAAATAGAAGATTACCCGCTCCTCATCAAACTGACAGTGTGCGTAGACTACCTTCATATTCAGTCCATATTCGTTTATTGCATTTCTCAATTCAATCAAACAATATTCCTCATATTCTCTTATCTCTTCTATCTTAATCAAATCCTCATTATGCAGGGGTCGTAAAATTTCGCCAAGTGCAGGCTCCATAATATCAATCTGGAAACCAATAATCCTGCCAATATCGACACCATCTTTGCTCTTGATAAGAACCTGATCACCTGGTGTATAAACTCCTTCACCAGCAACACAAATTGTCCAGAAGGGAGTAACTTCTAACCGGTAATTCATTTTTTCAAAAGATATACCTTCTCACCCTTTTTTATCATCCCGAGATCGTCTCTTGCCCGTGCTTCAATGAGTGCACCTTTTCTGTAGTCATTAATTCTTTGCTTTAACAATTCGTTCTCAGCTGAAAGGACAAGAATTCTTCGCTCAAGTGTTTTCTCAGTATGGAGGGTGCTGATAAGCAAAAACAACTTTCTACTAAAATATAGCAGAGGAAGGAAAATAAATATTATAATTAATATCCAGCGTCTTATGTAAGATAAAACTTCTCTTTTCATAACCCCTTACTGAGAAAATTTCTCAGGCGTGAGGTTTATAGTGTTGATAATAGTAATAATAACGATGACGATAATAACGCTGGGTAACATCCACACCGTTTAACACATAACCAATAATCTTTTCACCTGCCCGCTCCAGTTCTTCCTTTACTTCTAATATCGCATCACGATTGGTTTTACCGGTCATAACCACCACCAATATTGCATCACAGATTTTGCCCAAAACCCTTGCATCCGCAATTCCCAAAGCCGGCGGGGCATCAATCAATATGAAATCATAAATATTCTTAAGATCTGCAACGGTCTCTGTCATTCGTTCAGAACCAAGCAATTCAGCCGGATTGGAAGGTATTGTGCCGCTGGGGACAAAATAAAATCTTTCAAAAGGTGATTCCAAGATAGCATCTTTTAGTTTTATCCTGTTAATCAAAACATCAGTCAAACCGCTATGGTCATTCTTAACAAAATCCCTGAAATAATGATGCAATTTCGGTCGCCGGAAATCACAATCAAGAATTATAACCTTATGCCCCTGCTGGGATAAGGTAATGCCAAGATTTATGCAGGTTGTAGTCTTGCCCTCCTGGGGGATGGTTGAAGTAACCAATAGGGATTTCATAGGTCGGGCTGCGGCGGAAAAAGCAAGATTGGTTCTTAATATGCGATAGGCTTCAGCAATATCAGAATGGGGTTCCTGAATAGTCGGGATATCAATCGGATGTTTATTCTTGACCAGAGGGATGGTTGCCAGCACAGTGACACCTGTTAATTCTTCAATTTCCTTGGAGGTCTTTATCGTAGTATCAATGTATTCAAGCAAAAAGGCACCACCAACACCAATGAGTAGACCGAGAAGCAAACCGAGTATACCATTTTGTTTTGGCTTTGGTTCAACTGGTTTATCCGGAATGATTGCATAATCAATAATCCTTGCCTGGCTTATTTGCATTGCCTCAGCAATCTTTGATTCCTCAAGTTTACCAAGAAGCATTGTGTAAATCTCTTCGTTTGCCTTCTTCTGCCTCTCTAATTGCGCAAGGTTTACTTCAGCCTCGGGTAATTGTTTTAAACGGCGGTTATGCCGATCAATAATCTGATTTAAGGCATCAATCCGGCTTTGCAGGGCAATAAGTTTTGTCTCACTATTTATGATATTGGTAATCACTGCCTGAAATACCGGGTCACCAACCGATGGTCCGGCAAGAGCAATCTGTTTGCTGGTCTGATTTATCTCCTGTTGAACCTGAGAGATCTGCCCTTCAATCTGTTTCAATTTAATTGGGTCGTTTTGAAATTCCTGCCTTTGTAATTCAAGTTCTTTTAATTGCTCCTTTAATTTCAGTATTAAAGGGCTGTTTGAGATAGTTGGAAAAGATGCCATCTTTTTGTAATAACCATAACTTGCTTCATCACGGGCAAGTTCGCTCTCAAGTTTCTTAATACTACTTTCAGTCTCGTGGAGTTCCACAACTGCCTTTTCCTTTTCCACTTCAAAATCCGCAAGCGAGTTAATAATTTCTCTTGCAGTCTCGCTAAGCAAAAACACACCACTTTTTTGCTTGTATTGCCTTAGGTTTTCCTCAGCAGTGTCAAGTTCAGTCCCAAATATTTTGATCTGGGCTTCAATGAACTCTTTAGAACCTCGGGCAGATTCTCGTAAACTTTCCAGAGTATATAGAATGTATTCCTGGGATAATGTATTAGCAATTTTGGCAGCAAGTTCGGGCAAGGAAGAACGTGCCTTTAATAATACGAGTGCCGTATTTTTTATCTGATTTGCTGAAGTACTTCCCATCAAATTTTCGGTGGCTCTCTCTATATTCATTATTGTAATCTCAAGATAGTCCCGCGCTGGCTTTTCTTTCAACAAAAACTTCAAACCACCACTTTCAAAAAGTTGGCCAATCACTCCCTCACCGATCATTTCTTGCTTGTTATTAAGGATGCTAAATCTGTTATCATCATCAAACTTCAAAAGATATTTTCCCGCCACAAACTCATCACTGATCTGTATAGAATCAAACAGATATCGGCTGTGATTATTAACCAAAAAATTCAATGCAAGTTTTTTAACAACCGACTTTGCCAGGGTGCGGCTGCGGATGATTTCAAGTTCACTCTCCACCGGGTCAACGCGCTGAGGCGTATAAAGTTCAGTGAAAAACACGGGTTTTGCCTCAGAAAGTTCTAACTTGAATCGGACTTTTGCCTCATATATTTTGGGTAGACGAAGACTGATAAAAATTGCACTGAAGGTTGCTACGACGACGCAAATAATGATCAGATTGCGTCGTTTAAAAATAACATCAAGATAATCTTGAAATGTTGGTTCTTTGTTCATCTTGCGTAATAGATGATCTGCAAAATCAAGGTCCCAATGGTAAATAGCACTGACCACTCCTGTAATGCAGGCATAAATCTTCGTGGTACAATAACTACATCACCAGGACTTAAATTGAGTTCTTCAATCTTTTTACCCTGTTTCAATATCCTTTCAAAATTCACAAATCTTTCTTTACCCAGATTCAAAATCTTGATTCGCCCTAAATTGCCATTTGCCGTCACACCACCCGCCATAGCAAGAAGGTTGGAAAGGTTCTCACTGCTCTTCACATAATACTTTCCAGGGGATTTAACTTCACCAAAGATATTGATTTGATAATAAACATTGACCGTAAGAAAAATATCACCATAATACTTGTGGAATTCATCAATCAACATCTTCTCCAGAGAATCCGCCGGGATGTTTTTAATGCTCAATTTCCCTAATAGAGGGACATTTAAACTCGTATCTGCATCAACCAGATATTTACCACTTAGTGTTGGTTGATGCCATATCTCAATCTCAATGGCATCATTGGGTATAAGAAAAACATGCGGGGAAACAGCCAATAAGAATGCCAGAACAAACATAGTTATATTATATTCAATAAAGAACCTTTGTCAATAATCAAAATAGACCAAGTTGTGCATCAGTTAATCCCTGTTGCTCAAAGATCTTGACCGTACCAAATTCTCCGTCATATCCAGGATTTATGATAACATCACCGCGACGCGCACGTTCCACACCCTGCGCAATTCTTTCTTGAGTATTGTTCTTCAATTCCTCTATTTGCACATTAAGCAGGATTTCAAATTCACTGCCAAAAATCTTACAGAGTCTTTGATATTCATTCTTCACTCCAACAGTGTCCCGACCCACACCCATTGCTTCAGCAATGATTTCCTCAAGAGGAACAAGATTTTTATAAGGAATATGCTTCTCCGGTACATAACCCTCCGGTCTATCTGCAAGCATTTCAACCCGATGTAATACTCCAACTGTGATATTCCGGGAGCATACCGGACAGAGATTATTATTCAGTCTCGCCTCTTTGGGTGACAATCTTACCTGACACCGGCGATGGCCATCAAAATGATACTTACCTTCCTCAGGGTAGAATTCAATAGTATACAAAAATCTGCCGGTATCTTTGCTTCTCAAAATATCCCTTAGCGAAAAATAATTTAGTTCTTCGCTAAAGACATTTGCCTCACGGCCAAGCCGATTTGGCGAATGAGCATCAGAATTGGAGATGAGTGTATAATTACCAAGAACTGATAAGCGCCAGTTCATTGCCGGGTCCGAAGATAACCCGGTCTCAAGGGCAAAGACTCTATCTGCGAAATTGCCAAAACACTCCTCTATTGAATCAAATCCTGAATTGGAACCGAACAAGGAAAACCAGGGTGTCCAGATATGTGATGGCACAAGGTAAATATCTGGAGAAATATCAAGCAGGGCAACAAGCATTTCATCGGTTGCCAGAGAAACAATTGGTCTGCCATCCGCTTCAAGTTTCCCATATTTGCCAAGGTAGTTATTTATTTTCTCAACGGTCATAAAGTCCGGAGCAAAAATTATATTGTGAATTCTACGCAGCTTGCCATTTTTTGTATAGATGTTGTTAACCTCAACCGTCAAAATAAATCTAATTCCCGCATATTCAAAAAACCCATCTTTAAATTGAAGATACTCCTTGAGTTCCTTTAACCAGCCCGGATGAGTAAAATCACCAGTACCTACCATTCCAATCCCTTTTAATTTTGCATATTCAGCAATCCTGGGAATCGTCATCTCCTGAGATGTTGCCCGGGAAAACCTTGAATGAATATGTAAATCAGCGATCATCATAATTTTGTAGCAACACCGAGAACCCTTGTATCAAATTCAGTCGCAGGATTGAAAGTCATATGACGGTAAAGACTTATGCTGAATCCCGCATCAAGCGCAGTCTTCTTGATTTCCTCAAGGGTATATGCCCTTTCCTGATGAACTTCCCTGAAGGTTATTATCTTACTGTTCTCATAAACATTAACCGTAAGTTTTAGTGTTGAGATCCTTGTTGTGCGATCAAAATTATTGTCCCATATTGAGTAGATTGGACCATCCCGCCTTTCAAAAATTTGATTACCCCACTCATTCTGCAGGGCATGGATCGTGTTCATATCAAATACAAAGATTCCATTAGTGGCAAGAGTTGAATGCACCGACCTAAAACAACCAGACAACTCATCTATTTCCAGAAGATAATTTAGACTATCATACAAACAGGTGATTACTGGAATCTGTTCATTCATAGAAAAATGCCGCAGGTCAGCCCGAATCAATCTAATCTGACCGCGAGCAAAAAGGTCTTCAGAAAATTTACTCTTACAGACCTCAAGCATCTCCTCTGAGGCGTCAAGTCCAATCACCCGATAACCCCTGTCCAACCACAACTCAAGGCAAACACCAGTACCACATGCAATATCTAAGATTACTCTTTCTTGAATCTTGTGCATCAAAATTATCCGTTCAATGTAATTCACCCAGGAACGATAATCAACAAATGACATCAACCGGTCATAATATGGCGCAATCTTTGTAAAAGGTAGATCAAAACCCTCTAATTTCATAATTGGGTGCTTCTTTGGTAATTGTTATGTCGTGAGGATGGCTTTCTCTGAGACCGGCCGGGCTGATCTTTATGAACCGCGCCTTTTTCTGAAGTGTTCTTATATCCCTTGCCCCGCAATAACCCATTCCTGATCTTAAACCACCAATAAGCTGGAATATTACATCTTTGACCAATCCACGATAGGGAACCCTTCCCTCAACACCTTCAGGGACAAGTTTTTTTGCGGTCTCCTGGAAATACCGGTCTGCTGAACCGCGGCGCATTGCGGATAATGAACCCATTGCCCGGTATTCCTTATATCTTCTGCCTTCAAGCAAAATGGTTTCACCCGGGCTTTCTTCGGTTCCAGCAAAGAGATTTCCAATCATAACACAATCTGCGCCACAGGCAAGCGCCTTGACAATGTCACCTGAATATCTTATCCCGCCATCTGCAATGACCGGAATCCTGTACCTTTTGGCAATCTGCGCGCACTCCAGAATTGCGGTCACCTGTGGGACACCTATACCCGCAACAATTCTGGTGGTGCATATTGAACCCGGTCCAATACCAACCTTTATTGCATCCACACCTAATTTTGCCAGATGTTGTGCGGCCTCGGGATTTCCGATATTACCCGCAACCAGCTCTATTTCGGAAAATCTTCGCCTTATTTCTTTTATCAATGTTGTCACACTGTAGGAGTGGGCATGGGCAACATCAATCACAATGGCATCAACCTCAACTTCAACCAGGGCAGATACGCGTTCAACAGTTCTCTTATCTACACCCACTGCAGCAGCACAACGTAATCTACCAGTTCTATCAAAAATGGCATTAGGATGTTCCATCTTCTTTATTATATCTTTGATGGTTATCAAACCCTTCAATCTTCCATTGCGATCAATGATTGGTAGTTTTTCAATCTTATGCTTTTTGATAATTTTGCGGGCCTTTTCCAGGGTTGTTCCTTCGGGTGCAGTAATCAAGCCTTCATAGGTCATCACATCTTTAACCTTCTTATTGAGATTATCTTCAAATATGATATCCCTGTTGGTCAGCATTCCGACAACCCGAAATTCTTTATTCACCACCACCACTCCGGAGATTCCATTAATTTCCATTAACTCTTTTGCCTCGCGCGCTGTCATATTTTCCGTTACAGTGATCGGATCAATAATCATTCCGCTTTCTGCCCGCTTGACCTTACGAACTTCCTTTTGCTGCTCTTCTATAGTCAAATTTTTGTGAATAACACCCATACCTCCTTCCCGAGCAAGCGCAATGGCTGTGGCTGATTCAGTGACTGTATCCATTGCCGCACTTACCAGAGGAATATTTAATGTAATGTGTCTGGAAAATCTTGTCTTCACATCACACTCCCTGGGCAGGACCATAGAATATTGGGGAATTAACAAAATGTCATCAAATGTGAGCCCTTCTATTAATTTTAATGCTTTCATTAATTATTATAATAAAAAATTATCTTTTGTCAATATTCCCAAGTGTCAAAAAATCTATCAAAATTTTCTTTTGAACAAATAAATCTTACGGCTCACCGGATTCCAGTCTGTATTAGGGAATGAAGGTTCAAAATTGACACCGAGGATGCTAAATCTTCTTTGAAAGACTCTGACCAATTTGTAATGGGTTTGATTGAATAATTGACGGATAAAATTCCGGGCATTGACCTTGCCGACCTGATTGTAAGGAAATTCTCTACATTCAACTTCCGTGATGAAAAAATATTCTGGCGACAGTTTAAGCAGCAGATTGTAATCGTAGTTTACTTTCATCAGATTGTAATAAAGGCCGGCAAAGTATTCATCGTCCCTGCAACCGAAACCATTTCCATCATACAAAGGTCTTTCAATCGGAGGTGTATAACGAAATGGCATCATAGTTGCCGTAGCAATACTTGTCCCCCTGGGAATATTTTTAAAAACCCAATCAGCAAATTCATAACGGGTATCAGGATATTTCATTCTGTTTGTAATTGCAACCGTAAAAAGAAAGGTATAAACAAAGGCAACAAAGGTGTAGCAAATCAATCCATACCGGAGATAGTTGTTTCTGATTTCTCCTGTGAAACCGATGATTGCACCAGCGATGAATAAAGCGATAAAAGGTAATACCGGCAGTGAGTGGCGCAAATGGGGCGAAGGTGAAATTACCAGCAGTATATAGAACGGAATCAAAAATGAAAGTAGTATCTTATCAGACAAACTTCGTCTCTTGATCGCATAGCCAATACAAAAAAGAGCAAGAATCATCAGGGGCAGTCTTAATGAATAGTAGAAAATATAACCCAGCGGTTTTATCAGATTTGTGGGATAACTATTATAAGCAATTAATCCCTTTGTCCCAAAGATTCCGCCAAATCCGTCAGCATAACCAAAAAGAAATTCACGCAGGGAAAACAGGGAATGTGGTGTCGTTATTAAAAATGTTCCGAGCATAACTATAAATGTCAAAATTAGGTACTTCCAATTTGATTTACGAAATTTAAGAAAGTAGACTGTAATAAGAGGAAAAATCATAAGAATATTCATATATTTCGTTCCAAATGCCAGTCCGAGAAAGATACCAGTGATGATGAACCATTTAATCGTGACTGATTTTTTGTTAACTGCAGAAACCACATAGTAGAACACGAGCAAACCCCAGAATAAAGCCGGGCTATCTACAACAAAAAAATGTGATTGATATACTACAGTGGGCAGAACTGCGAAGATAAGCGAACTAATAAGACCGACCTTTCGGTCGTATAATTTTGAACCAATCAGATAAACGAGCAATACGGTCAAAATCGCCTCAATCAAAGTGAGCACTCTGCCGATAACAAAGATTCTTTGATAATCATTAAGCGTAATCTTTTCTACCGGTTGGCCATCTATGTTCAATTTCGTAGGCTGGTCAAAATTTTGCAAGTAACCAAGCAAATGGCATAATTTAATTGCACCAAGCAAGGTATAATAGTGAAAAGATGGATTAATAAAATAATGAGGATTCAAATCTCCTGGATTCATCTCCAGGATAATACGTATTACAAATGGCTCATCCTGATAACCAGGACGGAAATAAGGTTCCTTAGGCAATCCCCAGTTAAATCCAGTTAATCTTAAATATGCAGCAAGAATAATTATCAGGATGATAAAAAACAGATATTTTTTTTGCCCAAAGACTCTTTGAAAACTAATTTTCATATATTAGAATCATTCAATTTTATAAATAGTAAAATCAAGGTAAAGAATACCATTACTGATAAAAGAAACAGCAGGCACGGCAGACTGAAAAGGATCTTTTATCTCTGATGATTTTACGAAGAAAGACCATTTTCTGACTATTCCAGGCAGGTAAAATTCTTTGGGTTTTGACATTACCAACAACATAATCCGGGCAGGATTCGATACTGCCATCTGGTAGAATGGTTAAGGTATTCCACATTGCCCGGCACCTGCCTTCGTAGATTTCAGAAAATCTCTTCGGATTTTTATAGTATGCATCAAATTGTTCAGCGTTGAATTTCGGAAAGATATCAATAATCACCTTTTTCTCTTTTATTTTTTTCATTACTGATTGAATGCGACAAAAATCTCCTGATTCAGGTTTGTAATGATTTGCCTCAGACCAGTAGTTAATATCTCGATTCAAAGTATTATGCAAGAGATTTTTGTGACTCACCACGGCATCTTTTTCAAGATAAAGTGGATAGATAAATTGAATTATTGAAGCACCATTGGTCTGAGCAAATTCTACAATTTCCTCCATTGTTTCAGGATTAGCAAAATTTATTATGGAATTTATCTTGATCAATGGAAGATCTCTTCTTGAACCTTTAATCATTTTCAGGCCGCGCAGAACCTTGCCAAATGTACCGGGGACTCCTCTTATCCTGTTATGAATCTCCTCTGGTCCATCAATAGAGATGTCAATACGATCAACTCTTGATTTAATCAATTCCTCAGTGTATTCTTCAAGAAATGTGCCATTGGTTGTAATATTGAGATACAAATTATTCTTTTTGATATGCTCAATAACCCTTATGATATCCTTAAAAACAAAAGGTTCACCTCCTGAAATATGAATTCGAGGACTGAATGTCTTTATCTCATCCACTACTTTTAACCAATCCTTAACCTCTAATTCCTGATCCACCTTTGCAAATCGTTCAAAACACATTTCACACCTCAGGTTACAACGGAATGTTGGGTAAATATTAACTGCCTCAGGTGGTAGACTGTGTGTCTTCAAAATATGATAACTTACTCTTGAACCCAATTTGTGGAATAGAATACCTACAATATTCCCGGGACTGTGAATCGCCGTCTGAAATTTCTGGTAGAATGTTGCCATATCAAAACTGTTCCAATGCCCAGATTGCGGTTTTCTGCAGGATATGATTGGTATCTTTTGTGAACTTCTCTATTACCGGAACTGTTTTTTTGTCTTTAATATTTCCCAGACAAATAAGGGCATTCCTCTTGATCGCATCGAAGTTTATCCAGCGGGCAGTGATTTGATTATCTGAATATCGTTTCCTATATGTCTCTTCATCCATCTGAAGTATTTCTATGATGGGAATATAAGAACCAACAACCCCTATTTCGGTTTTTGGTGATTCAGGTTTTACCTTTTTATTCAAAGGGCATACCTCCTGGCAGGTTGTGCATCCATAGAGCCGATTTTCCCAAACCCGTGCAATATCATCAGGAATAGCCCCTAACCAATTTGTTAAATTCTGTATACATCTCTTACGGTCAATGATATACGGCTCAATGATCGCGCCGGTTGGACAGGCATCCATACACTTGTGACATTCACCACAATCAATATCCAGTGGCTGGTCAGGTTCTATTTCAATGTCTGTAATGATTTCACCAAGGACAATCCAGGAGCCATAGTCTGGATTGATAATTATGCTGTGCTTTCCATAATAACCAATCCCGCTGCGCCGGGCGATTGGTTTTTCCGCAATTGGACCGCAGGAATGAACCACAGATTCTGCTCTGTATTCTCTTTTCAAAATTCCGGCAACTTTTTTCAATCTATTTTTCAATTCCTTGTAGTAATTGCGTCTGGTATAATGGGCAATAATTCCAAAAGGCTTGCCTGGTTCTGTAGGATCTGGTTCTTCTGGTGTAAGATAAAACAGAAAAGAACCAATGATTGATTTCGCATCGGACAATACGGAAAATGGATTGCAAAATCTTGCACTATCTCTGTTTGACCAGTAGTCATCGTCAAGGAAGAACCCCTTACCTATTTGAATCTTAATTCGCTCTTCTTCTTGTTTAAAAAAATCGGCTGTCGTGATCCGAATGGTAATGCCCATTTCATATCCATAATATTTTATCTTCTCAGAACTAATCATAGATCAGTTTACTTGGTATTAGAGAGTGTAACTCTCGATTGCCCGGTTCATTAGGCAGAATCCCGAAAAAAAAGATTTTGTTGATAGCTACTTCAATAAGATGCCAAGGGGAAAAAATACAAGATAACCGAGAACCAGAAGTATCGGTGCCAGAACAATATCTCCGTTTCTCAATAGAACAAATCCAATAATTAAAGAGACAAGCCCGGCACCAAAAAATAGATAATTCTTCTTTGTAAATTTAACATCAATCAGTGCCTCGGTTCGCTTTTCTTTTTTTTCCTTTTCTTTCTTTTCCTTCTTTGCCATAAAACCTCCATTATTCAATCTTAATTTCGGTCAATTTTACAAACTCACTA
Organism: uncultured bacterium; assembly: GCA_964418185.1. Lineage (GTDB taxonomy): Bacteria > Hydrothermota > Tepidihabitantia > SM23-42 > JAOAFX01 > JAOAFX01. The sequence goes on from CAYQKL010000021.1 coordinate 35,174, forward strand.
TTTCTTATTGTCCAGATCTCGAAATTTCTCTCTTTTAATAAAACTTCGCCCAATTTGCTCCCTAAGTTTACCCGTTCATAATCTGATAATTCACGCAATGCCCAGAGGGTCTGATAGAACTTTGCTGCAATGGGATCATTGATTTCAAGACCGTGACTTTTCATTTCTTTAATTGCCGAAGAATCTATAGTTGCCGATGCAGCAAACACGGCTGATTCCACATATTTTTCGCCCAATCTAATTATTCTTTCATTGTCAAAGGCATCGGTTCCTAAAATCCTGACATCCTCAAGGCCATAATAGGATATCTGCGGTGCGGTGTTAATAATCATATCTGTGTCCATTGCAAGAAAAATCGCCTCGGGCTTTTTCTTTTTTATCCTTTCCAGTTCATACCTTAATGTGACAGAATCGGGGTCAAAACTCTCAACTGCAACAACTTCTCCATCATTCTTCTTGATTTCTTCCATAAATATTCCAGCAAGAGTACTGTAACGACTTATTTCTGGAAAAAGCACCGCAAAACGGGCAAAACCAAGTTGCCTCGTGGCATATTGTGCGACTGCCTTCGCCTGCTGGTCAAGCGTCTGGGCAGGCGTGAAGACCAGAGGCAGATTGCTCAATTTCAATTCAATATTTGTAGGGATGATCAATGGCACAGTGCGGCCGTTCACATAGCCAGCAACACCCAGTGCCTCAATAGAAAAGATGGGCCCGATGATAAAATCAACCTTCTTCTCATTAATTAAATTCGAAGCCGCAAGGATTGCATCCACCGGATCAGATTTTGTATCCTGTAAAATTGTGGAAAAACCCAGTTTTTTTTGTTCATTAAAAATTTTCAGGATTTCTCTTAACTTCTCGCCATAGCGCGAAAACTTCCCGGTAAGCGGTAACAGGATACCCGCCTTGCCTGTTGCCGAGCCAAGTTCAGTAAGTTTCTTAAAATCCGTAAATTCTTCCGTATATACTGTTTCAGGGAATCTCCGACTCAAAACCTTGAAATCCCGTTCTGCATCCTTATCCTGCCCCACTTTTATCTCTGCCTTTATTAAATAATAAAGGATATGTTCATCAACTGGTTCACCCAAAAAATTCCGATGAAGTTTATCAAGATTTTCAAGCGACATTTCTGATAACAACTGCATTATTCTTTTGTAGGCAGATTCTCTCTCCAGTTCATCTGTAGATTGTTTATGAAATTTTATCAAATAATACACCGCCTTATAATCATTTAGTAATTTCAAATTTGCTTCACCGAGCATTCCCAATACTTTTGTCAGATAATTAGAATAAGGAAATTCCTTGACAAATTTTTCACCATAAAAGGCTGCCTTCTCATAAGCATTAATTCTGAAATAAGAAAATGTCAGAAGATAAAGTGCCGGTTCATATGCCTCGGTCTTCGGATAATCCCGGACAATTTTTTCCAATTCCACTATTGCCTTTTCATATTCCTTTGCCTTAAAATGTTTATTACCCTGTTCAAAGGATTCAGCAGACCGCTCCTCAACATTCATAAACCGTGCCTTGAATGGTGTGCACAAAGTAAAAAACGAAATAGTTGCCAATATAAGAATTGAAAGTCTTCGTGCCATAGTTGATATAATATTAGTCAAAAACAGCAGATTGTCAATCTTAATTAGATGATTGATTTGAATTCGGAATTTGTTTAGAAATTAGAATTTAGGATTTGGAATCTAAATAAGATGGGCAGGGAAGGATTCGAACCTCCGAAGACTTTCGTCAGCAGATTTACAGTCTGCCCCCGTTGGCCACTTGGGTACCTGCCCTTAAAAGATAGTTTATCTTAATAGGGTTTGGATGCCCATATCGTAAAAAGTTTATAGTTTTTCGTTACTCTTCATTCCGAGCCGGCGGCCAGATTCGAACTGGCGACCTGCGGTTTACAAAACCGCTACTCTACCACTGAGTTACACCGGCATGAAAACTATCCAATAATATCCAAATTTCGGCGTGTGTCAAGGTATCAAACCGAAGGTTAATAAGCACTAAACAATTTCCTCCACACGGGACTGAAATCCCTACTCCTTCCTTGATGCACGATACACGATACAGGATACATAATACAAGTAGGGCAAGTCTTCAGCCTTGCAAAAATCTTCTTACGGAACTAAAGCATGCCCTGATGAAAATCAGGGTCCCTAATCCAGTCAAGAATATATCGTCTTTCGTTATACGGTTTCGCCACCCGTATCGTCTCACTTCAATGGTGGTTCGTTTATAATTGCCCTTGTTTACCCTTCTTTACTCCTTCTTGTCGCCCTTTTTTGCCTTTTTTATAAACCCTTCCTGAGCCTTTCTTCTTTTGCCTTCAATTGCCCCTAATTGCCTTATTCTTTTTGCCTCTGTTTTTATTTACTCTCGCTACCCTCTACTTGCTACTCACTACTTTAATAGTATCACTTTTTTATTACGGATTTGTATTGAGCAAACCGTCAGAATAAATAGCAGTCTGCCCATTGATTTAGCACAAAATATAAATATAATTTTCTATGTCTTATAAAAATCCTATACCGACTGTGGACATCATAATTGAACTAAAAGATGGCATCGTCCTGATAAAACGCAAGAATCCTCCTTATGGCTGGGCAATCCCCGGTGGTTTTATTGATTATGGAGAATCTGCAGAATCAGCCGCGATAAGGGAGGCAAAGGAAGAGACCAATTTGGAAATCACAGACCTGAGACAATTCCATACTTATTCCGACCCGAATCGCGACCTAAGATTCCATACAATAAGCATCGTCTTTGTTGCAAAGGCAAAAGGCACACCCCAGGCAAAGGATGATGCGATGGAAATCGGAGTCTTTACAAAGGACAATCTGCCTGAAGAGATTGCCTTTGACCATCGCAAAATCCTTGGAGATTATTTTAATAAAAAATACCAATGTTAATACTCCATACAGCAGATCTACACCTTACCAGTAAAGAACCTTCAAGATTGAAGGTCCTTGAATGGATTATAGACAGGGCAAATGCGTATAAAGTTGACTGCATAATCATCGCGGGTGACCTCTTTGATTCTGATACCGAGGGAACAATTTTAAGGTCTGAAGTGGGGAAGATTTTTGAGCGGTCTTCTTCAAAATTATTCCTTTTACCCGGAAATCATGATGTAGAGTCCTATGGTATAAATTATGATTATGGTGAAAATGTGCATAAATGCACAAAAAGACCTTTTGAACAATTTAGTATCAAAGATATAACGTTTGTTGCGGTTCCATTCCAGCCTGCAAAATTTTCTGAATGTGTAATTGACCTTTCCGAAAATCCCGATGTTTTTATTGCCCATGGAACACTCTATGATTTATCTATCCTGCCCGTGTTAAATGTTGAGGATGTTGAATATATGCCAATATATCCTCCTGATTTAAAAAATCACTGCCGAGTTGCCCTGCTTGGACATATCCATTCGGCATACCTTGAATTGGATTATGACACAACAAAGATTGTTTATTCGGGTGCACCGATTGCCCTCAATACAAAATGTAGAACACCGAGGATGATTTCGTTTATTGAAATTGATAAGAAAAAGATCGTAGTAAACTCTATTGAGGTTGAAATTGCTCAATTCTGGAAAGAGTTGAATTATTTTATCTTTCCTGGCAATGAAGAAAAAATCTTAAATCAGATAAAGCAGGAATTAAATGGTTTTGAAGGGGAAAATATCCTACCAAGTATAAATGTTCAAGGATTTATTGCAGGGAATGAAGGTGAGTTTAAAAAAGAAATTGCAAAAATAAAAGAAAAATATCTGAAAAAATTCACAACAATCAATTTAGACTGCAATGATATCCAGTCCTGGGACCGAGTATTAAAAAATCCTTTTGTCAGAAAATTTGTTGAAAGAACACAGCATCTTCCAGATGAATTGCGAAAGAAAATTTTTCAACTGATCTTTCCCCATTTTGCTGAGATGGTATGAAGATAAAAAATATTAAACTCAAAGATTATGGTCCTGTGAAAGAATTTTTCTTAGAGCCCGGGATGTTCAATGTCATATATGGCGCCAATGAAACAGGAAAGACGGCACTCGTTGAAGCAATAACATCAGTTTTATTAAAAGGTAAAACACGTTATGGCAAGCCTGATGATATAATTCTTGAAATAGAGTTTGAAGGAAAGAGATTAAGTTTACCCACAGCCAAGTTTCCATACTTTATCCAGAACTCTGAAATCGCCAGTTTGCTTTATGTTCGGGCATCAGAATCTGCACTTTATGATAGAAAGGAACAGGCAAATTTCTGGGACAGTTTAAAATCTATGCTCAGCCAAACAGGTCCACAGATTCCAATTCCAGAAATTATAAGAAAAATAAGGGATGGAATCGGGTATCAACCGAAAAGAAATGATTGGAAAGCAGAAAAGAGGATAATGATAGAGAATACTAAGAAAAGGTTTGAACAACTCAAAAATTTTATCCAAGAAATTGGTGAGATTGAAAACAAGAAGAAACAACTAAAGAAACTTTCTCAGGAATATACACAGTTGAGCGAGGAATTGAGATCGATTGAAAACTTTAAAAAATTCAAGATATATCAGGAGATAAAAAAATTGTATGAAGAATATGTGGATAAAAAAAATGCACTATCTTTTTATGAAAGGTTTAATGAAGAAGACCTTCATAAATGGCAGGAACTTGAAATGGGGAAAAAAACCATTGCTGCCCAGGCAAAGGAAAGGGATGAATTAACAGGTGAGACTGAAAATTTGAAAAAGGAGTTCACTGTGGTATCAAGAAAACTTGAATTAATAGAAAGGCATAGAATAAAAGAAAAAATTTATCAAAAGAAGGAGACAGGAAAAGAGCCCAATTATTTCTATCCGCTATTGATCTTTTTAATTGGTTTTATCATTCTAATATTGGGTTTCAGATTTAACTTTTCAATCCTTGTATCTTTAATAATATTTTTGATAAGCATCATTGGTTTTACATTGGTCGCAATAAAAAAGTCTCAGATTAAGATAGAACATTTAAAAAATCAACAGGTTTTGAACGATGCAGAACTATTGTTGGAAAAGAGAACAAAAGATTTTGATGAGCTGAATGATGCAATAAACTCTCTTGAGGAGGAAAAAATAAAGATTCAGACACTCATAACTGCAAAGGATGAGCGATTAAAATCCCTGAGTATCTCAATAGCTGTTGAAGAAATTGAAAGACAAATTGAAGAACTTCGGAATAAAACCGGCTGCGGCGAAATTGGTAAATTAAAGGAAAAATTATTTGAAAAGAAAAGAATCCAGGATGAACTTAACGGCATATCGGCAAAACTCTTTTCCCATCTGGGCGAGAGGGATGAAACAAAATGGCGGCGTCTGATTGATGAGAAAAAAGTTCCACCACCCCAAAAGGAGTATGATATTACAATTGCCGATGAACTTGAAAAACAGGTAAAGAATATGGAAGAAGGGATTCATAGACTCCAGAGGGATATAAAAATCTTTGAGGAAGTTAAAAAGAGTCAGTATGGTATTACCGATGAAGGTCAGGCATTAAAAGAGATATCAGAGATAGAGGCACAATTGAGTAATTATGAGCTTGAACTTAATGCCGTGATGAAGGCAGAAGATATTTTGAATCAGATGAGCAGTGAACTTGATAATTTTATTGAAAATATTGTGTCGGGTGAGGATAGTATGAGTGAATATTTCTATAAAGTTACCAGAAAGTATAAAAAGATAAAAATTGAAAATCAGGATTTTGTTGCAGTTGATGAGGATGGCAGTGAATATTCGATCAATCTAATATCCAGTGGTGCCCGTGACCAGTTATTACTCTGCTTCAGATTTTCCGCCTTGAAAAAACTCTTTCCTGCTGGAACATTCTTGCTCCTTGATGATGCCTTTATCTTTGCCGACTGGGAAAGGCGGTGCCGGCTTGCGGAATTATTAAAAAAATTTGTGGATGAAGGTAATCAGGTATTTTATTTTACCTCTGATGAACACAGCAGGGACCTCCTTGCTCGTTATGGGGCAAGCGTTACTCTCTTGTAGATATTAACTGCATTCGCTAAAAGACCTGCTGAAATTACATCAAATACTACACTAAATTATTCTTTTTCCCGTCTTTATAATTTCTCCAACAATGGGATTATTTATATTAAATTCTTTTATCGTGAAAGCGTGCGGTTCAATTCGTAGATCAATTTCCCTTCTCAAACGCATCAACATTAGATTATCCTCAATTATGTCGCCCTTAAATCGGTTTGAAACAATTGCCAAATCAATATCGCTGTTTTCAGTGAATTTATTTTTGACAAAAGAGCCAAAAATATAAACTTTTCTTGGATAAACTCTGTTTTTCCGCAAGTTCGTTAAATAAAAGTTTATTATTCTATAAACTATTTTTTTATTATATTTTTTAGCCATAGCCGTAATTCCTTAATTTTACTGATGTTAATTTCTGTAAATTGTCTTGTGCATTTTTT
>CAYQKL010000022.1:0-41230 GCA_964418185.1 uncultured bacterium
GACTGCCACTACAATTTAAATGATAATACTCTGGAGTAGAGACTTTAGTCTCAAAATTAAGACAGGAGATTCTTCGTCTTGACAAAAAATCGGGATTCAGCATGACAGAGTGGCAGTATTTTTTAGGATGCTGAAATGAATTCAGCATGACATTTGGTTCTTTGAAAAAGAGGAAAACAGGGGATTTGAATAGCGAGACTCGTCTCGCGCCAACTTTTTTCCATTATTTTATTATTTCATTATTATTTAATAATAGAATGTAGTAATATTTAACAAATTTTGCAGACTGTCCCTACACAATTTAATTCAACTGGTTAAAAGGTTAAATATTTACCTATTTAACCAATGACCATTTAATCAATATTGGTATGAGTAGGGCAAACCTTTAAGGTTTGCATTCGGAAAAACAAAAAAATGTGCCTGTCCCATTTTTCGACGGAATTATTCCTGCAATTTCTGAATCTAAAATATCGCCTGAAATCCGAGGGTGGCGAGTATGCCGAGGATAAATGCACCACCCAGACAGCCAAAAACCTTCAGTTTTGCCCTGCCCGGTGCAGACCTCACCGCCTGATAATTCAAATCAACAATCGTTTCTTTATTTGCCTCAATCCTTACCTTTACAATCCCTTCGCCATACTTTGCGATTCTCCATAATGCACCTATATTTCCGTTCTTAAATTGATAGGATGCAGTCTCAAGCGAATCCTGCGGGAAAAAACCAACATCGTATTCATTTGGCTTCAACGGGTACTTAATCACCGGGGTACTGCCGATGAAATCGTCGTCAACAAAGACCGGCAGTCCTTCTTTCTCAGCACGGACTGTGAGATAGCCGTCATTTATTTGGAGGAATAGTAAAAACACTATCATACAGGATTATATCTATTAAGTGAAATTGGTCAAGAGTTATATATTGTCGGATGAAGTTTGGCAGGACAGACCACCCTGGGGCGTGACGGTCTGCCACTACAAATGTTTTGGATTTTTGCTATTGTAAAGTCATCGATGGTTATTGGGCATAGATGCTGGTTTGGTAATTAGGCGTAGTTAATGGGTAAAAGATTGTTTATGCAAGTCTGCCAATTTTTGTGGCAGGCGATATTACGTTTCCTGTAAGTCCCAAATTTCTTGTCGGGACGACACTGCGTATATTCTTGTTTGTAGTGGTCAATCTTGCTTGACATCCGGTTGAGATTGCTGAGCCTTTTTTCCGTTTGTTTAGTCCACTAATTTTTTTGTTAATTTTGCAAGTTTATGACCATATAGTTCACAGCAGACAATAACTTTCTTATCAGGTTTTTCAATACCCACTGGTCCATAATGATAAGAACCTGACTCACCCATCACAATCATTCCATGGATTAAGAATGCCTCAAGGATGCTTAAAAGAGTGGTCTCACCACCACCAGCAATTCCCCCACTTGAGGTGAATGCACCACCCACCTTTCCTGCTAATTTTCCGTGGTATTTTACAGTTTCATCAATGAATTTCTTCATCTCACCTGCCATCAGTCCATAATATGTTGGTGAACCCAGGACTATCAAATGGTATTTTAAAAGGTTTTTTGGTTTGATTTTGTTTAAGGGCAAGAGTTTTATTTCCAGCCCTTGTTTTTTAACACCCCGGGCAATTGCTTTTGCCATCATCTTTGTATTACCGGTGCGCGAATAATAACCAATAAGTGCCTTTAACATAAAACCTCCTTTAAAGAAATTTGCTCAAATTCCCAAAATCAAAAAAATCAAACTTATTATCAAACAGTAAAATCCAAATAGATAAAACCATTTCTCAACGAGTGCACGTAGTAACCTCAAGGCAATAAGTCCGAACACAAAACTTATGATAAGACCAATAAAAATCTCTATCGGATTGGGCAGACTGGCAATCTCTTTGATCTCAAGTAGATTGGCACCCAAGACTGCAGGCAATGATAATAAAAATGAAAATTTGAATGCCTCAGTTCTCTCCATTTGTGCAAAGATACCAGACGAGATTGTAAGTCCGGAACGCGATAATCCAGGGAATACCGCAAACATCTGACCAATGCCTACGACCAATGCCCTGATTACCGAGATTTGTTTTTCTCCTCTGGGGACAATTGTGGTGAGCAAAAGAACTGCACCGGTAATTCCAAGAAATACCATTACCAGACGCACTTCAGTGAATGTATTCTCAATAAGGTCTCTGAAGAGTATGGCAAAAACCACAATCGGGATATTACCGATGATGATATTTATCACATATTTGATTGCTGAGGATTCCTTTTTTATAAGTCCGATAATGATTTCGTATAGCTCTCTTCTGAAATAGACAATTGTCGCAAGTAATGTACCAAAATGCAAAATGGCAGTTACTGCAACCACCTCTTGAATAGCCATTAAATTTTCTAAGATTGCCAGATGCCCTGAACTTGATATTGGTAAGAATTCTGTCAAACCCTGGAGTATCGCAAGAATGATTATTTTTATCATCCGATGATAAAACCTCCAAGCCCGACCAGCATAATTATCTTTAACAGATTGCTTGCCAGTTTGTAGTATTTGATTCTGATGATTGTCAGAATGAGAAGCGGGATTGCACCAAAAAGGATAACAAGAAGGTATTTTGTATTCAGAAATCCGGTAAAGTATGGAACTGGAGACAATAAGATAAGAAAGATCAGAAATATAATCGCAATCGTGATTGATTTTTCCTTTCCGAGTGTAATCGGTAATGATAATACACCAAACTTTCTATCACCCTCAATGTCTATTATATCTTTTATGATCTCCCTGGGCGTATGGATAAATATTGCGAATACTGCCGGAATCAATGCAACTGAATTGCTGGTGATAATGCCACCAAAGATAAAACTCAAACCCGCAATGATTGCTACAATAAGATTTGCTACAGGTGTCTTCTTTAGATATAGACCATAAAAGAAGAGTAAGAGTATGGCAATGATAACAATGATCAAGGATTCAAAGTTAAGAAAGAGAGTTATCAATAAAGATACGATAGCCAGCACCAAGGTTATGGCAATCGCAGTATTTTTTTTGACCCTGCCTGAGGCAAGGGGACGTGATGGATTGTTTATTTTATCAATCTCAATATCCATTATATCGTTTATTACATTTCCGAATGCACAGACTGAAAACCCCACGATGCCGGCAAGGAGTATCTGATTGTTGATAATTATCAATTTCCCTACCCAGGCACCGCACAGCACCGAAACAAAAGTTATCAGACAGTTCATAGGTCGGATAATAGAAAAATATGCCACAGGTTATTCTATTTAATTTATCATATATGTCAAGAAACACGGGAAATTAACCATGACTCTGGGGTGTTATTGCTGAGACAAGGGAGTAGACTTTTTCGGCGCCCGCTGATTTTAATATTCGGGCACATTCTTTTATGGTCGCACCTGTGGTCATCACATCATCAATTACGAGTATTTTCTTTCCTGTGATATCTATTTCTTTTCTTAAGACAAAGGCATTTCTAACATTCTCTTGTCTTTTTTTGTGGTCAAGTTTGGTCTGGGTCTTTGTATTTTTTACCCTTATCAGGGCATTAGCGACCGGAATTGACGATTCCTGGCTTACAATCTCGCAGAGTAGTTCTGCCTGATTATAGGTTCGGCGAATTTTCTTAAACCAGAAAAGGGGCACGGGCATCAGGAAATCTACTTCTTTAAGATGATAATCAGTTCTTAACACTCCAGCCATACCAAAGCCAAAGAATTTTGCCAGATTGGTCTTGCCACGATATTTCAGATGATGAATCATTGTATCAACCGGTGGAACATATAATGCGAATGCCCTGCCATAATCAAGGTTCCCCTCATATCTACAGAATGCGCAGGTCTTTGTCTTATCAATTGGTCTGCCACAGTGCGGGCAGAATGGTGTTTTTGTGGTGATGACAAGGTCAAGGCAGTCATTACACACAAGTCCCTGATTGAGTTCTTTACCGCATACAACGCAGGAGCAGGGAAGGATAAAGTCAATCAAATAGTTAAAGGGCTGGTAAATAAGAGATATCATTCTTTTAAAGGTATGTACTGCCATATAGAATTACTTCTATAGATTATACAAAAAACAATTTGTGTCAAGATTAAACTTTTTCCTGCTATTGATTTTTTCTTTGAAAACAGTATAATATCCCACAATGAAAGGGAAGGTAAAGATAATCTCAATTGACCAGCATTTTTTAAAGGTTCTTGCTCAATATTATCATAATAAATTCAAAAAATTTACGCCTGATTTTTCCCGAACCCTTGTTATCTTCCCAAGCGAAAGGAATAAATTATACTTTCGCCGCTATCTTTTGGATTCGGCAGGTGTGAAGGGTATTATCCCGCCTACGATGTTTACCATTGAGGAACTTATTAATTATCAATATGAAAAAATTGGTGGAGAAAGGGCGAAGGTTCTCAATGATATTGAAAGAAATTTTGTGCTTAAGCAGACGATTGATGAGTTGAAGATTGAACACTGGAAGGAATTGCCCTTTTTGATGTTTATCGGCATTGGCAATCGCCTTTTGAACTTTTTTGATGAATTGGCTCAGGAGCGGGTGACCATTGACGAGATTCACCAGAAATCCACTGAGCTACATTTTTCTGAAAGATATGTTAAGGATGAGCTACCTATTTTGAGAGAAGTTTTTCTTGAATACCGAAAGAATCTTGCAGATGCAGGATACAGAGATCGGATTGATGTCTATGAAATGGTTTTCCAAAGATACAGTTCAAAGATCTTGGAAGATTTTGATTATATTGCTATTGCAGGAGTTGCGGCAACCACATCCCTTGAAAAGATGATAATAAAAAACATTCTCTCTGATTCAGATGCTGAACTGATTCTCCACTCAGGGAAACCTCAGGAGATCATTTCCAGCAATGATACAAATAGTAGATTTTACATGCACTACAAATTATTAGTACACTTAGGGGTAAATTTCAATCAAATTGAAGTAATTGAAGAGAAATCATCCATAAAACCAAGAATTCATATCAAAGCCCTTGAAACATTTACGAAACAAACTTTTTTTCTGAATGAAATTGTTAATGAGGCAATCAAAAGATACTCGGAACCACACCGTATCGGCATCGTCCTTACTGATGAATCTTTGTTGTTTCCAATAACCGAAATGCTTAAATCACAGGATATAGATTATAATCTATCTGCTGGTATACCTTTTACAAATTTGATTCTCTACTCTTTTCTCCAACATCTATACGAGGCAGTTAAGAGTAATCTACACCACAAGGAATTTTTTGTATTTCTGCAGCATCCCTTAATAAAGAGTGCCTGCATAAACGGAGAGGAGATGCGGCATTTTGTATATGATATAAAAGCAAAAATGATAGAAAACAAAAAAAGTTATTTCAATATAGACAAAAAAGGCGAGCAATTAATTTTGCCAGGATTGGAATCCGCCAGTCTTAATCTTATTACTTTTCTAAAAAAATGTTTCTCCACGGTTAGCGCTGAGTTAAAATTCAATGTATATATTGACAGACTTATTGAACTGCTTAATGAGGTTCTTACTTATAATCAGGATGTAATCAGGGCGAATCTACCGGGAACAAGTGATTTTTTTGATCAACTACATAATCTTGTCCGGTTGAGAATTATGCCTGATGCAATTAAGCCGGGGATTGATATGCTTGAGTTTATTTTGAGAATACTACAGGATGGCAGGTATCATACAGAAGGTAAGCCATTGAAAGGAGTTCAGATAATTGGAGTGCTGGAGGCAAGGAATCTTGATTTTGATTGCATTATCCTGCCTTTTATGAATGAGGGGATTTTCCCGAGACGGAGTGAAAAGGATATGTTTATAAACCCGGCACTGCGAAAGATCTTGGGCTTGCCAACCAGTCAGGAAAGGGATAATCTTTATTACTACAATTTTACCCAATTGATCAGTGGCAAAAATGATGTTTTTCTTCTTTATGTAAATGAAGAGAAAAAGGATATACCGTCCCGTTTTATTACTATGATTGAATCCGATGGCCAATACGAAGATATAAAACAAGCAGGATTTATTAGAAGTGCTATAGAGATTAAGAAGCACAGTATCAAGAAAGACGAAAAATTGATGGGGGATTTGATAGAAAAAATAAAAAAAAGACCACTGAGTTATGTTGCACTCTCAGCATATAAAAAATGCCCCTACAGATTCTACTTGAATTATATGATCGGTATAGAGGAGCAAGAGGAAATTTCTGAGGAGATTGACCCGCAAATCTGGGGCAAGATATTTCATAATGCAGTCAGAGAATTCTATGTAAATCATTTTCCTTCGGGATTCAAAGATAATCAGATTAATAAGGCACAGCAGAAATTTGAAGAAATTGTTGCGATGTACATAAATTCCGGTAAATATCTTCCATTACCAGTTAGGGCTGTCGCCTATTTTGATTTGGAGGTATTTAAAATACATATAAGAAAATTCCTGGAGAATGAATTATTGAGGTTCCAGAACGGTTATAAGATTTTCCCCCAATCGCTGGAAGGAAAACTTGTGGATAAAATTGAAGTGGGTGATTTCTCAATTCCTTTGAAGGGGTATGTTGACCGAATTGATATGAAGGACGGAGATTATTACATCATTGATTATAAGACTGGTGCGATACCGAAGAAAAAAGAATATAGTATTGGCGAAGATTTTGTGGAATTCCAACTGCCCCTCTATGCCCTTATGTTTTCTAAGGATGAGGATAAAAGAATTGGTGGCATGCAATATTACAAAATTGCGTCAAAACCGGAAATAAGAGAAATATGTGCGCAGGAAGAGGTTTCTGATTACTTGAAGGCGTTCAGGAATGAGATATTAGTTCCAACTATTGGAGAGATTCTAAGTATTGAGGTTCCATTTGCCCAGACCGATGATAAAGATGTTTGTGAATACTGTAATTATTGTCCTTTATGCGGGGTGGGGGCAATATGAAAAAGATTGAAAATGTTGCCTTAATTTCGGCGGCTGGTTCAGGTAAAACCCATGCCTTAACCAAAAGATTTTTATTCTTATTCTTACATAAAAACAATTATCCTCTTGAATCATTATACGCCATAACCTTTACGAATGCAGCCGCCTATGAAATGAAATCACGCATATTGAAGTATCTGAATGTGCTGATAACAGGCTATGCTACTAATGAACAAGAAAAGGATGTGCTTGTTTATTTTAATGAAGTCCTTGCAGACAAAAAAATTGGCGAGATTGCATCCCTCAGGAGGGAGTATCTATTGAATAATCTTTCAAATTTAAATGTTTCAACCTTTCATAGTATGTTTGCGACATTCCTTTCAGTTATTCCTTTCCAGGCTGGTATTCTTCCGGAATGTAGAATTATTGACGAATCAGAAGAAGAGATCTATCTTCAGCAGGCAATTGATAAATATTTTGAGCAGGCTCATAATAATAAAGAAACGACTCAATCACTTATGGAACTTATTCAGTTGGCGGAACAAAGGGTAAAGGAATCAATTAGCAGAGTTTACCACGAATTCAATTCTTATATGTCACTCTTGCTTAAACTTTTCACACAGGGAGATTTGTTGAATCAGCGGGCAGAAATTTGCAAAACTGCGCTGATAGAAAACTTTAAGGCATTTAAGGATTTTGTGAACTCCAATATTGAGGCAACCCATACAAAGGCTGGGGCAGTTGAAAATAATTGGAAAGGGTTTCTTGATGGAATTGAGAAATTTATTGATAAGGCAGATTATGAGTCACTGGTATGGTTATTAGAATATTTTGTCGGCAGCAAGGGAATGGAAAAAGACTATTTTGTTAAATTCAGAGAACGTTTGGAAAATCCCGCAGATTACAAAAAAATTGTGAAATCAATAACTGACAGCATCATTGCCTATCTTGAGGCACTTTCAAATAAAGAGATGATAATTATGGCACGGCCATTTGTAGAAATCTACAGAATATTTCAGGAAGAAAAGAAAAAGAAAAATGTAATAAGTTTTAGCGATATTGAAGATTGTATTCTTTATGCATTCGAGAAGAATCAGGAGATGGATTACTTATATTTTAAGCTTGGTGCTGATATCAACCATTTGATGATTGATGAATTTCAGGATACAAGTTACAAGCAGATAGATATTCTTACCCCGATTCTGGATGAGATTACTGCCTATAATCCTGAAGAAAAGAGTTTGTTCTATGTTGGTGATCCCTATCAGGCAATATTTAGATGGCGCGGTGGCGCACCTGAATTGTTTGATGAACTAAAGTCAAAATATGAGGAGAAAATCTCCACAGGAAGATTGGATATAAATCACCGCACAAAGGCGGAGATAATTGAGTTTGTCAATAAAGTTCTGGACAAAAATGATAAACCTGACCCCAGGAATAGGGGAGGTTGGTTGAGGATTGAAGAACTCGGAGAATTCAGAGCCGATGAGGGAAATGAGGCGGCTATGCTTAGGGTTATTGACATAATAAAGGATTTGAAAAAATATGGCTATCAAGAAGGTGATATTGCAATATTGACACGAGAGAATGATTTTGCTGCTCAGATGGCAAGCATCCTTTCAGAAAATGGAATCTCCTGCCTGAGTCGCTCACATACCAGCATATTGGATGAGCCGGATGTTCAACTTGTTATTCATTTATTAAAATTTCTGGATAATCCTGAAAATGACTTCAGCCTTTTTATGGTACTCACATCTGATCTATTCAGAATGAGTGAGGAGATTATACGCAGTATTAAAGGCAAGGGGAAAAATCTCTTTCTGGCACTATGTAATGCCAGATCTGATTGGAGTATTACGAAAAAACTCAAGAAACTCCTTTCACTCGTTTACTATATGAATCCATACCAGTTTATCTTCAATATCTGTAATGAACTTGGTATCAAGATCTCATATCCGCTTGCAACATTACTTGATGCGGCAATTGAATATATGAATGATGGGTGTGGTTCGCTGGCTGATTTTATTGAATGGCTTGAGCACTATGGACCGGCGATTGAAGTGAAAGAAACACAATTTGAGGGAGTTCGGATAATGACTATCCACAAGGCGAAGGGACTTGAATTTGAGATTGTGATCATCCCGGAGACAAACTGGGATCGCTCAGGTAACAAAGGTAAATTATTAATATCTTCTTATTCAGAAAACGCCCGTCCTGATAATATATATCTACGAAAATATGGCAGATACCTGCCCGGTCTTACAGATAAAGAAAAGGAACTTGAATGTAATGATGATTTAAATCTTCTTTATGTTGCACTGACAAGGGCAAAGACCGGCATACACATTTTAGGTTACAAACGTAAAAGAGGCAATTCCGGCTTCTGGTTTGAAAGAATAAAAGAAAAATTTGCTGGGAAATCACTACCCTATGATGAAATACCCGAAAGAAGATTTGTTATTCCAGAGAAGAAAAGGATTGAGAGGATTTATTCACCGGTTATGCAAAAGCCCCTTAAACTCCGTGAAGAGCGCGATCTATACTCACCTACTGAACGGGGAATAGAAATTATTGAACCTGCAAGAAGACGAGGAATGGAATTTGGTGATATTGTCCATAAGGCATTGAGTAAGATTTTCTGGCTTGATGGCTTGGACATTGAAAAAGCAATGAATGAAGTTATAGATAACACAAAAAGGAACTGGGTCAAAAATTCTGAAGATGTTGAAGAGATTGAAATTAGATTGAGAAAAATTTTGCGTGATACATTGACTGACCCGGATCTACACTTTATATTTTATCGAGATACCCAGAATAAAGAATGCAAAAATGAATTAGACCTTTACTATGAAAAGGAAAAATCAGATGTCTCTGCTCATTTGGATCGGATCATTATTGAACCTCAAAGAATTACCATAATTGACTATAAGATTGGTAAAGAAAAGAAAGAATACCTAAGTCAGATGCGGGATTATAAACAGGGTATTTCAATAATCTTTCAAAACCGCGAGATCATCACATATTTGCTTTTCCTGGAAGAAAGCAGGGGCAATAAATTCAGACAGGTCTTGTAAATCAACAGGTCTTAATAATCCCCTTGTCTGTGCAGGTGCCAAATTCTATCTGGATTGTAATATGGCTGATGCCAAACTTTTCAGTGAGTATTTTTTCAATCTTTCTGATAATTTCTGATGCCTCACTGATATGATAATCATCGCAAACATCAATGTGCCCTTCAAAATGGATATCTTTATCAGTCATCTGCCAGATATGGACATGGTGGAGATTATGGACTTCAGGTAAGTTCTCAATCGCACATTTTATTTCCATAATATCAATATTTTCCGGCGTTGATTGCATCAAAATATTAACAGTATTCTGGATAATTGAATAACTCTCGCGCAGGATATAGATGCCAATAACTATGGTCAGAATCGGGTCGATTGCGTAAAAATTGAATGTCTTAATAATAATACTTCCGATGACTACGGCAATTGAAGAGAGGGAATCAGCAATTAGATGGAGATAGGCGGATTTGATATTCAGGTTATGATGGGCATCCCTTCTTAACAAAATTACTCCAATGACATTTGCAATAAGGCCAATGATAGCCACGATCATCATCAAAAGACTATCAATCTTGTGCGGATGGAAAAGTCTAATTAATGCTTCTTTGAATAAAAAGAATATGATGATTATCAGAGCCGAGGCATTGAATAATGCCGCAAGAATTTCTGCTCTTTTAAAACCATAGGTCTTTTGAATTGTGCTTTTGCGTCTTGAAAGACACAGGGCAATGTAACTGATAAGGATTGCTATACCATCACTAAGATTATGTAAGGCATCTGAGATTAGTGAAAGGCTATTGGCAAATAGACCACCAAGAACTTCAGCAAGGGTAATAAAGAAATTTAAAAATACTACAAAGATCATATTTCGGGCATTTACTTCGTAATGGTGATTATTATATGCCATTTGACAAAGATACCAGAATTTACTAAAAAGTCAAGGGAGATATAATTTCGCAACAAATTCTGGATAGATAGAAAATATCGCAAAACTTATGCTTGCCACCGCAAAAAAATTGTCTATAATCTATTTGTTATGGAAGAGATCATTACGATCATTGGGCCGACTGGTGTAGGTAAGACAAAGCTTGCGATAGAGATTGCTGAGAAATTTAACGGAGAGATTATCTCCGCGGATTCCCGCCAGGTATATAAATACCTAAATATAGGGACTGCCAAACCGACGACTGAAGAAAGAAAAAAAGCAATCTTTCATTTGGTCGATTTTCTTACACCTGATGAGAATTATTCCTGTGGAAGTTTTGCCCGTGATGCAGAGCATTTGATTGAGGAAATACTAAACAGGAATAGACTACCAATTGTTTGTGGTGGAACCGGGCTTTATATAAAGGCACTCTTCAACCCGCTGCACCAGCTGCCCCAATCTAACAGGGAACTAAAATCATACTTTCAAAATCTTTGGAAAGAAAAGGGACTTGATTACCTGTATAACAGACTTCTTAGAATTGATCCAGAATGGGCAAATAGAATTGGACCCCGGGATAAACAGAGGATACTGCGGGGCCTTGAAGTATATGAGATCACTGGCAGACCTTTAAGCGCTTTGATAAAACAGGAGAAAAGAGATACACGGTTCAAACCGAAATATATCGGTTTGCTCAGACCCCGTGAGGAATTGTACAAAAAGATTGATGAACGGTATGATCTTATGGTAAATAATGGACTCATTGATGAGGTGAAGATGGTATTAAGAATGGGCTTTGATCCCAATTGCCCTGGTCTGCGCACGATTGGTTATAAGCAGATCGTACAGTATTTAAATGGAGAATGGGATTTGGCGATTGCAATAGGAAAGGCAAAACAACAAACCAGGAATTTTGCAAAAAGGCAGATAACCTGGTTTTCAAAGATAACTCAGGTTAACTGGTATAACCCTGATGATTTGTATGTCAATTCTGAATTTCTTCAGATAATTATGCAGTGAATTAAAGCAGGATATCTTTTAGTTTTCCCCGCACAATTTTTTCGACTACATCAATCTCCTGCTCTATTGTCAAATTTGTAGTATCAATCACAATTGCATCATCTGCTTTCTTTAAAGGAGAATGTTCGCGGCTTGAATCATACTCATCGCGATATTTGAGATTTTTCAATGACTCCTCAAGAGTGATCTCCCTACCTTTTTCCAACAGTTCTTTCCTTCTCCGCTCAGCCCTGACACTAAGTTCTGCATCCATAAATATCTTTATCTGTGCATCAGGGAATACAACGGTTGCCATATCACGTCCTTCACAAACAATATTCTTCCCCTGAGCAATCTTCCGCTGTTTCTCCACCATCCATTCCCTGACTTCTTTGATCGCCGATATAGGTGAGACCATTTCATTTACTTCCGGGGTTCTAATTTCTGTACTTACATCAACGCCATCAAGCGAAATTTTCAAATTTTGATTCTGCTCAAACAATTCAATCTCTGTGCTGGCAAGCAAATTCTTTATTAACTTAAGATCAACCTCTTTTTTCCCGCCAGTTCTGATATACTTCAGGGTAAATGCCCGATACATTGCTCCGGTATCAAGGTAAAAAAAATTTAACCTTCGGGCAACACCTTTTGCAGTCGTACTCTTCCCTGATCCGGCATTACCATCAATGGCAACGACAAAACCTGTCATTAGGATTCTTTTAAGCCCAGCTGGGAATAGTGTTTTTTATAAAAATGGCGATATTCACCGCTTTGAGTTCTTTTGAGCCATTTTTGATTCTTACGATACCAATCTATGGTTTTCTTAAGACCGGTTTCAAATGAAACCCTGGGATGCCAGCCAATCTGACGTCGGATCTTGTTCAGGGACAATGAATACCTTCGATCATGACCGGGTCGGTCTTTGACAAATGTGATCAAACTTTCGTTCCGGTTCAAGATTCGCAGTATCATTTTTACGACGAAGAGATTGGTTAGTTCATTTTCACCGCCGATGTTGTAAATCTCGCCGGCCATACCATGATGAAAAACTAAATCAATCGCCTCGCAGTTATCCTCAACAAAGAGCCAGTCCCGGATGTTCATACCATCGCCATAGACTGGAACCTTTTTATTATTCAGGGCATTCAGAATGACCAGAGGAATCAGTTTTTCCGGAAACTGATATGGTCCATAGTTGTTTGAAGAACGGGTGATCAAGGTGGGCAAACCATGGGTTTTATGATAGGAAATAACCAGTGCATCAGCACCAGCCTTACTTGCCGCATAAGGACTTGAAGGCTCAAGCGGACTGTCCTCGCGAAACCTGCCGTGAAGTATTGAGCCATAT
Organism: uncultured bacterium; assembly: GCA_964418185.1. Lineage (GTDB taxonomy): Bacteria > Hydrothermota > Tepidihabitantia > SM23-42 > JAOAFX01 > JAOAFX01. The sequence goes on from CAYQKL010000022.1 coordinate 13,266, forward strand.
ACTTCATCTGTGGAAATCTGTAAAAATTTTTTTACATTAAATTTCAAAGAAAGATTCAATAGAACGCCGACGCCAATGACATTTGTTTTAATGAAACATGCAGGACTCAATATGCTCCGGTCAACGTGGGTTTCAGCCGCAAAATTTATTACGGCATCAGGCCGGAATTTTTCAAATATCCGGCGCATAGATGATGCTGAACTGATATCGGCACGGACAAAGCGGTAATTACCTTTTTTCTCTAACCCGCGCAAATTTTCCAGGTTGCCTGCATAGGTAAGTTTATCAACATTGCAAATTTTGTAGTATGAATGTTTGTTGTTGAAATAGCGAATAAAATTTGAGCCTATAAAACCACAGCCACCGGTGACCAATACTTTCATAATTGTTTGGAATTTGGAATTTGGAATTTGGAATTCAAATATTTATCCATCTTTTCTTGTCCAATCATAGGGAATGTCTGAATTATGTGGTGGTTTACGGTATTCGTCGGGATTTTGGTAATTGTAGCATTCGGTAACAATATTTATGATGATACATTCTCTTTCACTGATACATTTGAATCCGTGCCAGATGAATTTTGGAATATGAACGAGAAGGTGATTGTGCTCACCAGCAAAGAATTCGTTAATTACACCCCGTGTAGGACTGTTTTCGCGGTCGTCGTAAAGGACAATTTTAGCCATTCCTTTTATCACAGTCATATTGTCATTTTGTAATTTATGGTAATGCCATGCCTTGACAACGCCCGGATAGGCAGATGTGATATATGCCTGCCCGAATTTTTCAAAACACTCATCGTCCTTTCTCAAGATTTCCATCAATCTACCCCGTTCGTCAGGCAACAGTCTCAAGGTCTTAACTTGAACCCCTTGAATTAATTCTTTACCTTTGAATCCTGTGAGTTGATTCACTGGGTAATCTCCACAAAACTCTGATCCCCAAGATAAAAACGATGACTGCGAGGTGAGGCATCAGATTGGTTGATTATAACATTCCTTCCAATAATTGAACGGTCAATCCGTTTATTAAGATTTTGAATCTTTGCGTCTTCCATAATCACACTGCATTCAACTTCGGAATTCTGGATGAGTGCGTTATCGCCAATAGAGGTAAATGGTCCAATAAAGGCATTTGAAATGTGAACATTTTTACCAATTACTGCTGGACCCCGAATGATACTTTTTTCAATCTTTGTTCCGGATTCAATTCTGACCCTGCCGGTTACATTGGTGTCAATCAATGTACCCTGGTTGAATGATTCTATATTTTCCAAAACCAGTAGATTTGCTTCTATTATATCCTCGGGTTTTCCTGTATCCTTCCACCAGCCCCTCACCTTATCTGAGACAACATTATAACTATTATCAAGAAGCCATTGAATTGCATCGGTTATCTCAAGTTCATTGCGCCAGGATGGTTTGATATGTTCTATAGCATTAAAGATATTTTTGTTGAAAAGATATATACCAACCAGTGCCAGATTTGAAGGTGGTTCTTTTGGTTTTTCTATTAATTTCTTTACTGTTCCTTTTTCATCTACAACGGCAACGCCAAATTCCTGTGGGTTATTGACTTCTGTCAAGAGTATCTGGGCATCTGGTTGAATATTCTGGAATTTTCTAACAAAATCATTAACCCCTTCTTTCAATATATTGTCACCGAGATACATAATAAACGGTGCATCTTGGAGAAAATTTGCGGAAATTTTAATGGCATGGGCAAGCCCGAGTGGGGCTGGCTGATAGATATATTCAATCTTTATATCCCATTTTTCTCCATTGCCTACCGTATTTTTTACTTCTCCAGCCGTATCACCCACAACAATACCCAATTCTTTTACGCCCGCATTTACCAGTGATTCAATTCCATAAAAAATAATCGGTTTGTTCGCAATGGGAATCAATTGTTTCGCACTCGTATATGTTAATGGTCTGAGTCTTGTGCCAAAACCACCAGCAAGTATCAATCCTTTCATTTTTATTGTTGATTATATTTATTCTCGGGTAAAAGTCAAGGCTTTAGTGATTATCCCGGGATTTTGGGGTTAGGGTTTTAATGAAATCCGTTAAGGCATCCTGCCAGGATTTTAACTTTTTATCAAAAAAGAATTCATAGTTTTTTGAACCAAGTGGTGCAAATCTGGGTCTGGGTGCAGGAAGATTAAGTTCTTCGGTCTTTACCGGGATCAATTCGGTATTAAAATGCATCAATTCTTTTGCCCTTAATAGAAAGTCAAGCCAGGTTCCATAACCAGAATTCACAATATGGTAAGTGCCATAATTTTCTGATTTCATAATTGTAAAAATTGCCTCGGCAAGGTCAAGTACATAAGTGAAGGAACCAATCTGGTCACAGAGAACACTTATTGAACGAGGTTTATCTTTTTGCTGTAGGAATTTGGAGGCAAAGGTCTTAGAGTTATTACCGAAGAGCCAGGCAGTTCGTATGATATAATAACGGCTACAAAGCTCTTTGATGTATTTCTCTCCAAGAAATTTTGTCCTGCCATACTGGCTGATTGGGTTGGGATCGACATATTCAAAGTAAGGTTCTTCGGTATTACCGTCAAATACAAAATTGGTGCTTGTGTAAAGCAATCTTGCACCGACCTTATGGGCAATGGTCGCAATACCCAGGGTTGAGAGGGTATTTATTCTGAATGCCAATTCTGGTTCTCGTTCGCAAGCATCAACATCGCTAATGGCGGCATAATGTAATATAACATCAGGTCGATAATTCACAATTGTTTCATTCAATTTCTTAAAATCTGAGACATCCAGTTGTTGTATATCCACACCCAGAAAGTTAACATTCTCTTGTCTTAATAGATTTTGCATTGTTGTTCCCAAACATCCCTGGGCGCCTGTGATAAAGACCTTCATTATTTCCTATTATAGCGCATTTTCTGGAATTAGTCAAGTGCGATAATTTTACCATTGACAATTATTTAATTTTAGATATTATTGTAAAATTACCATATAGGAGGTCATATGAAAAGACTGTGCTGGCTGTGGATTTTTTCTTTATTTATTGCCTGTGAAACTGGTTTTGAAATAAACCTTGATTGCTGGGTAAAGCATACAAGTGAGGTAATTGGTGTTGAGACCAGCATTCTTGGTGAGAAATCCCAGGTTTTTGTAAATCTTACCCTGGGCTGGGTTTATCAAAGGCCCACAATTGATTGGATAATAATTGAGCGGAGCCTGGGTGATTCTGTGCATTTTCTTACAATTGATACTGTTCCGATTGATACTGTGATATTGTTCAATGATGCAGATACTGTGCTCAAGCCAAATATGACAGTCTATTACAGATTCAATTCTCTGAATGGAAAGGCAGTAGAAAGATTTAAGACCGTGGAAGTGGATGTGCCTGGGGTCCAACACTATTACAAACCTGATTCCGAGTTCATTTCTATTATGAATGATACACTGAGTATCAGTTTTGCCCGCCTTTCTGGTTTTGATACCACTGATATTGCGATTTACAAAGGCGCACCAAAATCTATTGACAGTCTGCTCAATTTTTTGACCAACCCGTTATTTGATACCACAATCGCGGACACAATCATCAATATCTGCAATGCAGATTCTTTGTTTCCGGTTGATACAGTGCCTTATACGATAAAGATAAGTTCTTCAAAGATTTCCTTACTTGATTACATTACCGATACTTCAATTGGATTCCGTGCCTTTATCCGACAACAAAAATAGTCTATGGCAAAGATTGAACTGGATGTTCTCTTAGAGGAACTTGTCCTAAAAGAAGGTTCAGATTTGCATCTCAGGGTCGGTGAACCGCCGGTTTTCCGGGTTGCCGGCGAATTGGAACGTTCCGAGTACGCACCACTTTCGAGAGAAGATATGGAGAGTTTGATATATGGTTTTATGAAACCTGCGCAGCGACAGATATTTGACACAAATCTTGAATTTGATATGGCTTATGAGATTTCTGGAGTAGCAAGATTCAGGGTAAATTGCTTCAAGCAGATGGGCAATATTGGTGTGGTTTTGAGAATAATCCCCTTAAAGATAAAGACAATTGATGAGTGGGGATTTCCAACAGTTCTCAAAAGAATTGCTGAATTGCCCAGAGGTCTTGTGCTTGTTACTGGACCCACAGGCAGTGGCAAATCTACCACCCTGGCAGCGATGATTGAACATATTAATCAAAATTCCCGCAAACATATCATTACCATTGAAGACCCTATTGAATTTTTGCACCGGGACCGACATTCCATCATTGAGCAAAGAGAGATTGGTATTGATACAAAGTCCTATGCTGAGGCATTGAGAAGAGCAATCAGACAAAATCCTGATATTATCTTGGTGGGTGAGATGCGGGACCTTGAGACAATGGCACAGACAATTACCGCAGCAGAAACCGGGCATCTGGTTTTTTCTACTCTCCACACAATTGATGCCGTTCAAACTATAGACCGAATCATAGATGTTTTTCCTCCAGCCCAGCAACAGCAGATTAGACTGCAACTGTCAACAACTTTACAGGCAGTGATTACAGAAACTCTGGTCAGGAAAAAGGAAGGCGGTGGCAGAGTTGCTGCATTTGAGATTATGGTGTGTACCCCTGCAATAAGAAGTTCAATCCGCGAAGGTAAGACACCACAGATCTATTCAGCAATTCAGACCGGTTCCAGACTCGGGATGATACAGATGGATCAATATTTAAGAAATCTTTTAAGTCAGGGGGTCATTGAATATGAAGAGGCACTTGCCCACAGCACCAACCCTGATGAATTTGAGAGGCGGGTTTCAGCATGACAAAACTTAATGATCTTTTGCATACCCAGGTTCAGAGCAAGGCTTCAGATTTGATCCTGAAAGTCGGTTCACCACCGATTTTGAGAATCAATGGTGATTTGACGACCTTAGAAATTCCTCCGCTTACAACAATTGATATTGAATCAGGGTTGGTTGAGATTCTTAAGAAAGAGCAGGTTGAGGAGTACAAGAAAAGTAGCGAACTTGATCTATCATATGAATTACCCGGTGTTGCTCGTTTTCGGGCAAACCTCTTCAAACAACGGGGTAATATTGGCGCGGTATTCAGATTGATTCCAGAAAAGATACCGACAGTTGATGAACTTGGCTTTCCGTCAATTCTTAAAGATATGGCGATGAGACCCAGAGGCTTAATTGTGGTGACCGGGCCTTCGGGCTGCGGAAAATCAACGACCCAGGCCGCGCTCATCAATTACCGAAATGAGAATGATAATTGTCATATTGTCACAGTTGAAGACCCGATTGAATTTATCCATAAAAACAAAAAGGCACTGGTAACCCAGCGTGAGGTTGGACACGATACCCATTCATTCGCCAATGCGTTAAAATTTGTGCTCAGGCAGGACCCGGATGTAATTCTTGTTGGTGAGATGAGGGATCTGGAAACAATCTCGCTTGCCATTACTGCGGCTGAGACCGGCCATCTTGTCATAACCACATTGCATACTGCGGATTCAATTTCTACAATTGACCGCATTATTGATGTTTTTCCTCCTCATCAGCAAAATCAGATCAGGATGCAACTATCACTAAACCTGTTGGCAATTTTCGCGCAGAATTTGATAAAAAGGACTGATGGCAAGGGTCGGCTTGCTGCCTATGAATTATTGATTGCGACAGGTGGAGTAAGAAATTTAATTCGGGAAGCAAAAACGCATCAATTATTATCAATCCTTCAAACTTCGCAGCAGCAGGGGATGATAACCTTTGATGCCTGTCTGGCAAATTATGTGAAGAAAAACCTTATTTCTATAAAGGATGCTGAGGCAAAGGCATTAAATCCTGATACATTTCACAAGGAGATAGAGCTTTTAACCCAGGGTAAATAGTGGTTAAAAAACAATTCTTAAAACTGGATAGCCCGGTCCAGTACATTAAAGGAGTTGGGCCAAAACGGGCAGCATATTTCAAAAGATTAAATATTGAAAGTGTTCGGGATCTGCTTTTTTTCGTTCCCCATCGCTATCTTGATTATTCAAGCATCTTAAAGATTAAGGACATAAAAATAAACGACGAAGCCACGATTATTGGCAGGGTTCATTTGGTTGAGATAAAACGGGCACGACGCCGGGGTGAAATAGTCAATGTTCTGCTCAAAGATGAAACAGGGAGTATTGTGCTGAAGTGGTTTAATCGTCCGGATTTGAAAGGCAAATTCAAGATTGGCGAGTGGTTGATGGTTTCAGGAAAGGTGACATTTTTTTATAGTAAACAACTGGTCAATCCACTGTATGAAATAATTGGTGAAGAGGGTTCAACAGCAGAAAAGACTGGTGGAACAATCATTCCCATTTATCCATTGACCGAAGGACTTGGAATATGGGATATCAGGCGGGCAGTGAGTATTGCCCTTGACCTATGCCTTAATGAAATTACTGAAACAATTCCTGAATATTTGGTAAAAAAAAATAATCTTCCCTTTCTCAAAAAAGCCATCAAGGATCTGCATTTTCCACAATCGGTCGTGGATTCAAATCAGGCTCGTCAGCGTCTTGTGTACGACGAATTCTTCTATTTTGAACTCGCCCTTGCCCGGCGAAAGATGTTTATCAAGAACCAGGAAGGTGTTGTTCTGAAAAGAACCGGGATACTAACTGAAAGATTTTTAAAAATGCTCAGTTTTGAATTGACCGAAGGACAAAAGAAGATTATCAATGAAATTGCAAATGATATGGCAAGATCAAAGCCGATGAATCGTTTACTCCAGGGCGATGTTGGTTCGGGTAAGACTGTGATTGCGCTCTATGCCTTGCTCATTGCAGTGGAAAGTGGTTATCAGGGTGCAATGATGGTACCGACTGAAATTCTCGCAGAGCAACATTATTTGAATCATTCCAAAATGCTGGAAGAAATAGGTGTGAAATCTGTGCTTTTAACAAGCAGTGTCAAAGGCTCAGCCCGGGATGAAATTTTGAATCAGATTCAATCTGGTGAAGCAAAAATTGTTTTTGGCACTCATGCTTTGATTGAAGAGGGAGTTAGTTTCAAAAATCTGGGTCTGGCAATAATTGATGAGCAACACAGATTTGGAGTGATGCAAAGGGCAGCACTTGTGAATAAGAGTGTCAACCCTCATTTTCTTGTTTTATCAGCAACACCCATTCCCAGAACCCTGGCATTAACACTCTATGGCGACCTTGATATTTCAACGCTTAATGAGAAACCAGCAGGTCGGGGCGAAGTTATTTCAAAGGTGATTATGGAAAGTGAGAAGGCAGGCATTTACAAATTTATTAATAGTGAATTGCAGAAGGGACGTCAGGCATTTGTTGTATGCCCGATTATTGAAAGATCCGAAAAGTTAGAACTTAAATCGGCGACTGAAGTCTATAATGAAATTTGTAAGATCTTTCCGAATTTTTCTGTGGGCTTGATTCATGGCCGGCTTAACACCCAGGAGAGAATAAAGATAATGTCTGATTTTCGTGAAGGTTTAATAAGGACACTTGTTGCTACAACTGTAATTGAAGTTGGTGTTGATATCCCCAATGCTACAATAATGTTGATACTACATCCTGAAAGATTCGGATTAGCACAATTACATCAGTTAAGGGGCAGGATTGGCAGAGGTGGCGAGCAGTCATATTGTTTCTTATTGTTGAGTAAATATGTTATGCGGGAAACCTATGAACGAATCACTTTTTTTGAAAAGAACAACGATGGATTTGTGCTGGCAAAGAAGGATATGCAAATCAGGGGTCCGGGAGAAATCCTGGGTAAGAGACAACATGGCTTGCCCGACCTTAAAATAGCAGATTTAGAACAGGACCAGGAGATTCTATTCCGAGCACGGGATGATGCATTTGCGGTTGTGACAAAGGATCCTGCTGTTGATCTGCCTGAACATAGTTCAATCAGACAGCGTCTTGACGAGTTCAGGAAGAAAGAGGATCTCCTGAGGATTGGATAAATTATGTTGACAATAGATAAATTTCAATTATAATCGTTTATGATTAAGTCAGTGATAAAGCGTGACGGCACAATCGTTGATTTCCAGCCAGAAAAGATTTATGCGGCAATTGAAAAAGCGATGAAGGCAACAAATGAGGACATCTCTTTAGTAAAGAAAATCGGGAATGAAGTTATCGCTGAAGTAGAAAGAAGATTTGGCAGTCTGAAGCCAAACGTTGAAGATATACAAGATATTGTTGAACAGACATTGATAAATAATGGAAAATTTAATACCGCAAGGGCATATATCATTTATCGTCAATTAAGATCTGATTTACGGAACGAAAAAGTAATGCTGGGAATCAAGGATCAGTTAAAACTTTCGTTGAACAGCCTGAGAGTTTTGAGTGAACGGTATTTGGTTCAGGACAGTAAAGGAAGACTGATTGAGACACCAGGTGATATGTTTAAGAGGGTTGCCCATACCATTGCTCAGGTAGATGCAAACTACAACGAAGAGCCAGCAAAGACTGAACAGAATTTCTTCCAGATAATGGTGAATATGGAATTTCTACCTAATTCACCAACTTTGATGAATGCTGGAAATGAACTCGGTCAACTATCAGCCTGTTTTGTTCTACCCATTGAAGATTCCTTGGTAAACATCTTTGAAACTTTGAAAAATGCCGCACTGATACATCAATCTGGTGGTGGTACAGGATTTTCTTTTTCAAGAATTAGACCCAAAGGCGATATGGTGAAATCAACGATGGGCATTGCTTCGGGACCGCTTTCTTTTATGAGAATTTATGATTGTGCAACTGAAGTGATTAAACAGGGAGGAAAACGTCGTGGCGCAAATATGGGCATATTGAATGTAGAACATCCGGACATTGTTGATTTCATAAGGGCAAAGGAAAAGGAAGGTGAACTGACCAATTTTAACATTTCAGTAGCAGTTAGTGATGATTTTATCAATCGGGCTATTAATAATCAGGGTTATGACCTGATAAATCCTCGCGACCATAAATCAGTAAAGAATCTCAATGCCCGGGATATTTTTGATATGATAGTTTTGAATGCTTGGAAGAGTGGAGATCCAGGGATGATTTTTATTGACGAGATAAATAGAAAAAATTCCACACCTGAACTGGGTAGAATTGAAAGCACAAATCCCTGTGGGGAGGTGCCATTATTACCTTATGAATCCTGTAACCTCGGTTCAATAAATCTTGCAAAGATGTTTGTTGATGATAAATTCAGTTATGAGAAACTAAAGAAGACAATTGCAACTGCAATTCATTTCCTGGACAATGTAATTGATGCGAACAAATATCCATTGTCTGAGATTGAAAAGGTAACCCGGGGAAACAGAAAGATTGGTCTTGGCGTAATGGGTTTTGCTGATTGTCTCATCAAAATGGGCATTCCTTATGATTCTGAATCGGCATTTAATTTTGCCAATGAACTTGCTAATTTTGTCCAGACTGAGGCAAGGCAGTGCTCCCGATTGCTTGGTGAAAAAAGGGGTTCTTTTCCAAATATTGATAAATCTATTTTTAGAAATTCCCAACCTATGAGAAATGCTACTGTTACTTCAATTGCACCCACCGGTACAATAAGTATGATTGCGGGCACAAGTTCAGGCATAGAGCCATTGTTTTCTGTTGGCTATTTGCGCAATGTGCTTGACACAACACTGGTTGTAATCAATCCTGTGTTTGAAGAGATGGCTCGCACCCAGGGATTTTATTCACCAGATTTGGTTGCTGAGATTGTCCGTGAGGGGTCTTTGAAAAGAATCAGGAGCATACCTGATGATGTAAAGAGGTTGTTCCCCATCGCCCATGAGATAATGCCGGAAATTCATATCAGAATGCAGGCGATATTTCAGAAGTATGTGGATAATGCAGTTAGTAAGACAATCAATCTTCCCGAGGAGGCAACCCTGGAGCAGACCCGTGCTGCATTTCTGATGGCACATAAATTGAGATGCAAGGGTATTACGGTCTATAGATATAACAGCCGGAAATCTCAGATCCTGGAATTTGGTGATATTGAGTATCAACGCAGATGCAGTAGTGGAGTGTGTGAGATATGATAAGGGGTAATGGAGGGCAATAAATAGGAAAAGGATGAAATGGATTGGATAAAAGCGAAGAGGTTATGTTCATTTACTAATATACCCTATGCAGGTAATCCTGCCTGGGTGATTATTGGAATTAAATCTTATGCTGATGAAAAACTTATGATGAAACTTGCTCGTGAATTGAATCCAGTTTCAGATACTACATTTGTCTTCCCGGGTGACGGTGAATCAAATATTGGTTTGAGATTTTTCAGTGGTTCAGAAGAAATTAAATTTTCCGGACATGGGGCAGTCGCTGCTTATTATGCCCTTGAGGATGAAAATGTGATACAATTAGTCGAACCTATGACAATACTGAAACAGAAGACAAAGGCGGGCATTCAGGCCGTGGAATTACGTATTTCTGAAAAAAGGATCCATCGCGTTACCATCTCCCTTCCTGCACCCAGTACTTTGAGTATGAATCTTGAAATTAAAAGTATTGCAAGATTTTTGGGTATATCACCAGTTGATATCGCCGAGACAAATCTTCCATTGAGTGTCATCCAATCAGGTCAGCCTGAAATCGTTGTGCCCGTGAAATCGCTGCCCCAACTCCTTGATATCGCACCAAATTTTGCCCTGATGAAGAATTATTGTCAGCGCCTGAGGATCACAGGAATTGTGGTATTTACAACCGAAACCAATGATCAAGAGGCAAATGTTCATATGCGTCATTTTGCGCCCGCGGTTGGTATAAACGAAGATCCAACATCAGGCGGTGCTGCGGTTGCATTGGGTTATTACCTTGTAAAAAACGGTATAATTCCGGCTGAAGAGACTACCCGAATTGTTGTAGAACAGGGATATTCGCTCCAGATGCCGGGTCTGGTTTATGTCCATATTTATACCTACAAAAATGACATACTTCGGGTTGCATTCGGGGGTCAGGCAGTATTGACATTTGAAGGTCGCATAAGGTTACCATAAATATTGACTTAGATAAAGCATAGATTATACAGATATTCTGAGAAATACTTCACTTGACTTTTCAAGGATTTTAACTAAAATATTATGTAAGGAGGTTTGATGAATATTGCAAAAACTATTGATTATTTTAATTATGGAAAGGCAATCTATTTTAAGTGGCTTCTGGAGTTAAACTGGGTGAAAAAGGTTGGGATCTCTTTGTTATTCGCCTTGATTACCGGAGTTTTTGCACAAATTCGCATTCCCCTTGGTTTCACACCTGTACCGGTTACCGGGCAGGTATTTATTGTATTGCTAAGTGGTGTATTGTTAGGCAGTGTCTATGGTGGACTCAGTATGGCATTGTATCTAATCTTTGGCGCGCTCGGTGTGCCCTGGTTTGCTGGTCTCCGGGCAGGAATAAGTCCTGGTCCAACAATTGGTTATCTTTTTGGATTTATTCCGGCCGCGATAATTATTGGTATCTTTGCTCACAGGAATCGGGATCTGATTGCCCAGATCTTCATTATTCTCGCCGGCATACTAATAATATACTTTATTGGTGCCCTGAATTTTGCTTTTGTGTTGAAGACCAGTTTTTCTGTGACGATGAAAATGGCTGTATTACCATTTATACCTTTTGACATTGCCAAGGCAATCATTGCTGGATTTGTATCCCGGGCAATATTACCGAATGACAGAAATTAGAAGATTATCGGTTTTATGCACTATTACGAGATTCCATTTGTTGAAACTTTTTTTGACAGGAGTTATGGTTATGGCACAGCAGTGTAAGGCAGGAGAATATCGTGAGTCAATCCATGCTGGCACCTGGTATCCAGGAAGAGAAAAAGATCTACAAGAGACCTTGCACACCTACTTAAAAAATGCCCGGGCAAAGATTTCTGGAGAAATCTATGGGTTGGTTTCACCACATGCCGGTTATATGTATTCAGGACCATTTGCCGCATTCGGTTATCGTCTCTTGGATAATAAAACATTTGATGATGTGATAATTATTGGTCCGAGCCATCGCTATGGATTTTATGGTGCCTCAGTTGATAAAATGGCTGGTCGAAAGACACCGCTGGGTAAGGTTGATTTTGACATTGAACTTGCGGAGAAGATTATCAAAGAGAATCCCAGGGTGCTTAAATACGACCCTCAGGCACATCAGGAAGAGCACTCTGTAGAAATACAGGTGCCATTTGTCCAAACGGTATTGAAGAAATTTAAACTTGTTGAAATTGTGATGGGCTCGCAGGATTTGAATACCTGCGAAGTTCTTAAGGATGCAATTTTGAAGGCAACAAAAGGTAAGAAGGTTTTGGTGATTGCGAGTTCTGATCTCTCACATTATCATATTCAGAAAGATGCCGAGAAACTTGACAATCTTGTGATTGAAGCAGTCGAAAAATTTGAGCCCGAGCTTTTGTACAAAAGGCTTTCAAACGATAGTTGCGAAGCCTGCGGTGGTGGTCCAATAATTACTACTATGCTCCTTACCAGAAAGTTGGGTGCAGATAAATCAAAGGTTTTGATATACGGGACAAGTGGCAATATAACCGGTGATTATTCTCAGGTTGTGGGCTATCTGTCTGCAGTCTTTTATAGAGGAGATAATGAAGAACACGAACAGGTGGGCGTTGACCTCGGCTTCACCGAAGGAGAGAAAAGGTTATTGAAAGATATTGCAAAGAAAACAATTGAGGCAGTGGTCAGAGGCAAAAAACCACCAGCATTTAAGGATCTGCCTGAAAAACTCAAATTGCCCTATGGCGTCTTCGTAACCATAACCAAACATGGTAATCTCAGGGGTTGTATCGGGCATATTGTTGCGGATCAACCATTGTATAAAGTTTGTCAGGAAATGGCAAAGGCAGCTGCACTACACGATCCAAGATTTAATCCAGTTACTGAAAGAGAACTTCCCGATCTTGAAATTGAGATTTCTGTCTTGACTCCGTTTGAGAGGGTGACTGACTTTAAAGATATTGTAATTGGCAGAGATGGTTTGATCATCCGTCACGGTTATCAGAGTGGATTGCTTTTGCCTCAGGTTGCGACTGAGTACGGCTGGACAGTGGAGCAGTTTTTGGAACAAACCTGTGTTAAGGCAGGACTTCCTGAAGATGCCTATAAATTAGAGGACACAGAAATTTATAAGTTTTCTGCCCAGGTATTTTGAAAGGAGAAATAAATAAGAAGACTAAAGAAAAGACTAATTGACCTTGGTTTTGCAAAATTGGACTTGCATCGGGAAATAAGAAAAGGATTTCCCGAGGTTATTTTCTGTCAGGGGAAGAATGACAATCAGATTATTGAATGTGCCCGCAATATTTTTAAGGCTAATAAGAAAGTTCTTCTGACCAGGGTTGGTCCAAATCTTGCTGGACTCTTACAGAGAACATTCAAGGCGGGTAAATATTTTTCTGAGGCAAGACTTTACTACATAGGAAGATTCAAAAGGAGGACCGGTCTGGTTGCGGTGATTTCTGGAGGTACAGGAGATATTCCAGTCGCTGAGGAATCAGCCGTCACCGCCGAGATAATGGGCAGTCAGGTTGAAAGAATTTATGATGTTGGTGTGGCTGGCCTGCATCGGCTTTTAAGATACAAAAGTCAGATAAGAAAGGCAAAGGTTCTCGTTGTCGTCGCCGGTATGGACGGTGTCCTGCCTTCAGTCGTAGCAGGTTTATTTTTGGCGCCGGTCATTGCAGTACCCACAAGTATTGGTTATGGGGCTCATTTCAATGGGATTGCTCCATTATTGACAATGTTGAACTGTTGTGCGCCAGGTGTGGCAGTTGTTAATATCGACAATGGCTTTGGTGCAGGTTATCTTGCTGCGACAATAAATAGCCTATGATTGTATTTGATAAAGTTACCAAAACATATCAGAAAGGTTGGATTGCTCTTGATAATGTATCATTTGAGGCGCAGAAGGGGGAATTCATTTTTATCACCGGACCCACTGGCGCCGGTAAGAGTACGATATTGAAATTGATATACAAGGAAGAAGAACCGACTAAAGGAACCGTGAAAGTTATGGATAATAACCTCCATTTTCTCAAAAGAAACAAGATTCCTGAATTCCGGCGCAAGATCGGCGTTATCTTTCAGGACTTCAAACTGCTGCCTGATAGAACTGTGGAAGAAAATGTTGCTTTTGCCCTTGAAGTTACTGATATACCACCACGGGATTTAAAGAAGAAAGTATTTGATATCCTCACCTATGTTCGGTTGAGTCACAAGAAATTTAATTATCCCTATCAACTTTCCGGTGGTGAACAGCAAAAGGTTGCGATTGCCCGCGCCCTGGTGCGTGACCCATATATTCTTCTTGCTGATGAGCCTACAGGAAATCTGGATTTGAAGAGTTCTCAGGAGGTACTTGAGATCCTTCTGGATATAAACTACAAAGGTACTACTATTTTGATGGCATCCCATAATCAGTTGCTTGTCAGAAAGACCAAGAGGCGGATCATCCATCTTCAGGATGGCAAGGTCATCTCTGATAAATGAACCGGAGTTTCTGATATGTCTTTACGCATCGGAATAAGAGAAGGGCTGAGAACCATAATCCGCAGTCGTTCCCTGTTCATTCTCTCACTGCTGGTTGCAGCAATCTCATTCTATCTGCTTTCTATCTTTGGGCTGGTTACTGTGAATCTCTACAAAATGGCAGGTATGCTGGATGAGAAGATTGAGATAATGGTCTTTCTGGAAGAACGGGCAGATGTCCAGATGCTCAAAAATAACATTGAAAAGATAAATGGTGTTCAGGAGATAATCTATGTCTCGGCCGAAACAGCCTTAAGGCAACTTCAGGAAGAGGTCGCTGAGACCATAGAGATTGTGCGGGTATTTGAACAAAATCCTCTGCCTGCTTCTTTACGCATAAAACTTGAACCTGATTTTCGTAGTATGAAAGGATTGGAAGAGATAAGTCAGAAGATACTGCTACTTAAAGGTGTTAAGGATACGATATATGGTGGCGAACTTGTAGAGCAACTAAAGAGGATTACTCACATTATGCTCTTCTTTGACATTGGACTGTTGATAATCATCACTCTCTCGGTTATCTTTGTAATTTTCCAGACGATAAAGTTGACAATCCTCGCCCATGCTACCGAGATTGAAATTATGAGGCTGGTGGGTGCCACGGATACATTTATTACAATTCCATTTATATTCCAGGGTTTAATTCAGGGGATATTTGGTGGAATCATTGCTTATGTGCTGCTATTAATAACCACGCGCATTGCATCATCTTTTTTCACCATTCCATTTTTCCCGAGGATGTTTTTCTTTCTTGGTAGTGTATTATTTGGAATGATATTTGGCATAATTGGTTCAAGCATTGCCCTGAGAAGGTTTTTGAAATGAACTGGCTTTTGATATTTCTGTGCATATTTTCTCAGATCAGTCAAAAACAGAAAGAACTTGATGATCTGAAGAAGAAGTTGAGTGAAGTGCGCCAGGAGATAAAACAACTTGAAAAAGAAAAATCCGGAACACTTAGTCGCATTGAGAAGATTGATGAGGCAATCAATCTTTCGGCAGAGTATATTGAAAAATTGACGGGCCAGGAATATGAGGAGAAGATAAGGGTTGAGGAACTGAACCGAGAAATAGCCCGGCTTGAGTCCAAAATGAAATTTCAAAAAGAAGAATTGCAGGAGAGATTGGTGCGCCTCTATAAATGGACGCCATTTTACCGTCTGGAGGTTCTTTTTTCATCTAAATCAATTCCTGAAATTCTTTCAACCTCTTATTATCTCCAGATGCTTGCGAAGAATGATAGAAAATTGTTCTTTGAGTTTAAAAACGACTGGGCAAAATATCTTGCTGATAAAAAGATGAGGGAAGATTTGATTGCTATTCTGGAAAGTCGGCGGGTTGAAAAAGAAGGGGAAGTGGCTCAACTAAATAGAGAACGTCAGGAGAAGAAAGAGATTCTGGACAAAATGGCACGGCAGGAAACCGAGAAAAAGAAGGTTGAAAAGGAATTGAAGAGTGCTCAGCGTAAACTTGAGGATTTGATTGTATCACTGCGTAAACAAAAGGAAAAAGAAGAACGTGCCGCCAGAAGTTATCTTGAAACCAGAAAAGGAAAACTGCCCTGGCCCTGTAAGGGTTCTGTGGGTACAAAATTTGGTAAGGTTATTCATCCTAAGTATAACACCACGACGAAAAACAACGGAATTGATATTTTGAGTACCTACGGTGAACAGGTTTATTCAGTGGCACAGGGGAAGATTGTTTATGCGGGCAAATTTATGGGTTATGGAAATCTGATATTGATTGATCATCAGGATGGTTTTTATTCGCTTTATGGTCATCTCTCTGAAATTCTTGTTAAGGTTGGTGAGGAAGTGCCGGCCGGCAGGATAATTGGTCGTGTTGGTGAGAGTGGTTCACTTTCCGGACCAATGCTACACTTTGAGTTAAGAAAAGAAGGCAAACCAGTTGACCCCCTGATTTATTTAGAATAGATTTCTTTAGCGCGTCTTCGTTGCACTTACAAGATAAGCAGTATGTGTTATGCCCCTTTCTCTTGGACGCACGCCCCTTTCCCTGACAAGCATATCTCTCTGCAAAATCTCGCAGACATTAATGCGGATAAATCCAGTTTTCTCTAATGCCTCTACCGTCCTTTTGACCTGTTCAATATTTGGACTCCAGCTTACCAGATGATGGCCATTTTTAAGCGCAACAACAGCCTTTGGTATTATATCCCAGGGTTCAGGGACATCAACAAATACTGCATCAACATCAGTCTGGACAAATCCATCTGTTGCTACATCGCTATGAAAAAATTCTATTTGGCTCTTATTTGCAATTTTTTCCAAATTTTTCTTTGCATTTTCAAGAAATTCCCTATTTCTTTCATAAGAATAGACCACACCATCAGGTGCAACAATTTTTGATAAAAACAAGGTGAGTGCACCGCTGCCTGTGCCGATTTCAATCACCTTTGAACCCGGTCCGATTGCCGTTTCAAACAATAGATAGCCAAGGTCTTTTGGATAAACGATTGTGGTTTTTCTTTTTATTTTCAACATTAAATCTTTGATTGTCGGCTTGAGACAGTAGAAGTTTTTTCCTAAATGGGTCTTTCCCATATAACCAAACTCTTTGTTAAATAAATCATCAATTTTTATATCACCAAAGTCAGTTGACAATTTCATCTTTGATGCCACCTGAATGAGAAACTGCCTTTTTTCATCAAGATAGATATAAACCAGATCACCAGGTCTGATCAAATTTTCAACCATTAAAGTCAGTATAACGAAAATATGCCAAAAATCAATAGTACGATTTGCATCTTTACCTTTTCAGAGGCAGAAATTGGATGCAATGGTGGGATTCATGACACAAATAAACATTCTTGACTAATCAGGGATTTTCAATATCATAGTCTTATCTTATGCTTGAAAAACTGGATCTGACGGACTTTGAAAATTTTCTAATCAGCCAGGGTAATGAATTGAATACAATTAAGTCCTATCTTCTTGATATAAGACAGTTAGGATTTTTTCTACAGTCTCAACAGAGAAATCTAACAGGTGCAATGACCAGCGACCTCCGCGCTTTTATCCATTCTTTGTTTGATGCTGGCTTAAGTCCGGTTTCAATCAATCGCAAGATCTCTGCAATAAGGGCATATTATACTTATCTTGTTGCAAATAATAAGATAACCAGCAATCCAGCAGAGGATTTGGAACTTTTGAAAGTTGGCAGGAAATTACCACTTACTCTATCAATAGAAGAGGCAAATAAAATTGTTGAGTCGGCTAATGAAAATACGTCGGTTGGGCTAAGAGACAGGGTGTGTCTTGAATTACTCTATGGTGCGGGTTTGAGAATCTCCGAGCTGTTGGATCTCAAATTGAGCGATATTTTGATGAATGAAGAGTTGTTGAGTGTCATTGGCAAAGGGAACAAGCAAAGGTTTGTGCCATTTGGAAAGAAGGCATTGCAGGCAATTGAAGAATATTTGCTCAAGGGCAGGTCAGCCTTGAAAAAGAATAGAAAGACACCATATCTGATTCTGAATGTGCGGGGCAATAAACTCTCAAGGATGGGTTTTTTAAAGATTCTGCGAAAATATCTGATAAAATCAGGGACAAGAAAAAAAGTCACACCCCATACCTTCAGGCATTCATATGCTACACATTTGTTACAGGCGGGTGCGGATTTAAGGGCAGTGCAGGAATTGCTCGGGCATGCAGATATCTCCACAACCCAGATATATACGCATATTGACCGTGAATATTTGAAAGAAGTCCACCGGCAGTTTCATCCCAGAGAACAGGAGAACTAAATTGGGAGATTTGTGGAATTGTTGATCCGGGTACACAAAGATTTTGGGCATTATGAAAATGTGAAAATATGAGTTTTAGTCTGCCACCTAAAATTAGATTATATGTTTTTATTGCCGTTGCGGTGGTTATAACCTTTATTTCACTTTCGCCTTGCATAAGTAATGGGTACTGCAACTGGGATGATTCCCATATCATAATTGCAAACAATTCAATAAAAGACCTGTCCTGGAAAAATGTTAAAGAGATGTTTACCAGAAGTTATATCGGCACTTATATACCTTTGACTATGCTTTCTTTCGCAATAGAGTACAGGTTTTTCAAACTCAATCCTTTTGCAACGCATACCATCAATCTTGTCTTTCATCTACTGAATACTATTCTGGTATTCTGGCTGGTATATGTGCTCAGCAATAATCTAAGCCTTTCGTTCCTTGTAAGTTTGCTATTTGGTATTCATCCCCTGCATGTTGAATCAGTTGCCTGGGCAACAGAGAGGAAAGATATGTTATATTCATTCTTTTACCTGGGCAGTTTGATATTCTATTTGTATCATCAAGCAAAACAGAAGACATTTTTCTATTTTAGTTCAATTATCTTTTTTGTTCTATCGCTTCTTTCAAAACCAATGGCAGTTACCCTGCCCGTGGTCTTGATAATCTTTGATTTTTATTTTGAAAAAAAATTTTCAATCAAGCAAATTCTTCCCAAATTGCCATTTATCATACCAGCCATATTCCTAAGTATTGTCAGTATACATTTTCAGGGTTCTGCCAGAATTCCATTTATAAGTTATTTTAAACATATCTTTGTCTTTTGCTACAATTTGTTATTTTATCTTTATAAGATAATCTTACCGATAAATCTTATTGCTTTTTACCCGTATCCAAAAAATTTTGAAAAAACAATACCCCTGATTTTCTTTATTTCACCATTGATAATTGCTGGATTGATCTATTTGATTGTAAAAATCCAGAAGTTTACACCAAGAATCGTCTTTGGTTTTTTGTTTTTTATTATTACGATCCTTCCTGTAGGTCAGTTGATTCCATTGGTTAGTCCGGCAATCGCTGCGGACAGATACACATATATCCCTTCAATAGGATTGTTCTTTATCGCCGGAATTTTTATTGACTGGCTATACAATAAAAAATTAAAAGATTCAATCAATATGAAATTTATTTTTCATTTAATTTTATCACTTATTTTTCTTTTATTTGGTATAATTTCCTTTAACCGCTGCAAGGTATGGAAGGATAGTATTACACTCTGGACTGATGTTCTTAAAAAATTCCCGGACAGTGCAATTGCCTTTAATAATCGTGGAAATGCATACAAACTTATTGGACAGTATGAAAAGGCGATAGAGGATTTTAATAAGGCGATAGAAACTGATCCTGAACTTGAATTAGCGTATTTCAATCGCGGCACGGTTTATGAACATCTTGGAGAATATAATGAGGCAATTGCAGATTTTACAAATGCTCTCAATATACAACCCGATTTTGCAATGGGATATGTTGACCGCGGTGCAATTTATTGCAGAATAGGAGAATATGATAAGGCTTACAATGACCTGACCAGTGCGCTCCAGTTAAAGCCTGATCTGGGTGAGGCGTATTATAATCTTGGTGTTCTTTGCTTTAATTTGAAAAATTATGAACGTGCCCTTAAACATTATGATAGGGCATTGGGTATAGATCCTTATCTTGCAGTTGCCTATGTCAGTAAAGGAGACATTTATTTTATATACGGTGATTTTGGAAAGGCGATTGATTATTATACAAAGGCAATAAAAATTGATCCAAAAAATCTGGATGCCTATTATAATCGTGCTGTTACATTCACCAGGGTTGGAGATTTAGAACAGGCACTGTCGGACTATAACAGTGTGCTTGAATTGAATCCCAAATTCGCCCAGGCATATAATAATCGCGGAAATATATATCTTGATTTTGACAAAATTGATATGGCGATAAGAAATTATGACAGGGCAATTGAACTTGATTCCAGTTATATTCCTGCTTATTATAATCGTGCAGTTGCATATTATACTATGGGGAATTTTGATATGGCAAAAAAGGATGTTGAATTGTTAAAAAAATTTGGTGTTATGCCTGATTCAGGTTTATTAAAGGCACTTAAAATAAAATAGGAGGTATAATGGACTATAATATTCTGGTAATAAATCCTGGTGCTGGTTCAACCAGAATCACAGTTTATAAAAATAGTGAACCGTTCTTAGAAGAAAATATCCGTCATAACGCAGATGAACTGAAACAATTTCCAAAGATCATTGATCAATATCAATGGCGGAAGGAAAAGGTCGTTAATTTCTTGAAAAGCAAAAATTTTGAATTGAAGAAATTGAATGCAGTTGTAGGCAGGGGAGGTCCTTTCAAACCTCTTACAAGTGGAACTTATCTTGTGAATGAAAAGTTGATTGAAGATATAAAAAATGGAAATTATCAATCTGAACACCCATCGCTTCTCGGTGCAATGATTGCGAAGGAGATTGCTGATGGTATTGGAATCAATGCCTATTTTGTTGACCCGGTCTCTGTGGATGAATTCTGGGAATTATCAAGATTTTCAGGGTTAAAAGAGATTAATAGAAAGGCATTGAGCCATGCATTGAATGTCCGGATGGTGGCAAAAAGAGCAGCAAAGGAAATGAAGAAACCTTATGAAGAATGCAATTTTGTCATTGTCCATCTCGGCACCGGTATCACAGTTGCCGTCCATCTAAAAGGCAAACAGGTAGATTCTTCAAATGCCAATGAAGATGGTCCTTTTTCACCCCAGAGAACCGGTTCATTACCAACTATTCCCCTTGTTGAGATGTGCTTTAGTGGCAAGTATACTGAGTCAGAAATAAAGAAAAAATTGCTCCGGGAAGGAGGGCTTCTGTCTTATCTTGGCACCGATGATATTAAAGAAGTAGAAAAGAGAATTAGCCAGGGTGATAAAAATGCAGAACTCGTTTACAATGCCCTTATCTATCAGGTGGCAAAAGAGGTTGGTGCATACGCGGTCGTGTTAAAAGGAGAGATTGATGCCATAATTATCACCGGTGGTATTGCCCATTCAGAAAAATTTGTCAATAAACTGAAATCCTGGATCAAATTTTTATGTCTTAAATTTTTTGTTTTCCCGGGTGAAGGAGAGATGGAATCGCTTGCACTCGGAGTTTTGCGTGTGCTAATCGGTGAAGAAAAGGCAAAAGAATACAAATAAAAATTAATGCGTCTTAAATTCCTTGACCTTCTAAAGGCGTATGCAGTAATAATGATGATTCAGGGGCATACGCTCAGTGCAGTCCTTGAATCCGGAGCAAAGCAGACTGTTTTTTATCAGTTTCATCATATTATAAGAGGATTGACCGCACCCGCATTTTTGCTTGCAAGTGGCTGCGGCCTTGCATTCTCAATATGTAGAAAGAAAAATCTAAAATGGGAGGATATTCTAAAAAGGAGGATTATCAGAATCTTACCGATTTTGGTGGCAGGATATTTCCTCCATCTACCCAGACTTTCTCTTTATCAATTATTGACCCAGACATCAAAAGAAGACATTGCACAATTCTTTCAGTGCGATATACTCCAGACCATTGGCTGGACAATTTTAATACTACAATTATTTTTGATTCTTGTTAAAGAAAAAAGGCTTATAATTTCGTCATCTATAATCGGATTGTTGTTGATCCTTTATTTCACCCCGGTAGTAAATAACAGTATTTCTTCACCAAATTTCTTTTCACAGTTATTAACCACGAAATTTGGTTCGGGTTTTCCCCTATTCCCTTTTTCTGCTTATTTAATTCTTGGATTGCTTTTTGGATTGGTGTTCAATGAATTTTATACGCGTATAGGCATAAAACGGCTGAACCTTCTAATTTTTATATCGGGTATCATCTTTTCTGTTTTCTCATTTCTGGATAGACTGGGGAATTTCAACCTCTTTTATTTGCGCACTGGACTGCTGTTGATGCTGATCAGTCTATTTTTGCTCTTTGAAGGTAAAACAGGAAAAGTTCTAAATTTTTTCGTTTTAATAGGACAGGAATCTTTTTTGATTTATTTTATCCATATAATAATTATTTATGGCTCGGTGCTCAATGTAAGAAATAATTTTGTTCAGTATTTTGGTGGGTCCTTGAATACTGGTTTGAGCATTTTGCTTGCGGTTTCTTTAATATTGTTTATGCTGGCACTGGGTTATATATGGCATTATTTTAAGGACAAACAGCCGCTGGTCGTTAAGATATTACGTAATTGCCTGATAGTATTAATACTAACGAAATTTTTGTTGACAGTTTAATACCAGTTAACTATAATTGTCCGTGAATAAAATCATTTTTGTTTTATTCTTTGCTACAATCTTTATCTATCCTGCGGAATTTGGAACTATCAAAGGTTTTGTTTGTGATGCAGAAGATGGTGAAAAACTTGCTTACGCAGATGTCATTTTAAAGAATACTACAATCGGGACGAGCACAAATGAAAAAGGTTATTATTATATTGAACAGATTCTTGAGGGTAATTATACAGTCGTTTTTTCATACCTCGGTTATGAAACAGTAGAAAAAGAGATAGAAATAAAGGCAGGACAGGTTTTCACCCTCAACATAGAACTAAGACAATCAGCGATTGAAATGCCCGGGGTTGTGGTTTCGGCCGAGCGCCAGAGGTTTGAAAAGAATATTGAAGTAAGCCATATTACATTCACCCAGAGAGAGATAAAATCAGTACCAGGCTTTTTTGAATCTGATTTGATAAAGACCCTGCAGTTGATGCCCGGAGTTACAGGGATGCATGATTTATCAAGCAAATTATATGTGCGGGGCGGAAGCCCGGATGAGAATCTGGTCTTGCTTGATGGGATAATAATCTATAATCCCGCAACCCATCTCTTTGGACTTTTTTCTACATTCCAGCCGGATGCAGTCAAAGAGGCAGAATTATATGCGGGTGGGTTTCCTGCGAAGTATGGAGATAGACTTTCTGCAGTCCTTGATGTAACGGCAAAAGAAGGGAATTTAAAAGAATACGAAGGAAATGCAAGTATCGGTTTCATTACATCAAAATTACTGGTTGAGGGTCCAATTCCAAAAGGTTCATTTCTATTCAGTGGAAGGCGGACATATTTTGATGCCTTGGTCTGGGGATACTCACATATCTTTAATAAGGATGTTGAATTACCCTATTATTTTTATGACGGAGTGGCGAAGATAAATTATAACCATTCAAACGAGAATCGCTTTACTCTTACTGGATTTGGTGGTGCTGATGTTATTTCTTTTTCTGAAGGTGAGCCACCATCAGATAAGGTTGACCTGGTCTGGGGTAATCGTGGTATATCAGGGAGATGGCGTCGGATATTCACACCGAAACTATATGGTGAAATCCTCGGTGTCTGGAGCAATTTTTTTACCGATTTAAATTACATAGATTATTATGATTCAACAGCAAATCTGCGATTATACGAAAAGATACAGAGTATGACCGGAAAGTCTGATTTTGCCTATATTCATAACGAAAAGCATACATTTGATTTTGGATTCCAGGAAGAAAACTTAGGTGTCAAACAACACTGGGAAGTTGAAGAAGGGACTTTTGGACCACCAGAACAAAAATCTAATCTGATAGCAATTTATTTTCAGGATAGATGGCAGTTGATAAAACCGATTATCTATATTCAACCAGGTATAAGATTGATTTATTACAATCAGGGCAATCGGTTTATTTATAACCCGCGTTTTGGATTAAAATATCGTTTTCAGGAAAATTCAGCACTCAATATTTCTGCAGGTAAATATAACCAATTTTTGGTTACTATAAATAGCCAGGAATCATATTTTTCAATCTTTGATTTCTGGCGGCCAGTTGATAGCCTCCATCATCCACCAGTTGGCTATCATTTTATATGTGGAATCGAAAAATGGCTTGGTGAAGGAATGAATTTCAATATTGAAAGTTATTATAAAAAATACTACAATCTTTTAATTCCGCGCGAAGAGGATATGTTTTTCAGCGTTCCTACTGAGAATTTACGCACGGGTAATGGCTACGCTACGGGCTTTGATATTTTTATTAAGAAGAGTTTTGAAGATTACTTTGGCTGGATAAGTTATACATTTGGTTATACAAAAAGGGATATAGGGCATATCTGTTATTCCCCAAGATATGATAGAAGGCATAATCTAAATGTGATATTCGGACTTATCATCCCTAAGTCAATTCCCGTAATCAAAAATGGTAAACTTGATCTGCGCTGGTATTTCGGGACCGGTCTGCCTTATGCTGAGGATATTGCAAGATATCGCTATTATTACGATTCGGAGTTTGATACAACCAGTGAGTCTCCAGGATCCTGGTGGTGGTATATAAAGGGAAACAGGGATACCTTCAGATTGCCATTATCACACCGGCTCGATTTACACTATGAAAAGGAAATGAAAATATTTGGTTTGAATGGTGGCTGGTATCTGGATGTCATAAATGTTTATGCGCGAAAAAATGTTCTGTTTTATGACTATGAATATTTTAATTACAATACTGGTCAGGAATACGACCCACCCAGGAAAGTTGGTTACTCAATACCGCCAATCGCCATTCCAATTCCATCTTTTGGGTTTAATCTAAGATTTTGAGATTATGAAAAGAAAAAACTATCAAAATTTATCAATTAAAATCAGATGGTTGGTTATAGGTGCAATTCTTTTCTCCTTCTGTGTCAAGAGTTCCAAGGAATATGAGCCGCAGTTGAATGTCTATTGTATTCTAAGGAATGATGCACCGTATCAAAAGGTTGTGGTTGACCGCACCTATGAAATGGATGAAAAATCAATATATGACCTTGAGGATGTGCAGGTGATATTATCAGGAGAGGGGATAAGTGATACACTCATTGAGGATTATACGATTCCAGGACTTTTCCGAACCCGTGATACATTTCCTGTTTTTGCTGGTAAGACTTATTATCTTGAGGTTTCAGCAAAGGGGTTTGATACATTGACCGGGACAACCACTGTGCCTGATTCCTTCAATATAACTTATCCGCAGAATGGAGATACTGTAAACTTATATTGTTACCTGGAAATTCATGGAATCCGGCCGGGGAATTGGTATTATATCAATGTCTATTACCAGGATTCAATTTCAACTTTGGAACAATTATTACAGATTTGGGGGAATATATGGTTGATTTGGGGAGAGCATTGGGCTATTGATACAGGGTTTTACTATGTGCGGGGTTCAGCAGTGGATACCAATTTTGTTAAGTACTACTATCTATTGTCAGATTCATTACCTCAGTGCGGTATTAAAGATGGGCTTGGTCTATTTGGTAGTTACTTTACCAAATCGGTAAGATTCTATTTGAAAACGCCCGAAGATTAGTATGTTTTGAACAAAAGGACTTAAGTCTAAATTTGCACCCTTGACATATTGCATTATTTGATTATATTCTATTATAGGAGTAAATATATGGAGAAGGGTAGATTTTAGGTTTAAGTCTCTTGCTGGTGGTTTTTTTCAAAATCCTGAAAGGGGGTTTTATGGTTTCACACCTGTTGGGTCGTAGAGGTGTTATATTATTGATGCTTCTAAATGCAACGACTGTGTGGGCAAATTGGATACCTTTTGGAACCATTCGTTCTGCTGGTAGAACCGCAATCGATGTAATCTTCGCAAACGATAATTATGTTCAGCTCAATTTATCTTTTTTCGGCGCAGATTTAACTGAATATGATGCAAACAAACTCACTGATACAGGAACAGAGTTTTTTTCTCTATTGAAAATTGATGAATATCCCTTTACTGGAGAAATTGGTAAACCCAAATTGCCGATGGTGACCACAGTCCTTGATGTTCCTCACAAGGCTGAGATTAAAGTTGAGGTTCTTTCAGCAGATTACAATGAAATTGACTTAAAATCTTTGGGAATTGATAAAAGGATTGCACCTGCACTTGCAAGTGTTCCCAAGATTCCCAATGCAAAGGCTGAATTTGTGATTGATGAGAAAACCTATTCAACCGATGCCTATTACCCTGATAAAATAGCGGATATTTACGAAGGTGATGGTGGACTTGCCCGGGGCCATAGACTGGCAACATTAAGGGTATATCCGGTCCATTATAATCCCGTAACCGGAAAGATTAGATGTTATACAAAGATAAGATTAAAAGTGAATTTCATCGGTGGTGATATCCTTGAGACCCAGCGTGTAATTGCAAAGGATTATTCAACTGTCTGGGAAGAATTCATTAATCGAACTGTGGTAAATTATCCGGAATATTTAAGAGGTGTGCCGCCTTTACCAATTTACTACGATATCTTTTATAATGGTCAGTCGCAGACCGTGGCAAATAAACTTGCCCAGTGGAAAAAGAAAAAGGGATATAAAGTAAGAATGTGGAATGCAGCAGGCTGGACTGCAGCGGCAATAAATGATACGATAAGGACGCGCAATCCTTTAGCAACATTCCTGGTGATAATTGGTGACCCGAATTCAAGCACCATTGCCCTGCCACCATCAGGAAATGGTTCTTCGTCCGGTGACCAGACTGATTTGTATTATGCAGAAGTGAATGAAGGGAATACCTATCTTCCCGATATGTTCAATGCCCGCATCTCAGTGCTTGATACAATCCAGGGGAATACAGTTGTGAACAAGGCAATAAGATGGGAGCATGCAAATTTTGGCTCTGCAGGTTATGCCTGGTTAAAGAAGGCATGCCTTATTGCCGGATATGATGCTAGTTATCAACCGGTGGGAATTGCTACAAATGCATGGTGTCGTGCCCTCTTACTCAATTACGGATATCAGGTAGATACTTTGGTAATTAGTTCTTCTGAAAGTGATCAGAGGATTAAAAATCAGATAAATGCAGGAAGGGTCTGGTGCGTTTATACTGCACATGGTTCTCAAACTTCCTGGGCGATTAACTCTGCTGACCAGTTTACTGTGAGTGAATTGGAACAGCTGACAAATAATGATCTGTATCCAATGCCCTGCGGACACTGTTGTCTTTCTGGCGATTATCAATATTCATCAAACTGTTTTGGTGAAACCTGGGATAGGTTGAGTGGCAAGGGTGGGATTTGTTATTTTGGCAGCGTGCCTTCTACATATTGGGATGAGGACGACTGGCTACAGCGCAGATATTTTGACGCAATTTATACAGACAGTATACCTGGACGGCTTTATGAAACCGGTAGATTCACACAATGGGGATTGTACTGGATAGAAAACCATACGAGTTCGTCACTGAAACGTTACTACTTTGAGGCATATCATCTGTTCAATGACCCCTCCCTTGATTTCTGGACCGATATTCCCCAAAACCTAACTGTTTCCCACAACGCTGTGGTTTTCCCCGGTTCCCAGCAGTTTTCTGTTACTGTAACTGGTGGTGGAAATCCAATCCAGGATGCCCTTGTATGTTGCTGGATAAAGACTCAGAATCCTGAGGTTCATACTTCTGCTTATACGAATGCATCAGGAGTTGCGACCCTAAACATCAATCCTACAACACCCGGAGACACAATGTTTGTTACCGTAACCAGGCACAACTACATTCCTTATGAAGGCTATGCAATGGTAACAAATCCTTCTGGTCCTTATGTTGTTTTGGGGAATACGATCATCAATGATTCAGGGGGAAATGGTCAGGTCAATCC
>CAYQKL010000023.1:0-37680 GCA_964418185.1 uncultured bacterium
GATTTAACCTTATGTTTTTCAATGATTTTTTTAATCTCACCAGTAATATCAACAAGTTCATTCCTGCTTTTTGTTGAAATGTTAATCCTTTCAATCACGGTGAATTATATTCAAATTTTCGTGCAAAGTCAATACAATCGCATATAGTATTAGCAATGCTGCGCCCGAAGAAAAATGTCTGATAATATATATTATGTAAACTAAATAATGGGCAGATTGATATGACTATTTCAGAACATATTCTTCCCTGTCTCCGCTTCTATTTCGTAAAGTAGCGCACTTCAGTCCGCACCTTAACGCAAAACATGCTTCATTTTTATATCTTGATCTATTCTTTTTTGTTTGTTAGATCCTCGCAGAGCCTCGCTCCGTCGCAACACAAATCCTCAAAAAGCGCCACCCTACGAGAGCAGCCAAACTCCTGCAATCTCATCCTGATAACCTGATATGTTAATACCTGCTCTTGATACCAGTTGATTTTTATAATCTCCTGTATATAATCATCTGTGATTGGAACTATTACAAACACAGTTCTTGTTATTGCAGGAAGTATATTCGGTTTGATTATAAAAACCCAAATACCTGATAAGATTAAGAATGTAATAATGACCGGTTTGGGCATATTTACCTGTATTTTAGGTATAAAAATGGGAATACAGATGGAAAAGCCTGTATTCGTAATATTGAGTATTATCATCGGAGTAATTATCGGTGAACTGTTACGTATTGAAAAATCAGTTGAGCAGATTGGTGAAACTCTAAAGAAAACTGTAAGATTTTCTGAGACGGAGAGGTTTGGTCAGGGTTTTGTGACAGCAAGCATATTATTTTCAATCGGTCCGATGACCATTCTTGGATGTATCCAGGATGGGCTTTTACATAAGCCCGAACTTTTAATAACAAAGTCAATTATGGATGGAATTTCTGCAGTTATTCTAACATCAACACTTGGTATCGGTGTAATCTTCTCTTCTATCGTTGTATTTCTATTCCAGGGTTCAATAACACTCCTTGCCGGGCAACTCCATTTTCTTGGTCAACCCCATTTCTTGAATGATTTCACAGGTATCGGTGGAATACTTGTCTTTGCCATCGGCATAAGATTATTGGGAATCAAAGATATAAAAGTCGGTAATTTCCTTCCGGCATTGTTATTGATAGTCTTGTTTAAATTGATATTTTGATTAAAACCTTAAAAATCTAACCTTACTAACTCTACTTCGTGCAAAAACCACTTTTTGGAACAATCGCTATGAAACCATATTACTTACATTCTGGTTTTTCAAATTCTTCAGCTATTTTTACAACAGCATTTTCTATAGCCCTTTTTGCACGCTCTTCTTTGTATATTTCTCAGGGCACTTCATAAGTGAACTCATCGCCCCTTTAGACACCAATTTCTTCCTCTAAAAGACTGTAAATGTGATTTTTTCGGATTTTTGCTCTGTTTTACTATTTCCGATTACTTCAAGTTCATACTTCCCGGGTTTTGGTTGCCAGAGAAAAGTTGTAGTATTTTCACATAATGTGTTACCATTCAGTTTGAGGCTGAACGATTCTATTGTTGAATCTACATCAACCTTAAAGGCAATTGCCTGATTCTTATATGGTATCTGAGGGTCCAGTTTAAAGATATCACCGTTCTGAGGATGCAAGATATAGATATTTTTGATGTTTTTATCCACACGGACAGCAACACACCTTATCCCTACACCACAATAATTACAGGTATCTTTTGGTTCGGTTCCTAAAACAAAGAATTCTTCTACTGCAGAACAATTTTTGTTAGGAATTAATCCAGTCTTTGCACAAATCTTTAACCGGATTAGTGATTTTGGTCTTTCAAAAGTCTTTGGGTATTCTTTTCTGTGCAGTTCAATCATAATATCCCTGAATAATGGCGCCGCACCAGAGATCCCTGATACACCATTCATCGGTGAACCATCAAAATTACCAACCCAGACACCAACCGTATATTTCTCTGTAAATCCCACACACCAATTATCCTTAAAATTCTTGGTTGTACCAGTCTTTACTGCACAGGGAAAAGGCAGATTCAAAGGCGAATCATCTCCAAACGCCTTTATCCGGCTTGAATTATCAGATAAGACATCTGCGATTATATATGCAGCTTCTTCAGAAAATACCCTCTCCCCTGTTTTGTCTTTGGTATTTTTGATAAATTTATAATCAGTCCATACACCTTTATTGGCAATTGCCCTGTACGCATTCACAAGTTCAAGGAGTTTTACCTCCACGGCTCCAAGGGAGAGTGATAGTCCATAGAATCCGGGTTGTTTATAAATACCACTTAGATGCAGATCATATAGAAAATTATAGAATTTTTCAATCCCCAGCATATCAAGAATATAAACTGCAGGCACATTGAACGAAGAACCAAGTGCCTCTCTTGCTCTGACCAATCTATGGTATTTCTCACCAAAATTTCTCGGTGCGAAGACCGTTCCATCAGGCAGTCTAAATTCTATAACTGTATCATTCATTAAATAACTAATTGGAATTCCATTAGCTATAGCAAGAATATAAAGAAATGGCTTTATACTTGAACCAGGTTGACGCAAAGCCAGACAACCATTTACTTGTCCTTCCTTCTCATCAAAATAGTCCTTTGAACCAACCATTGCAAGGATTTCACCGGTCTTTGTATCCATAACTACCACCGCACCCTGATTAGCGTCATATTTTCTTAAACTTTTAATTGAAGTAGATAACATTTTTTCAATATCTTCTTGTAAGGTTAGGTCAATTGTTGAAGTTATGGTTAAATATTGTTTCTCTTTAATTTGTGATAAAACAAAGTCCACGAAGTGCGGGGCATGAAACACAAATCTCTTTCTGTCAAAATCTACTGGCTCATTTATTGCACAGGAATATTCTGTGGAGTCAAAATATCCCATTTTCAGCATTTCTTTGAGAATTTTATTTTTTTCTCTCTTTATAGATTCTAAATTTCTTGCCGGATTTAAGATACCCGGTGATTTAGGAATTGTAGCAAGGATACAGGACTCGCTGAGTGATAACTGATGCGCTGATTTGCCATAATAGAATCTTGCTGCTGCCTCTACCCCATAGGTTTGGTTTCCATAAGGTGCGCGATTTAGATAAATCTCAATAACTTTTCCTTTATTCAGATGCATCTCTAATTTCAGAGCATAGATGATTTCAATAATCTTTGTTAAGATATTTCGACTTTTGTGATTGAGCACCATCTTTGCGACCTGCATTGTGATTGTCGAACCACCCGAAATGACTTTGCGATATCTGAGATTATGATACATCGCCCGGAAAAGGGCAATAACATCAACACCTTTATGAATCAAGAACCTCTTATCCTCTGTGATTATTGTAGCTTTGATCATATCAGCAGGAATTTCTTCTAAATCTTTCCAGATACTCGTTTTATAATCCTTTGATAAGACCTGACGGAGCAGTATACCATTTCGCGCCGTAATATCTAATGAAGTGAATTCGGGACATAGTGATTTTCTATCCGGTGGAATTAGCAAAAAGATTATGATCCCGGCATAGATTGATAAGATAAAAGTAATGATAATTCTCTGCACCATCAGAATTCTAACTATCAACTGGTAAAAATCAAGAGCCTAATCGTTCCGGGAAATCCATTGACAAATGACTAAAAGTCCTTATAATAATGCAAGAATGAAGCGTCGGTTTTTTCCGTTACAGACAAAACTAATATTGATTTTTTCCACGGTTATCGTCATTGGAATATTTTTGTCTACTTTTACTGGTATTCAGATAATAGGAAATACCATCGTCAGCCAGGGGCAGGAAAAGGTCAAACTTGATCTCAATACTGCAAGGGAAGTCTTAGAGGCAGAAGGTAGAACAATCAAGAACATTATCAGACTAACTGCAAGTCGTTATTTTGTGAAAGATGCCTTAATTAGAAGGGACCGCGAATTTTTACTAAAGGAACTGCAAAAAGTAAAGAAGGACGAAGGCCTTGATATTCTAAACATAACAGATAATACCGGGCTTATCATCTTACGCGCGGAAAATCCAGGTTATCATAATGACCGTCCAGCAAATGAGATTTTGAAAAAGGTCCTTGAAACAGAAGAAGGCGTTTATGCAGTTATGATAATTTTACCCGAAGAATTGCGTAAAGAAAGCGAAGAACTTGCTGAGCGAGCAAAGATAAGAATATTGCCCACACCAAAGGCAAAGCCGCGCACAGATACATTAGAGTCATCAGGGTTGATAATCATTGCGGGCGCACCAGTATTTGATGATAACAACAATCTGATAGGTGTTGTTTATGGCGGCAGGTTATTGAATAGAAATTTTGAAATTGTTGATAAAATAAAAGATATTGTTTACAAAGACGCAAAATTCAGAAATAAAGAGATTGGCACAGCAACGATCTTCCTCAAGGACCTGCGAATAACAACGAATGTTCTTGACCTGAATGGCGAAAGGGCAATTGGTACACGGGTATCAGAAGAAGTTTATGACCAGGTTCTTGCAAACGGCTTACCCTGGGTTGGCAGGGCTTTTGTTGTAAATGACTGGTTTATTACTGCTTATGAACCAATAAGAGACATCAATAATGATATCGTAGGTATACTCTATGTCGGTATGCTTGAGGCGCCTTATATATATTTGAAGAATCGGGTGGTATCTATTTTTGTTATGATTGCTATCGTAAGTATCATCGCTCTGGCAATAATTTCAATCTTCACAGTGAAACGAATCACCAGACCTATAAATGAATTATATCAACTTACTGAAAAGGTATCAAAAGGTGATCTCGCTGCGCGCGCACGGATAACGACCGATGATGAAATTGGTGAACTCATCAAATCATTCAACCAGATGATTCAATCTCTTCAAAATGCCACTGAAGGGTATATGAATCTCACAAAAACTCTTGAGCAAAAAGTGGAAGAAAAAACACAGGAATTAGAAAGAGCAAGAGACCAACTGATACAGAATGAAAAATTATCCGCCATAGGAAAACTTGCAGCCGGCATTGCCCACGAAATCAATAATCCCCTTACCACAATTCTTATAAACAGTCACCTCATTAAGGAAAGACTGAATGCCGATTCCAAGTTATCTCAAAAACTCGATATGGTAATCAGCGAGACTCAACGATGCGCAAAGATTGTGAGTGGTTTGCTTGAGTTTTCAAGGCAAACACCTCCGGAGATGAAACTCATCTCAATTAATGATATAATCAACAAAACCCTTATTCTATTTGAAAGTATTCTTCTGGCAAACAATCTGAAATTGGAAATTTCTCTGGAAGAAAATTTGCCACCAATTATGGCAGATGAAAGCAAGATAAAACAGGTTTTGACCAATATTCTCTTAAATGCAATTGACGCAATGCCCAGCGGTGGTAACCTCAAAATTAGGTCGCATCTCTCAACAGATAATAAGTTCGTTGAAATAGAAATTGAGGATAGCGGCGTGGGTATACCGAAGGAAAATATAGACCACATCTTTGACCCATTTTTTACAACAAAGAAGTCAAAAGGAACTGGCCTGGGTCTCTCAATCAGTTATGGAATTGTTCAACAACACTGTGGAAGTATTGAGGTAAATAGCGAAGTCAATAAAGGAACAATTGTGAAAATTAAGTTACCGAAATTAGAGACATCAAAATAAAGGAGGATATGATATGAGTAAAAAATTTAAAATTTTGGTTGTTGATGACGAAATTAGTGTATGCAAGAGTATTGCCAGTGCCCTTGAAGATCTAAATTATGAGGTTGATACAGCCTTGAGTGGTGAGGAAGCAACGGACAAACATAATCAAAATCATTATGATGTGATAGTCGCTGATTTGATGATGCCCGATATCACAGGACTGGAATTATTAAAAAGAGTTAAACAAAAATTTCCTGATGTGCAGTTCATTCTTATTACTGGCTACCCCTCAATAAAAACGGCAGTTGAGGCAATAAAATTTGGCGCCTTTGATTACATTCCTAAACCATTCACACCCGATGAGTTAAGGAGTCTTATAAACCGTGCCCTGCAATACTACGCGAAAGAGAAACCGATTTTAATGCCGGTTCCTGCTAATTATTATTGTATTACTGATAACTCCTGGGCTAAAATAGAAAAAGATGGCAATGTCAGAATTGGTGCCCATGAAAGACTGGTTAAAGGAATTAATACAATTACAATGTTAGAACTTCCAGCCATCGGTGAAATGCGCTATCAGGGTGAAGCCTGTGCAAGTGTGAATACTGCTGAAAACCAGACCTATCGCGTTTGGACACCGGTTTCTGGCAAGGTTATTGCAATTAATGAAAACCTTCACAGAAATTATGAGAAGTTCATTGCCGATCCCTACATTGAAGGTTGGCTCATTCTAATAAAACCTACCAATTTAGATATTGATTTAAAAAACCTGGTAAGATGTTGAATTGAATATAAGCAATAACGAAATACTCAAAAAAATCATCAACAGTCTATTAGCAAACTATGACTGTTACGATGTGTATTTTCTGGATAAAAATGGCAAGTGGCAGAAAAATCCGCAGACACTCCGAGATATTATTTCAAGTGAACTCTGGTTCAGAATCTACTTATCCTTTCAAACGGCCAAAAATAATCAACAGTCTCTGCCTATTCTTGAACCTATAACAGGAAATCAAAATTGCCAGGAACTGGTTGCAAAATTCAACAAGATTGCTGCTGACATTGAAGACGATTTTGTTAGGACTCTAAGTATCTTTGAATTAATATATGGAATAATTGAATATGATGTCTATTCTTTGAATAGCACGATATATGTGCCTGAATGGAATTACTTTGAGAAAAAGATTCAGCAAAAATATCAAAAAAGGATAGAAGAATTTGATGAAAAGTTAAAAGAACTTCTAATAGATCGCGAATTGATTGATACTTTCTATGCAATGCACAGTTCACTGAAGCAAGTTAGTCTGTTCAGGACTGTCAGTGAAATCATTGCTGAAGAAATACGATTATTAGAACGATTACCTGAATACCACTCACATCCGAAAGAAAGTAAAGAGATTAAAGAAATCTACAATCTTTTTAGCACAAATATTGGTTTTGATATTGGGAACTCTGTCGTTAGGGGTCAGGCACTGGTTATACCACTTCTTAGATTGCTGGAACTCACAGATAGGTGCGAGCAGCGGTTTGAGATAATCTCATTACTCGGGGCGCTAAACGATCCAAGGTGCAGCAAAATGTTGTTTAATTTATTAAGTACCACCAAATTAGAAAAAATCAACCTTATCTGTAGTATCATCTATGCCCTGAGCAATAGTCGCTACAAAGAATTACCTGCATATTTAAAAAGAATCATAATTTTACCTGACTACATAGAGATTTCCTCTGGATATAAGCAGCCTTTGTCTGAAATTAAGTATGAGGCGATCTGGGCATTGGGCAAATCGGGCATAGCCTCAAAAAATGTGGTAGGTGAAATGTCAAAATTGAAAGACCATAAGGATAATAGTGTAAGAATTGCACTTGGCTGGGCATTAGGGATGATCGGCGCCGAAGAAAAAATGATTGATGGTGCCATTGATGTTAAAATAATCTCTACTCTTTTGGATTTTCTTGATCATTCTGACATAAAACTATTTGAAGAAGCAGTCTACAGTATAAAGAAGATTGGACTCTATGAAATACTTGATAACCTTAATCTACATAATATTCCTTCAATACCTGTACTTTCACTAAAACCGAGTAGTATCGGACTTTATGAATTATCAGAAACCATCTACCATCTCGTTAGCGTAAAAAAACCGGTTGTAATGGCTGTCACCGGTGATTCAGGAACCGGGAAGACATATTTCTGTGAAGCAATAAAACAGGGATTTGGTAGTATCTCAAAAGATGACATATTATATTTGATGCGTGACAATTCTGCACACCGCACGATCTTCAGTCGTATGCTTGACCAAAAATGGACAAAAGAATTTCTTGATCCACAATATTACACTATGGAATTTATGAATGAACAGAGCGTCTCCCCCGCCCAATTTTTCGCGAATTTTATTGAGCAGAACGTCTGCAAAAAAGTGATAATTCTTGATGGCTGGCTTGATGACATCTATTTTTATCAGGTTCTTAAAACCTTTTATCAATATGGCTATCTTGATTGTATTGTGAATTTTCGCACGACCTATTCTACAAGAAGAATCAATCTCGAAACAAGAGAAGGAATACTTGAGCGGGTCAAGGACTGCCTCAGATTTGTAGAAAAACCTCCAATTGAAGAAACAGAGTTTTATCGCAATGGCGATGTCTTCGTTTATAATCTTGATAACTCAATAGGCTCACGCCTCAGCGCTGATGAGATCAAAGAAGTCTTCGGTAGAAAAAAGATCGGATTTTGGGCTGAGCATATCCGAATCGGAAATTTTGAAAAGGGATTGAAGGAGTTGAAAATCACTAAAGAAACCCTGCATGCACGAACTGAAGGCTTTGTAATGCAAAATGATTCTAAAATTGAAACCGAAGAAGAAGCAATAGAAATACATACCGAACATTTTTTTAGATCCATCAATAATGATATAGTTGAAGAGTCAAACCTGCTTCAGAAAATAAAATTAAAGAAATTCATTCCGGAAAAAATATCGCATTATTCGCCAGGAATGATTGCCTACCATAATACTGATGGTATCGTCGGCATATTAACTGGAATTAATGACCAGAATTATTTTACAAAGATTAGAGAAAATAAAATTTATGACCACTGCATTTATAATGACCTGATCTTTGCGATTGGAAAAGAAAGTAAAATCTACGCATTTGATTTTAATAAGAATCTTTTGAATACCTTAAAAATATCAGCCCCTCCCCTATCTGCAATCGCTACCAACCGAAATAATATCATTGCCACCGGGCATGAGGATGGGACAATAAGATTG
Source organism: uncultured bacterium (assembly GCA_964418185.1). Classification (GTDB taxonomy): domain Bacteria; phylum Hydrothermota; class Tepidihabitantia; order SM23-42; family JAOAFX01; genus JAOAFX01. The sequence continues at coordinate 8,910 of CAYQKL010000023.1, forward strand.
TGGGACATAGACTCATTGACTACGAAAATACTCGTTGGACACAAAGAACCGGTATTGAGCATTTCTGTGACGAAAAATGGCATGATTGCTTCTAATAGTAAAGACGGCGAGTTTGGATTGTGGAATCTCCGTGAGAACTCTAAGAAAACATATAAGGATTTGAGGTTTGCTACCCCTTTGATAGGGATACACCCTTCGGGTTACATTTTCTTCGCAAAAGAAGATTGCATTTTATTATTAAACCTGATAGGCGATGAAACTAAAACGATTATATTGCCATCTGGATTTGAATCTCACACATTTTATCCTTACTATGATGGGCGTATTTTTGTCGGCGGTAAAGATAAGGAGAATGCAGATGTATTGATCGCGATTGAACCAGAAACTGATGGTGGTTATTATAATACCATTGGGAAACACGAAGGTAGGATAACCGGGATTATTACAATGGGACCGAGGATTATCTCATCTGGTATAGAAAATGATGGGGCGGTGATAAAAATCTGGGGTAGTGAAACCTATGTCCAGAGTGAACTGGAAAAATTAAAAATTCTAAAAGATTCAAAAAAACATTTTCAATACTACAGTATGATATTCTGATGATCAAATAACCTGACAATATGACGATTAGTTGCAGGGCAGTGAAAATCTTGACTTTGTGCTATTTTTTGATAAAATAAGTTAGATGGAATCAACTAATACGGAGAACATTATCTGTAAAAAATGTGGCCAACAAAATCCCGTCTATGCAACGCAATGTTCCAAATGTGGAAATTCTTTTTATCCGGATATATACAAAGGATTGTGGAGACGAAATCTTATCGTCACATTTTTACTCTTTTTTGTCCCTTTCATTATTGTATTCTATATTGTGCATTACGAGGTTTCTGCAAATTTTGAAAAACAGATAAAAAATAGTTTAAATTACTCAGTTGAAGTAAATGCCCGAGTTATCAAATCATTTTTGAACGAGCGAGAAAATGATCTCCTTTCAATCAATCGGATTAGTACAAGTAGCATTGAAGGAATAAAGACCAAAACAAGTGAGTATCACCAATTATTAGAAAATGAAGGTTGGTTTGATTTTCTGGCAATCGCCGACAACAGTGGTGAGATAGTTTTCTCGACCAATAATATCAAATCCAATATTTCTAATCGTGATTATTTCAAAAAGGCAATCAGCGGAATTCCTTTTACAAGCAGTATATTTTTCTCAGAATTGCTAAATAACAATGTTTTAATTATGGCCGTTCCGCTTTTGAATTCAAAATGTAAAATCCTTGGGGTGCTACTCGCATCTGTATCATTACCGAAATTTTACAATCTTATCCTTGACCTGCGTATTGGTAAAACGAGTGAAATATTTCTTGTTGATAGTCTGGGTAGGTTTCTTTCTCCTTCAAAATTGGGCGGTAATGTATTGCAGCAACTTGGATATTATGAGAAAGAACCAAATCCTCATATCGGAAACGGAGGCGTGATTCTCCACCGGGACTATCGGGGTGAAAAAGTAATCTGTGCATTTAAGAAATTTGATAAGCCACCCTGGTACCTTGTTTCGGAGATGGATATAAAAGAAGCCCTGGCCCCGGTTAATTCTTTAAGAAATCTAATCCTGTTGATTTTTGTTGTATTTGGTTCTTTTTTGTTCTTCTCGGCAATAGTTTTTTCCAATCAAGTAACCAATCTATTAAAGAAACTTACAATTGACCTAAAAGCAGCGCTTGATGACATATGTAACAAAAAAGCAATCATAGATGAGATAAATGCTGAATTGAGAAAAAGATTGAAAGAGTGTGAGAATTTGAGCAAAAAAGTGAGCGCTTCTGAAAAATATATCAAAGGAATAATCGATAGTATAACGAGTGCAATGTTCGCGATTGATAAGGACTATCACATAACATATTGTAATAACTTTGCGCGAAATTTCTTCAAGATAAAAAATATTGAAGACTTTCAAACAATTTTTCAGGTTTCTACGCTATTTGAAGATACAGAAGTAAAAAGTAGGATAGAAAGTATATTTCTTAAGAACCTGTCTTTCAATATTGAAAAAAAATCTGTGCTTGTTGAGGGAAATCAAATTATTCTAAGCATTTCAGGATTTCCTTTGGAAACAAGTGGTGGTACTAATTCTGCCACACTCTTGATAAGTGATATAACAACAAACGAACAGATGCGTGCCCAGATGGCAGATTACGAGAAGCTTTCAGCACTAAGTCAATTGGCGCTCGGAGCCGCGCATGAAATCAACAATCCGTTATTAGGGATAACCTCATATATTGAATTGCTGATTGAAGAAGAAAGCAATGTTGATAAGAAAACAAGGGCTAAAGAAGTCCTGGAAAGTGCCTATCGTATTTCTGAAACAGTGAGGGGCCTCTTGAATTTTGCCCGACCTACACCGCCTAAATTTACGAAGGTAAATCTAAATGGTTTAATCTCAGAAACAATCTCTTTCTTGAAACATCAACCACTATTCAAGAAAATCAAAATAGAAAAGAATCTTGCAGAAACAATTCCAGAAATTACAGCAGACTCAAACCAAATCAGACAGGTATTAGTTAATGTAATGTTGAATGCGGCACAGTCAATACAGGATAAAGGAACGATAACTGCCTACACAAATAAAATAAAATTTGAAGATTATGTTGAAATTAAAATAATTGATACGGGGATTGGTATTTCGCCGGAGAACTTGAAGCGTGTATTTGAACCATTCTTTACCACAAAGAAAGGTAAGGGCACTGGTTTAGGTCTAAGTATTAGCCTGAGTTATGTAAAGAATCACAATGGGAATATCATTATTAGTAGTGAAGTCGGAAAAGGCACAGAAGTAAAAATTATGCTCCCGACAAGGCAGGAAGGAAGAATAAGTACTGAGGTTATTGATGATTGAATCAATTCTGATTATTGATGACGAGGTTTTAACCCTTAACAATTTGAAGCGGGCGCTTGAAAAGGAAGGTTATGAAATTTTGCTTGCTGATTCTGGCGAAACCGGGTTAAAAACATTCCAGGAGCATTATCCTAATTTGGTTCTTGTTGATCTAATGTTACCAGGAATTGATGGGATTGAAGTTTTGAAAAAAATAAAAGAAACCGATGAAAATACAGTTGTAATAATGATCACCGCCTATGAGATAGTTGAAAAAGCAGTTCAATCAATGAAGCTTGGCGCTTATGATTACTTATTAAAACCGTTTAAAATTGCCGATTTGAAAATCAGCATCAAAAGGGCGCTTGAATTACAAAAATTGAGACTGAGGATTTCTGAAACAATTGAAACTGAAAAGGGCAAGTACTATTTTGATAGAATTGTTGCAAAAAGCAAGAAGATGATTGAAGTCATAAATATTTCCAAGCGGATTGCGACACTTGATAAGACCAGCGTCCTGATAAGCGGTGAGAGTGGTGTAGGCAAGGGACTACTTGCGCGAGCGATACATTATAATAGTCCGCGGGCGGATAAACCATTCATTGAAATAAATTGTGCAGCAATACCTGAGAATCTATTGGAGAGCGAACTTTTCGGTTATGAACCTGGCGCATTCACAGACGCCCGGCGGCGAAAAATCGGAATTCTGGAGAAAGCCGACAAAGGAACCGTATTTCTTGATGAAATCGCTGATATGCCCATCCAATTGCAGGCAAAAATTCTGAAAGTTCTTGAAGAACAAACATTTGTAAGGCTTGGTGGCATTAATCAGACCAAGGTTGACCTGAGAATAATCGCTGCGACAAACAAGAATTTGAAAGAAGAAATTAAACGAGGTAACTTCCGAGAAGATCTCTTTTATCGCTTAAATGTGGTACCTGTTCATATACCGGCACTGAGGGAAAGAAAAGACGACATTATTCCTTTGACACTCAGTTTTATTCAAGAATTCAATCGTGAATTGCACAGGTCATACAAGGGAATTTCAGAACCAGCAGCCAAGGTATTTACTGAATATGATTGGCCTGGCAATGTCAGAGAATTACGCAATGTTGTGGAAAGAACTATGGCACTCCATTCTGTAGATGAAATAAAGATTGAGCACATATCAAATGAACTAAAAATCTCTGAAATATCTATCATAAAAGATATTGCTCCGGAAAACAAATTTATTAGTTTGAGTGAATTAGAAAAAAAATACATAAAGGAAGTCTTAAAATTTACGGGCGGCAACAAATCCAGAGCGGCCAAGATTTTAGGAATCCACCTTACCTCCTTACTAAGGAAACTTAAGGAAATGTAGTTCCGCATACATCTGCTTAGATACTACCCTAACACTCGCATTTTGCTATAATTTTTGCATTTTGCAATATTAATGATAAAAAAACTTCTGAAATTTCATAGGAAGAACCTGGCATGAGTTTTGCATATAAATAAGGTATGAAGGAGGTTTCCAATGAACAACCATAACAATAAAAAGAAATATGACCCTTTTATTGAAGCAACCTATCAGTATGAAAAGGCAGCAAGCACCCTGGATATTGAGCCCTGGATCTATAACCGGCTAAAGTATCCAGAAAAAGAGTTAATTGTTCATATAACGATAACAAGAGACAGTGGAAAGGTTGAAACCTTTACTGGATTCAGGGTCCAGCATTCCACCCTGAGAGGTCCTGGAAAAGGTGGGGTCAGATATAGCCCTGATGCTTCATTAGAGGAATGCAAGGCACTTGCTGCCTGGATGACCTGGAAATGTGCGGTTTTGAATCTACCGCTTGGTGGTGCCAAGGGTGCGGTGATATGTAATCCCCCAGAAATGTCCGAGGCTGAATTGGAAAGATTAACCAAAGAATACACCTATGCAATAAAAGAAATCATAGGTCCGAACAAAGATGTTCCTGCGCCAGATGTCTGGACCAATTCGCAAACTATGGCATGGATATGCGATGCTTACAGTAGATATGTAGGCTATTTTGAGCCAGCTGTGGTTACTGGTAAACCACTGGCAATCGGAGGTTCAAGGGGTCGCTCTGGTGCCACGGGTTTGGGAATGTACTTTACATTGCTTGAGGCTTCAAAACATCTTGAAATACCGCTTGAAGGAAAAAGAGTTACCATTATTGGTTACGGAAATGTCGGCTCATCTATTGCCCGCCTGCTCTATGATTATGGCTGCAAGATAACTGCAATCACTGATATTTACGGTGGAATCTACAACAAAAATGGAATCGATATCAAAGAACTGGACAAATATGTTGCCCAGACCAAAAGTGTAAAGGGTTTCAAGAACTATGATGCAATAACTAATGATGAGTTACTTGAACTCGACTGCGACTTACTTCTACCCTGCGCAATTGAGGGTATGGTCAATGAAAATAATGCAAATAGAATAAAGGCAAAAATTGTCTGCGAGGGTGCCAATGGACCAACTACGAACGAAGCCACTGATATATTAACTGACAAGAAGGTCTTCATTATCCCTGATATTCTTGCCAATGCCGGTGGTGTAACGGTTTCTTATCTTGAATGGGTCCAGGACATTCAGAGACTGTTTTATGACGAAGAGGAAATCAAGAATAAGTGCTGGCATATGATGCAACAATCATTCTGGGAAGTAGTGAGAATCAGTGAGAAATATAAGACAAATATGCGCCATGCTGCTTATATCCTCGCAGTTCAGAGAGTTGCTGAAACCACACGATTGTTCGGGAGAATAGGTAGGAATTAATCCCGCGCAATTTTCCTGCAAAAAGCCTGACTATCTGGTCAGGCTTTTTGTTTTGCAAAAACCAAGATTGCATTTTGCTATATCTGACTGACCGCAGAATTTTGTTGACTTTTGGCAAAGATTGAATATAATATAGAACTCAAAAAGGAGAAAGATAATGGAGATCAACATAAAAGAAATTGATGATATTCTAAAAAAATACGATAATAGAAAGAGTGCGATGCTCGCAATATTGCAGGATATACAGGAGAAGTACCACTGGCTACCGCAGGAAGCATTGAGAGTGGTGTCAGAACGTCTATGTGTACCACTTATTGATATCTACAGCGTTGCCACATTCTACAGGGCATTCAAACTTGTTCAGCCTGGAAGGCATAATGTCACGGTCTGCCTGGGTACTGCCTGCCATGTCCGTGGCGCTCCGAATGTATTAAACAGATTTGAGGAACGTTTGCACATATGTGCGGGTCAGACCACTGCTGACCACAATGTTTCTTTGGAGACTGTCAACTGTCTTGGTTGTTGTGCTCTGGCACCAGTGGTTGTGGTTGACGGAAAATATAATGCCCAGACCACAATTCAACGGGCAGATAAGATTCTGAGTGGAATAGAATCAAAAAGACCAAAAAGAACATCTTCAAAGACAAAAACCACGAGAAAGAAAAAGTGAATCTCGAAGACATTAAAAAATTACTTCACGCAAATGTTCTTACCCCCGAAATTTCATTAAATACTGAAATAACATCTGCAGTTGCTTCAGACTTAATGAGTGATGTCTTGCATAACCAATTGCCGGCAGATGTGCTTTTAACAGGTTTAACAAATAACCAGGCCGTAAGGACCTGTGAGATTTCGGGGATAAGCGCGATTATCTTCGTAAGGGGGAAATTGCCAGAAGGTGATACTATCAAACTCGCTGAATCCTGCAATATCCCCTTGCTTGCCTGTGATCTGTCAATGTTTGAAGTCTGTGGATTACTATTTTCCCTTGGCATAAAGGCTCCCCGTAACCAAAATGGAAAAGGAAACAACCCTTCAGGAAGAATTTGACATCGCAGGTGGCGATTTCGTAAATGGCGGTTCAGCGTCCTGCAGGATAAGGAACATATTAAAAGAGATAGGTGTTGATACGGAAATTCTTCGCCGGGTAGCAATCGCTTCATACGAAGCAGAAATGAATGTTGTAATGTATGCAAGAAGCGGAAAAATGAAACTCTTTTTAACACCAGATAAAATTTTGATAAAGGTTGATGACGAAGGACCAGGGATACCAGATATTGAACTTGCAATGCGTCCAGGATACTCAACTGCAACTGAGGAAATGAGAGAAATGGGATTTGGCGCAGGTATGGGACTTCCAAATATCAAAAAGAATGCTGATATTTTCAAAATTAATTCTATTCTGAATAAAGGTACAATGCTTGAGATTACTATTAATCTGAATAATAAAAATGACTGAACCACTCCCATATCATTCAATTAAGATTGATGATTCAAAATGCATTGGCTGTGTTGTCTGTATGAAGGCTTGTCCTACAAAGGCGATCAGAATCAAAGGAAGAAAAGCACGGGTTATCGCTGAGCGATGTATTGATTGTGGTGAATGTTATCGGGTCTGTCCCTATAATGCTATTGCTCCCCTCACAACCAGAACTTCGGATATAGACCGGTTTAAGATAAAGGTTGCTCTTCCTACGCCAGTTTTGTATTCACAGTTTGGACCGGAGATAATGCCAGATGAGATTCTCAATGTATTAAAAGAGGTAAAATTTGACTATGTCTATGATGAAGCGCTTGCCTGCGAAATGGCGTCGATTGCCATACAGGAATATCTTGAAAAGAATCCAGTTCCAAGACCCATAATCTCTTCCACCTGTCCGGTGGTAGTCCGACTTATTCAGAGGCTCTTTCCTGATCTGGTTTCTTTAATCATCAGAATGGAACCACCAAGAGAAATTGCCGCAAAGAATCTAAGAAAAGAATTGTCCAGGGAGCACAAAATTCCCGAATCAGAAATTGGCATCTTTCACATCACATCCTGTCCGGCAAAGATGGTTTCCATTAATAAACCCGAGACAATGGAAAAGTCTTATCTTGATGGCGCAATATCAATCAGAGAGATTTACAATATGTTTATGATGAAATTGAAGCGAAAAGAACGCAGGTTTTTGATGCAGACTCAGACTCAAATAAGCGGAATCGGCATTGGCTGGGCTATCTCGGGTGGTGAAATAAGAGGTATAAAACAAGATTCTGTAGTATCCGTATCTGGAGTATATGATACAATAAGAATCCTCAATGATGTGGAATCGGGGAAAATGAAAAACATAGAGTATCTGGAATGTTTGATCTGCCCTGATGGATGTATTGGTGGACCCCTGACCGTGGAAAACAGATTTCTCGCAAAGAGTCACATCTTACGTCTGATAAGATTGTTTGGTGGCAAGAATCGGATTGATGTTAATTATGTGAAACAGTTATATGAAAAAAACTTCTTTTCTTTTGAGAGAGATATAAAACCGAAACCATTCCCACCACTTGACCAGGATAAAAATGAGGCAATAAAGAAACTGAAGAAAAAAGAAAAAATACTTAAAACACTACCTGGAATCAACTGTGGGGTCTGCGGTGCGCCAGATTGTGAATCTTTCGCTGAAGATCTTGTGCGGAATGAACCTGGTCTCAGCGTAGGCAGGTGTGTATTCTTGGGAGAATCAAATCTATGAAGATAATTAAACTTTCAGACATAATAAAAGTCTTGGACTTGAAGGTGGAGTGCGGAGAAGAATATCTAAACCATGATGTCGGTGGTGGATATGTGAGCGACCTTCTTAGCGATGTGATGGCAAATGGGAAAAAGGGCGATATATGGGTCACTTTACAGACACATCCCAATATTGTGGCAGTTGCAGTCTTGAAAGAAATTTCTGGGATCATAATTGTGGGAAAACGTAACCCCGAATCCGAGACGATTAATAAAGCCAAACAAGAAAGGCTTCCAATAATGACGACCGAATTATCAGGATTTGAGGTCGTGGGAAGGTTGTACGAGATGGGAATAAATAAAAACAGAGGATAATAATGGCAAACCAGAAAGAACTAAATTCTAAATCCGAAATAATAAATTCTAAACAAATTCCAAATTCCAAACAATACGATTTAGAAGAGAGAACTTATCTTTTTGCCAAAAGGGTAAATATATACGTGAATGAATTTCCCAAAACGATTTCCAGCATTGAAAATGGAAAGCAATTAATTAAACTATCGGGTTCAGCGGGTGCAAATTATATTGAAGCAAATGAATCGTTGGGCAAAAAAGACTTTCTTAATTCCTCTCTACTCTTTACTTGCTACTCGCTACTTTCATGTTAAGATGCTACCGCGCCGACCTCCATATCCATACCTGCCTCTCCCCTTGTGGAGATTTGACAATGTCACCGAAGAGGATAGTAGAAAAGGCAAAGGCTAAGATGCTGGATATCATTGGAATCTGCGACCATAATTCAGCCGAAAATGTACAATATACTATTAGTGCTGCAAGAACCCCTCACCATAATGCTCTCCCCCTTAAAACGGAGAGAGGAAAGGATGAGGGGATGGTCAGTAGGGACAGGGATTATCCCTGTCCGTCGTTAGTGGTGCTACCCGGTATGGAAATCTGCACAAGGGAAGAGGTTCATCTTCTCGGGATCTTTGATGAACTGAGTGCAGTATTGAAATTACAGGAACTCATCTATCATAGATTACCTTTAGAAAAAAATAATCCTGAACTCTTCGGTGAGCAGATTATTGCTAATGAATTTGACGAGGTCGAAGGATACAATGATAAAATGCTCATAGGTGCGTCCAGTTTATCAATAAAAGAGGTTGTTGATGAAATACATAGATTGCAGGGAATAGCAATCGCCTCGCATATTGACCGTGAAAGTTTTAGTATTATTAGCCAACTTGGATTCATTCCTAATGATTTAAATTTCGATGCCCTGGAAATCTCTCCACATATTACAATAGAAGAAGCAAATAGAAAATTTCCTGAAACCAGAAGATTCCAACTGCTTAGAAGTTCAGATGCCCACTTTCTTGAAGATATTGGAAAGGTGAGCACTGATTTTCATATTCAAGAACCGACAATAGTAGAAATAAGAATGGCATTACGCAATGAAAAAGGCAGGAGGATAAGTTACCAATGCTAAATTCTAAATCCCAAATTCTAAATTCTAAACAAATTCTAATTATCAAACTTTATAATTTCCCAAACGTTTTTAAAAATTGTTTGGAATTTGGTGCTTGGAAATTGGAGGTTAATCCCCGGGGTATCTGATGCAGGATCTTTCTCTCCACATCTTAGATATTGTTGAAAATTCAATTGATGCAGGTGCAACGAAGATTGAAATTATGCTTGATGAAGATATTGAGCATAACCAATTGAGAATCAGAATAAAGGACAATGGCAAGGGAATGGACAAAGATACATTAAAAAAAGTTCTGGATCCATTTTACACGACAAAGACCGTGCGTCGGGTGGGATTGGGTTTATCACTACTTACACAGACTGTCAAAGAGGCAGAGGGTGAGATTGAAATAGAATCTGAACTCAATAAAGGGACATTGGTTTCTGCTTTTCTAAGATATGATCATATTGACCGAAAACCAATGGGTAAGATAATAGAGACAATAATGGTGTTATTGGCAACCAGGGCACGGGATATTGATTTTATTTATATTCATAGAAAGAATGATAATGAGTTTATTGTAGATACAAAAGAGATAAAAACAAAACTTGATGGAGTTATGATAAATGAACCAGAGGTGCTAAAATTTTTGAGAGAGCAGATAAAGAAGGGGTTGAAGGAAATAGGTGTAACGGTATGAAAAAGGTTCTGGAAAATACCAAAATCAATAACAACGGACAACCTGCTAAGAAGTGTAGCGGGTTGTCCCTACATTCTTCTCCATTCGTATTTTGTTATTTGTGTTCATTTGTGTCAAAAAAAAAGGAGCAAAAAATGAAAAAACTCAAGATTGGTGATCTTGAAAAGATAAGGGAAAAGGTCGCCCGAACAAGGGTATTACGGGAAGGTAAGGCAAAGGCAAGGGTCACGATCCATATGGGAACCTGCGGTATTGCTGCCGGTGCCCGGGATATTTTGACTGCGGTAATGGAAGAGATTGAAAAGAAAAAGATAACGGATGTAATTGTTACTACATCTGGTTGTGCCGGGCTGTGCAGTCGTGAGCCAATGGCAACTGTGGAACTTATGGATAAACCACCAGTCAAATATGTTGACCTGACCCCTGAAAAGATAAAGAAAATATTTGCTGAACATATAATGAAGGGCAATATTGTTACTGAATATGCCCTTGCAGTAGGAAGTGAGACAACACATTAATACAGATAGTAATTGGGTAAAGGTTAAGATGCTTGTAGTAAAAAAATGTATATCGGTAAAGGGTAATGAAGCCCGTATCGTCAATTGTCAAAGGGACACGGTTAAAAAAACGAATAACTTTACCTCTATTGACAAAACTGGCATTGTTGTCATAACTTATGCCCGTAGTCTTTTTAACCGATATGGGTTTCGAAACCGTAACCCTTAGACTATCTTTTTAAAGGGAGGTTTTCTTGAAGAGTTATAGAATGCATCTTCTGGTCTGTGCTGGAACCGGCTGTGTTGCGGGTGGGTCTTATGAAATCCGTGAGGCATTAATAAAAGAAATAAACAAACGGAAATTGCAGGATGAGATAATGGTCATCGCTACTGGTTGTAATGGATTCTGTGAGCGTGGACCAATTGTTGTGGTTCAGCCTGATGGGGTATTCTATCAAAGATTGAAAAAAGAAGATGTCCCACTACTGGTAGAAGAACACCTGTTAAAAGGAAGACCAGTAAAGAAACTGATGTATACACCACCTGCTGAGGCAATGCCAGTTCCCATAATGACCGATATTGGTTTCTTTAAACTCCAGAGATTGATAGTTTTAAGAAATCGGGGTCGTATTGATCCGGAAAACATAGAAGAATATATTGCCTTTGATGGCTACAAGGCGCTTGAAAAGGCACTTACCAGGATGACACCAGAGCAGATAATAAACGAAGTTAAAGAGTCTGGTCTGCGTGGTCGTGGTGGCGCAGGTTTCCCTACCGGCCTAAAATGGGAACGATGCAGAAAGCAACCCGGCGACGGTAAATATATCATCTGCAATGGCGATGAAGGTGACCCGGGCGCATTTATGGACCGCAGTGTCTTAGAGGCAGACCCCCATGCAGTGCTTGAAGGAATGATTATCGGTGCAAAGGCGATCGGTGCAAAAAGGGGTTATATTTATGTCCGAACTGAATATCCACTTGCATTACAGAGAATAAGGATTGCAATTGAACAGGCAAAGAAGTATGGGCTATTGGGTGAGAATATCCTCGGAACTGGCTTTGATTTTGATATTGAGGTCTCAAGGGGCGCAGGTGCTTTTGTATCCGGCGAAGAGACTTCTCTTATTGCGGCAATTGAAGGAAGAATTGGCGTTCCTAAACAGCGCCCACCCTATCCAGTTCAAAAAGGTTTATGGGGAAAACCAACGGTCATCAATAATGTTGAAACCTGGGCTAATGTGCCACAGATAATTGAAAAGGGTGCAAAATGGTTCTCTTCCATCGGAACTGAAACGAGCAAAGGCACAAAGATATTTTCGCTTGTCGGCAAGATTAATAACACCGGTCTTGTTGAAGTACCAATGGGTATTAAACTAAAAGACATAATTTATGAAATCGGTGGCGGTGTTCCAAAGAGCAAAAAATTCAAGGCAGTTCAGACCGGTGGTCCATCTGGCGGTTGCATTCCAGAGAAACTTCTTGACCTGCCCATTGATTATGAAAGTCTGAAAAAAGCTGGCTCAATAATGGGCTCTGGCGGAATGATTGTAATGGATGAAGATACCTGTATGGTAGATGTGGCAAAATACTTTATGAACTTCTTGAGGGATGAGTCCTGTGGTAAGTGTCTTTCCTGCCGTGAAGGAACCCAGAGAATGTGGGAAATTCTTGGTAAAATAACCGATGGCAAAGGCACAATGGAGGACCTTGATGTGCTTGAAGAACTTGCCTATGCAGTGAAGGACGCGTCAATGTGCGGTCTTGGTCAGACCGCGGCAAATCCGGTTCTATCAACACTAAAATACTTCAAAGATGAATACATCGCTCATATTAAGTATAAAAAGTGTCCGGCTGTAGTATGTAAAAACATAATCTCTTCTCCCTGCCAGCATTCCTGTCCCATTGGCACAGAGGTTCCGGCTTATGTTGGATACATTGCACGTGGCGAGTTTGATAAAGCCTACGAAATAATTGTAAAGGACAATCCACTACTAAGTGTCTGCGGCAGGGTATGTAACCATCCCTGTGAAGCAAAATGTCGTGCAGGACAGGGTGGTGAACCGATTGCGATAAGGGCATTAAAGAAATTCGCTGCAGAATATGGAGATGGTAGTAGACCCGTTTCTGCGAAAAAACTGTCTGGTAAAAAAGTCGCAATCATTGGTTCTGGTCCAGCCGGACTGATGGCTGGGTATCATCTTGTGAAGAAAGGATATGCTCCAACAATCTTTGAAGCACTTCCGGTAATAGGTGGTATGCTTGCGGTTGGCATTCCGGAATATCGTCTACCAAGGGATATTCTCAAAAAAGATATCCAGAGAATTATTGATGCCGGTGTTGAAATCAGAACAAATAAAAAATTGGGTGAAGATTTCACCATTGATAGTTTGCTACAAGATGGTTATAAGGCAGTTTTTATTGCGATCGGTGCGCACAAGAGTGTAAAACTGGCAATTCCTAACGAAGAAACAGACGGTGTAATACCGGCAATGGAATTTTTGACAAATATGCATCTCAAGAAAAAAGTGAAAGTGGGAAAGAAGGTGGCAGTGGTTGGCGGTGGCAACTCAGCAGTGGATGCAGCAAGGGTAGCAAACAGACTTTCTGATGTGGAAAAAGTTACAATTCTTTACCGCAGAACAAGATCTGAAATGCCTGCATATCCTGAAGAGATAGAGAACGCAATAGAGGAAGGCATTGATATCCAATACCTTACAGCACCCGTTAAGGTGATCAAGAAAGATGGTAGGGTCGTAGGCCTGGAGTGTATAAGAATGAAACTTGGTGATGTAGATGAATCAGGCAGGCGAAGGCCAATCCCTATCAAAGGAAGTGAATTCGTAATTGATATTGATACCCTAATTCCGGCAATTAGTGAGCAACCGGATATCTCCTGTCTTGGTTCTAAACACAAATTTGACATTACTGGCTGGAATACATTCAAAATTGTTCCAGAAACTCTAACAACAAACATACCCGGAGTGTTTGCTGGCGGTGATGCGATAAGAGGTCCAAGCACGGTGATTGAAGCAATGGCAGATGGTAAAAAGGTCGCTGAATCAATTGACCGATATCTCAAAGGTGAAAAGATAGAGTTTGAATATAAAGTTACAAGGCCATCAGTATATGTGGAACCAATCAAACTTACAGAAAAGGAACTCTTTGAAAACAAAAGACAGGAAGCCAGAAAACTGGCAATAAAAAACCGAACGAAAAATTTCAAGGAAGTGGATTTAGTCCTTGATAAAGTCTCGGCAGTTAAAGAAGCAAAAAGATGTTTAAGGTGTGACCTCGAGGTTAAGTTGGCAGACGAGAAAAAGGAGCAGAAATGATAAAATTTAAGCTCAATGGGCTTGAAGTGGAAGTGGAGCAGGGTAGCACCGTGCTTGAGGCGTGCAAGTTCTATGGAATTGAAATACCCACACTATGCTATTACGAAGGGCTTACGCCTTATGGTGGTTGCCGGCTCTGCCTGGTAGAAATTGGTGAAGGTGAAAATGCAAAATTGGTGAGTTCCTGCACCTATCCGGTTGAAGAAGGGCTTGTAGTACGAACCAACACAAAGCGAGTCATCAATGCCCGCAAGATGATGATTGAATTGTTACTTTCTATCTGCCCAGAATCAAAGACAATTCAGGATCTGGCATCAAAATTCAATGTCCATAAAGTTCGTTTTCCAGTAAGGCATGATGACTGTATCCTGTGCGGTCTCTGCGTGCGGATGTGCAAGGAGCAGATGCAAGCCGGCGCAATCGGAATCGTTGAGCGGGGCTATAAGAAAAAGATTGCAGCTCCATTCGATATCCGCTCCGATGTATGCAGACTCTGTGGAGGGTGTATCTATGTTTGTCCTGCCTGTCAGTTACGATGTCAGGGTCCTGAAGCCTCAACTGATGTCTGCAATGCCTGTTTGACTCTTGAACCTACCTGCATTGAACAATATGAAGACTACCAGTGCTGGATGGGAACTACAGGAGACTGTGGAACATGCGTGAAGAAACCGGATAAGAGATAAGAGATATGGGATAGGAGCAAAGATGGAACAAAAAGGATATAAAAAGCTGAAAATATACAACCTCGCCCACGAGTTAGCCCTTAAGGTTCATAAAATGACACTCAATCTACCAAGGTTTGAGTTATATGAAGAAGGTAGTCAAATACGCCGGTCATCGAAGTCGTGCTCAAGCAACATTGTTGAGGGCTATTCCTTAAGAAGATACAAAAATGAGTATGTCAGATATCTCTCTCAGGCATATGCCTCGTGTCATGAAACGATTGAACATTTAGATTACTTATACCAGACAAATTCTTTAAAAGACAAGAAATTGTATGATGATTTGATCAAGGGATACAATGAACCGTGCGGAATGTTATTTAATTTTGCCCAATCAGTTTGGGAAAAACACGAAACAAAAATGTTTCGTGAATAAAATAAGTAACCGATACCAGATGAAAGAAATATTGATAATGAAAAACATTAACTCAAATCTGGTATCTCATATCAGTCATCTGTAATGAAAGGAGAAAAAATGGCATCTTTGTCAAAAATAAATGCATCAGCAGCAACATTAACAAAAAATAGAACCGAAGATTCAATAGTACCCTTAAGTGGTATGTGTGTAACCTGTGTTGATGGTTGCATTGGTATGTGTGAGATTGGTAAATCCGCATACCGAGGTCATGAGGTTTTATATCCACAACCGTTTGGTATTATTACTGCCGCTTCTGAAAAGAATTATCCTGTTGACTATTCACACTTTAATATTATGGGGACTGCAGTGGGAGCACATGGTATTGAACCTGACCCGGATAAGGCAATATTCCCGAGTGTCAATATTGAACAGCGCATTGGCCACGATAAGGGTATCAAAGTGCGATTCCCGGCAGTCGTCCCAGGTCTTGGTTCAACTAATGTTGCTAAAAATAACTGGGATGGCATTGCAATTGGCGCTGCGGTCTCCGGTATCATTATGACCATTGGTGAGAATGTTGCAGCAATGGATATGGAATCAGAAATAAAGAATGGCCGCGTGGTCAAGGCTCCGGACTTAGATTACAGAGTAAAAGCCTACAAACAATGGCAGCGCGATGGCTATGGAACTATCGTAGTTCAGGCAAATGTTGAGGATACGAGACTCGGTGTTCAGGAATATGCGATTGAAAAACTTGGTGTAGAAGCAGTTGAATTGAAATGGGGACAGGGTGCGAAGGATATTGGCGGTGAGGTAAAGATTAAAGATTTGAAAAAGGCACAGGAACTTAGAAGAAGAGGCTATATTGTCTTACCTGACCCGCTTGATGAGAATGTTATCAAAGCCTTTGAGAAACGTGCATTCAGTGAATTCGAAAGGCATTCAAGGATTGGAATGGTAGAACTTGAATCGTTTGTGAAAAGGGTTGAGGAACTCCGTAAGGCGGGTGCTAAATATGTCTTCTTGAAGACTGGCGCTTATCGTCCTGCAGACCTCGCAAGGGCAGTGAAGTATGCTTCAGTAGCAAAGATTGATTTACTCACGGTTGATGGTGCAGGTGGTGGAACTGGAATGAGCCCCTGGCATATGATGAATGAATGGGGTGTCCCACCGGTTGAATTACATTCACTTACTTATTTCTATGCAGATAAACTTGCTAAGAAAGGTGAATACATTCCTGCAATTGCCTTTGCCGGCGGCATTGCGTTTGAAGACCAGGTATTCAAGGCACTGGCTTTAGGCGCGCCCTATGTTAAACTTGTGGGAATGGCGCGCTCTGTGGTTTGTGCCGCAATGGTTGGTAAAACGATTGGCAAAAAAATAGAAGAGAGTGAAATTCCGGTATTTGTTGAACGCTTTGGAAGCCAGAAAGAAGAGATATTTGTCACTGCCTCGGCGCTGAAACGCGAATTGGGAAAGGAATTTGATAAACTTTCAACTGGCGCTCTGGGTGTCTATACATACATTGAGAGATTAGCACAGGGCTTACGACAGTTGATGTGTGGCAACCGGAAATTCGGTCTTGATTACATTGCCCGTGATGATATTGCTGCACTCACAAGAGAAGCAGCTGAAATTTCAGGTATCCCCTATGTTACTGAGGTTGATAAGAAAGAAGTGGAAAAAATACTAAATGCCTGAAAAGAATAAATGAGAGACAAAGTGTAGCGTCCATTTTTAGATGGAGGTTCTGTTTCAACACCTCCAGATAAATCTGGACGCTACACTACCTTACCGTTTTCTCCCCAGTCAAAGAGGGAGAAAAAGACTTATAGTAATGCGAAAGATGGAAAATATTCTTTATAAGGCGATGATTGATAGAATAGTCGGCAATTCTAAAAAATGTAATTGCAACATTCTGTTTTTTCGTCAGGGCGAGCTTATGGTTTATAAAAAAACGATTAAATTTAATAAGATTTCCTCTCCCACAGGGGGAGAGGGATTTGATATATCCGAGGAGGTTTAATGTCTACTCCCCAAAAATTTTCAGTTGCCGAAATGGCAAGAAAACAGATAGAAAGGGCCGCAGATGCAATGAATCTGCCTGAGTCTCTTAAGAAAATATTTATGTGCCCCAAGAGGGTGCTTAGAGTGGTCTTTCCTATTCAGATGGACGATGGTACTGTTCAATGCTTCACTGGGTATAGATGTCAGTATAATGATGCACGTGGTCCAACCAAGGGTGGTGTTCGTTATCATCCAGATGTTAGTGAAGATGAAGTGATTGCCCTCGCAGCCTGGATGACCTGGAAATGTGCACTTGTTGACTTGCCTTATGGCGGTGCAAAGGGCGGTGTAGTCTGTGACCCATTAAGATTATCAGAGCGAGAACTGGAAAAGATAACCAGAAGATATACCACAGAGATTATGCCTGTTTTAGGTCCTCACATTGATATTCCTGCACCAGATGTCTTTACTACATCCAAAACAATGGCATGGATGATGGATACCTTCAGTATGATGACCGGGCATACAGAGCCTGCGGTTGTTACCGGCAAACCAGAAGTGCTCGGTGGTTCAAAGGGTAGAAAAGAGGCGACGGGCAGAGGTGTCTTTATTGTTACAAGGGAACTGTATAAAAAATTAGGGAAGTCTCTAAAAGGTGCACGCGTGATTGTGCAAGGATTTGGTAATGTTGGCAGTTATGCTGCATATTTTTTGTCCAAAGAAGGCGCAAAGATTGTTGCTGTGTCAGATTCTTCCACGGGCATCATTGATCAAGAAGGATTTGATGTAGAAGATTTGATGAAATGTGTAGAGAGAAACAAATTGCTTGAACCATATACCAAAGGTAAGAAAATCCCCCGAGATGAAGTCCTATCTCAAGAAGCAGATATTCTGATTCCCGCTGCCCTGGAAAACCAAATAAAAAAAGATAATGCGGACAAACTCAAGGTAAAAGTCATCGTTGAAGGTGCAAATGGACCAACAACCCCAGATGCTGATGAAATACTTGAGAAAAAGGGTATTTATATTGCCCCGGATATCCTTGCAAATTCAGGTGGAGTGATTGTCAGCCATTTTGAATGGGTTCAGGCACTATCAGGACTGTACTGGGAAGAGAAAGAGGTAAATGAGAGGCTTGAGAAAAAATTAATAAAAACCTTCAACGAAGTCTGGGAAAAATCTCAAAAAATGGGTGTTTCTCTCCGCACTGCTGCGTATATTGTTGCCCTGGAACGTGTTGCGGAGGTCTACAAATATCGGGGAATATTTCCGTAACGAATCCACCCAACCTTCTCTGGCTTTTTTGCCATTTAGCGTTCTTTAAACTTGTTCTTTTTTCCGTCTCAAAGTTCGGTTAAACTTTTCACAACTCTCCCCTCTTCTTCACCCTTCTTTACCCCTTCTCGTCGCCTTTTAGCCCCCTAAAATATATCTATCCTTCTTGCCAGGACTTCTTTACCACGATAATCAGGAAACAAAATCGGCGCCTTTCTCTTCGTCTTTATACCTGCATCAGTAAGCATCTTATTGTATTTCTTGACATGTTCAAGTGTTATCTTACCAAACTGCGGATTTGACTTCAAATACTCGGCAGTTGATATTCCCGCCCTTCTGCCGAACACAAGACAATCTAAAGTAGAATTGCCCATCAGTCTGTTCTTACCGTGCACGCCGCCAGAGACCTCACCAGCGACCCATAAGCCCTCAATATTTGTCCTGCCCCAGGGATCGGTTTCAATCCCACCGTTTTGATAATGGAGTGTTGGGAAGACAAGGACCGGGTCTTTACGCATATCAATATCAAACCTCTTGTACATCCTGAACATTCCTGGAAAAGATTTCTCAATTGCACCGGCACCATTTTTCACATCAATGAGTGGCGTATCAAGCCATACTCCACGCATTCCTGTAGGAGTAACAATCCCTTTTTCTTTTACATAACACTCTTTGATAAATGCTGATGCCTCAACATCTCTTGGCTCAAGGGGAAAAACAAACGCCTCACCATCAATATTTATTGGCTGAGCACCCATACCCCTTAATTTCTCGGTCAATAGCAAACCGATGATCTGCTGCGGATAAGCCGCACCAGTCGGATGGTACTGCACTGTGTCAGTATCACGCAATTTTGCACCAGCCCGATATGCAAGGATTATGCCATCGGCCGTTGCCCCATAGTGATTTGTAGTAGGAAATCCCCGGATGTGCAATCTACCAAATCCACCAGTTGCAAGTATTACAGCCTTTGCCTGAACAATTTTATATTCACCAGTCTCAAGATTGTATAAGACCGCACCAGTTATGCGATTTTCATCAGTCAGAAACTCAATTACCGGGTTGAATTCAAGATACGGAATATTCCTGCATCGAAATTCATCCCTCAACACCCTGAGTTCTTCAAGACCTGTGTAATCCCGACACGCATGCATTCTCAATCTTGAACCACCCCCAAAAGCCTTCTCTACAAAACTACCATCAGGATTTCTATCAAGCATGGCACCAAGATTACAGAGCCATTCCATTACAAAAGGTGCATCATTTACCAATGCTTCAACAACATCAGGTTTATTCGCAAAATGGCCACCGCCGATAGTATCTATGTAGTGGATAACTGGTGAATCATTTTCCCGGTCAGCGGCTTGAGTTCCACCTTCTGCCATCATTGAATTTGAATCACCATGTCGTAGTTTGTTCACAAGTAGAATATTTTCTGCCTTTATACCATTATCATTTGCTAATAATGCTGCGGAAGTTCCCGCAAGACCACCACCAATAATCAAAAGGTCAACCGTATAGTCAGGATTTGAGATATTTATGCTTTCCGGATCAACAATGGGGTTTGCTTCTAATAAATCGACAACCTCATTTGGCGCGAGGTCGCCTTTGTTTGGTCCGATAGAAATTTGCCTTTTTCCGCCTGGTGCATAATCAGGATGGCACAGTTTCAACACCTCTTCCCTTTCTGCCATTGTCATTGCCTTTGGTGTATAATCTTTTCTCTGTGGTCTTGTTCTGTTGACAACATCAATGAGTTTACGCATATATTCTGGATAACCACCAATAAATTTTAATTCTGCCATTTTTCGCCTCCTATTCTTTTTCTATGTCGCGAGAAGTGTAGACTTTTCGTAATTCTTCTGCGGGCATAGTCATCAGTCTTCTCAATTCTGATTCATATTTCTTTTCCTGGAGTTCAGTGAGTCTTTTCTTTAGATGTTCAGGTAGATGAAGCTGATGCTTACCATAAAGTCGTCGAGCAAGTTGGGCAAAATTATATTGAGCAAGTTCTGCCGGGCATCTTATTGCACATAGACCGCATTGAATACAATCAAAAGAAATTTCTGCCATTCTTTCAATATCACCCCTTTTTCCACAGGCAATATATTCCATTACATCAATGTCCTGAGGGCAAGCTTTTGTACAGGAATTGCAACCAAGGCATTTGAGTATCTCTGGATATACCTTTAAGAAAGCCTCTATCCCCGGTTTGAGCGTATTTATGTCGTAGTTTGCCCTCTGTGCTGGGGTAAATGGAATCTGCACCAGATACATTCCATCCTCAGCGCGCGTTTGGCAGGCAAGTGCGGTTTTTAAACGATAATCACCTTCAATTCTATAAACTGTTGTGCAGGCACCGCAGAATCCAGCCCGACAACCACAAGATCTGATAAATCTATAGCCCGCAAATTCCATCGCCTGCATTATGGTGAGTCCTGCAGGCACCCGATACTTTCTTCCCATAACAGATATCTGGATCCAGTGCTCAATATCTTTTTTGTCAATGCCAGTAACCACTGACTTATTCGCCTCAGCAATTTCATCCATAATATTCTTTTCTTCTTCAGCCATTAAAACCTCCTCTTTAAAGAACCGTTTATAGGTAAAGGGTTACGATGCCCGTATTGTTAATCGTCAAAAGGTTATGGCTGTTAAAAAAACAAACGTTACCTTTATCAACGAAACTGGCTTCGTTTCCGTATCCCTTTAACAAATTTCTGATCAATATCTGCAACCATTATATCCAAAAACCCTGTGCTGTCAACTGTTGACTTTGCATCGGAACTAAATATAATTGGTTATGAAAAACTCAAAATTTTTCTTACTTTGCACTTTTTACTTCTTAGTCCTCACCCCTTTTCTTTTCAGCCAGGAAGGAGTCAATCTCGGAACTCCACGTCTTGAAAAACCAATAATTTCTGAAGATTATGTGCTGATGCCCGGAGATAGAATTTTGATCACAATAACTGGAGCGACAAACTATTCATATACTGCCGATATTACTTACGAGGGCAAGGTTACAATAAACATGCCGGTTGTTTCCCTTCCCACGGCACAGGGTGTGTATGTGCCCCAATATGATGTGGTTGCCGCTATCCCCATTTATAACTTGAGTTTAAAATTCGCTCGCGACTCGCTGACCCAGGTTTTCTCAAAATACTTTCGAAATGTAAAGGTGGATATAACACTACTTGGTATGCGCACCTTTGTTGTATTTGTTGCCGGTGAGGTGAAAAATCCAGGAAGCGTCATAGCCTATCCGATTGACCGCGTCTCCGAAGTAATAAGAAAAGCACAAGGCACCACCTCAATCGGCTCACGTTCAAAGATAGAACTAAGAAGAGGAGAACAATATATTCAATATGCCGACCTTGAGAAATTTGAAAGATTTGGAAAATTAGATGAAAATCCTTATGTTCAGGACGGTGATATAATTTATGTACCTAAAATGGAAAAATCAGTTATCGTGAAGGGTGCGGTCTTTGGAAAAAGTGGCTATGAGTTGCGGGTTTCCCAATTGACCGCAGCAATGGAAAGGTCAAGTGAAGGTCTTTACGAATTAAGTCCGGGCGAGCGAGTCACCGATTTCGTCAGTAAGGCCGGTGGTGTGACTCCTTGGGCAGATTTGCATAGTGCCTATGTTCAGCGAGGTGCTCAGATATTAAAAATCAATCTTCAGAAAGTGCTCGCAGATAAAGACAATCCAGAGAATGTAGAGATTCAAGACGGTGATATTTTAGTGGTTCCATCAGTAAATGCAATTGTCTATGTTCAGGGACAGGTAGTAAACCCTGGCTCCTTTCCATTCCAACCTAATCTAAAAGCAAGCGATTATATCGGACTTGCAGGTGGTCCACTCGCTGAAGCAAATATGAGTGGTGCTCATGTCGTGCGCGGCGGGCAACGGATTTCTGTAAAAAAAGATCCAGTAATAACGGAAGGTGACCGAATCTATGTACCCAGACAGGTCTTCAAATTCTGGCAGGACTATGTTGAAATTGGCTCAGTAGCAGCGACAGCTCTATTTTCTTATTTAACCTTAAGGGCATTAACAAAATAGGAATGCAGGATCACTCCGTTATCTTTCCAATTAGGAGGTTTTATGCATAACCTGTTACTATGTGTCACGGCGGTTGAATCTGGTCAAACTGCGAGTGTTCAATTCTTCAATACTGCTCGTTTAAATGTTCTTGTAGCACTCGCAATTTATGGTGTATTATTGCTATGGTTTATATATCATGCACGAAAAGGTAAGGAATTGTATATCAGAAAAATTAGCGGACTCGAAGCGCTTGATGAAGCAGTTGGAAGGGCAACAGAAATGGGTAAATCTGTACTCTATGTACCAGGTCTGGCAACGATTGATATTATCTCCACAATAGCCTCAATGAATATACTTTCACAGGTTGCCAAGAAGACCGCTGAATATAATACAACACTCCTTGTTCCCAATCGTGACCCAGTTGTCTATACAGTAGCGAGGGAAGTTGTAAAAGAGGCATATACCGATGCCGGCAGACCCGATACATTCAATCCCGACAATGTTTACTTTTTGACCCAGGATCAATTTGGCTACACCTCAGCAGTATGTGGCACAATGGTGAGAGACAAACCCGCAACCAATCTATTTGTTGGCTATTTCTGGGCAGAATCACTCGTTCTGGCAGAGACCGGGGCAACCACTGGTGCAATACAGATTGCAGGAACCGACTCAATATTCCAGCTGCCATTTTTTATTGTTGCCTGCGATTATACGCTCATTGGTGAAGAATTGTATGCGGCAAGTGCCTATCTCTCCCGTGAACCATTGCTATTGGGTTCTCTTAAAGGACAGGACTGGGGCAAAATGATAATTCTCGCAGCCCTTCTGCTCAGTTCTCTCCTAACGCTTGCGGGCTGGGAAAAGGTTGTTTCACTATTCAACATTGGATGACACAAAGTCATTTACTATCGGTTACGGCTACGATGTCAGTTTCATTTAGAAAAAGCAATGGTAGTAGGATACGGTGACGAAGCCAGTTTCGTCTTTAAGGGTAAGGCCTTTCGTAATTCTTTCAAACGCAACCCTCTGACAATGGACGAAACGGGCATCGTAACCCCGACTCTTTAACGATCTGGTAAGGAGGTTTTATGAAGAAACAGATTCCTTTATTTATATGTATGTTTATGGGTTTTATTATGATTGTTCAGTTTTTCATCGGACATCCCGTGAGCACTGAGGCGAATGAACATATCAATCGCTGGGTCATTGTTGTCTCCGCGTTTGCCATCATACTTGGCATTGGCAGTCTTGTTGATCATCATAACGATCGCATAAGAAGAAAAAACGAGGGCTGGCAATTCAGTATCATAACAATCTTCAGTCTCGCGGCAATGTCAATCATCGGGTTGTTCTGGGGAATAAAAAGTGGAACACTCTTTATGACTATTTATTCAAATGTTATCCTACCGCTGGGCGCCTCAATGTTTGCCATCCTTGCATTCTATATGGCATCTGCAGCATATCGTGCATTCAGGGCAAAAACAACTGAGGCGACATTATTACTGATAGCGGCTTTCGTTGTGATGTTAGGTATGGTTCCTTTCGGCTATTTCATTTCACCTAAACTTTCTGAATTTGCAGAGTGGTTGCTCAAGGTCCCCAATATGGCAGCAAAAAGAGGAATTATGTTTGGTGTTGCACTCGGTGGTGTATCAACTGCGTTAAAAATAATCCTCGGTATTGAACGTTCCTGGCTCGGAGGTAAATAATGAAGATCGCAGAAATACTATCAAAAATGCCGAGGCAGGTGATATATGTCATAATGGCACTTGCCATAATAATACCTCTTATTGTTCCCATTGGTATGCCCATAAATGTAATGCCTCAAACGAAGAAATTGTATGATGCCATAGAGTCTTTGCCAGAGGATGCGAAGCCCGTGCTTATTTCTTGTGACTTTGACCCACAGTCAATGCCCGAGTTGTATCCTATGCTTGAGGCACTGTTAAATCACCTTTTCGCAAAAGATGTAAAGATTCTTGTAATGGCACTCTGGCCTCAGGGCGCAGGCATGGCAGATATTGCATTAAACACAATTCCAAAAATTCATGGCAAAGAATATGGCACAGACTATGTTTTTCTGGGTTATAAAGCCGGCGCGGCAGCAGTAGTTCTGGGAATTGGCGATAAACTAAAGAATGTATTCCCTGCTGACTACTATAACACTTCACTGGATTCCATACCTTTGACCGCCGGTCTTACCGACTATAAAGATATTAGTCTGGTGGTAAGCCTTTCTGCTGGGGACCCGGGTTACAGAACCTGGTTGTTCTATGGACAATCAAAGTTTGGATTCAAACTGGGTACAGGAGTTACTGCAGTATCAGCCGCTGACACCTATCCTTATCTTGGCAGTGGGCAACTCGTTGGAGTCTTTGCCGGAATGAAAGGTGCGGCTGAGTATGAAACTGCGCTCTACAAGAGCGGTTATAATTTGCCCAAAAGAGACGCAACAAAAGCAATGGATGCTCAATCCCTCGGCCATTTCTTTATTATGCTATTTATCATTGTGGGCAATATTGGATTTATTCTTTTGAGGAGGTCAAAATGAACCTATCTTCTGATATCCTGATCTGGGTTTCTTCAATTCTAACCCTCTGTATTTTTTCTTTCATATTCCGCGACAATCCTTTCTACAGATTTGCTGAACATCTGTTTGTCGGCACTTCGGCTGGTTATTTAATAGCCCTGTCTTACCATAATGTCGTCTATCCCAATCTTATCGGACCTCTATTCAAAGAAGGACAACTGCTGTATGTCATACCGTTAATTCTTGGAATACTATATATCGCGCGATTTATTCCCCAGATCTCCTGGCTTGTAAGAATTCCTATTGCCTTTCTTTTAGGCTGGGGTTCAGGTGTAGTCATTCCCGCGACTCTACAGACTGATGTGATAAAACAAATTCAGGGAACAATGCTCACACGGTCTGTATTTCAACGCTGGGATAATGGTTTGTGGGCAGTAATAATTTTAATTGGTGTGGTTGCCACATTGATCTTTTTCTTCTTTTCAAGGGAAAGAAAGGGTGTAATTAAACCGATCGCAAATTTGGGAATAATATTTATTATGCTGGGATTCGGCGCCTCATTTGGCTATACAGTTATGGCAAGAATCAGTCTCTTGATCGGGAGATTCCAGTTTTTGCTTGGAGAGTGGCTGGGAATCATTAAATGAGCATTGGTTAAATTGTTAAATGGTTAAATACATAAAAATGCAGTGTCGGGCTTTAGGCCCATTTCTACACCCATAAAGGGCTACACTACTTTTTCTGTGAAAATTATAAATATCGTGGTTTCAAAGTTTTGGCACTAAGAATTTGACATTCAATTGACATCTGGAATTTGTTATTTGACACTAATTAATTTTCTGGTTCTCTTGATGAACTCAATTGCATGGCTGTATCTTCCGATTGGAATAACATAGAATCCGTCCACATAATCCTTCAATTTTCTTACTGTTTCAAAAAGCAATTCGGTTTCATCAACCTCTTCTATTTTTGTAATATATTCATAAGGGATACCCAAAAATTTCATCAATGAAAATGCCCTTTTTTTGGTATACAAAAAAGAAAGACCCGCAATAATTTTGATATCTGTATGACGTCTATGCAACTCTTTTAATGTTTCAATAAATCTCTCCGGCTGAAATATGGGCTGGGTAAAAAATACCTCTGCCCCACATTTACACTTCTCGGCAGATTTGACAAACTCACCCTGAATATTTGGTACGTTTGGATTAAAACTTGTACAAAGGCAAAAATCAACAGGAGAGATTTTTTTGCGGGCCGAAGTAAGACCATCGCGTAAACCATTTGCTACTTCAAGCAATCTTGCCGAATTCAATTCAAACATACTCCTGCCTTCAACCGGAGAATCACCAGTCACACAAAGAATATTTTCAACACCTAATGCCTTTGCGCCAAGAAGTTGACTCTCAAATGAGAGAAGTGTAAAGTGTCGGGCAACAAAATGTGGTATGGTTTCTATTTCAAGTTCTTCTTGAAGAATATGGGCAAAGCATACTGAATCAGGGCGCAATTTGCCCAGCGGATTAGAGGGAATGTTAAGGGCATCAATATATGGTTTGAATGGCTTGAGTTCGTTGATTAGATTATCAACCTCAACCGAGACTGGCAAGAGAATTTCCAAGGTGATTATTTTATGGTTTTTCAGTTTGTCCCGTAACATAAATGCACCTTATTAATAGGAGATTGCTTCGCTTGCGCTCGCAATGACCACACTTTTAATTTGTCATTGCGAGTCCTGTAAAACCCATATTTTTTTGGAGTAGGGACTTTAGTCCCGTGAAACCTTCTATCGTCATTGCGAGCCCCGACCAAAGGTCGGGGCGTGGCAATCTCATATTCTATCCTTATCAGTTTCATCTTATCTTCTTCAATATCCTCAAGCCTTCAAATGCATTCTGGACTGCAGCAAAAGCCCCAATTTTTTTTGCAAAACCTTCACTGACATTGGGACCACCGATGATCACTGGAGTATCAAATCCTCTTTTCCTTAATAATTGAATCACATTTGCCATCTCCGGCATCGTAGTAGTCAAGAGCGCACTCAGACCAACTACCACTGGTTTGTACTTCATAACCGCCTTAAGAATCTCGGGTGCGGCAACATCCTTTCCCAGATCAATGACTTCATAACCAGCAGATTCAAAGACCATTGCTACAATATTCTTACCAATGTCATGAATATCTCCCTTCACTGTGGCAAGAACAACTTTCTTTGTCTGTCCTGGTCTCCTTGTCTCCTTGTCTTTAGGTCTAACTGTCTCCTTCTTGAGAACCTCCAGCACTTCCCTTGTCGCCTCTGCTGATCTAAGCAGGTCTGGAATGAAGAACACACCCTTTTCATAATTTTCGCCGACCTTCCTCATCGCATTGAAGATGTAATTGTCTATTATCTTCTCTGGCGATCTCCCTGAATTAAGCATTTTTTTGATACATTCAACTGCTGTATTACAATCTCCATTAATTATTGCTTTAATTAAACCATCTTCAGGAGTAGAGACTTTAGTCTCATTCATTTTCACGGGACTAAAGTCCCTGTTCCAATTTTGTTTTGTAGCGCCAACCTTTTTTGCCCAATCAATATATCCTTTGATATTATTTTTGAAGATTGCATGCGAAGCATAAAAAGAACCCACCACAATGTGGTCAAAGGGATTGAAAATCAAGAAATTCACGCCTGATTTTATTGCTGTATTTACCAGTGCGCTGTTCAACAAACTCCTTTCCGGCAGGCCGAAAGAAACATTGGAAATACCAAGGATTGTATACAGACCTCTCTTTTTCAAAAATTCAATCGTCTTCAGGGTCTCCTCTACCTGCCCTGGCTCGGTCGCAATTGAAAAGACCAATGGGTCAAATATCATATCCTCTATTGGAAATTTTAATCTTCTTGCAGTTTTTATTGCAAGTTCAACATTTTTCATCCTTTCTGTGAATGATTTCGGGATCTTCTTACCGACAAGAGAGATAACCGCCTTAAATCCAAATTTCCTAATGAGTGGCAGAAATTTTTTTAATTCCCTTTCTCGTGAGGGGATGGAATTGTAAACACCAATACCGGGATAAATCGTCATCGCCTTTTCTGCTGCACAAAAATTCTGGGTGTCAATGAATACCGGAAGTTTGCAGTTTTTTATAATTTCATAAAGGCAATTCAATAAGATTTCCTCCTCATTAATCTCCGGTACAAAGGCATTCACATCAAGGGCCTCTGCACCAGATTCTTCCTGCAATTTTGCTTCCTGCCCGTATATTGTATAATCACCTTTCAACAAATTCTCTTTTACTTTCTTTCTCCCTGAAGGATTTAGCCTTTCACCGACAGCAATTGTGGAATTTTTATCAATTTCAAGAAATTTTTGGGGTGAGGCAAGAAAGAATCTGTGGAGCTCATCTCTTTTATGCCTTAAGGACTGGGCAACTACATTGGGAGATAGTTGGGCGACTATATTTCTTTGCGAAATAATCTT
>CAYQKL010000023.1:37780-38974 GCA_964418185.1 uncultured bacterium
GCACTGAATGTGTTGGTCAATATTATATCACTTCCGGAATCAACATATTCTCTTTGTAAATCCTGAACCGCCTCAGGATTTTTCAAATTCAAAATTGCTGGTGATTCACCTGGTAGAATGCCTTTATCAAGAAGATTTGTACCGGTAGCACCATCCAGTATAATTACTTTCTTTTTCAGCAATTCGTTCAAAGTATTCATACAGGTATTGTATTTAATTTTGTTGTAATGTCAATAATACTCAATCATTGACACGATGTACAATATCAATATAATGGAAAAATGGCAGATTTAACAAAGGGTGTACGTTCTTTTACAATCGGCACAGCAATCAGCCGGGTGACCGGGTTGTTTCGTGAAATGGTCTTTGCCTATCTTTACGGTGCAAGCACATCAACAGACGCATTTCAAGCAGCTTTCCGTTTACTTGATTTATTAAGGGACCTCTTTTCTGAAACAACTCTTTCTTCTGCGATTATCCCGATACTCACTGAAGAAAAAAATAAAGGAAAGTCAAATCAGAATTTGCTCGCAAGTAATATTTTCAATCTACTTTTCATTGTTGTAGGTATTATTACATTGCTCTGCATTGTTTTTGCACCATTTTTAGTGCGCATTATTGCCTTTGGTTTTACAAATATCCCTGGTAAACTTGAGATAACTGCGCATCTTGCGGTAATAATTTTACCATTCCTGTTATTTCTCGCATTTGCTGCCTGGGCAATGAGTTATTTGAACACAGAGAACAAATTTTTTATCCCGGCTGTTGCACCTGCCTGGTTTAATGTCTTTTCAATTCTGGTTCCAGTCATCCTTTACATGTATCTCAATAACAAAGGTATAGATCCAATATTTGGTATGGCTTATGGAGTTCTCGCTGGCGGTTTAATGCAATTCGCTGTTCAGATACCAACCCTTATAAAATGTGGCTTTCGTTATAAACTCTATCTTAACATAAAAAACCCAGCATTAAGACAGGTGGTATTTCTGTTTTTGCCGGTGGCATTAGGCCTTGCCGGTTCAAGAATAAATGTGATGGTTGATACAATTATGGTCTCCTTTCTTGAGGAAAGGAGCATTACCTGGCTCCACTATGCCTTCAGAATAATGCATCTACCTATGGGTCTTTTCGGTATTGCTGTAGGTGCAGTAGCCCTGCCTTCTCTATCAAAACTTGTGGTTGAAGATAAATTAC
>CAYQKL010000024.1:0-36441 GCA_964418185.1 uncultured bacterium
CTGGATTATACACATCAAAATTGACATAATAAGAATTTATGCCGTCTGAATAGGCAAGATGACCGATGTTTCCATCGCCAATGACAAATGAAGGTGGTCCGAAGTCAACATTGGACTGGGAGACAACAATTGGCACCATGTTTGACCATTTATTCTCACTGAGATACATAGCAAAATAGATTGTATCCTGGTTATTATTTTTTAGCCAGACCAGACAGGGTGGATAATCAGGCACATCCCTTATTGCTATCGTCGGCACAGTTCCTTCGCCAACCTCCATCTTCCTTGACCAGGTTGTGCCATTGTCAGTAGAATGGACTGCATAGATAACCCCGCCTGATTCATAACAGACCCATAACTCATCCGTGCCCTGGATATGCA
The DNA here is from genome assembly GCA_964418185.1 of uncultured bacterium. Classification (GTDB taxonomy): domain Bacteria; phylum Hydrothermota; class Tepidihabitantia; order SM23-42; family JAOAFX01; genus JAOAFX01. The sequence continues at coordinate 382 of CAYQKL010000024.1, forward strand.
ATAATTTTCTCCCATTATTAGCAAATGTCGCCGCAGGGGAAGAAGAAGTTAGTGATTTGAATTGATAGGGGAAGCTATATGTATATACACCAGTAGGAGTAGGATAAGGACTATACTCACCATTTGTCGTTAATGCATAGAGCCTGTCAGGTTGGGTGTAGTCAATTTGGATATCGTAAATTTCTTTAGGGTAAAGATCTCCTGTAATTTCACACCATTTCCTTCCACCATCAACACTTACATAACAGTGACCAATATGATGTGAAAGAGGTGGTTCAGGATGGTAAGATGCGGCATAAATCATTGTGGGTTCTTCCGGGTCTATTGCTAACGAAACAACCGCAGGATATGTCAAATCATTATTCATCTTAACCCAATCCTCACCACCATTATTGGATTTGTAGATTCCTTTATCCCCGGTCTCTGCACCCGCATATATAACATCTGGGTCATAATAATCTATTGCCAGCGATTTAATGGAAGAACCAGAAATGAATCCCGTAGGCATCCAGCTTATGCCATAATCGGTACTCTTGTATATTCCATTCTCCCCTGTCCCAGCATAGACCACACCAGAGCTACTTGGAAATGAGGCAACAGAAAGTGGTGACCCTGTCATAGTGCCACCCACTTCCCAGCTTGCGCCACCATTAGACGTCACCTGTACCTGGGGATCTCTTTGATTCACGGGATACCAAGTATCATCCACCTCATAGGCAATTTGTGTATATTGATCAACAGCAATTGATTGACGCATACAAGCTGAATGATAAGGCCACTCAAACCAGGTAAGACCGCCATCTGGAGAACTGTGAATCCTGTGGAAGCCCATCCCATATTCAAATGCTAAATATATCTGATTGCCATTTAAAGGATGGCTCATTAAAGTTTTTGGCCCACGAATATACTCTTCATAGGAGTAGGCTGAGTGAATGATTCTCCAATTTTGTCCATTATCAGTACTACGATATATGCTTATGCCGTGAGAAGAAGCACCGTTTTGAGTATTTACTCCTGGTCTAACCGCTTTGGCAAATATGCCTGTAGGCAAAGAGGTGGTAAATGCGGCAGGATGAATAATGCGGAAGCCCGAAGATAAAAACTCCCAGAAATTGGTCGGGAAATTCGTATTGCGATATACCGCAGTGGCCGTGCCATAAACGATAAAATCAGCATTGTTTGGGTCTACAGCAATCGTAGTTGCCAACTTATCGTATATCCCCCTTTCTGCACCATCAAGATGCCATTGGCCAGGCTCAGGACCCTTCCAGTAAACACCAGCACCATCTGTAGCAACATAAATCCGCCAGTTGGATGCAGGGCTGATAGCAATTTTCCTGGGATATTCTCCAGATGGAAGACTCATCACCTCCTCCCAGGAATTGCCAAAGTCAGTGCTCTTCAGAACCTTTCCCGTGTCATAAATTTGTAATACCGCATAGAAACAGCCATCATTACTCGGATCCCGACAAATATCATAAGCAATGCCAGAATACTTCAACTGCCAATTTGCACCACCATCAGAACTCCGATAAATACCACCATCACAACCGGCAAGTAAAATATCATAAGGTGCACCAGGTGTTTCAATATCATAGACATCACTCACTGGTGGGTAACCCGAAGTCGGATCCCAGGTTAGACCACCATTGGTAGTCTTAAAGACATTGGGCTGGGGGTGAGATGGATCAGAATAACACCCTGCAAAGATAACAGATGGATTATCCGGTGCCATCTCAAGGGTCAGAACATAGAGATTGGTCAAACCCTCGCTCCGCCATTCCCATGTAGCACCTGCATTCCGGCTATATAAGACACCATCTCCCTTACGGGCAATCCAGACTTTCTCTGCATCATCAGGTATGGTGATTATAGCATTAGGTTGGTATGAGTACTGATGGAGCAACGAATCCCAGGTTACCCCACCATCTGTGCTTTTAAATGGCAAGGAAAGCTGGTCAGCAATGTAAAGCCGTTGCTCAACAGGATAAACTGTATACCCAATCGCAATGTCATCGGCCCTGCCCGCAGGCAGAGGATTCACTAACTGCCAGGTCTGTGCTGCGGCAGGAGCCACAAGCATTATAATTAAAAATAATATATTCTTTTTCATGGTCTACCTGCTCTTAATAAAACAACCTTCTGCTGATAATTATTTTTTCCAGTTCGGAGTCTGATAAAATAGACCCCAGTCCTCACCTCCTTTCCTTTCTTATCCCGTCCATCCCAAACCACTCCTTTTGGTGCTTTATCACGCATACAAGACCAGACCTTCCTACCCTGAATGTCAAAAACCTCAATTATGCATCTCTCTTCATCCAAAACCCGCCAGCAATACCTAACCGCACCGCAAGAAGGATTGGAATAAACAAGGAAAGATTGTGGACTTATTTCTTTCCTTTCACTAATACCTCCCTCATAATCTCCGCGTTTGAACCATACTTCATAGTTATGACTCAAAGAATCCAAATCTCTATTATCTGCCCACACCAGATACACACCAGTAGAATTAACAGCCAATCTAGCATCCTGAGAATCATTGGGGTCGTTAGTTAAGCGGGTCTCAGGACCCCAACTGTTCCCTCTATTTGAGCTATATCGATAATATATTTCAAAACTATCAAAGGGCGAGCCCGGATAATCACGTTGATCCAACCAGACAATATGAACGTTATTCTCAAAAACAGTAATGTGGGATAACTTAGCCCGGTAAAGTGTCGTAATATTCTGAATCGTATCCCAGGATGCACTGTTATCAAGACTCCTTCTAAAGAAAATACTCCCAGTCCAGGCATAAGGTGAGTTTTTGTAATCCCACCAATCAACATAGATATTTGAATCTCTATCCACTGCAATTGATGGGTACTGACCGGTCCAGATGTCATTTTCTGATAGCATAATTGAGTCACACCAGGTTTGACCAATATTTGTGCTGTGTTTGTAATAGATATCAGCAGGGGATGTGGTTCCGCCATAAACCAGGTGAAGAAAAGGCAAATGCACAGCTATGTCATCAGAGAAACCCGCCCGATTCTTAGGCACCTGTTGTGCAGGCAACCAAGAGAATCCGCAATTAGTACTTATGCTCAGATAAGCTGCTGTTGTAGTACCCCAGTATACAAATACCGAATCACCCGAGACCTCAATATCCACCACAAATCCCGAAGACGATAATGTTTTGGGAATATTCCATTCTCTTCCGCTATTTGTGCTTCTTGTATATAAGATCGAGTCACCAACTTCCTCATTCCAAACCACATACACCACTGGCCCACTCACTCCTATGACCGGACTATAAGAGGCCCCGGGCGCCAAAGGAGAAAGGATTGTATCCTGGGTCCAGGTCTCACCTCGGTCAGAAGAACGTTTATACATAACCTCATAATTGGTTATCGTATCAGCCCAGTGTTCCCACCAAACGACATGAATCGTGTCTCCACTCACTACAATTTTCGGCTGGTAGGCAGTAGCATTAGGGTAGTCCGTCAACCGCAAATCCGGTCCCCAGCCAATCTGGGAATATAAGTAAGAAGTGGGAAGTAAGAAGTAAAAAGTAGAAAGACTTAAAAAAGAAGTCAGAGGCAGGAAGTTAGAAGTCAGGCTAAAAAATAGATTTCGCAAGATTCTCATTTTTACCCCCACTTAATTATATCACTGATACCGGTGAAGTCAATAAGATGTTAGACAGAGCAACCTCAGACAAACCTTATAAATCTCACATAGAAATAGTCAAAGGCATCTTTGTTAAAATCGTGAGAGATAAAATACCGCTGATTATTTTCTGATTCATCTGGTTTATAAGATATAGTCAACCCTGTGTAATACTTTTAATAAAACATTTTCAGAAGTCAAGGCTTGAATTAGTAGCATCAGCATTGTCCTGTAGGTTCTATTCTTCATCTTATCTTCTCCATTTCAAAAAACAGAAAACAGGTATAAGGACCCTTACTCCCAATTTATATTTTAGAGGTATAAACAAAGGCTTACGCCTAAGGGGGTCGTTATACCTTTTTCACCCTGATCATATACAGAGTTTCAAGTCTGTCAATACCTGGTTTTCATCGGCACTAAAAGTGCCTCCTACAAGTAGTGGTTATTAAAGGAGATAAAGGGTGATAAGGGGTAATCACGGGAGTGAACTCCCTACTCCATTTCTAAATCCACCCTTTTTTACCCCTATCTTAAAAGAATCGCCTTTTCTGTCTTCCTGAAGTCACGATTTTCTAATCGTATGAAGTAAACACTAGAAGGAAGTTTGCGACCTGAATCGTCGGTGCCATCCCAGAGAATCGTTGACTGTTCACCGTTTACCGTTAACCGAGAAAAATCACGCACCACTCTACCACACACATCATAAATCTTCAGATTTATATCTGGTATCGTGCATCGTGTATCCTGTATCATGTATCCCACATCCTGTATCGTGTATTTGATCATCACTTTCTTTCTAAATGGGTTCGGATAAATTTGGAAAGTATTCTCCACTGCCTTACCTGCTGGTTTGTTTTCTTCTTTAATTCCTACAAGTTCTATGCCAAAAAAGTGCATTATTGAATCAAGCAGAACTGTTTTTGTATACTGCTCGTTATCTACAAGACCAGAAAGTTCAAATGAAACACCAACGGTTCGGTAATTGCTGGAAATATTTGCCACCCCACAATAATAATCATCATCCTGGTCGTGGAAGATCCTGAATCCAGTTGCAGTAGAATCAATCTGGTCAAGATAGAAATTCTCGCCATCATATCGGAACAACATTCTATCTGTGAAGGTATTGTATATTCCCTCAATTGGTCCTATTTTTGTGTAGCCATCGTTCACCGGTTTAATGCCGAAAATGGGATTAAAATCAAAGCCATACATCACGAATGGGTCAAAACACCAGCATTCGCCGCCTTCAAGGTAAATATTGCCACCTTGATTGACAAAATCAACAATTTCTGCCACTTCATAACTTTCATTGAACAGAACATAATTCTCGTATGCAACACCCGTGCAGACAAAGAGTGATTTATAATTATTAAGATGTTCAAAAGAGTGAAATGGTGAATTTGTATAATTACCATCATATCCAAGATTTTGCAGAATTGAGTGTATAACCGGACCACTTGAGTTATTCCGGTCCGGATCCCAGACAAGATAGTGTTTTTTGCCAATGAAAATTTCTATTCTGATTGTATCAACAACACCAGAAGTTTCAGTTAATATCAGGTCTAAATAACCACTACTTCCAGGGGGTGACATTGGTAATGCCTGGATTGTGAAGGGAATTGAATTGCTTATCAGGGAATCAATGGAGACATTGCCAAAGTACGATGTGCTATTAGTAATAATCAAATATGGTGATAGCGTCGTAAGAAAACCGTTTAAATTCTGTATATCAACGCCACCAACATTTTTCAATAAATAGAAGAGTTCAATCTCTTCACCCGGCTCCAGAATGCCATTGCAATTTCCCGATGAATCATCAATAAAATAAGAAATTAGATTGCAATGAGCAGATGTTCCAGTATAGGATAGGCTTATGTCGTCGGCAAAGACCTTTGCCTCAGCATGTCCTGGTCAACATCCATAGGAACGAGCATACAGGACGATCCTTATTTTGGCAATCTCCGCTTGATTAATACCAGGGAGATTCTGGAGCTCAGCAGCAATATTAACAGTATCAAAAAACCAGTTCGTATCAGTGATTTCAATTAGATGTAGTGTGGGCGAGGGATCCCAGTAAAGACTTTCTGCATATTTGAAGATTCGTGTTTCTCCGAGGATATTTTCATCAATATCAAGATAAGATAAAATTACTGAAGAAATTGCTGGGTGCGGATGGAGAGTATCATAACTTTGGGCAAATAACTTTGCCTTGAATGAGAAGTTCAAGTTTAGGGTAGGAATATTGCAGGTTTGGTATATTGCAGTGACTAATTTATCAAGCCTGCCAACATAGACTTCATAGTCGGAGTCTTCATCATAAATCTTGTCCGTGTTCATTGTATGTGTCTCACCGTGGGCATAGGGATTCCAGTGGTTGAGAGAATCCTCAAAGTTGCCATTAAAAATGAATTCACCGGCTGAGAGAAATTCTGATATACAGAAGAAAAGTGTATAGAATCTATGCATATGTAATTGTAACAATTAAATCTCCGATGTCAAGGGATATTTGTTAAAAAAACAGAACTTGACATTTGGAAGGATTTTAATATAATTGACTATAATGTGCGGGATAGTTGGCTATGTAGGTACGCGTGATATTACCAGTGTGCTTCTGGGTGGTTTGTGGCGTCTTGAATATCGCGGTTATGATTCAAGCGGCGTTGCAGTCATAAATAACGAAGAACTTTTGATTCGCAAGGTACCTGGTAAATTGAGCGAATTACAGGAGTTGTTGAAGAGAGCGCCGGTAAGTGGTGGAATAGGTATTGGCCATACGCGCTGGGCAACACACGGTGGTCCGCATGAAGAAAATACCCATCCCCTTGTTGATTGCAATGAAGAACTTGCTCTGGTAGTGAATGGAATCATAGAGAATTACCACATACTAAGAGATGAACTTGAGGCAAAAGGACATCTGTTTCGCTCTTTTACTGATTCTGAAACAATTGTTCATCTTATTGAAGAGAATTTAAAAACGAATTTATTTGATGCGGTATTGCAAACCGTATCCAGATTGAGAGGTAATTTTGCCTTTGCTGTAATTTACACAAAGGAGCCCGAACATATTGTATGTACAAGGCATGATGCGCCACTGGTTTTGAGTGTTAATGAAGATGAAGCCGCGCTGGCAAGCGATGTGTCTGGGGTTATAGCAATATTTGATAAGATAATAGATCTTCCTAACGATACAGTTGCGGTTATTTCACCAAAGAACTATGTGATAAAAGATTTCAACGGTGAACAAATTACGGTTCAGCCAAGAAAGGTTACAATCAAGGTTAAGGATATTGAAAAAGACAATTTTCCACATTTTATGCTCAAGGAGATTTACGAACAACCCCGTATTCTTGCGCAGATAATTAAACAGCGTGTCATTGAGGATAAAATTGATTTAGGTCAGGAAATCAATTTTACAGATAAAGATTTTTTGAAAGTGTCACGAATTTACATTCAGGCTTGTGGAACATCCTGGCATGCAGGAATCGTCGGAAAATATTTGATTGAAAGGTTTGCAAGAATTAGCACAGAGGTTGATATTTCCAGTGAATTTCGCTATCGGGATATGGTGCTTGATGGTGATACAATGGTAATGGCAATCAGCCAGTCCGGGGAAACTGCTGATACGATTGCTGGATTGAGGGAGGCAAAGGCGCGGTTTTTGAGGGTCCTTTCTTTGGTGAATGTTCTTTATTCAAGCATCTATAAAGAGTCAGATGGTGCAATATCAATTATGGCTGGTCCTGAGATTGGAGTTGCTTCTACCAAGGCCTACACAGCCGAGATTTTGAACCTGTATCTATATGGTCTCTATCTTGGAATGCTGAGAGGATTTATGCGAAGAGATGATTTGCAGTATCATTTGGGTGAAATAAAGAAAATCCCCGGACAGATAGAAGAAATATTGAATAAACAGGATGAAATTAGAAAGATTGCTCTGGAATTCTATAATGCACGCGACTTTTTATTTTTAGGAAGAGGCATAAACTATCCGACGGCACTTGAGGGAGCCTTAAAACTGAAAGAGATTTCTTATATTCATGCTACAGGTTATGCGGCCGGCGAGATGAAGCATGGTCCCATTGCCCTGATTGATGAACATATGCCAGTAGTGTGCATTAATCCGAAATCAAATGTGTATGAGAAAATGCTGAACAATATCCAGGAGGTTATCGCTCGTAAAGGTCAGGTTATTAGCGTCGTCACAAGCGGCGACAAGTCAACGAGTTCGATTAGCAGATATGTGATAACAATTCCAGAATGCAACGAGTTCGTTTCACCGATTCTGGCAGTTGTTCCTTTGCAGATGCTTGCCTATTTTATTGCAACCTTTAAGGGCCTGGATGTTGATCGTCCGAGAAATCTCGCAAAGAGTGTAACTGTTGAATAGTAGCATCAGATCTCACCATTTATTAAATAAGGTGATTGAAGCCATAAAAGAAACAATGCCCTGCATTACTGCCAATCGGTTTGCCTTTCAAATAGGGGGAGGTTAAATGTCAGAAGTTAGAAGGGACATTGTAACCGATACCTGGGTAATTATTGATACTACAAATGAGGAAATTCCTGTGGTCTCTGCAGAAACACCAGTTCAAGATGGTTTGTGCCCTTTCTGCGAAGGGAATGAATTGAATACCCCGAAAGAAATCTATGCAATCAGAGATGGCTCTCAGCCCAATTGCCCCGGCTGGAAGGTTAGAGTGGTCCCCAATATCCACCCTATTTTGAGGGTGGAAGGTGAACTGGAGAAATTTGGGGTTGGAGTTTATGATATGGTTACTGGTACTGGTGCCAATGAGGTAATTATTGAATCACCCCAACATATTACTAATCTTGCTGATCTTTCTCAGGAACAGATTGTACTTATCCTTGATACCTATCGGTTTCGGATTGATGATTTGCATAAGGACAAAAGAATTAGATATGTCTTGATTTTCAAAAACTACGGTAGACTTGCTGGTTCTTCAACGATCAGTCATATCCATTCTGATTTGATTGCCTTACCAGCAACTCCTAATCGAGTAAAGCAAAAACTCAACGGTGCTTTTGAGTACTATCGCTATAAGGAAAGATGTCTGTTCTGTGATATTATCCTGCAGGAAATTGAGATGGGAGAGAGGTTGATTTTTCAGACTGATAAGTTTGTTGCCTTTGCTCCTTATGCCTCAAGATTTCCGGGTGAAATCATGGTTATTCCTAAACGTCATTCATTCTCTTACAAACTTATAGATAAGATAGAATTGAATGATCTTGCCTATGTTTTGAAAAAGATATTTGTGGCAATACGCGCGGGCTTCAATGATCCGCCCTATAATTTAATTCTTACTGATAGTCCCAATCTTTTGCCCCGTCCCGATTACTGGAAGACGATTGAACAGGATTTTCACTGGCATATTGAGATCATCCCACGCATTTATCGCACAACTGGTTTTGAATTGGGCACAGGATTCTACATAAATAAATATAGTCCGGAAAAATCAGCCAGGATGTTGAGGGCAAATTTATGATAAAAGGGATAGTCTTTGACCTTGATAATACGCTGGTTGATTTTATGGTAATGAAGGAATCGGCGGTTGATTCAGCAGTGAGTGCAATGATTGATGCGGGTTTGAAGATGGATAAGAATACTGCCAGGCAGAAGATCTTTGATATTTATAAAGAAGTCGGCATAGAAGATCAGACAGTTTTTGATAAATTTTTGATGCGCGAATTCGGTCATATTGATTCGCGCATACATGCCGCAGGAATTGTTGGTTATCGTCGGGCACGTGAAGCAACCCTGGTTCTTTATCCCCATGTTTACATCACCCTCATTGAATTGATAAAAAGAGGTATGAAACTCGCAGTAATAACTGATGCTCCTAAGTTACAGGCATGGCTGAGATTATGCCAGTTGAATTTACATCATCTTTTTGATGTGGTCGTGACTTTTGAAGATACCTATAAGAGAAAACCTGACCCCGCGCCCTTCAAAATAACCCTTGAGAAATTGAAAATCGATCCTGAAGAAGCGATGATGGTTGGAGACTGGGCAGAAAGGGACATAATGGGAGCAAAGATTCTCGGTATGAAGACGGTATTCGCCCGTTATGGAGATACATTTGGCACAAAGAATTCAGGCGCAGATTATGAAATTGAGGATATAATTCAACTGCTTGAGATTGTAGATAATTTTGGCAGTAAGAATAGTAGTAACCGTTGAACCGATATTTTTTTTTATATTTATTTGTTTTGTTCCTCTCCGGGAATTCACTATTGCCTGATAGTGAACATATTATCTATGAAACAAATGACAAGGGTAAGATTGGACAGATTGAGGTGATTTCTGTAAGGGATAGTACTGGGTATCATATTCTGTATACATCTGACCGTATTGTTGAGGCAGTTCTTGATACGATTGACCTGAAGACACTCTATCTGAATAAGGTTATTCAGGGCCACTGGGAATTGACTGTCAGGAGAAATCATATCTTTGAGGTCAATTATCGTGGTAGAAAGAACTTCTACAGAGAAACAGAGCCGGTATATGACCGCCACACCCTGGATTTTGTTTTCAGAGGTTTTTCATACCATACAGATTTTAAGAAACGAATTAGACTGAATATTCCCGAGTTTATGATTATCAATGCGGATTTAGAAATGATCGGTGAGGATAGTGTGACCACGCCGGTCGGTTCATTTGATTGCTGGAAGATTATGATGATACCGCGGGTAATATTTACCAGGATGAAGTTCTATTTTTACATTGAAAAGATATATCCATACCGTTTTATAAAATATACAGACTCCTCCGGTAAGAATAGCATAATACTGAAAGAATATACTGCAACTACTTTTTAATCTGTTTATTCGCCTTTGAAGAACTTTTTGGTGTTACTTCTTTGTTGTCTTTTTTGAAGAGATCTTTAAACTTTGTCTTCAGTTGTTTGATCTTGAGCAGATCATCTTCACGCTGGTCATTAACATTATTTGAATCTAAATCAATGAACTGGTCATTTTTCTTGGTATTACTTTTGGGTGTCACGGTCTTTTCCTGTTCATCTTCATTGTTTTCATCCGAAATCTGAATTTTAATAGCCGATTTTTCATTGTTAACTGATTTCTCATTCTTGGGTACGGGCTGGACCGCCCAGAGGCTGCTGATTACTATTATAATCGTCAAAAGAATTCTGTTCATTTTTTCACCCCTATTATAACAAAGTTATTTGTGTTGTCAAGGCTACCACGGCAATAATCTGACATAGACCCTTCTCCTCTCGTCTGGTTCAAGAAAGATCCTTCGCTTTATTGTTTGATAACCAAGTCTTTTTATCTCAACAATGTATTCACCGGGTCTCAAGACAATCGTGCGTGGAGCCTTTCCTACATAGACCCTTTTGCCAGATAGCACGTCTTTTATATATATTCGGCATTTGGGGGGTGCAGAGATTATTCGCAGTTTTGCCGGTTCTGGGTCTTCAATTGATATTTCAATCTCCCTTTTTGAGACTTCATCAGTTTCATCCAGATCAGGCAATCCACTGGTTGATGCCAGAACAACAATCTTCTCAGTTCCTTCAGGACCGGTGATTTCATAGTCATAATCTGCATCCGGGGTCGGCAATTCATAGATCTCGTCCGCCCTGACATAACCATTATCCCCAGGTTGGGGGAAGAGAAGATTCTCTCTTCCCCCAACATCAATGTCATAGACCGCGACATAGCAGTTCCTATCTACCTTGAAGAAAACCTTCATCTTTTCGCCGGGAGTGTATACAGGTTCTTCTTTATTCAACCAGACATCAATATCAACCAGGTTATCAACCTTTTGGACACTGTTGGTCTGTGCAATCAGTCCTACGAATAAAACGAATAGTGGAGTAAGCATTCTTATCTCCTTGTTTTCTGTGTTGAAGGATTTTTGGTCGTTCTTCTCTTCTCTTCGTTTTTATTTGTGGGTGGCAGATTCCTTATGGGCATTTTTGTGTTTCTTGTTGATTGATATTCTTCAGGATTATCAGGCGATTCGGACTTGCGCGGATTAGCGGATCTTTTTATGAAGTTATCTTCATCATCAATTTCGTCGGATGTATCCCTGGATTTGTTTATGGTTCTTCTGTCTTCTTCATCATTTAAATCCCTTGACTTTTTTATGATTCTTGAATTATCATTGTCCTGTTCTTGCGGGTCATAATAGGAATCTGATTTTCTTCGTTCAATTGTTTTGTTTTCCATATTCTTGCCCGTTTTGTATTTTCCCTCTGCTGGATTTCTTACCGTGGTTTTCCGGTATTCATCATTTTTTGCAACAATCTCTTTCTTCACTTTTGTTTCGTATTCCCTTCTTATTTTATCAAGGTTTCCAGATTTCTGCTCTTTTTCCAAACGGGCGTATAGTTGAGGATCTTTGTCCCTGGTCAGCCGTTGAATCTCTTTTTCATTATAAGGAATATTTACCTCTCTGGGTGGTTTGTCAGGAAGGTCAACGCCGTATGACCTTGCCTTGTATCTGAATTCGCTATATGCATAGGGAAGTTTGTATCTCACTACCCTGCCATACCTCGGTCTCCACCACCAGCAACCATCCTCATACCAAACCACATAGAATCCGGCACAGAAAAAGTGCCAGTCAAAATGGTGGCACCAATGACAATGCCACCAATACCAATCCCACCACCAGGGATGATACCAGACATAGTAGACGCAATAGTAGCCGTGTGGATAATAAACCCAGTAACCATCACAATAATACGGTTCTGGTTCCCAGTAGTCATCGTACCAGTATTCATCATCCTCGCCTTCCTCGTAATCACAATAGATGAAGTTCACTGTGAAGGCAAAGAGTGGGATTGCAGTTAGGAGCAACAATAAATAGCGTTTCATTTTAACCTCCTTTTTTTGTTGCTGCACCAAATCTTTCATTTTTTCCTCACGAGTTCAGGGTTGCCCGGGTCAATCTGGTATGCCCAATCAAAGATGATATAGCTGGATTCTATTGAAGCAACCCTTACTTTTGCAAAGTGGTTATCCCAGGTCCAAATAACATAGGTATGCCCCTCAATGGCTTCAACCATTCCGGTTGGTGACCAGCCATCCGCCGGGGCATACCCGATTTCATCAAATGAAGAAGTATAACCCATATCCTGAATCAACCCGCCAGGCCTGCGGATAAAGAAGTAAAATGAATTGTTGTATTCGTCGTAGCCAAAATAGAAATCGCAGTAGGCATTATTATAGGCAACAACCGAATAATTGCTGAAGTCCCAGCCCGCATAGGTTGGATATTCAGTGTAGTCAAAGAGTTTTTCGTTAAACCCTTCAGGCCTGGGTGTGTCAAAGATCATTTCATAGGAGAGTTCGCTTTCATTATTGTTTTCATCAACCGCAGAGATAGCATAGAAATAGGTTTGTCCGTTGGTCAGCCCATAATCAAGGAAGTAATCAAGATTGGTTTCACCGATAAGATAATAAGGTCCTTCGGGTGCAGGTCCACGATACACTCTGTAGTTCGCAAGGTCAGGTTCAGTATTATGGTACCATGTGAGCATAACTTCTTCGTCTCCTGTAATGGAGGTCAGACCCCTGGGCGCAGCTGGCGGTTCGTGGTCTGCTTCTTCATAACAGCAGGGAGAGAGCACGAGCCCGCTTGAGACCAGGATTAATTGAAGAATATTTTTCAGTCTTTTCATTTGGCACCTCTATCAAAATTATAGGCAAATTCTGTGCCAGCAAAAACCTCTTAAATTTCAATACATTTTTATGTTTACTGCACAAAAACAGTGCAGACAGAACAAAATTTGTATTGTTTTTTCTAATAAACTCATTTAACTTGTTAACCATTCAGGCACTCAGGTGTGACTGACTTTGTGCATTCTGAAAGTTGGATTTGTAGATCAATATTGACTTTTAATTCTTTTTTGGTATAATATACTATGATTATTCTGTATATATTTGGAATGCATCTCGGGGTTGAGGCTGGGTTTAATCAACCCGTCCTTGGTCTTGATTATTCGTTGAACAGTGGTGTCCTGTTCAAGGTCTTCGCAGGCAAACAGGATTTGAACCACAATATCTATTTGGATCTTGCTTTCACTGGTTCGTATTATCAAGGGAAGAATCCTGGTTATTCATTCAGCAATTATGGCATTGGTTTGCTGATAAAAAAATCAAACTGGCGCATAGCACCTTTTGTTGAATCAGGTGTTAATTATGTTGTTAGGGAATTTGATAAGAACAAAGAATGGGGATTGGATTTTAACTATGCGTTCGGTTTCTTGATAAATTTCCATTACAAGAATATGATTGTATATCCGGCGTGCTACTATGATGGCTTGACTGATTTTAGGAAAAATGCAGTTAGTGTTGGAATAAAATTAGGGGTTAGTTATGAATTGCAATAGGAATTTACCACTGCTATTTTGTAGCATAATTTTGCTATTTCTGGGCTGCGACAGCATAATTGAACGCTCTGCCAGTGATTATTTTCCAATGAACGAGGGAAACTGGTGGTTTTATGCTAATAGCGATCTCTATAATCCAGAGAACATTAATATTACAGTGGAAATTCCTGATACAATCCTTCAGCGGGAATGCTATCCATTTAATAGTTCAGGTGATTTTCACTACTACACAAAAGACCAGGAAGGCGTTAAAGAGTATATAAAGATTACTCAAAGTTATGGTGGCTCTGAGTATATAGTCTTGCAGGGTTTTATTACCAGACTTGAACTGCCACTGGTTCGAGGAAATCAATTCTCTGATTCCCTGGTAGACTCACTTGATTTCTTTGGTCAATGGATTAAGGTTCGTTATTTGATAAATGGACTTGTTTCTGAATATCACGATGACGAAATATATGGTGATGTTTATAAGGTTATCGTTTCTCAGTATCAGTCCATTGCTACACAGGATTCAACCATTACACTTGAGGCATACACAGAGGAGTATTATGCTCCTGGTATAGGCTTGATCAAATTCAAAAATCGTAACGGTGAGTTTGAAATAATTGATTTCCACATTGAGTAAGACAAATTTGGGACTTGCAAAATAGAGCAAAAAGACCAGATAAATTACAGAGACGGCAATTACTATTGGAGATATATCAACTTTTGTTTAAGGCATTCGGTCCTCAACACTGGTGGCCTGGAGACACGCCTTTTGAGATCATCATTGGTGCAATACTCACTCAGAATACAAACTGGCAAAATGTTGAAAAGGCGATTAACAACATAAAGAAGGCAGGATTACTACATCCGGGAATTTTACTGGCAAACAAAAATAGGATTCCCCAATTGATAAGACCTTCGGGATTTTATAAACTGAAGAGTAAGAGATTGATCAATTTCTTGGAATATTTTATTGAAAAATACAATGGTAAGATTTCAAATTTTGATGACAGAGATACTGATTCTTTAAGAAGAGAGTTTCTTAATATTTCCGGCATTGGGCCCGAGACGGCAGATTCAATCTTGCTTTATGCACTTGATCGTCCAGTCTTTGTTGTTGACGCTTATACCCGCAGGATTTTTTCACGACATAAATTGCTACGCGCAGATGATGATTATGATACTATCAAAAAATTCTTTCAAGATAATTTACCTGAGGATGTCAGGGTTTATAATGAATACCATGCTCTGATCGTAAGACTGGCAAAAAAATATTGCAAAAAAAATGAACCTTTGTGTGATACTTGCCCTGTACGCATTCTTTTCAATTAGTCCTGATAGTATTATTCGAGGGGTTTATTTGAATCCCTATCAGGCAAGCAAAAAAACTTTTCTGGAAGAAGTTTTTAGTTATGTTGATTCAGGTTACATTAACACCATAGTTCTTGATTTGAAGTCCGACTATGGCTATCTTTGTTATGAGACACAAGTTCCTTTGGCTAAGGAACTTAATGCCTGCAAGAAATATATTGATCTTGATTATTTGATAAAGAGATGTCATGAACTGAATATCAAACTGATTGCAAGAATTGTTTGTTTTCGTGATAATTATCTTGTCTGGTATGAGGATTGTGCGATCAAAGATAGCAAAGGAGAGATCTGGTATGACAAGACCGGTACTGCCTGGGTAAATCCATACAATAAAAAAGTCCACCAATACCTTATAGATATCGTTAAGGAACTGGTGAAAAAAGGTATTCATTCCTTTGCCTTTGACTATGTGCGTTTTCCTACAGATGGAGATATCGGCGAGATAAGATTGGATAATGTTAGCGGGGCAAGATATGAACCAATAATTTCTTTCTTGAAAAAAGTCAAAGAGGAAGTTGATGCTGAAATCGGTGTTTGCATTTTTGGCTATGCGGTCTGGTATGATCTGAAGAGCGAAGGTCAGGAAGTATCAAGGATGGGACAGGTTGTTGATGTTGTCTACCCGATGCTCTATCCATCGCATTTCCATCCTCAATTCAAAAAACAAGTATCTGAATACTGGCGTAACTACTGGATATATTTTGATTCAGTTGAAGAGGCATTCAGAAAATTGCCTCAGAATATAAAGGTGATACCTTTTATCCAGGGTTTTGACCTTTATTGTGAAGAATACAACGAAGAATATATTTTCTCTCAGATCTCAGGGGCACTGAGTGCCGACGCAGATGGTATTTTAATCTGGAATGCGGCGAGTAGTTATGCTAATTCTTGGACTTCTTTAGCCCGGGCGTGTAATTTAATCCAATGCCGATACGTTCAGAATAACCTAAATATCCGTAGGAGAGTGCTACTGCACCAATATCAAGAAACAATCCCGAGCCTATCATTATCTCTATTGAAAAACCAAAAGAAAAACCTGACCAGCCCAGGTCCTGATAGCCAGTCTGATAGCCTGCCATCAGAGAAAATCCGGAGAATTGTGATTCCTGACCAAATATTGCTTTGGTAGTGGTCTGCATGAATTTTGGTTCACGAATCTGGAGTTCGCTACCGATTGAGAAAGTCGGGATATAATCAGGATAGAGTGAATAATCAAGGCTCAATGCCCAGTGGTTCTGCCTGAATGGTATCTTTATGGCAAGACCCTGCCGAAAGTTGACCGGTGGATATTCCAATCTTTCTATGAATTTCCTTGGTGTACCCAGATTCTTAATGGTTGTTCCCAGGTAAATAACTTTGACTGGATGCAAGATCACGCCCAGGTCACCAAGGAATCCATAGGCGCTCTCTCTTTCCAACTGGCTCCGAACAACCTTACCACTTGCACCAAAGGCGATCTGCTTTTTGCGACCAAGAGTTTTGCCATATCCAACATTCAACAGCATATCTGAATTGCGAAACTCTCCTGACTCTTCACCGGATTCATCACGCCTTGTATCTTTTGCCGTAAGATAACAAATCCCAATGCCGAGGGAGCCGGCATTCTTACCAAGGTAGATAGAAGATGCCAGATTGTAGTACTGGATGAAATCAAGGTGGGACATTGCCATACCTGAGATATAATAGCTGCTAATGACACCCAGTCCTGCAGGATTCCAGAAGATTGCATTTCCATCATCACTCAAAGCGGTAAAGGCATTTCCCATTGCTACGGGTCTAACACCGATGCCAAGTTTCAAAAATGTGTAGCCAGTTGCACCGGGCTGCCAGATTTGAGAAAAACAAAGGGCAATAAACGATAAACTGAATAAAATCATCTTTATCATCTTCATTGAAAATTATATGTGAAAATCAATCTTAGTCAATAACCAAACCAGTCGTAGTGGTCAAGCAATATCCTGTGGAGTAGAGACTTTAGTCTCAATTTTTGAAAATTGTAGCGGGGCGATTTATCGCAAAAAATTAAATTTTCATTGTCGGATAAATTCAACCGCTGAAGTCAAATTAAGGATCGTGTATCGTTATACGGTTTGGCGGCCAGTATCAGGATCAAATCCTAAATTCCAAGCACGAAATCCGAAACAGATTCAAAATCCCAAATCAAAAATTATAAACTATTGCTTCTGGAGATAATAGTGAGTAGCGAGAGGAAGTCGGATGAATCTAACTGCTACTGTTAAGAATGAAAAACAAAAAAGCCCTGCCACCAGCGGCAGGGCTTTTGAAATTTGTTATTTATTTGAATCGGTCTTTTAATTTGTTCAGAACCTGGGGTAATGTTGTGTATTCCATTTCAGTAAGTGGTAATCTCTGGGGTTCAAAGGGTCCGTGCCTGCGTATATAGTCGGCAATCTCATTTGCCTTCTGTCGGACATGGTCATAACTCGGGTCAGCAAACATATCCCTTGGGCCGATGAGCATACCATTTGCAAGTTGAAATCCGAGGGCGATAACCCTTGGCGGTCCATCAAATCTTGTGGGATTGGCATCATCCACTGAAACCGGCATAAATGGTCCCCAGTGCGAGCCACGCATCCAGCCCGTAACCATATACGGGAATGAAAATGGTTCAAGTACTTCACCCACTGCGGGCAGGCCACTCTGACAACGGACAATCATAACCGGGTCGTCTTTTCCCACATATCTGCCAGCAAGCAGGTTTACCTTCTGGGTTGAGGTTGTAGCAGCAATTGTTCCATCCTTCTTATAGATATTTTTGATTATGTAATGTTCAGATGCGCCAATAAGGCATAACAGGTCATACATATCTTCAGGCGTATTCAGTTTGGCGTTCTTGTCGTGAAATACATCGTGCAGTTCAAAGACAAAGCCATCATGCATGCTTGGATCAATGATCAGACCAATGGTATTGAATGGGTCAGCAAACATCTTAAATAATGGATAGTTCCAGGCACCCGGTGAAGTCTTGTCCGCTGCAAATATGATTACCGGTTCACTCTTGCGCTCTTCAAAGGTCATTTCAGCACAGCCTGGTCCCATCCCCTTGACATTGCCAGAAAAGGCGTCGCTGAGTAGGTCCTGACCTGCACCATATAGTTTTAACTCCTTTGCGACATTTGTGCATTCCACGAATATATCCCAGGCGAGTTTATGGATTTCGTTAGAATCACTACCCAACCTGTGGCTCATAATGAGTTCAAGGTCATCACCACAATGGGACACATGGAAATCAACTATTGTGCCTTTATTTTTCTGGGCATCAAGCAATTGAATTGCCCGAGCAATGATATTGGGGTGCATACTTGAATGCCCAACATAGCCACCAATATCTGCCTTAATGATGCTCAAAGTAATAGCCATTATTCCTCCTTAAAGATATTCATTTCTAATAGATTATTATATAAAATAAACCTGCAGTGTCAACAGATTTGACTAAAACGGAGCACATTGCTTATTGACACGATGTGAATTTTGGCTATCATTATGACCTGCGATGAAGGAAATCATTGAAGGATTAAAGGGAGTATCAAAATGGGCGAGCAGGGTTAACAAACTGCTGATCATTTATTCACAACTCAAAGAAAAACCGGTAGAAAACGCTTATCTTGTAGAAAAGAAACTGACTGAGATTCTGAAGGCGACGAGCAATTTGCCCGATTTCGGCTTGAAGAATGCATTGATGAATTGGGTAAACCAGGAGAAGACAGAGATTGAAAAGGCAAAGAATGAATTTCGTTTCTTGTTTGGTGAACAGATCAAAAATCTTTTCCAGCAGGACAACAAGGCAATAAAGGGGCAGTTCCCTATATTGCGGATTGGTTTCTATACAGTTGTTTTGAACTTTGAATTTGGTGAGGCGACATTGTATTTTGGACCAGAAATTGAAAAAATAAGATCAAAGATACCGCTTGAACCTGGTTCGATCCACAGCGCAATCAAGAAATTTGATGAAGATTTGAAAAGGACAAAGTTTGAGCCAAAGGAATTCTATCTTGATCTGCAAAAGGCATATAAAAATCGGATTATCGTATCAAACAGGAGTTATGGCGAAAAGGTTCTGCTTATTGATGCCCTGAATGAATATGTTTTACTAAAACAGCCATCTGCATTTTTTGTTGACCCTAAGAAAGAGAACTTTCGTGAGTTTCCAAGAATTTCCCTTGCGTATTTACTTTATCTTTTTAGAAGATCCGATTTCAGTCAGAAAGGTGTCCATTTATATGTCGCTACATTTGATGCTACTACAGATAAGAAGCAGGCGCTCTGGATTCCTGATAATGAAGAGGGTGAAGGAACTTATTATTCTTATGTATCATTTGAAGGGCAGTAGAATCAAGGAATAGAATTTAAAAAACAACGCTATGAGCAAAATAGATCAGACACTGGCAAGATTGATAATAAATAAACTCGGTGGATTTGGTACACCACCTGAGTTTGGCATTGAGCATTTCAGCGTTGGATTAGAACAACATCTGAAGGTATTGGAGGATGACTATTTCAATTTTCCAGGAAGGCAGAGTATTTCTACATTCAAATTGATAACCGGCAATTACGGTGGGGGTAAGACCCACTTCTTATATTCAATAAGAAATCTTGCCTGGAGATATAACTATGCAAGCAGTTATGTTTCTTTGAGTGCCACCGAATGTCCTTTTGATCGCCTTGAACTTGTTTATAAAAGAATTGTGTCTAATATCAGCACACCGGTTTCTGCGGGGGAGATTGCTGGTGCCTATGAAATTGGTATTGAAGCGATTTTGCGTAAATGGTATAATAAGGTCAGGGAAGATAGAGATTTTATCTCGCTGATAAAAGGACTTGAAAGTATCAGTTATACAAACTGCATTAAAGGTGCACTCTCATACCTGGCGGCTGATGATGAAGATGGTTTTCTTTCTTTGATACAATGGCTAAAAGGTGAGGATGTGCCAAGAGAGCTGCGGTTGCAGTATCGCATTTCAGAGAGGATTGACCGCACGACTGCCTTTAGAATGCTTCGCAGTTTAATCCAATTTATCAATGCGATCGGGTATAATGGTGTAATATTTCTGTTTGATGAGGCAGAACGGGGAATGAGTATTTCTTCAGCCCGCGATAAACGCCGTGCCCTGGATAATTTGCGTCAGATTGTTGATGAATGTGGTGATGCGAGATTGCCCGGTGCAATGTTTTTCTATGCCGTACCTGATGAGAATCTTCTTTTAGACGGCACGGGCGGAGTCTATGAAGCATTGAAACAGAGATTGCGTTCAAGTTTTACAAAGATCAATCCCGCTGGTGTGAAGATTGATCTTGAACGGATTGAACTTAATCCTGAAGATTTCCTCCTAAGACTTGGGCAAAAACTAACACAGGTGTTTGAATCGGCATATGGATTTGAGTTTGATTATGATATGCTTGAAAAATCATTGAGAAATATGATTTCCGCAGTCCTTGAGATGCAGATGCTTGATATTAGTTATCGGCGGATTTTTGTCGTTGGCATTATTGAAGCATTTCAGAGAATCAGGGATGCGAATGTAGTAATTGATAAAAATACTGCGCGGGCAATCTTGCGTTCCCGCACAAGTGAACTTCTTAACAGCGAGAAAGAAGCAGTTGAACGAGAAGAATTTTAAGATTGTTGTACACAATATCTTTGGCGAGGGAATTGTCCTGGAAACAAGATGGGATGGTATTGAATCTCGGGTGAAATTCCGCAGTGGCCTTTGTCTGTGGCTTCCCACAAAATGGTTGAGGGTATTGTGCATAGAAGAAAAAGAATTAGATAGAATATCTTCGCGTAGACTCATTGAGGCATTTAGACTTGGGGTTGTGCCACACCAGGATATTGAATATTTTACATTTGGCAGGATTTGGGAGATTGATCTTTTCAAAAAGGCACTGGATAATTTACGGGATGGCACCGGTGGAGTTTTTTTGATTGAAGGCGAATATGGTTCGGGAAAGACACACCTCGCTGAATATCTACGTCATCTTTCCTTAAAATCAGGGTTTGCGACTGCATACTGTGAATTGCATATCCAGGAGACACCGCCATATAAGCCTAAGAAGATATATCATGAACTCGTTTACGGTTTGAGGTATATCAGGAATGGTTGCGAGTATGGTTATCGTGATTTGCTGAGGGAAGGTGTAACGCTTGATGTCGCTGACCATTGTTTCTTAACTCCGGTCTTGAAAAGAATCAAAGATATGGAAGACAATGATTTCCACAGCGAGGTCTTCTGGCAATGGATTGAAGGTGAATCAACAAAAGAATATGCAACCGACAGGGATGCACCTTATCGGGTCAGGGGCGGACAACAGATTCCCGCTTTATACGACTTTTCAACCGCGGCAGATTTTTATAACTATATCCTCAGTGGCATAAGTTATATTGCTCATCGGCTTGGACTTGGTGGTCTGGTTATTATCATTGATGAATTTGAGGAGATTGAGCATATCTGGGAATACCATTTGAGAGAAAGGGGTATGGCATTCCTTGAGGGATTGATACGAATTGCCCTGAATGACGAAGATATGAAAAAATATGATAGCCATATGCTACACAATCAGGTTCGTCCCACACCATATGCTTATACTGAGACCCATATTTTGTTAATGCTGGCAACAACCCCTTCTGAGGAAGACTGGACTACAAGATTTATTCATAACAAAGTGCTTCTGAGAAAGTTCAGCCGGGGTGAGTTTGAATTAATATTTGATAATCTGGTTCGGATTTATAAAACTGCGTATCCCAATTTTGAAATTGAAAAAAAATTATGTGACAATATCTTGAATGGCGCATTCAAAAAACATCAAAAGGAACTCCGTAAATTCATAAAATTTGTAGTTGAGGCATTTGACTGGGTGAGGTTAAGCCACCGTGATTCGCCTCCAGATAATTGACCAGTTGACTTTTGAATAGTTTGGTGTATTATTCATTATGGAAGAACGGCTGAACAAACTTAGGAAATTGAATGAACTACGGATCAATCCCTATCCTTATAGATTTGACCGAACTCATACCTTTGCTGAAATAAGGGCAAAATTTGAGGAACTTGCCAGTGCGCAGTCCGTGGTCAGGACCGCGGGTCGGATCATTACCATAAGGGGGCATGGCAAGACCATTTTTGCGACCCTGAATGATGAACAGGAAAAGATCCAGATATATCTGCGTCAGCAGGATTTGGGTGATACATTTTCCTTATTTGATAATTTTGATATTGGTGATTTTATTGGTGTAGAAGGTAAGGTATTCAAGACGAAGACCAATGAAATGACAATTTTCGTGGAAAAATTTACTTTGCTGGCCAAGGCATTAAGACCATTACCAGAAAAATGGCATGGCTTAAAAGATATTGAGATAAGATATCGCAAGCGATACCTTGATTTAATTTCCAATGCAGAGGTGAGGGGAATTTTTAAAAGAAGATCTCAACTGATTGCTCTACTCCGTGATTTCTTCAACAACCTGGGTTTTCTTGAAGTTGAGACACCTGTATTACAGCCCATATATGGTGGTGCAGCGGCAAGACCCTTCAAGACCTTTTATAATGCCCTTGACCAACAGATGTATCTGCGGATTGCTGATGAGTTATATCTGAAAAGATTAATTGTTGGTGGTTATGAAAGGGTCTGGGAGTTGTGCAAGGATTTCAGAAATGAAGGACTGGATAGATTCCATAATCCCGAATTTTCAATGATTGAGGCATATCAGGCATATACAGATTATTTTGGAATAATGGAACTTGTGGAAAATCTGATAGCATATCTGGTCAAGAATCTCTTCCCGGATAGCCATATCACATTTCAGGAAAAAGTGATTGAAGTAATAAAACCATTTAAACGGGTGAAGTATGTTGAATCGCTCAGTGATAGATTGGGGGTAGACATCCTGAAGGTTTCTGAAAAAGAGCTGGATGGTTTGTGTGAGAGAAATGGGATAAAGATTGATAATCAGTCCATTGGTTACAAGATTGACAAACTCTTCAGTGAACTTGTACAGAAATCTCTGATTGAACCAACATTTGTGATGGACTATCCAAAGATCATTTCGCCCCTGGCAAAGGAACATCGTGATAATCCTCTGTTGGTTGAAAGATTTGAATTGATTATGTTTGGACTTGAGGTCGCCAACGCATTTTCAGAGTTAAATGACCCAATTGAACAGCGCAAGCGGTTTGAGGAGCAAATTGCCCATAAAGAAGAGGGTATTGGTGAGATTGATGAAGATTTTCTTGAGGCATTAGAATATGGGATGCCACCGACCGGCGGTCTGGGCATTGGCGTTGACCGGTTGTGTATGATACTTTTGAATCAGCCGTCTATTCGGGATGTGATTTTATTCCCACAAATGAGAAAAGAAGATGCTCGTTGAGTTCTTTGTCGCTCGCAGGTATCTGCGTTCCCGCACAAAAGATTTTTTTTCGCTTTCCGCGACAATCGCTATCGGCGGAATTTTTGTTGGTGTAAGCGCATTGCTTATCACCCTTTCCATTATGAATGGATTCCAGAATGAATTAAGAAGGCGAATACTTGGCGGTACACCGCATATTATTGTGCGACGTTTTTTTAATGAACCATTAGAAGACTACAAAGATATTATGGATAAATTAGAGGGTTTGTCGTTTATCAGGGCAAAGGCGCCGTTTATTCTTACAAAATCCCTGATACGGAACAAAAGAAATGTCGATGGTGTTGTTATCCGGGGTGTTGATGCAGAATTAGAAAAGAAGATCACGGAAGTAAATGAACATATGGTAGATGGTGTGTTTGATCTTGATAATGGTTGTGTGATTGGTGTTGAACTTGCGCACAATCTAAAGGCTGGTGTCAGTGATACACTTATTGTGACATCTCCGTTCACTGAACAGATTGGTTTATTACCCCGTTCAAAAAAATTGGTGTTGAAGGGAATTTTTGATCTGGGTGTTTATGACTACAACGCCACTATCGTCTATATGAATTTGAAAGATGTACAAATGCTTTTTGAGATCGGGGACGCAGTCAGTGCCATAGAAATGAAAGTGGATGATGTTTACAAGACTCCGGCGTACTCAAAGATTATTGAAGAGCGCATCGGTTATCCGTTCCGGGTTCAGGATTGGATAGAATCAAATCATTCTGTATTTGCGGCGCTGAAATTAGAGAAGATCGTGACCTTTATTGTTTTGACTTTGATAATCATCGTTGCCGGATTTAATATTGTTGGTACCCTAATCAATATTGTCAAAAAGAAGACCAAGGAGATTGGCATCCTGCGTTCTTTTGGATTTACGACAAATCAGATTATGCGCATATTCATTTATGTGGGTAGTATTATGGGAATTATTGGCACATTCCTTGGTATAATATTCTCTTTTGTTGCCTGTATACTTTTGAATAAATATCAATTTGTGAATCTTCCAGGAGATGTCTATTTTATCCAGACATTGCCGGTAGAGATGTCTCTGAATGATTTTGTAGCAGTGGCGATAGCGGCGATACTGGTGAGTTTTCTGGCAACGATATACCCGGCATTTCGGGCCGCAAGGTTGATAACTGTTGAAGCGTTGCGTAATGAATAATATACTGGTCGCGGAAAATATTGAAAAGGTGTACTATCTAAAAAATGAAACAATAAATGTCCTCAGGGGCATTGATTTAAGTGTGGAAAAAGGGAAGTTCGTCATCATTTTTGGGCCTTCGGGAAGTGGCAAATCAACCCTGCTGAATATCCTCGGAAGTCTTGACCGTCCAAGCAGAGGAAGGGTAATGTTCAATGGCCTTGACCTTTTTAGCAAGGATGACAGAACTCTATCGCGTATCAGAAATAGCCATATTGGATTCGTGTTTCAATTTCACCATCTTCTACCAGAATTTACGGTTCTTGAAAATGTGATCTTGCCCGCACTTCTCAATGGTAGAAACAGACAAGAGGTCAGCCAGAGGGCACTTGAGATCCTGGGAGAGCTGGATATTGCGAACAAAAAGAGCCGTTTGCCTGACGAATTATCGGGGGGCGAAAGACAGAGAGTGGCAATTGCCCGGGCATTGATAAATGACCCACTATTAATTCTTGCTGATGAACCTACAGGAAATCTTGATTATGAGAATACCAATAAACTAATGGATATGTTTACAAATCTAAAGAGTGAACAAAGGACAATTATTTTGGTGACTCATTCAATGGATATTGCAAAGTTAGGTGACATTGTGTATAATTTGAAAGAAGGAAG
Source organism: uncultured bacterium (assembly GCA_964418185.1). Classification (GTDB taxonomy): domain Bacteria; phylum Hydrothermota; class Tepidihabitantia; order SM23-42; family JAOAFX01; genus JAOAFX01. The sequence goes on from CAYQKL010000024.1 coordinate 25,988, forward strand.
GTTATATGCTTTGTGACGATTGCAAGAAAAAGCCAGCAAGTATCTATTTTAAGGATGTTTCTGGTGGTCAGATAAAGGAACTCCATCTTTGTGAGGATTGTGCGAGGAAAAAGGGTTTGCTGATTGATAAGAAATTGTCACCCGTTGAAGTCCTGCAGAAAATGTTGAAAGATACGAGCCATGATGATGAAAAGGTTATCTGCCCGGTCTGTTTTTTGACCCTTGCTGAATTCAAAAAGATCGGTCGCTTTGGGTGCAGTAATTGTCTTCTAACCTTTGAGCCATACATCAAAACTTTGATCAAAGAAGTCCAGGAGAGTGAAAGGCATATTGGTAAAAAGGCAAAATCAGCAGGGAGAAGGGCAATTGAGGTTTTCAGACTTCGCGAAGAACTCCGGCGTGCCCTGGAAAAAGAAGCGTATGAGGATGCAGCACAGATAAGGGATAAACTGAAGACTCTGGGTGTGGATAATGTTTGATAATATCAGGTGGTTGATTTCTCCAGAATTTAGAGATCAATGCGAAGAAAAGGAGATTGTTGTATCAACAAGAATAAGAGTGGCAAGAAATATTGAGGGCATTCCATTTGAAATCAAGATGAAACAAACTGATGCAGAAAAAATAATCCAGGTTGTTAAATCTGCGATAGAGATGAATTTACGGGGGAAATATTTGTTATTACAAAAGATCAAAGGATTGGAGCGAGAATCACTTTTTGAGTCACATTTGATTTCATCAGCGATAATGAAAAAGGAGCAACCAGCCGGCGTTTTTATCAGTGAAAAGGGAAATATCACAGTGATGGTGAATGAAGAAGACCATTTGAGGATACAGGGTCTATCCTGTGGTTTGAACCTGACAAGTCTTGCGAGTGAGGTCTATGAGGTTGAAGAGAAACTCGGTCAGGAACTCGGTTATGCCTTCAATGATAACTACGGGTTCATAACCTCCTGTCCGACCAACCTTGGTACAGGACTGAGGGCGTCGGTATTATTTCATTTGCCGGGTTTAGTTTATACGAACGAGATTGATAAGATTTTGAAGAGTGTAATTAACCTTGGTATGACTGTACGCGGACTTTACGGTGAAGGTAGTGAAATCAAAGGTAATCTATTCCAGATTTCCAATCAGCATACCCTCGGATTTAAAGAGGATGAACTCATAGAGAAAATAAACAAATTTGCCCGGATGTTGATTGACCTTGAGATAAAGGCGAGGAATGTCATAATGAGCAGGGCTAAGAATGAACTTGAAGACAAGGTCTATCGCAGTCTGGCAATACTTGGATCAGCGAGAATGATGAGCAGTGATGAAGTACTAAACCTTCTTTCTGCAGTGAGGTTTGGTATTGGATTGGGAATTGTGAAAGATATTGATGTGAGTGCCCTTAATGAAATAATGCTGGTTACAAGACCCGGTAATATTCAGTTATTTTATGGTGAAATACTTGAGGAACAGGAAAGGGATTTGAAAAGGGCAGAATATATTCGCAAGCGGTTGGCAAAGAAAAATAACTGACAAAATGCAACACTTTGGGGGCTGCCCCCAAAGTGTTGCATTGCACAAATTTTGTGCTTATCCCCACAATTTTTAGTCATTTTTTTTACCAAACCAATTGAAATATCGTACTTTTAAACTGGCATAGTTTTTGCATTTTCTATTCTCAGAAAGGAGACCACAATGAGAAAGCTAATTCTGATTTGTGTGTTGATCGCAGGCCGTGGCTTTGCAGCCGGTAAAGATTTGCGTATTGAGGTTGTGCCAAAACCAAAACAGGATGAGGTTTTAATAAAGGGACCTGTGGAGAAAGGTTTGTTTGGCGGTCTGATGATAAAATTCAGCGAACTGAATGATGATTTTGCGCTTCTCGTCGGTGCCAGGGGTGGAGTAATTCTTAATCACACATTCGCCATTGGTGGTGGTTTTTATGGTTTGGGAAACAGGATAGATGTTCACACACATTATCCACTCAGAGACTACACTATGGATTTCAGTTATGGTGGTCTAACCCTTGAATTGATATTGGGTTCAAGAAAATTGATACATTTTGGAATGAACACACTCATTGGCGGTGGCTGTATACTTTATAGAACTCGCTATTACGAACCCTGGTATGATGATGCCTTCTTTGTATTTGAGCCATCTGCAGAACTAACACTAAATATTACAAAATGCTTCCGAATGGATATTGGTGGTTCTTATCGTTATGTCTATGGAACTGATCTGGATGGTGTGAGTGATAGTGGATTGAGCGGTGCAGCCGGGCACATAACTTTTAAATTCGGACGGTTCTGATCTTTTTGTAGAACAACCGCACCGGTTGTTCTTATCCTCACATTTGAATAAGATTACTTAATGAATTGATTCGTAAATTATCCGGGCAATCTTTTTGCCAATGCCCGGCACCCGTGCAAGGTCATCTTCGCCGGCCCTCTTTATTGCCTCTACACTGCCGAAATTTTTCAGCAAAATTATTTTTCTTTTCTTACCGATTCCGGGAATGCGGTCCAGCAAGGAAACCGTAATCCCCCTTGCTCTGACCTTCCGGTGATAACCGATGGCAAACCGGTGTGCCTCATCCCTGATTCTTTTCAATAGCACGACGCTGCGGGAAACTGATGGCAATGATACAACTCTTGCATCCGGATAATATAATTGGTCACTCCGTTTGGCAATGGCAAAGACCGGAACGGGCAGGTCAATCTGTTTTATTACTTCAAGTGCAGCGTTTTGCTGTGCCTTACCACCATCAATCAAAAGCATATCAGGCATCTTCTTTGATAATCTGATATCTTCAAGCCTTCTGTGGACTATCTCTTGGATCATCGCAAAGTCATTCTGGCCGCTGACCCTTTTTATCCGGTAATGGCGATAGAACTTTTTATTGGGTTTCCCATCAGAAAATGCCACAGATGCACCGACTGCAAATTTTTCTTTCAAATTTGATATATCAAATGCCTCAATCCACCTTGGTGGTTTCTCCAGTTTTAAAATATTCTGTAATTCAATGATTGGCGAAGGAGTTTTTTTGGTCATTATGAGCCCCGCAAGTTCGGTTTCGGCATTTTTTTCTGCCCATCTTAAAAGATTCTCTATCTCAGATTTTGCCGGAACAACCAATCTTATCTTGCGATGTTTTTCCTCAAGCCATTTTCTTTGAATGTCCCAGTCGCTCGGTTCATTGCGGACAATGATCTCGTCAGGCAGAAAAGAGATATGGGTATAGATAAGGCGGATAAATGCGGAGATGATGTTTTCATCAACTTCCTTCTTCGGGATCTTAAGACGATAGATTTCTTTTGAGATAAGACGATTTTCTCTTATTCTGAACAGACAGGCAACGCAATTCAGACTACTCCGGGCAAAGCCAATGACATCGCGGTTTACACCATCATTGATTACAATCTGCTGACGCTGGATAATCCTTCTAACGGCGAATAGCTCGTCTCTTAATACCTTTGCAGCCTCAAAGTTTTCATTCCGGGCATATGCCCACATCTGGTTTTCAATTGCCTTTGTTAATTCATCGGATTCGCCTTTCAAGAATTTTATTGCCTTTCTAACAAGTTGATGATAGTCCTCTTTGTTAATCTTGCGTACACATGGCGCACTGCATCTACCAATATAAGCCGAGAGACAGGCGCGGGCAAGTGGCTGCGCAAAATCTTTATTACAGGAAGCAAGTTTGAATATTCTGCATAATGCATCTCTCGTCTGGCGAAGGGCACGGGCACTCGTGTAAGGTCCGTAAATGACTGAACCGTCGGGTTTCAAGTCCCGGGTAAAAAATATGCGCGGATAATCTTCCTGAACAGTGATCTTTAAATATGGAAATTTTTTGTCGTCTTTTAATCGGATGTTATATTTTGGTTTATGCAATTTTATCAGAGACTCTTCCAGAACCAGCGCTTCCGTGTCAGAGTTCGTTATAATGATGTCAATATCAGTTGCGTCTGAAATAATGGACTTTATCCTTGTATCAGGGTTTTTCAGATAGAAACCGAGTCGATTCTTTAGATTTGCCGCCTTACCAATGTATATTGGTTTATTCTTGGTATTCTTGAAAATGTATACACCAGGTAAGGAAGACACATTGTTAATCTTGTCCTTTATGATTTTTTCCATAACTATTCGCTCTACGGCAGCCAGCACAGCTGGCAAAAGATTAAGTCATTTCTTAAATCTTATGCACTCACCACCATTATGTCATCAAAAAGTATTGAGGGTAAAGCCTTGCCAACAAAAATCGTGGGATGGAGCTTGTTTTCAATTTCTATGACATTTTTCATTACATCGTATATGTTGCCTGTAATCATTGTGTTCTTTACCCTGCCGATAATCTTTCCATTCTCAACATAAAAACATGGATCAATTCCAATAGAAAAATCACCATTTGGAATATTCCCACTGTGTGCACCGAGGACACCTCCAACAATGATGCCTTTATCCATTAATCCGATAATCTCTTTGAGATTCTTTTCTCCAGGTTGTATTATAAGATGCTCAACTGCTGGTGCTGGTTTTAATGCAGCATATTCACCACCCCACATTGCACTTTTGTAGCCATTGCCCGTGGATTGGGTGCCCATTTTATCTGCATAAATGAGGTCATAATAAAAATTTCTGAGAATACCCTTTTCTACAATTACTAATCTTTTTGTTTCGGTACCTTCGTCGTCAAAAGTTCTGGCAAGCGGATAATTGTCATTGTGTGGGTCATCATAAATGGTCAATTTTTCACTGAAAATCTTTTCGCCGACTTTATTGATCAACGGTGATTTTTTATAATAGATATTACTACCCGCTGTACCGCTGTTCAGCCGCCAGAGTAGTGCATAAAGACTATTTGGTAAGAATACTACTTTTATTCTGCCACTTTTCAGTTTCTGTTCAGGTTCTGATAAATGATACATTTCAATCAGATCTCTTAAGTCAGAGTCAGGCACCGGCATGAATTTTTTCCCTTCAAAGACATAATTAAGGCCATTGGCAGTATTGGGAAAGACAATATTGCACATAAGTATATAATGAGAGAACTTGCTGGTCAATTCTGTACCAGTGGTGTTTAGAATACCTATTTCGGATATTCGGTATCCGGCATTAATATCTATCTTGGTATTCAAGTTTTTTTTCAGAATCTGTATGATTCTGTTACATTCTTCCACCACCTGCTGGTTATCAAGCTCTTCTATTCCCGGGTCATAGGTTTCAAGCATTATACTATTTTTATTTTCAGGAAATATCAAATTCGTCCTGGTTTCTGCCCTTAGTGAATCAATCGCACTCTGTAATAGAGATTCAAAGTTAGTCAAATTTTTGGTATAGGCAAAACCGAGTATATTATTTTTTATGACCCTGAGCGAATAACCGGATTGAATTGTTCCCACAAGTTCATTCAACTTGCCATCCTGGTATTCAATACCATTATGCACTGATTTATAGTAGTACAATTCTGCCTGGTCAACTTTATTCTTGATTGAGGATAGAGAATTCTTCATTATGCACCTCCGATAACCGCATTTTTGACGAGAATATGTGGGGCTCCGTAGCAGGAACGAATATTTGTCTGACCCTTGCCACAACCTCCAATCTCACCCAATTTCAGGTCATTACCAACTGCCTGAATGTCATTCAAGGTTTGATAAAGATTGCCGGAGATATTTATGTTGCGTATGAGATCAGAAATTCTACCATTCTTGACCAGATAACCATATTGGGCAGCGAAGGTAAAATTCTCCCCACTTGTCTGACCACCCATTGCATCGCAGAGATATAGACCATCACCAAGAATTTCTAAAAGTTCCTCAAAAGTTTTGTTTCCTGGTTGGATGAATATCGTACCCATTCTTATGATTGGTGGATAGCGATAATCTTCAGCAACACAGTGGCCATTTATGGGTTCTCTGAATGCCATTGCTGAGCGTCGCGAATGGAGTCGGCCAGTCAGGATACCGTTCTTCAATAATTGAACTGGCTTTGCCTCAACACCTTCGTCGTCATACCTATAAAATCCTAATTGATTTGGAATCGTTGGATCATCAATGATATTCAATATCTCCACGCCAATTCGGGCACCAAGCCGCATTTTTTCACGCATTGAGGGATTGTTTTCTATCAAATCAGCTTCAGAAAAATGACCGAATGCCTCGTGGGTAAATACTCCAGCAAGATTCTGATTCAAAATGACATTATGAACGCCCGCCTTTACCGGTTCTGCCTTCAGGAGTTGACTGGCGATTGTCGCTTTTCTTGTAAACAGGTCTTCACGATTACGCAGAATTGCAAATCCGTTACTGCCACCGACGCCAACGCGCACGGTCTGTATGATCCTGCCATCGCTACTAATGATTGAACCAGAAATACGGGTTGTAACTAATCGCTCCGAAATTTCGCTGCCTTCGCTGTTAACAAAAAATTTCTCTCTGTTTACCTCGCTGTAGGCAATATCAGTGTGAATAATACCGGGTGTTTGATAGGGTAATTCGTTGTAATGTCTGGTCAGATCAATTTTTTGTCCAATAGAAATTTTTGAGGGATCTTCTTTTAACTCCGGGACAAATGAATCTTTTACAGCTGGTGCGGGAGCAAAGTCAACAGGAATGCTTTTATTCTTCGTCATTATTCTGGTGTTGTTTAGTGCAATTTTCAAGGCCTTTTCAAAATCTTCTTCCTTCGTAAATGTAATTGAAGCAAGGGTTCGGTCTTTTATTAATCTGAGAACAAAACCATCAGCCGGACAATCACTTACTTCGGTGATCTCTTTGCCTGAAAAGATAATCTTTGTTTCAGTCTTAATCTCATATCTTAAATCTGCATATTGTGCATCAATTTTTGAAAGCAAGGTTTTTAATCTTCCAATCATATTCTATCCTTTCACCACACCTAATGGTTTCATACGGGCGACCTTCCTGGAGATTCCAGCACCGACCACAGCCTCTATTACCATATCAATATCCTTGTATGCTTCAGGAACTTCCTCACGTAAAACCTCATCTGAAGCGCAAAGAACATAGATGCCTTTTGATTCAAGCTCCTTGTCTATCCTTCTGCCTTTTGTTAAATCCAGTGCCCTGGTTCTTGATAAAAGTCTGCCGGCACCATGACAGGTTGAACCAAATGTCTCTTTCATTGCTTGATCTGTTCCCAGAAGTAAATAGGAGTGTGTGCCCATATCGCCCGGAATCAAGACTGGTTGCCCGATATTTTTGTAAATTTCTGGAATATCTTTGTGCCCAGAGACAAATGCCCTGGTTGCGCCCTTACGATGGACACAAACTTTCTTTGTCCCGTCATTGATATTATGTTCTTCGAATTTGGCGATGTTATGGGCAACATCATATATTAATTCCATTCCAAGGTCTTCTGCTTTTTTACCCAGAATCTTTTCAAATGCTTCCCTAACCCAGTGCATAATGCACTGGCGATTTGCCCAGGCATAATTTGCCGCGCACGCCATCTGCTCAAAATATGATTTCCCTTCAGGTGATTGAATTGGTGCGCAGGCAAGCTGTCGGTCAGGAATGGCTATTCCATATTTCCTCACTGCATTGCCCAGGGTTTTCACATTGTCATCACAGATCTGATAACCGAGACCCCGTGAACCTGTGTGAATCATAACGGTTATTTGCCCGGGTTCATTAATTCCCATCACCTTTGCTGATGCAGGATCATAAATGTCTTCAACGACCTGTATTTCAAGAAAATGATTTCCCGCACCGAGTGTGCCCAATTGTGGTCTGCCCCTTTCCAGCGCCCTTTTTGAGACTTTATCAGGATTTGCACCTTTTAGCATTCCATTCTCTTCAATACGTTCTATATCTTTTTTCCAGCCATAACCCTTATTCAATGCCCACTTGGCGCCGTACATAAGTACATCCTTGACTTCTTTTTCATCAATCCTTATCTTGCCGGTGGAGCCGACACCTGATGGTACATTATTGAATATAGCACGCACCAGTTCCTTTATTCTATTCTTGATTTCTTCATACCTTAGGTCAGTTCTTAATAGTCTCACCCCACAATTGATATCATAGCCAACGCCGCCCGGCGAGATAATACCATCTTTGATATCAAATGCAGCAACGCCGCCAATCGCAAAACCATATCCCCAGTGAATATCTGGCATAGCCAGGGAATAGCCGATGATTCCGGGTAAGGTTGCAACATTTGCAACCTGTTCAGGTGCCTGGTCTTCTTTTATTTTTTCTAACATTTTGGATGAAGCAAAAATGATCCCATCAGTCTTCATCCCGGGTTTATAACTCTTTGGAATCTTATAATGATATTCATCCAATTTTGTTAAGTCGCCTTGCCACGCCATGGTGACCTCCCGGTTGTCAATTTATAAGTATATGTTCTTATCTTCCGTTCCATTATGTTGCTTCATATTTTATTCTAAATGGAGTCTATGTCAATCAGGTATAGTTTCCTGAAAGAAGTTCATCTGACTATTGAATTATCCAAAATTGTGGATATAATTGATTATCTGAGGAATTGAAAAATGGAACTAATACTCACTGGTGTTGTGGTGCTGGTTTTTACTCTGGTTATTGTAATTGTGGTTGTTGTTCAGAGAACACAAAAGAAGACCGAAGTTTTGTCTCAGATCGCCATACTTACTGATGAACTGGAGCGTCAGAAACAAGAGAATATCAGTTTGAGAAATGAATTGCGTAACTTAGTTTCTCAGGACAATCTCTTGTTTTCTTCTGTTATACGTTTGACTTCAAGGTTGGAACCTCTTGAGATTGCCCGGGAAATAGTTGGCTTTTTGAATAACTATCTCAATGCCTCTCAGGTTGCATTATTCTTTCTTGATGAGAAGGAAAAGAGGTTGAATATCGTCGCTCACCATGGGTTGAGTGAAAACTGGCTGCTCAAACTCGTTTATGATGTAGGTGAAGGCAAGGTGGGTGTAACCGCAGAAAAGAGAATGCCTTTGGGCATACACGAAGCTGAGATTTTAAGAATTAAAGAGCCTTATCAATTCTATGTACCAGATATGTGTTATCCGTTAGTATATCAGAAGCGGTTATTTGGCGTTATTGCATTCAATCGTGAACAAACTCTTGATGAACGAGAAAAGAATATTGTTGGTGTGGTCGTTAGAATCGCTTCAACTGCGCTACAAAATATCCTCAGTCTTGTAACTATGCGTGACCTTGCATCAATTGATCCTCTGACAAAATTGTATAACATCGGATTTTTCAGGGATAAACTCAGCGAGGAATTAAACCGTGCCCAGCGATTTCAGCACAGTCTTTCAATCGCAATCATTGACCTTGATAATTTCAAGTATTTCAATGATACATTTGGTCATCAAGCAGGCGACCAATTGTTGATCCGCCTCTCGCAGATCTTTAGCAAATATTTCCGTGATACAGATCTTGTGGCAAGATATGGTGGCGATGAGTTTATTATTATGTTTCCAGAGACAAAAAAGGAAGAGGCAGCAAAGATGGTTGCTACATTGTTGAGTAATTTCAGGCTGTATGGAGCTGACCAGGCAGCGGCTGAGCGGAAAATTGCCTTTTCAGCCGGAATTGCTGCATACCCTGAGGATGGTTTGAATCCATCTGAACTCATAAAAAATGCGGACCGGGCGCTGTATGAGGCGAAGAATGCTGGCCGCAACCGGGTTATGATGTATTATCATAAACTTGAAAAAATTTAGAAACCACGCAGTTTATCCACTCAAAATGAAGAATGAATTAGCAAAGGTTGTGAAAGATATTAGGCAATATTCACAAAATACTATTTCTTTGATGGAGGTCTGTGGAACCCATACAATGGCAATTGCCCGTGCCGGCATAAGAATGATGATGCCCGATAATTTGAAATTGCTTTCTGGACCTGGTTGTCCGGTCTGTGTCACACCAGAGAAGATAGTTGATTGGACCATTGAACTGGCAAAGAGGAGGGATGTAATAATCACCACATTCGGTGATATGGTACGGGTGCCGGGAACAAAAGGTAATCTTGAAATTTACCATCCACGGGTTGTCTATTCAGCAATGGATTCTTTGAAGATTGCCCAGGACAATCCAGATAAAGATGTAGTATTTATTGGGGTCGGCTTTGAGACGACATCACCGACAATTGCAGCAACCATACTTGAGGCAGCACAGAAACAGATTAAAAATTTTTATATTATTCCTGCGTTCAAATTGATTCCACCGGCGCTTGAGTTCATTGCAAAATCACCAGAGATAAATGTTAATGGTTTTATTCTACCCGGTCATGTATCAACCATCATCGGTTCAAAACCCTATGAATTTATTGCAAAAAAATATCATATTCCAGGTTGTATCACGGGATTTGAGCCATTTGATGTTTTGATGGGTATAAAAGATCTCGTTGAACAAATCGCCAGGAAAGAAGCACGAATTGATATTGAATACAAAAGGGTTGTAAAACCGCAAGGGAATACCACTGCCTTGAAAATGCTTGAAAAG
>CAYQKL010000025.1:0-33125 GCA_964418185.1 uncultured bacterium
ACCAATGCTTGATATCTATCCCAATCCTGGGGAAAGGGTGTTTACTGTTAAATATACTATTCCCTGCGAGACCCCGGTCAATCTTTCTTTATATGATGCAACTGGAAGATTGGTTCGTGTGCTGGTCAATGAATTTCAGAAATTAGGTTCTTATCAGAGAACATTAGACCTATCAGACTTTGCTCAAGGAATTTATTTTGTGAGACTAAATGCAGATAATCAGACTGTGGTGCAGAAACTTATTCTCCTGAGATAACGGGTGGAAAAAGGGGGTGTGAGATACCACCCCCTTTTTGAGATCTTTAATGTGCTCGGTCAGAAGATTAAGACCATCTTCAATGAAGAAAGACAATCTGGTTATTATGAACTCATCTGGGATGGTAGAGATGACCGCAACCAGCAGATGCCTGCGGGTGTCTATTATGTGCTATACCAGATGGGCGATTCAAAGACAACCGCAAAAATAGTCCTTTTGAAATAAAGGAGAAATACGGACCAAAAAAACTTGCTTACTTAATGATGAAATTCTTTACTATGATAAAATACATAAGAATCTCGCACCTTAATCCTCTCCCGGTTAAAACGGGGAGAGGGAAGGGTGAAGGGCGAATATGGTCTTTCTAAATATTCGGTATTTGTTCTAAATTTATGATTTTGTATTTTCAATTTATTTCGGATTTCGTGCTTCAGATTTCGGATTTACTTATGAGATTAGCAGCAACACCCTATAGCAATCAACAGTGAAAAAATTAGGGCGAAACCCAAAATTGTAGTTTCAAAACTGGATTGTAGTAAAATCCTACTTTCTTGATTTTTCACCCAAATTTGTTATAATTACCCGTGCTGGTATTTACCACAATATTATTCACCTGGTTTGACTGGCAGGTGATTAAGACTGAAAACTTTACGGTCATTTATAAATCAGGTTATGAATACGAAGCAATACATTCATTGAAGAATCTTGAATATTACTATCAGAAAATCAATGCCCTCACCGGCAACAAACCAGGAAGACTGCCGGTTGTGATTGAAGATATCGGGACATCAAGCAATGGCTATGCAAATCCATTTTTTCATAATATTCACATCTTTACATACCCACCTGGTTTTGAATATTATCTTGAAGGAATTGAGGACTGGCACAGACTTGTGAGTTTACATGAGTTTACCCATATTGCCCATACAACAAAGACGAGTGGTGTTCCGAGGTTTTTGACCCGAATCTTTGGTGCACCATTCCAATCAAATATGTATTCGCCGGGCTGGATTATTGAAGGGATAACTGTCTACAGCGAATCCCAGTTCTCTCTTTATGAAGGCAGGTTGAACGATGGCTTTTTTGAAAGTTATATCTCAACCTGCATTTATGAAAATAAGTTTCCCACAATCATTGAGGCAACGAATGAGCCACTCTCATTCCCCTATGGAAAAATCTATCTTTATGGTGGCGAATTCCTTGATTTTCTTGCTACTCAATACGGTGCGGAAAAGTTTGCAAAGTTCTTCAAGACCTACGGCTCATATCCCTGGGCAATAATTTCTCCAATATTCCCGGGTTTAGGGCTGGACATCGCTTCAAAGAGAGTTTATGGAAAAACATTTCCAGGTCTATTTTCAGAATGGCGTAGGTATGAGAAATCGCAGTCTGCTGGTGATTGTATCCACGGTGAAAAGATTACCCAGAGTGGCTGGCATAAATCTTCTCTTGTGTATTACAAAGATAAAATATACTATATTAAGGAAATTCCAATTAAACTGGATGGATTCAGGTATAAAAATCTCAACCGAATAATAGAATATGATCTAAATACAAAAAGGGAAAAGGTCTTTACTACACTCAATAGTTCATTAACAACAAAGATGAAATTATACAAAAGTAATCTTTATGTTGGTGTAGCTGAAACAAGAAGGGCAAATAATATTTATTATAACGGCTTTGGCACAACATCGGTATTGCAGAGAATCAACCTGAACACCGGAAAATCTGAAATACTTTTTAAAGATGATATAAGAACCTTTTGTCTTCTTGATGATTCTTTAATTTTATATGTCAGAAAACCATTAGGAAGTTTCGGTTCTGAACTCTGGATATATGCTGATGACAAGAAGAAGAGGTTGTTAGAGACCGAATATTTGATAAATGAAATTGAAACAGATGGTAGATGGATTGTAGTCTCTGCAGCCAGGCAATTTGAAAACCAAGACCTTTATCTATTAAACCCCGAGAAAGGCGTATTTACGCCGCTTTTGCAATCACCCTGGACCGAGGGGAATTTATCTTTTTCTAAAGAAGATCAAATTTGTTTTATTGCAAATTTTGACCAGAGACACCATATCTATGGGATGAGTTTAGTAAATCCAGATAGTATCGTATGCTATACAAAGAATGGCTTTGTAAACTCGTTTGTCTTTATTGAAGATACCCTTTATTTAAGTGGTTTGAATAGTGACGGATTTGATATATACAAAATATTCGCACAATCTGAGCCATATAAGACCAAAGACTGGGAGCCAAGTCCAAAGCCTGCCCTTGATGCACAGCCTCTTGATATAAGCAAGGGAAACTATCTCGATATTGCAAAAACCCTCTTTCCTTCAGCCCGATTGCCCTTATTTCTACCAATGGATTCTACATACAGAAAATGGCTCTATGGAGCAGTAATTACCGGCTCTGATGCCACTGAAGAAAATTTCTATCTGACCATCTTCGGTTATAACCAATTAGATAGAAAGCCGTACCTGGAGTCAACGCTTCAATCATTATTTCTTAGCCCCCTGCACCTGGAGATTTACTATGACTACAACGATTATTTAAGATTATCTTCGTCATACCCGTTTTTTAGAAGTTTAAACTCCTGGATTTCCGAGATAACTATTGGCTTCAATATAAGATCCTTTGATGATTATCTGAGAAAGGAATTTGCTCCAGGTCTTTTTGTAAGTGCACGCAGACCAATTACTTCATACATTTGTAATCTCTCTGTGCCTCTGGAGAGAAAATATCTTAAATCATCAATTGACCGATTAGGTATTATAGCGAGTGCGGGTGTGAGCCATATTATTTTTGATGGCGAACTGCGGACAAAATTGACTGTTTTTTCAGACCCTCAGAATCCAGATGTACCATATATTTCAATACGCGGTTATGAACCAATCTATACGCAGAACGGCATCAAATCAAGCACTGAATATTCCCATAGATTGCTTAAGTTGAGAAAGGGTTTATGGAATCCCAATATCTTTTTTGAAGACCTATTCGGGATAGTCTTTTTTGATTATGCAATTGACCAGAATAGAGAAAAATATTATAGTCTTGGGCTGCAAATCGGTATTGAAACAAAGATTTGCTTCGGGTTTATTCCGGTCATTCCCAAATTGGGTCTGGCAATAAATGATAAAAAGAAAACAAAAGTACTTCTGGAATTTACAAGCACCTCCTTTAATCCTTGACTTCTCGTGAAAAATATATATAATTATATTAATGCTACTACACCAGATAGAATACGAAGGATTCCGAAATCTAACTGATGGAAAAATTGAATTTGGTGAAGGTTTGAATTTCATTATCGGCGAAAATGGCGCAGGCAAAACAAACCTCCTTGAAGCAATATTTTTCTGTGCCTATGGCGCATCATTCCGCACAAATGACGATAGGAATATGGTGAAATTCAATCAACCCTATATGCGTGTTACCGGTACATCAAACCATTCACAGGCAAGTATTTTTTACAACGGCACTAAAAAACTCATGCTCAATGGCAATGAGAAGAATCGCCTGAGCGAATATGCCGGCTGGCTACCCGTGGTCATTATGTCTCTCAACGATATCTGGATTATCCGCGGTGCGCCAGCAAAGAGAAGAAATTTTCTGGACTGGCTTTTGATCAAGTTGAATCCAGCATACAGCGCCAATCTCTCCGAATACCGGAAAATTCTGCGCCAGCGCAATTGCTTGCTTCAGCAAAAAGATAAAGATTATTCACTGCTTGACATCTATGATGAACAATTGATAAACTGGGCAAATATCATATATGAGGTGCGTATCAAGGTTCTGCCCGTATTAAAAGAAAGAATAAAACAGAAAGGTATTGAAATGGGTCTGTCAGAGATTTCTTTTGAATACCTCAGTTCCTGCCCGGATATGAAAATGACCAGAGAAGAATTAAAGAAGAACGAACCTGTGGAATTGAAAAAGGGCGAAACCATAGCAGGACCCCATCGTGATGACATAGAGATAAAAATCAATGGATATCCTGCAAAAGACTTTGCCTCTGAAGGTGAATGCCGACTGCTTGCATTAACCCTGAAGTTTGCTGAGGCAGACATAATTCAACAGAAGATAAATGACCAGCCGCTGTTTCTGCTCGATGAGATTACTGTAGAACTTGACGAGGCACACAGAAAGAAGTTTTTCGATCTGATAACAGGACAGGCTATCTATTCAACAGTCCAGAAATTTAAGGATTTGAATTTACCCAACACTAAACAATTCTATGTTCAGCGAGGTAAAATTGCGCTATCCTGAAAAGATCAACAAGATATTGCCCCGGGTATTGAAATCTTTGAATTTTGAAACGCGGCTGGAAGGAATACAATTGATAAATCGCTGGCCCGAGATTGTGGGTAAAAAAATTGCCGAGCATGCCAGAGCGATAAACATAAACGAGGCAAATCTTTTTGTAATAGTTGACAATCCATTGTGGCAGGCTCAGTTGTTTTTGTTGAAGAACAAAATTGTGAAAAAATTTAATGAATTAGGTGCCAATATAAGAGACATAAAATTCATTATTGATAAAGGAGGTTCGCCTAAGGAGCAGTTATGAGCAACGAAAAGACAAATAATCAAGAAAGATATGATGCTTCTCAAATTCAAATACTAAAGGGTCTTGAGGCAGTACGTCGAAGACCCGCAATGTACATTGGTGATGTTGGTATTAGAGGCCTCCACCATTTAATCTTTGAGGTTGTTGATAATAGTGTGGATGAAGCACTTGCCGGACACTGCGATCACATCAGGGTTACGATTGATAATGATGTCGTTGAGGTTGAAGATAATGGCAGGGGTATTCCTACAGATACACATCCAACCCAGAAGAAATCTGCCCTTGAAGTAGTTTTAACAATGCTTCATGCCGGCGGGAAATTTGATGACAAGGTCTATCGCATAAGTGGTGGTTTGCATGGCGTTGGTGTTTCTGCGGTAAATGCACTCTGTGAATTTCTTGAAGCCGAGGTTTATCGTGATGGCAAGATATTTTATCAAAGATATAAAAGGGGCGAACCTGAAGAACCAGTAAAGACAACAGGCAAGGCAAAAAAGAGAGGTACGAAGATCCATTTTAAGCCAGACAAAGAAATCTTTCGCAAGGTTGAGTTTAACAAAGAAATTGTTGCCCAGCGGTTAAGAGAAATTGCCTTTTTGAATAAGGGTTTGAAGATTGATTTTGAGGATTTGAAGTCCGGTACAAAAGAAAGATTTTATTCTACTGAAGGTGTGCTTGATCTGGTAAAATATCTGGATTCAGGCAGGCAACGTCTGCACAAGCCATTCTATATCCATGACGCTTCAAATGGCATTGAGATAGAAGTTGCGCTTGAATACAATGATTCTTATCTGGAAAATATCTTCACCTTTGCCAATACAATCAACACCCATGAAGGGGGAACCCATCTAATTGGTTTTAAATCAGCCCTGACCAGAACTCTGAATGAATATGCCCGAAAACACAATCAACTGAAAGATGACCTTGCTTTTACTGGTGAAGATACGCGTGAGGGCTTGACTGCGGTTGTCTCTATCAAAATAAAAGAACCACAGTTTGAAGGACAAACAAAGACCAAATTGGGAAATCCTGAGGCAAAAGGTGCAGTAGAATCACTGGTAAATGAAAAATTTTCGGCCTTTCTTGAAGAAAATCCGAAAATAGCAGGGATTGTTATCGGCAAGGTAATGACTGCGGCAAAATCCCGCGAAGCTGCACGCAAGGCAAGGGAATTAACCCGTAGAAAATCTCTGATTGATAGTGAATTCCTGCCGGGCAAACTCGCAGATTGTTCATCAGAGAATCCTGATGAGAGCGAGATATTTGTAGTTGAGGGTGATTCTGCAGGTGGTAGTGCAAAGCAAGGAAGGGATAGAAGATTCCAGGCAATACTACCATTACGCGGCAAAATCCTGAATGTTGAAAAGAGTGGTCTGAACAAAATCCTCAGCAATGAGGAGATAAGAACTTTGATTTCTGCAATCGGCTGTGGTATTGGTGAAGATGAATTTGACATATCAAAACTGCGTTACAAGAAAATTGTTATTATGACCGATGCCGATGTAGATGGTGCTCACATAAGAACACTTCTTTTGACCTTCTTTTTCCGGTTTATGAAAGACTTGATAGATGCAGGAGTCATATACATTGCACAACCGCCGCTCTATCGGGTGCGTTACGATAAAAAAGAAGACTATCTTTATTCTGATGAAGAACTGCAGAAATTTATGAAAAAACGACCGGGGGAAAAATATGACATTCAAAGGTATAAGGGTCTGGGTGAAATGAATCCTGAACAACTCTGGATGACTACAATGGATCCGGAAAAAAGAATCATCAAAAAGGTAACAATGGAAGATGCCACAGAGGCTGATCGGCTCTTTTCTATTCTAATGGGTGACGAGGTTGAACCACGTAGAAAGTTTATTGAAGAAAATGCAAAATTTGTTGAAAATCTTGATGTCTAAGGGGGTCTAATGAATCACAGACAGAATTTAAAAGAATTATCTGAGGCATTTGGTATCTCAGGGTATGAAGATGAAGTGGTGGAGATACTAAAGAAGAAATTCAGTAAACATACCAAAATGATAAGGGACGGCATTGGCAGTATCATTGTTCAAAAGGATGGCACAAGTGAAAAACCGAAAATTATGTTTGCTGCGCATATGGACGAAATTGGCTTTATGGTAAAGGAAATTACAAAGGAAGGTTTTATAAAATTCCTGCCCATTGGCGGCTGGTGGGATGGAAATCTACCAGGAATGCGTGTCCGGATAAAGAACAAAAAGGGCGAGACCATCCCCGGTGTGATCGGCCTAAAACCAATACACGAACTATCACCTGAAGAACGAAAAAAACTTCCCGAGATCGATAATATGTACATTGATGTTGGTGCTACAAAAAATTTCCAAATTTCAGAAAAACTCGGCATAAGGCCGGGTGACCCGATAGTACCTGTGGGACAGTTTGAAGTAATGGCAAACAGCGACCTGTTACTTGCCAAGGCGTGGGATGATCGAGCTGGTTGTGCCCTGCTTGTTGATATTTTAGAAGAACTTGTAGCGACCGAACACCCCAATACTGTCTATCTTGTAGGCACGGTTCAGGAAGAAGTGGGACTGAGGGGTGCAAAAACCTCGGCTTCCGTAGTACAGCCTGACTTTGCCTTTGCCATTGATGTCAGTATCTGTCGTGACACACCAGGCAATACTGCTGATGCTGGAGAAAAACTTGGTGCAGGTGTTGCTATCCTCATATATGACCGAACAATGATTCCCCACAAAGGCTTGCGCGATTTTGTTATAGAACTTGCTGAAACCAATAATATTCCTTATCATTTGACTTCAATCAAAGGCGGTTACGACACCGGTGCGATTCACCTTTCCAACTTTGGCGTGCCCAGTCTTGCGCTTGGTATTCCCACTCGTTATGTCCACTCAGCCTCAAGTATAATCTCCTATGATGATTACGAAAATCTTTTAAAACTCACGACCTTGATTGTAAAGAACTTGAGTCGTGAAGTAATGGAACAAATTTTAAAATAGGAGGAACAATGCCAAAGCGTGTGATAAAACCAGGCGCAGTCTACTATATCTGGACAACTACCAAAGACTGCATTGAAATATTCAATGACCCCCACTGGTCGCGGTTCTTGCTCCTATCAATTGGTTATCACCGCTATATGCTAAATTACAAAATATTTGGCTACCTGATCCTGCCCGAATCATTTTATCTGATCATCCAGCCAGGAAAGATGTTCTCAGTATCAAAGATTATGAAACTTATAAAAGGAAACTTTGCTCGAAAGTACAATGAAGTGAAAAAACGGGAAGGAACTGTCTGGTCTCAGAGTTTTGATGCAGAACTTGTGGAGAACAGTGCGCAGTTAAAAGAACATCTTGAGTACATCCATACCCAGCCCATCAGCCGGGGACTGGCAAAAGACCCGGGTGAATATGAATTTTCAAGTTACAACAACTATTCCCGTGCCCGTAGAACCACGATACAACTTGTGATCGACTCCCTGCCTGAGGATTTTAAATAAAGTTAGGATACATTCTTCCAGCTTCCAGACCCACTTCCTCAACCAGATTCCATCTTTTCAACATTTTTTCGGAATAGAAACTCCAGTCTCGTTCTTTGGAAAATATAGCGGTGCGATACTTCACTTCGTTCAGCACAGGTTCATCGCACGAAATCAAATTTTCATTGTTGGATAAATCCAACCGCTATAGTAAAATTAAGAACCGTCTTTCGTTATAAGGTTCAAGTTAAACGTTCCATGTCTTCATCCCTTCTTTACCCTTGTTTACCCCTGTTTACCCTTATTTACCCTTTCTTGTCGCCTTTTAGCCATTTTAAGCCTCCTTGAGCCTTTTTGAAACTCTGTGGCTGTAGCAAGCAGAGAACAGCAAGTAGCGAGGGGAAAAAAAACATCTGTACATCTACAATCTCTCATCCATAAAATTATTGACATTGTTTTTTACTTGGCTATAATCAAGTATGCTTTCACGGGTATTATCCTGTGCTACATACGGGATTGATGGTTATCTGGTAAATGTTGAGGTTGACCTCTCGGGTGGTCTGCCTGGATTTACTACAGTTGGACTACCGGATAATGCTGTAAAAGAGTCAAAGGATCGGGTCTATGCGGCAATCAAGAATGCCGGATTTCATTTTCCCTCAAAGAGAATCACGGTCAACCTTGCCCCAGCCGATATAAAAAAAGAGGGCTCAAGCTTTGACCTGCCCATTGCAGTTGGTATTCTTGCTGCATCCCAGACCGTGCGCACAAGCACCCTTGAAAAGTATGCCATCCTTGGTGAATTATCCCTTGATGGTTCTTTAAGACCGATTAAAGGTGCGATATCTGTCTCTCTTGCGACCCAGGCAAACAAACTTGATGGGCTCATTCTACCTTCAGCCAATGCAAAAGAGGCAGCGATTGTTGAAGGGATAAATGTCTATGGCTTTGAGAATTTGATTGAGGTCGTGGCATTTCTAAATGGAGAACTCCAGATAAATCCTGTGATCGTTGATAGAGAGGAAATTTTCAAATCGGTCTCAAAGTATCCGATTGATTTTGCTGAAGTCAAGGGTCAGTACCATTCAAAACGTGCCTTAGAAATTGCTGCGGCAGGCGGTCACAACATCTTGATGATTGGCCCACCAGGCACAGGTAAGACCATGCTTGCAAGGAGGCTCGTCACAATCCTACCGCCGATGACCCTTTATGAGGCACTGGAGACAACAAAGATTCATTCGGTTGCAGGTATATTGCCACCAGGTGAATCACTGATTGGCACCAGACCTTTTCGTGCACCGCACCATACAATCTCTGATGCTGGGATAATTGGTGGTGGGCACATTCCAAAACCCGGCGAGGTATCACTGGCGCATAATGGTGTCTTGTTTCTTGATGAACTCCCTGAATTTCACAAGAATGTCCTTGAGGTCTTGCGCCAGCCCCTTGAGGATGGCTCTGTTACAATTGGCAGGGCAAAAGTGACCCTTACCTATCCAGCACGGTTTATGCTTGCAGCCGCAATGAACCCCTGCCCGTGCGGTTATTTTACCGACCCCTATCATGAATGTAGATGCACACCAATACAGATTCAACATTATCGGGCAAAGATTTCCGGTCCCTTACTTGATAGAATTGACATCCACATTGAAGTACCATCTCTAAAATATGATGAACTGAAATCTGCCCAACCCGGAGAATCCTCTGATGACATAAAAAACCGGGTAAACAAGGCGCGGGAGATACAATTGAACAGGTTTAAGGAAAGCAAGAGGAAACTCTTCTGCAATGCCCATATGGAAACCCGGGACATAAGAAAATTTTGTCCCATTGATGAAGAGTCTCAAAATCTCCTCAAGACTGCAATTGAAAAATTCGGACTCTCTGCCCGTGCCTACGATAAGATATTAAAGGTTGCAAGGACTATCGCAGACTTAGAGCAGAGTGAAAATATAAAGGTTCAGCATATTGCTGAAGCAATACAATACAGGAGTCTTGATAAAGATGTCTGGCAAAAATTATAAATTAACATTAAAAAAATTAGCAAAGCAGATAATTGGTCTCAATGAAGAGGTTATGCTCATTGATAGTTCAAAGAGGAGATATATCAACTTTGATAACGCAGCGAGCACACCCGCACTATTACCGGTCCAGAAAAAGATTGGCGAATTTTTGAAATGGTATTCAAATGTCCACAGAGGAACTGGATTTAAATCACAACTTGCCTCCTGGGTGTTTGAAGAAGCAAGAAGTATCATCGCAGATTTTGTCAAAGCCGACGACCATTGCTGTGTAATATTCTGCAAGAATACCACTGAGGCGATAAATAAACTCTCCAGCAGATTCCATTGTCCAGCAATGGATAAAGAAAGACCCATAGTCCTCACCACGATTATGGAACACCATTCCAATGAACTTCCCTGGCGCAAGGTTGCCCAGGTGATTCATATTGAACTAAACCCAGATGGAACAATAAATAAAAATGACTTTTATGAAAAATTGAAAAGATATGCAGGTAAGATTCAACTCGTTGCAATAAGCGGTGCGTCAAATGTAACGGGTTATATAAATCCAATATATGAGTTTGCAAGAAATGTTCATGAAGTCGGTGCCCAGATTGCAATTGATGCGGCACAACTTGCACCACACAGACCGATTGATATAAAACCAAAGAATGACCCTGAACATATTGACTATCTCTCTTTCAGTGCCCACAAAATGTATGCACCTTATGGAATTGGTGTCCTTGTTGCAGATAGGTCTGCATTTATGTTTGGAACACCTGATGATGTTGGTGGTGGAACTGCAGATATTGTTGATTTGGAGAGTGCATACTGGAAGGATCTTCCCGAACGTGAGGAAGCAGGAACCCCAGATATCATAGGTGTTGTTGCCCTTGCTGAGGTAATAAGATTAATCCAGATAACAGGATTTGACCAGATTATTAAGCATGAGACAAAACTCACCAGATATGCCCTAAAAAGATTGAATGAAATTCCCGAGATTATCATATATGGAGACCGTAATCCCCGGAATGCCCATAACCGACTCGGCGTCATATCATTCAATATTAAAGGAATGCACCACGCATTGGTCTCGGCAATATTGAGTTATGAGGGTGGCATTGGCGTGCGTAATGGTTGTTTCTGTGCCCATCCTTATGTGAAGTGTTTGCTTGGTGTAACACCAGAAGATGCGAAGAAGATTGAGCAAATGATAATAAACCGCGACCGTTCTGAAGTTCCTGGTGCAGTGAGAATAAGTTTCGGAATATATAATACAAAAAAAGAAATTGATGAATTGATAGTAATGCTACAAAAGATTATCAAAAGAGAATACAAGGGCAGATATATGTTAGATAAAGAACGGGGTGAATACTATCCTGAAGGATTTGAATTCAAATTCCAGGAATTCTTCCGGTTTGATTAAGAGGGTAAAAGTCAACATATTCCAGCCTGTCTGAAAGTGTTGACTTCCGAGGTTGGAAACCCCTTATCCCTCACCCTTACCCTCTCCCACAGGTATATCCAGGGGGATATAAAATCGGCTAATTACTGATTCAAATCACCTCTTCACAATAATCTTCTCAGAGTGTAGTAATCTTATTCTGTTATAAATTCTTATAGAATCAAGGAATTAGGGGTTCCTGCTAAATGTAAAACTTCTCAGGAACCCCTGAATCTAAGACCTATTTAACAAGAACGACCTTTTGCTGTATTACTCTATCCGGCAGGACAAAAGACAAAAAGTAAACTCCCTGAGCAAACCCGGCGAGGGAAATCTTCTCTCTGAACTCACCTCTCTGGTAGAATTTATTCTCAGAATGGACAAGTGCACCGATGACATTGTAAATCCTGAGTTCAACTTTACCAGGTTGAGATAACTGCAGGTTGTAATCAATGTGATTCTTCGTAAGAGTAGAAATCTGTGAAAGATTATTTATTACAACCTCAGATTGTCTTACTTGCTCAGCGATTCCAACTGCCAGATTTGATACATTACCAGTGATTACAATCGCATAAGGCTGGTTTGCTCCAGTTGGAACATTTCTACCTCTAACCCAGGCTGTCCATGTACCAGTAGCAGGGGCGTTGAGTCGGAAATTTTCTTCCACATTGTTTGAATCCGCACTTCCACCGGTTGCTGATTGACCGCCAGAATAGTAATTACCCCAGTAGGATGTTCCTGACGGACTAACAACCCTGAGATCAAGGTTATTCACCTGTGACCGTAGGACTGAAGGATTACCCGCAGTATCTGTCCAGCATAGGGTCACTCTCAAAGGAATTGAGCTATTTACCTGCCATTGATATACTACACTGTCACTGGTATTTAACCCGCCATTTGCCGAATCATGGAGGAGTAATCTTCTTGTATCTCCAGTAAAGTACAATACACTATCAAGGTCTATCCTGCCCCAGCCAATATTATAGTTAGGTACAGTAAATCCAGTGATATTAGGATCAGTGGAGACAACTGCCATTGCCTTTAATAGTGCAGCCGAAGGATTTGGGATTGCATTTCCTGGAACTTCTGAACCCGTGGGATAAAAACCACGGTTTAGGTATTCTCTTATCAATCCCACTGCGCCACAAGCTGAAGGCGACGCCATACTTGTGCCCGACATCTGCCAGTAAGCACTACCCGAGCCTGATGTTGAGCCGCGGGCAGAATAAAGTCCTGGATCACCAGTGGTATTTAGTCCACCCGGTGCCATCAATGTTGGCTTGTATCGTGTATCATCAGTCGGTCCCCTTGATGAGTAGGATGCAATTGCTGTGGGGTCTAATCTTCCAACCGAACCAAGTGTCAATGCACCCTTGGCATTTCCTGGACTACCTGTAGTATTTGCACCTGACCCACTATTTCCTGCAGAAATAACAAGCAGGCAAGTTTTTCTCCGCCACATAAACTGATCTGCCTGGGCATCATAAGTGTAGTAATCTCCACCAGTAGATGAACCCCAGGAGTTTGAAACAATCATGGCTCCATACGCATAACTTGTATCCCAGAGTTGATTAAGGTCTGACCATACACTCAAACCACCACCAGAAACGCCGATGTCACAAAAAGAGAGTTTTGCCAGTTTTGCAATCCCATCATAGACCGAGGTTCCTCCATTATAAGAATCATCGCCACACACAGTGCACCCGGTATGTGTACCGTGCCAGTAATTGCCCGATTCATCACCAAATCCTGCTGAAGGTCCACCACGGCTGTAGTTTATCACCTTTCTGTGGCTCGGGTAACTTCCCCAGGTTGTGATTGAATATGCTGCATCATAGAATGCCCAGTGCGCGGTCGTTATCCCGGAGTCGGTGGTGCCCAATATCTGACCCGAACCCTTTAAACCCTTTGCCCAGATTGTTGTGTCACTGCTAACTGATCCGGTCTGGACAATCCGAGTGGTATTGTTGTTATGCAGTTCTATCTCAGGACGCGGTTCTATCCAGTGGACACCCTTGATATTTGCCAGGGCTTCAAGATGTGCAGAACTTATTTCAGCGACAACCAATTTACTCACCACTTCAGAAGCATCAAGAATCCGTGCTCCTGTGCTGGCAAGTTTTGCTAAGATCTCAGCAAGGTCTTCAGTATCATAGACCAGAATTGTCGCCTTATATGACCCTGCCCTGTTTTTCAGTTCAGGATGAATCTTGTATGCAGGATGCCACAAACCAATCCAGTTGATAAATGCCTTCTGACTTATCAACTCTTTTTGATATTTATCCATTTTCACGATGTATGCATAATCAGGAATGTAGCCGAGTACCTGAATCCCGCTGTTCTTCAGCTGCTCTTTCCATTCTTTCAATATTGGACCCTTGCACTGGACAATGTAGTAATTCTCGGTTTCTTCTTCAGCAATGAGATTCAAAGGCATATCCGGTTCACCATTTTGGGGATCGAATTGATAGGTCTTCAACCGGATTATTTGTCCCTGTGTAAAAGATACACAGAACAAAACCATCAACCCTATAATCAGGTGTCTATTATTTTTTAAGATAACCATACATTCTCCTTTTTGTTAACAAAAAATATCCGCACATCGCTTTTTGTTTTTTGCACCTCCTTTCTAAGACTTAAGTCTTTGCTAATTGACATTCGAAACAAACTAACCTTCTATTATACTTATTTATTATATCCTGTCAATAGGTTATTTGCATATGATGTTAATCTGTATTTAGAAATCTATTTGGCAAAACGGAGCAAGAGCAAAGCGAAGAATCTCTGAAGTTTCGGGAGAAAAATCCCCTGAGATATGTTCATAAGTCTTGTTGGAAAATATTCTTATCACTTCGTTATAGTAATCTTCTCAGAGTGTAGTAATTTTGTTCTGTTATAAATCTGGATAAAATAAATGCCGTCCTTATCTATCCTCACATACTTACTATTCTGTTTCTTAATGAGTCTTCCAGAGACATCAAAAATCTTTATTAGAATATCAGAATAACTGGTCTGTATCACAAAACTACCTTTATTAGGATTGGGAAAGACCAAAATCTTTTCTATGGAATTTTTTGCATTCTCTGACACATAGGGTGACATTGTATTCAAAAAGAGAAAGTTTCCCCTTGACTGGTGCCAGTTTGTGACAATCAAATCAAGATTCATTGAATATGTATAATCAACCCATATCGTCTCAGGCTGGGAGATGATATTTTTGACTGAAACCCAGCCATCAATATAAGAGAAGCAATACTGGTTTCTTGCCAAATCACCACTTGCCCGACGCACCCTTGTAATATTCTTTATCCATCGTTTATTGAGATAAAAGACCCGTTTTGTCGGTGTTACAAGGTGTTGCTCATTGGTTATTGATACCGGCAGCGTATTATCAACATCGCCAAAACTGATATTCTCGCAGACCAACTGGCTTGGACTTGAAGGACTCCATTGCCAGGAAGGGGTTGTTGGAAATGTACCACCAGTATTTTCAAATACCTTTACCGATTCCCACCAGCCACCAGCAGAAAGATCAAGGTCGCCATCCTGGTCAACATCACCTAAAGCAACACAGGAATAATAGGTCAAATTCTGACTTGTCCAGGAAGGTGTAGTTGAAAGATTTGTTCCATTATTTAGATAGAGTTGGCAATTACTCGGACCGCTGAGCTGTCCATTATTCGCACAGACCATATCTAAATCACCGTCATTGTCAACATCACCGAATGCAAGTTTTAGTGTATTGAGTGATTGGGCTGACTGCCAGTAAGGTGTTGTGCCGAGCATACCTCCAGTATTTCGGTAGATCAAATTTGGACCCAATTCAGCAACTAAGCCCAGGTCCAGATACCCATCCTGATCAATATCCACCCAGGAGACATCATAAAAATATGATACAATATTTGATTGCCAGACCGGCAATGTATCAAGGACCCCATTATTATTCAAATATACCTTTGCTTTCTGGGCACTATCACCATAGGATTCACCACTGGCAACTGCCAAATCAAGGTCTCCGTCACCATCCATATCTCCAAATGCACAGGCAAATGAATTGTCCCGGTCATGGGGACGCCAGGAAGAATTTGACTGAAATGTACCTGACTGATTGTAGTAAAACTTATCATACTGGGGTGTATATGGGTCACCATAATTTGCTACTGCAAGGTCTGGATAACCATCATAATTTATATCACCACAACTTATGTGGGCATTATAGCCGACATCAGAAGACTGCCAGTTAGCAATACGCTGGAGTGTATCATTATGATTATAATTAACCTTATTCCGATTCTGTGCCATATCATTTCCATTACCGGTAACAAAATCCAGATCCCCATCCAGGTCAACATCAACCAGTGCCCCACCGGTTGAATAGTCTGAATCTATTGATTCCCAGTTGGGTTGATTTGGATAAGGAATAACTGATAATAATAAAACGAATAAAATCATATCTGCTCCTTCTACGGATAAATCTTTTCCAGCATCCTCGGAAAGGGAATCGTCTCCCGAACATGAGGGATTTTGCAAATCCAGGCAACAGTGCGCTCCACACCCAGTCCAAAGCCACTATGCGGGCAGGTGCCGAACTTTCTTAAATCAAGATACCACTTATAAGCATCCTCTGGTAGTCTGTTTTCTTTTATTCTTCTTAAGAGTGCTTCATAATCATCCTCTCTCTGTCCGCCACCAATAATCTCGCCATAACCCTCTGGTGCAATCATATCAACGCTCAATGAGAGTGTCTCATCATTCGGGTCGCGTTTCATATAAAATGCCTTGCACTGAACAGGATAATGATGGACAAGCACTGGCCGGTCAAAACTCTCGCTGATCAATGTCTCCTGTGGTGCACCAAAATCATCACCATATCTAAAATCAGGTTCTTTTTTATGAATCATATCCACTGCCTCTTTATAGGTTATCTTTGGAAATGGCTTTTTTATGACTTCGAGTTTTGTAGTATCTCGTTCCAATATTTTCAATTCTTCTTTACGCGTTTCTAAGACCCTTTCAATAATATAGACAACAAAATCCTCTTCAAGTTCCATAAGCCCATCAAGTTCTAAATAGGCAACCTCAGGCTCGACCATCCAGAATTCAGTCAAGTGCCTGCGGGTCTTTGATTTTTCAGCCCGAAATGTTGGTCCAAAACAATATACCTTACCCAATGAGGCAGCAGTTGCTTCGTTATACAACTGACCGCTCTGTGTCAAATACACAGTCTCACCATAGTAATCAACCGGGAAAAGGGTTGTCGTTCCTTCTACAGATGCAGGTGTGAGAATCGGCGTATCTGCATTGATAAATCCGTTGTTATCCAAGAAATCACGAATTGCCTTTATTATTGTATGCCTTATTCTCAGTATTGCATTCTGTTTTTTGGAACGAATCCAGAGATGACGAATGGGTAGAAGAAACTCTATTGAGTGCTCTTTTGGAGTAATCGGATAATCCTCAACCTGCTGTAGTACTTTCAACTCTGTCGCCACAATCTCATATCCACCTGGCGCCCGATTATCCTGTCGCACAAACCCTTTTATTATGACTGAAGACTCCTGGGTAATCCTGTCTGCCACTTCAAAGATCTCAGGCTTGGCATCACCTTCACTGATCACAGATTGGACAATACCTGTTCCGTCACGGATGAGCAGGAATCTGACCTTTCCTGATGACCGTTTGTTATACAACCAGCCTTTTATTTCTACTTCTTTACCTTCATATTTTCCAATATCTTCAATATAAATCTGCATACTTTCAAATATACTCTATTTTTTGAAAAAGTCAACCAATATTTATTCTGAGTGATCTCCACTTTCCATTATCATTTGCAAAAATTGAACAAAAACATTGGAGTCAAGGCGAATGGGATAAAGGGAGGATTAATTTTCTTATCGGCACTGGAAGTGCCTCCTACAATCGTAAAGATGAAACAATGGAGTAATGAATAGAGAGAAAAACAAGATAATAATCCTGGAGTAGAGACTTCAGTCTCACTTTTTACAAGAATAAATTTTCTGCGGATTCAAACCATATTCTTGACAACTCTTGAATTATGGTTATAATACAACCTTAATATAAGGGGATATAACCGAGATATGAATTTAAAGTTTCATCTGCCTGATGCAAAATGAGTGAAAGGAGGTAATAAACAATAAAAAAACAAATGGCAATCTTTTGCTGATCTCGTACGATGCGGAAAATTATTGAATGTTTCTGAAATACAATAGCAAGGAGAAAACAATGGAGAAAAAATCAATAACTGCAATTCTTTGTATTGTGTTTATTGTATCGTTTGGGTGTAAAAAAAATAATAATGGTAATGGCGGTGGGCAGACCATAACCGGCGAAAATATTTTCAACCACACCTGTGCTGACCTTTCCCAGATCCCGGCAGAATGGATTGACTCAGTAAAGGCAAATCTCAAGGTCCATTATGCCCACACCTCACACGGTGAACAACTCACCATTGGCCTGGAGCGGATAGAAAATTCAAATAGTACATATAGTGTGGCGATTGATTTTAGTAATCTCCCTGATGAACCAGGCGCACTCTGTATCTTTGACGGTCAAGAAAATGAAACTTATATTACCCCTGACCTTTACTGGGAGAGCCAGGATGGAATGAATAATACCAGGGCAGTTCTGACCCACAATCCTGAAATAAATGTCTCAATGTGGTGCTGGTGCACACAACTTGACTATTACACCCAGTCTGAGACCCAGGCATATCTTGATTCAATTGCAAAACTCGCCAGTGAGTTTCCCAATGTAACCTTTGTCTTTTTCACGGGCAATGCCCAGGCAATAGATGCTGATGGATACAATAGGCACACACGAAACCAGCAGATCCGGCAGTTTTGTAATGACCACCATTTTGACTGCTTTGACTTTACTGACCTGGATGCCTGGTACTATGACGGAAGTTCCTGGGAACAGGCGACTTACGATTACAGTGGCACAGCAATTCCTTGCGAACACCCCAATTTCCATGGTGACGAAGGTGGCCATACAACATTTGAAAGTTGTGAGCAAAAGGGTAAAGCAGTCTGGTGGATGCTTGCGCGTATCGCAGGCTGGCAGGGTCCATAATTAAAACTTCTAAATCGACGATAAAGACTGAAAGACCTTTTTAACCAAGGAGATGAAATGATGCTAAGAAGAATTTTTGGAGTTATGACAATTTTTCTTTGTCTGATCATCACGTTTTTGTTCTGCGGCAAAAAGAACGAGCAGTCACCTGAAATAACTGAAATTCAGAGACAACTTGATTCTGCCGCCGCAAATGGCAGGGAAGATACGATACGGATACCTGCAGGAACATACAATGTCGGAACAACCTTGACCTATCACTCAGAAGAAGCCTATGCCTTATATATCATCGGCGCTGGAATGAATCAGACCATTCTTGATGGTCAGGATGAAGTTCAAATAATGAATCTCAGTACTGTTGGCTTAAATGCTGACCTGTATGTAAAAAACATAACTTTCCATGAGGGGCATTCAAACGGTTATGGTGGAGGACTAAGGGCTGAATCTGATCAGGGATTGATTCGCATTGATTCCTGCGAGTTCATACAGAACAATGCTGATACACTCGGGGGTGGTGCCCATATTATTTCTGCTTATGGAACTGCTATTGTTAGCGATTGTATATTCAGGGGTAACCAGGGGATCGATGATGCCGGCGGATTGAATGCTGCGACCACCGATGGCAGCATAATACTTATGAATAGCGTTTTTGAAGAGAATGCAGTTCCCGGTGTTCATCCCGGTGTCCCGGCAAAGGATGGTGGTGGTGGTATCCTCTATGTTGACGGAAGCGGCCAGGTAACAATGACGGGCAATACATTTACCAATAATTCTGCGGCAGATGGCGGTGGTGGTATTATGACCTATTTCTTAGGTGCAGGCGTATCCTTGACTATCAGTGATAACACCTTTTCCAATAACCAAGCCCAGCTGGATGGTGGAGGCTGTTTTGTAAGAATTAACGACAGTGGAGACATAACTTTTACTAATAACACATTCTCCGGAAATACTACGATTTCCGCTGGTGGCGCAGGCACAATGATCCATCTGAATGAAGGTAACCTGGAATATTCAGGTAATACATACACCTCAAACAGCTCTAATGAAGATGGTGGAGGCCTCTGGATATGGAATGGTATAGGAACCCTTACCATTACAGGTAATACATACAGAAGCAATCAGACAACGGGCAATGGCGGTGGTGCACTCGTTTCTACAGACCATGGAACCGTGAATTGCGCAAGGAATATTTTCAGTGGTAACAGTGCGGGTAATGTGGGTGGCGGCCTTTCCTATTCTACTAATGACGGACAGATGAACTTTAGCCACAATACCTTCTATGGCAACCAGGCAGGCGACGGGGGTGGTATGTGTCTCTATTTTGACCAGGCAAGTGCCCAGACAACAATGTTAAATAGTATCTTCTGGCACGACAATCCAAATGAATTATCTATGTCTGGAGCAACCACTACAATCGTCACCTACTCTGATATTGAAAACGGAACTGGCCAACCCTGGTTTGGCACAGGCTGTATTGCCTTAAATCCACAATTTGTAAATGCCAGTAGTGGAGATTTTCATCTTACATCCACATCACCCTGCATTGATGCGGGTGACCCTTCTTCACCAAATGACCCTGATGGCACACGGGCTGATAGGGGTGCGCTTTACTACCAACATTATAAATATATAAAGAAGTGCTGGAAAACCATTTTATTTAAAAACACACCCCCGCCAAAGGCGGGGCTGTCTTCGTATTAATGCTATTGCATTATACGCGTTCTATTTTTGTGGCTTTTGGTCCCTTGGGTGAATTGGTGATTTCAAACTTCACTCTATCACCTTCAGAAAGCGTACGATAACCTTCACCCACTATCTCTTGGAAATGAGCGAATACATCACCAGTACCGTCTTCTTTTTCGATAAAACCATAACCTTTACGGCTATCAAACCACTTTACCTTACCATATATAGGCATTTTTTCTCCTTTCAAGCTTCCTTCTGTTCAATTGGGGATTAGCTAAATGAGTAATGGGTTAATACCTTTATTACCATTTGTAATCTTTCTCCAATTAACATCCAGTATGCCTGATTATAAGTATATATAAAAACGGAACCCTGTCAAGACTTTTGTGTATTGCAACAAAACAAAATATTTGACTTTTACCTTCAAATATATATAATAAACTACTATGAAAATCGGAATATTGATCCCTGCCTATAACGAATTTCAAAACATCCCCCACCTTGTGGTAATGTTTGATAAATTCATAAAACAGCATCCTGATTATGAGGTGGTCTTCATTGATGATGGTTCAACCGATTATACTGAAGCAGTTTTACAAGAATACAAAAGGGATTATCTAAAAACAGTCAGTCACAAAAGAAACTTAGGAAAAACCCAGGCAATAATCACCGGTGCAAGGGCAACAGATGCAGAAATTCTTGTGATTTACGATGCGGATATGCAGTTTGATATTAATGATGTCCCAAAATTGGTTGACTTGATTATCAAATTTGACGCCGATGTTGCAACTGGCTGGAAACAGGGTAAATACGAAAAGAAATTTGTCTCCAGTATCTATAACTGGTGCAGCAGAAAACTGTTCAATCTTGAAGTCCATGATATGAATGCAATCAAGGCATTCCGAAGAGAAATCCTGCATAAAATACCTTTACGCCGTGACTGGCATAGATACATTGTTCCCCTTGCAAATGAATATGGTTTTGTCGTAAAAGAAATCCCCGTTGATTTGAAGCCAAGGCTATATGGTGAACCAAAGTATCAAAAAAAATCACGGATAATCATCGGCTTTTTTGATCTCCTTGCTGTAAAATTTCAGGTGACATTCTTACGAAAACCATTGCTCTATTTTGGTACTGCTGGAATGCTGCAGGTTCTTTTGGGAATCCTCATCGGTATTATTTCAGTGATTCTGAGAATTCTTGGTCATGGCTTCCGACCGTTATTATATCTTGTGATCCTGCTCATAGTCTCGGGCATTCTATTTTTTTCTCTGGGACTTGTTGGTGAATCCATCAGGGCGATCCTTGACCGCCTGGAAAAATTTGAGCCTTATGATAAATCAAACCGCTGATGCTCACCCTGGCCACAAATGAGTTAAAACTGGTTAAATGACGGAAGAGAAGAATAAACTTACTACTATCTGGACTGTTCTGAGAATTATCGTTGGTATCGGACTTATAGTATTTCTTCTGATAAAACTTGATGTAATTAAAATCTTGTTTCATATCAAGAATATGGAGATAAAGTTTCTTGGTTATGCCCTTATCCCCTATCTTTTCTTTATCATTGTCTCAGCCTGGCGGTGGCAGGTGTTGCTTGATTATAAAAATATGGGTATGCCATTCAAAGATTCTTTGATCATCTATTTTATCGCACTGTTTTTCAATAACTTTCTACCCACAACCGTCGGCGGAGATGTAATGAGGATCGTCTATTCAACAAAAGATAGAAAGACCGATGCCCTTGCAATTGTGCTCGCTGATAGAATCCTTGGATTCATTGGCTTGTTTGTCTTTGGCCTTATTGCTGTGGTCTATCTGTATATTTTTCAGAAAAGAAGCGAATTTGTGCCTCTGATGATTATTGGTCTTTTGTTATTAGTGTTGATCACCTTTATTCTTTTTTCCGAGAGAGTATATAGTATTTTTGCACCAATAATGGAAAGAATAGCAGTATTCAGAATCGGGGAACGTATCAATAATCTCCATAAAACAATGACTGATTTTGGTTCTGCCTGGGGTGTGATAATTCTATGCGTTTTTCAGTCTATTGTTATCCAGGCGCTGCTTTCTATCTCCCCATATTTTGTACTACAGAGTCTGGATAGTTTTCAAGTCTCCATTCTGCCTTTTTTTATCTATTTGCCGATAATCAATGTAATCTCTATGATTCCAATTTCATTCAATGCCCTGGGCGTAAGAGAAAATGCCTATGTCTTTTTATTCCAGCGTGCTGGCCTTACTGGTGAGGTATCACTCACTGTATCACTGATTTCATTTTTTCTGATATTTCTATGGTCTTTACTTGGGGGCATATTTTTTCTATTCTACAGGGGTTCTAAAAATGCTTAGTCTTTCAGGAATTTTGAAATATAATACATACATCAGGGAAGGAGGTTTATGAAAGTCTGTATGATTGGAACCGGCTATGTGGGTCTGGTTTCCGGTACTTGTTTCGCTGAAATTGGCCACAATGTCATATGTGTTGATAATGATCAGAAAAAAATTGCTACGCTCAAAAGTGGCAATATTCCAATCTATGAACCGGGTTTACTGGAGATAGTCAAAAAAAATGTTTCTGCGGGAAGGCTGAAATTTTCTACATCCGTAACCGAAGGAGTGAAAGAATCTCTTTTCATCTTTATTGCTGTGGGTACACCACCAAAAGAAAATGGCGAACCTGATCTTTCCAGTATAGAAAAGGTAGCAAGCGAGATTGGCGAGGCAATGTCGGAATACAAAATTGTTGTAGAAAAGAGTACGGTCCCGGTTCAAACCGGAAAATGGATCAGGACAATAATTGAAAGATTCAATAAGAGTGGTATTGATTTTGATGTCGCCTCTAATCCTGAGTTCTTAAGAGAAGGTTCAGCAATTAATGACTTTCTAAGACCCGACCGTATTGTTCTGGGCGTAGAAAATGAGCGGGCAAAAGAGAAATTATTAGAGTTGTATAATCCCATTGAGGCGCCCAAGATCATTACTGACCTGGCAAGCGCTGAATTGATAAAACATGCCTCAAATTCATTCCTGTCAATGAAAATTTCTTTTATTAATGCCCTTTCAATTATCTGTGAGCACTCAGGTGCGGATATATTGAAGGTGGCTGAAGGTATAGGCCTGGATAGGAGGATCGGTAAGGATTTCCTTAATGCTGGTGTTGGTTTCGGCGGTTTTTGTTTTCCAAAAGATTTGAAAGCATTCATTGGTATTGCCCAAAAGTTAGGTTATGATTTTAGACTGCTCAAAGAAGTAGAAAGAATAAATGAAGAACAGATGTTGAGAGTAGTCAAAAAACTTGAAGGTCTCCTGTGGAATTTGAAGGACAAACAAATCGGCATTCTTGGTCTTGCGTTCAAACCCAATACCGATGATATGAGATTCGCACCTTCAATTACTATTATCAATGAATTAAAAAAGCAGGGTGCCATAATCAAGGCTTATGATCCGGTCGCAGTGGAACGGGCAAAAGAAGTGATGCCTGACATAGAATACTGTAAGGATGTTTATGCAGTCGCCAGAAATGCGGATGCTATCATTCTGGTTACAGAATGGGACGAATTCAAAAAAATTGATCTGAAAGATATCAAAGCATCAATGCGCCAGCCGGTTTTTCTGGATGGCAGAAATCTCTTTGATCCGGGAAAGATGAGAAAACTTGGCTTTATCTACACAGGAATTGGAAGATGAGAATATTAATATCGGGCGGTGCAGGATTCATTGGCTCACATCTTGTTGATTATTATCTGCAGAACCGTGCTGAGGTAATCATTATTGATAATTTGATCACCGGCAAGCAAGAAAATATTCAACACAACTTAGAAAACAAAAGATTCAGATTTATTAACTGTGATGTCTGCAATCTGCCTTCAATAGAGTCAGAGATTGACCTTGTCCTCCATTTCGCCTCGCCAGCCAGTCCCTTTGATTATCTGAAATATCCAATTGAGACTATGAAGACTGCCTCTGCAGGTACGATAAATATGCTTGAACTTGCCTTAAAGAAAAATGCAAAATTTGTTCTTGCCTCAACAAGCGAGGTCTATGGTGATCCCCTTGTCCATCCTCAGGTTGAAGAATACTGGGGTAATGTCAATCCGATAGGAATACGTTCGGTATATGACGAAGGCAAGAGATTTGCTGAATCAATCACCGTTGCCTATCACAGGAAACTCGGCTTGAGAATTGGAATTGTTCGGATATTCAATACCTATGGTGAAAGGATGCGGCCCGGCGATGGTCGGGTAATACCCGCCTTTATTGAGCAGGCCTTGAAAAACAGCGCGTTGACAATCTTTGGCGATGGCAAACAAACAAGAAGTTTTTGTTATGTAAGTGACATGGTAAATGGTATTGCCAAGCTTGCCGATGCTGATTATCCGATGCCAATAAATCTGGGCAATCCAAATGAATTTACCATCATAGAACTTGCCCAGAAAATCAGATCTCTCACCGGAAGCAAAAGTGAATTCGTTTATAGACCCTTACCAGAAGATGACCCGCATAGACGCAACCCCGACATAAGCAAAGCAAAGAAGATTCTACACTGGGAGCCTGAAGTTGAACTTGAACAGGGTCTTATGAGAGTTATTGAGTGGTTCAGGGAAAGAATATTACGTAAATCTTGAAGCAAGTATACCATTGACAGGAATAAAATTTGGAATATAATGTATTTATTAAAGAGAAGGCTATAAAAAACAGAGAAAGGGGGTAATATGAGAAGATTTTTGCTTATATTAATCGTTGCTGGACTTGGTATTCTTAGTTGCGCCAAAAAAGAAGAGGCATTGAGAGGTGAAAAGGGTGGCAAACTGGTAATTGGTACAACAGATTTGCCCGGAACAATTTCTCCATTACAACCTTCAGTATTGGGCTCAAATGAAATTCTTGACCTCCTGTTTATGAAACTCCACCGTATTGATCCCAACACCGGAAAGATGAAACCTGAACTTGCTTCATCCTGGGAATTTTCTGAAGACCTAACAGCAATAACCTACTATATCCGAAAGGATGTAAAATGGTGGGATGGCGAACCAGTGACTGCTGAGGACATCTTATATACCTACGAAAAGATACAGGACCCGAAAACAAATTATCCATTTATCGCTTCGTTCAAATTCATCAAGAAAGCCGAACTGATTGACAAATATACGATTAAATTTACCTTTACCCAGGTCTATGCAAACCTACTCACTGATTCAGACATAATGCCTGTTCCCAAACATATCTATGAAAAATTTACCACAGAATTTGGTAAGACAAAGATTATCGGCAATGGACCATATAGAGTTAAGGAATGGGTCGCTGGTTCGGGGCTCGTGCTCACTGCGAATGAAGAATATTATCGGGGGAGACCTCCACTGGATGAGATTATTATAAAATACTACAATAATGCCGATGCAATGGTCACTGATTTTGAACAGGGAAATCTTGATTTTGTCCTGAATCTGACACCGGCAGAAGCAAAAAAACTGTCCGGCAACCAGAATGTCAATATCTCCTCAAAACCCGGAAGCAGTTATCTCTATATTGGTTGGAACTTAGATAATGAACTATTGAAAGATAAAGAAATACGCAGAGCATTAACAATGGCGATAAACCGTACCCAGATACTTAACGACATATTCCTTGGAATGGGTAAGATCTCGCTTGGTCCTCTGCCACCTTCATCCTGGGCTTTCAATGAAGAGATTACGCCTGTTGAATACAATGTTGTAAAGGCGAAAGAGATTTTAGCTACCCGGGGATTTGAGGATAAAAATCGGAACAAAATCATTGATAAAAATGGTAAAGATATCACCCTTACGATCATTGCCAATGTAGAAAACCCAGACCGTGTGCAAATTCTTTCTTATGTTGCAAACTACCTGACTCAACTCGGATTCAAGGTCAATGCCCAGACAATGGATGTGAACTCGTTCATTTCTGCAATCATAAACCGAAAATATGATGGGTTTATTATGGGCTGGAGTGTGGGCGAAAAAATTGACCCAACACTGTATTGGCATTCAGACCCTAACCGCGGTAGATTCAATTTTGTTAACTATAAGAATGTAAGCATTGATTCGCTCATTGAAACTGGAACTACAATGTTGAACAGAAAAAAAGCAAGAGACATCTGGGGTGAATTTCAGAAGATTATTTATGAAGACCAACCATACACCTTCCTCGTCGTACCCAATGAAATTGCGGCAAACTATAAAAGAGTAAAAGGTACTGAGGAAGGCCTGAACCTTGCCAGTGCCTACAACTACTGGATACCAGAGGCAGAGAGAAGAGTCACGGTTGCAGCAGTAATTCCACCTGCGCCCACCCCTACTCCTACCACCACGACTACTACACCAACTCCCACAGCACCCCCCAGAGAAGAAACAAAAGTGGAAACTCCTAAACCAACACCCACAGTTGCACCGGAAAAATTATTAGAAGCCGCAGCGGCAAAAAAAGAAACCACGGTTGCAGTTACGCCCACTCCAGAAATTCAACCGCCAGTGACACCACCAAAACCCTCAGTGATTACCAAACCCGTTCCCACAAAGAAAATTTTACCGAAATATCCTGAAGCAGCAAAGGCAATTGGTGCTACAGGCAATGTGGTGGTGAAGGTACTCGTGGATACAGATGGTAAAGTCAAATCAGCTACAATTTATTCAAGTTTTGGTAATCCAGCGTGTGAAGAAGCCGCACTTGCGGCAGCAAGACAATGGGAATTCAAACCTGCGACCAAAGATGGTGAACCATTTGAACAGAGCATCCAGATACCATTCCAATTCAAACCATAGCGACTAATGATTGTTTTGAAATGGACACCGACCTGATGCAGTTAAAATTAAGTCTTGACAAAAGGGAAATTATTGATATACTCTATGATAGGAATTGGAAATGAATGCTCTGAAAAGGCAGAATAGGGATTCAAAACAAATTAAGGTTATCTTTAACAAGGGGGTATATGAAAAAAATAACCGTGATATTTTTTCTTTTTTTGTTAGCATCTGCTGAATGGCAGCAGCGCGAAGAATTTACATTGCCAAAGGGGATATTGGTCAGCGATATAAAGATTGGTAATGATGGAAAGATTTGGATTCTGACCAGGACATCTCTCTCTCAGATTGATTATAAGACGAACGGGGTTATTCTTTATTCAGAGACGAAAAACAGCAAGATTTTCGCCCTGAATGACCAGGAAGAATTCTTCCTAATTGACAACAATAACCGACTTACAAAATTAGCCGAAAATGCTATTATCTACAATTTTACAATTAACCTTGTAAATCCAGTTCAGATTGAAGTTTTACAAAGGGATAAGAAGAATATTTTTGTTATCTCCGAAGGTAATCACATAATTTTTGCTGAAGATGAAGAAATAATTGGTACACTGAATGCCGGTGCTGAGAAATTTTCCCTTCTTTCAAGATCTGAAGATACAAAAAACCAACTGACTGTATATACAATGGCTAATAACCAGATCTTTGAATGGACAATTGGAATCTTGAATAATCCTGCTACCTATAAAAGTCGTCTGATCTTCAGCGCCTCAGAACCCATTCTTGATTTTGCGACTGGCAGAGACGGCAGAAATTATATTTTGTTTAAAGACTCAATACTGGTCTTGAAATCAAATGGTGAACATGAAGAGAAAATCTTTGTTGAGAATATTCCATTAGACTCAAAGATACTTCTCCAGTCAGGAGACAACAGCCTGATATTGTTCAATCCCAGTGACAAAACAGTGAAGGTTTTTTCCCGAACCACACAGAAAAAAAATGACCTTATTATTCTAAACAAAAACCGTCCAAACCCGGTTGACAATTATACTGAGTTTGAATTCACCCTAAATGAACCAATGACCGTAACTCTGACGATATATAATCTAATTGGCAAACCAGTGAAAACCATTGCCAGTGGCTATTACAATAAGGGAACTTACACTATCCCGTGGCATGCAGATGATGAGAAAGGTCTTCTGGTCCCAAACGGCGTCTATTTTTATCGTCTTGAAACAAAAAAAGGTGTATTAATAAAACAGTTGATTGTTCTGAGATAAAAACTTTCTTTGGAGCATAAATCAAGGCTGATCAATCCTGCGCTATCTGCGATAAAAAAAATAATAAGACGGTTCAACATACTTGAAAGAAATTGTGGGGTTGTTGCTGGGTTATCTGGTGGTACAGACAGTCTGGTGCTCCTTTATTTGCTCAACGAATATAACAAAAAATTCCAGCAACACTGGGATATTTACGCCTGCCACATAGACCAGGGCTTCCCCAACTGGAATACTGACTTTATTGAAGAATTCTGTAGAAAATTGGAAATCCCTTATAAAATTATCAAAATCAATACGAGTACGCGCCTGAAAACACTCGGGAAAAAGTGTTTTTTCTGTGCGCGAGAACGCCGCCGCAGCTTACTGGAATACGCTGAATCCCTGAATGTCTTTCAGGTTGCGCTTGCCCATCACCTTGAAGATGTCGTAGAAACATTTTTGTTAAATATTGTCTACAACGGCGAAATCTCAACATTTGTTCCTAAACAATCAGTCATTCAGGGACGTTTTTCATTTATCAGACCAATATATTTTCTTGATAAAAAAGAAATCCAGAATATTGCTCGGCTGTTAAGGATCCCTGACAATATCAACAGATGCCCATATTATCAGGATTCAAAAAGACAAAGAATCAGAGATTTTTTGACAGAAATTATCTCTGAATATCCAGATGCTTACAGAAGTATATTTAATGGAATATTCAACATCAAAAGAGGATACCTGCCTTAATCTGTTTTTGTAGCTATAGAAAAAGATTACTGCTTTACTGCGCTGTATCCCTGTTCAAATGCCCGGACATTCAGATCAACATACTGGGGTTTCACATTCTCTTTGATCGCATCAATCCAGACCTTTTTCTCAAAATCCAGCAATCGGGCAAGACTACCCAGAAGCACTATATTTACTGCCCTCACATTACCTAATTTTAGGGCAATGTCCTGTGCCGAGATCAAATGGACATAACCAATCTTTTGTAAGGTATCTATTATCTTTTCAGGATATGTTTTCCCACCAATAAGCACGGTCATTGGTGGTAATTCAAGGTCGTTCACAATCATAATACCATTCTTCTTAACATAATAATAATATCTCAATGCCTCAAGTTTTTCAAAAGATAGAATAAAATCTGCCCCACCCTCTTCAATCAATGGCGAATAAACCTTTTTGCCAAAACGGATATGGGTAATAACACTACCTCCCCTTTGAGCCATACCATGAATCTCGCTTTTTTTTACATCATTACCAGCAAGGAAGGCAGCTGTACAAAGAATATCTGAGGCAAGTAATATACCCTGACCACCAACGCCACAAATGATTACATTTGTAATCTTGTCAGCGGTCTTCTTTGTTCTATTTATTTTCTTCGCCATATTCAGTCCTTTTTTGAAGGTAGAATTGCCTTGTGCTGACATAATTGAAAACATAAATCACATCCTGTGCAGAGGGTTGGTTCAATAAACGCTACTGGTTTTTCCTTATTTTCAATATTCTTCAAACTGATTGCAGGACACCCAAGACCTAAGCACAATGTGCAACCATTGCATTTTTCAATATCAATAGTGAGATGAGATCTCGGTTTTTTAAGCAATGCACACAGACTGCGAAAGACAAGTACTGCTACACCTTCATAATTCAGCGCCTCTTTTATTGCCTGTTCAGTTGCCTTCAGATCAGTTGGGTCAACAACTTTTACGAATTCTGCACCGCATCCGCGGGCAACCTCCTCGGGTAAAATTCTTCTACCTTCTTCGCCATGGGTAAGTTTACCAGTACCAGGATGCGGCTGATGCCCGGTCATTGCTGTGGTCATATTATCAAGAATAATAAGATTCAAATTTCCTCTGTTATATACTGCATTGAGTAAACCTGTAATACCTGAATGAAAGAATGTAGAATCACCGATCACTGCAACCAATTTTTTGTTAATTTCCTTTCCGCCTGCCTTATCCATTCCATGGGCATTTGTAACTGAAGCACCCATACATATACAGGTATCCATTGCGTTCAATGGTGGCAGGGCACCGAGGGTATAGCAACCAATATCACCGGTGGCGATGAGTTTCAATTTGTTTATTACATAAAAGACCCCCCGTTCAGGGCAACCAGGGCATAACACTGGCGGCCTTTCAGGAATATCCTGAATTTCTACACTTGAACTATATACCTTCTTGTCAAAACTTCTTTTCAAAACCGTAGGGTCAAGTTCACCGCACAGAGGAATGCGGTCTTTACCAATTACCTCTATACCCATTGCCTTTATTTCCTGTTCCAGTATTGGGTCCCCTTCTTCAATCACGATTATCTTCTTCAGTTCTCGTGCGAATTTCCTTATCAGTTTTTCAGGCAAGGGATAGGTCAGTGAGAGTTTCAAAAAACTTGCCTCCGGGAATACCTCTTTTGCATACATATATGCGATGCCTGAACTTATTATTCCCAGAGCCCTGTCTCTCCATTCAATCCGATTATGGACAAACTCTTCTGAATAATCAGCAATCCTCATCAATCTTTCTTCTAATTTCTTATGAAGTACCCTTGCATGTGCCGGGAGCACCAGTCTTTTCTTGATATCTTTAATATAACCTTTTAATGGTATCTCCTGGCGCAAACCGCACTCCACAATACCTGAGGAATGGGAAATGCGTGTGGTCATTCTCAAGAGAAACACGCTATCAAATTTTTCCGAGAGTTCAAATGCCAATTTTGTAAAGATCTTTGCCTCATTGGAATCAGAAGGCTCAAGCATTGGTATCTTTGCATGTCTTGCATAGTATCGGTTATCCTGCTCATTCTGCGAGGACCACATTCCGGGGTCATCACAGGTTACAATGATAAATCCGCCAGTCACACCGGTATAACCAAGCGTAAACATCGGGTCTGCCGCAACATTCAATCCAACATGCTTCATTGCGGTAATTGCTCGGGCGCCAGCAAAAGATGCACCGGCACAGACTTCAAGTGCAACTTTTTCATTCACAGACCATTCAGTGTAAATTTCAGAATATTTAATAATATTTTCAAGGATTTCAGTAGATGGTGTACCAGGATATGCTGCTGCAAAGCGACAGCCTGCCTCCCATGCTCCTCTGGCAACTGCCTCATTACCAGAAAGGATTTTTCTATCAGTATTATTCATACAGGATTATATTCAGAATTGAAACCGGGTCAATAACCGGGCAGGTTAGATTACACTTAAGCGGTTAAGACAGGGTTCAAAATGAAATGGTAACCAATTGACTTCTAATCGGTATTTTTTCTATTGTACACAAACCAATGCCAAAAATTGATTCAGGATGAAAGCGAATATGACTGCGTTTATTTGATTCGCCCGCTTTTATGAATGAGGCAGTTGCCAGTGAACCTGATATATCACCAACAACCATCCCGGTAAAATAGGCACTGGGTCTTTCAATATTTGCAAGATAGACCAGTCCTAATCCAGTGAGGGCACCGGCTATACCACCCAGGGTAATGATATTTCCTTCAGATTCAGTGAAGTTTTTTTCTCTTATGATTTTGTATCCTAAAATTGAACCAAGACCGAGTCCGGTTAAACCGGCTGATACATACATCTTGCCCGATATCCTGCCCCTTCCGTTGTCAAACCAGGAGAGCATTGTTGGCAAAATTGCGCCACCAACAATTCCGCAGTTTGCAAAGATAGACGGATCTCCATCAGTCAATAATAAATCTCTCGTAATCAATGAACCTGCATACAGTCCAACTCCAAAACCAGCAACTGAGATTGCAAGGTATGGTCTATGATTAAATCTTGGGTTTTCCCAATTATCAGTAAAACTGAGTAGTCCAGCCGCACTGGCACCAACAAAGTCGCCAATTATACCGATTGTATTTCCCCTGCCCACACTCAGACCAAACTTGCTGACTGATTGAAAGCCAAGATATTCTCCGACAATACTCCCACCCGCAGTGAAGAATGCACCGGGTCCTTCAAAAAAATCAACCTCTGCAATCTCGCTCAATGCCCAGGCAATATACAGACCGTGTGTACCACCAAATGCAAACATACTGGCATGTGCCTTTGAGACATCACAATCGTTTGTCAATATTAAAGGGATAATAAAGCCTGAGGCACTTGAAAGCATATAAAGGGCAACTCCTGTGCGATAATCATCAGGGCTAAAGCCCATCACAACAAGGGGTGCCTGGACTCCAAAGGCAAAAAGGAAGGAATTGCCTAAGAATTGGGCATAGCCAGAACGGTCATACTTTTGTTCAGGGATCTCCCTTGATTTCATCAGCGCAATCTCCTGCTGGATCCGGGTGATGGTCTCTGGTTCAAT
Source organism: uncultured bacterium (assembly GCA_964418185.1). Lineage (GTDB taxonomy): Bacteria > Hydrothermota > Tepidihabitantia > SM23-42 > JAOAFX01 > JAOAFX01. Next base: position 32,857 of record CAYQKL010000025.1, read on the forward strand.
CTTGACCCGTTCTTTTACAATACCTGCGTCCTTTTTCTGATAGATTTCTATTATATAAGAAGAATCAGGCTGAAGAAAGAGTAATGCCTTTTGGAACCCTTTGTAGTCTTTGAAGAACTCTAACTTCCGGGCAAGAAAACTATCAATCTCATAGACCTGTGCTGCCGTATCAAAAGGAATCTGTGTTTCATAATAAATCCTATTTGAATCAATTTGGACAATTAAAAATAACACTAATAATTCCATTTCTCACCTCACCGTATTATAAT
>CAYQKL010000026.1:0-32663 GCA_964418185.1 uncultured bacterium
ACTTTGTGGATGTGAGTACGGATACGGGTTTGAGGTCAGCGGTTCAGAAGGTAATCTTAGTGAAGTAGTGACGGTTGAAAGCCGGGTCAGGAGAATGAAAATTTCCCTGACCCGGCTTTTTTATTTGCTATTGACTTGTGAGGTATTCCGTATATAATATCCAAGATGGAGGTAAAATGAGAAAAATACTATGGTTGGTGCTGGTTATTTTTTTTATTATAACCTGCGGTGCTGATGAAATCCTAATTACCATAGGAAGTGATAAGATTACTGTTCGTGATTTTAAGGATTTCTACCAGTTTATGCCCAACGATGATTCTTTGCGCAGGTCCAATATAGTGGATGATTTCATTAACCAGGAACTGGCAATAAGAGAAGCCATCTCTCTTGGTTACGCAGATGACCCTGTGATTAAATCATCTATGGAACAAAGGCGTAAGGAAGTCATCATTCGGGGTTACTATCAGAAAAAGATTGTCGACAAAGTAAAGATACAAGAGAGTGAAATCAGAAAACTATACGAAAAATTGATCAATCAATTTCACCTTGCCCAGATTGTGGTTTCCAGCGATTCATTAGGTGATATCATTGAAAAAGAATTGAAAAAGGGAGTGCCTTTTGAATCTTTGCTCGCTTATTCGCTTGACACCATAAGCCCGGGTGGCGATATTGGTATATTCTCTGAATACGATATACCACCTGAAATAATTAAAGTTTTGAAAAAGGTCAAGCCAGGGCAGGTTGCTGAACCAGCAAAACTTGGTGATTTCACTTATTTCCTTAAAGTGATTGAGCATAAAAAATCTGCTTCTCCAAAGTACGAAGAAATTAAAGAAAATATTAGAGAAAGTCTTAGACGTGAAAAGGTGATGGTTGATGCTGAGAAGTTTATTGACCAGTTGCTTAAACAGGCAAAGATTGAATACAATCAAAAGGGTATTGATTTGCTTACAAAACCTGAATCTACCCTGACACAAGAAGAACTTGATACCTGGGTTGTGAAGAAATATGATACAAGTTTTGTTCGGGTCAGAACCGTAATCAGCGCCGTGCAGAATCAACTGCAGAGAGCACCATCAATTGATCCAAAATTTTTGATTGATAGAGAAGTTGTGCCGGATCTGATCTATGACCAGGCAGCTAAGGTAAAGGCGGAGAATTATCCAGAAATCAAGAGAAGTCTAAAAAGTACCTTGAATTCTTTGATCTATCAAAAATTCTATACAGACAATGTGCTGGGAAAAGTCAAAGTTGATTCACAGACAGTCGCTGATTATTTTAAAGAACATAAATCAGATTATCCAGATAAAAAATTGATTGATGTTTACAATCAGATTTTCATAAAATTACGAGATGACCAGACCACACAATTAAGAGACAATCTTTTCAAAAATTTACGGGAAAAATATCAACCCCAAATAAATCAAAAGGTGTTGATAAAACTGTTGAGCGAGGAGGTAAAGTGATATCTTTGACTACGGCAGAAAATAAGAGCATAATTACAAAAATATTAATAGATGTGGTTTTACTTTGTGTTATAATTTTTAGTACTGGTTGTGCCAAAAAGGAGAAAAATGTCTTGGTTCGTGTAGATGGTTCTTCTTTGACCCTTGAAGAGTTTCAGAAATATATTCCTGAATCCGAATACAAGAATCTTCCTGAAGAGACAATAACTGAAATTCTAAACAACTGGGCAAACCAGGAAATGCTTTATCTTGAAGCTAAGAAAAAGGGTATTGATAAAGAGGATTCGGTCAGACTGTTGATTGAGCAATACACAAAAAATCTTATGGCAATGGCATTGATAAGAAGTTCATTTGGTTCTAATACAGTCAGTGATCAGGAGATAATGAATTACTTTACTGCCCACCAGGATGAATTTATGTATGCAGTAAAACTTGCGCAGATTGTCTTACCCAGTTATGAATCAGCAATGCTTACTTATAATGAAATACAAGCAGGTGCAGATTTTATGAAACTTGCGCAGGATCGGTCTTTAAGCCGTATGGAAAATCCTGAAAATCCTAAAGTTGTTACTGAATACCTGCCCAGGGGAAGAATTGGTGATTTTGCGACAGAGGAAGCAATATTCAGTCTCAAGATGAATGAAGTTTCCAAGCCAATCTCTTATATTCAAGGGACATACCTGATAGTAAAACTTATTGATAAGAAAAAAATTGTCTCAAAGGTTGATCTGACGGATGATTTGAAAGGACAGATCTACAATTATCTGCTTTCAAAAAAATATCAGGATTTTTTCCAGAAATTCCTGGATAGCCTGAAAACGGTTTACAAAATTACCACGGACCTGGAACCTTTGAAAAAATGAATTTGGTGATAATATTTCTTTTTACTGCTCTGGCTGATAGAATTGTGGCGGTTGTCGGTGATGATATAATTCTGGAGAGTGAGGTAAATGAGTATGTTTCGTTTATGATGACGGATCCAAATATCAAACAGAATTTCTCAAATTACGAAGAACTACGTAATAATGTGATTAAAGGGCTAGTTTCAAGGCGACTTATGCTTATCCAGGCAGAAAAAGAATCCATTTCAGTTTCTCGTGAAGAGATGCTCAATCGCGCCAAAGAGCGTCTGGAGATGATCAAACAACGATTTCCCTCTGAGGCAGATTTTCTGAAGGCACTTGAAGAACAAAATTTAACCATTGAGGAACTGAAAAAGAATTACGAAGATAGTATCAAGACTGAATTAATAATGCAGCAGATTGTTCAGAAAAAACTTGCTACAAAGATAATGGTATCACCGGTTATGGTCAAGAAATTTTATGAAGACAATAAGGATTCCATAGCGACTGTGCCGGGTCGAATCAAACTTGCCCATATTCTCATAGCGATAAGACCCAGTGAAGATTCTTTGAAAGAAGGTTTTAAGCGGGCAGTAGAGGTCTATCAATTATTGATGACTGGTGCAGATTTCGCGACAGTCGCAAGAGAATTCTCCGAGGATGAAAACTCGCGCAGAAATGGGGGAATGCTGGGAAGGGTAAAAAAGGGTGAGATCCTTGAAGAATTCGAAAAGGTAATATTTGGATTAAAACCCGGTACAGTATCACAGCCCTTTCCAAGCCGTCTCGGTTACCATATCGTTGAAGTTTTGAATAAGGGCAGTGACTGGGTGCTTGCGCGACAGATACTGATAAAAGTCCTGCCAACAAAATCTGATACATTGAGATATGAGAAACTCGGTGATAAGATTCGTGCGCTTGTGAATCAGGGAGCAGATTTTGATAGCCTTGCCAGATTTTATTCGGTCGTTCCTGAGATTGATTTAGGAGAGTTTTATATCAAACAGTTCACGCCACCTTACGATGAAATAATCAGAAGACTTGAACCCGGAGGTGTGAGTGAACCGATTTTGACACCCGAAGGCTATCATCTATTATATGCCCGTGAAAAAATACCTGAGAAGTTCTTGAGTTTTGAAGAAATGCGAGATCAAATATATCAGTATCTTTACTGGCAGGAATTACAGAATTTGTACAGCAATTATATTGAAGAAATAGAGGCACGTACATATGTAGGAGTTTTTTGAGAAAGTAACTTCATTAAAACGATCCAACAACAACACATGCGTCTTGTTCTATCAATTTTTGATAGTGATTCATAGATTTTGCAATTGAAAAGTCAATAGACGCAAAAACTTCCGAAATTTCATAGTTTTTTTCGCATAAATAGTGTATTTTCCCTCTTGACAAATTGCAAATAATATGTAAAATGGGGTGAAATGGGGAAAAATGGGGAATATTAGATTTAGAGGCTTTTTTCAGCATATCATTGATGAACGAAAGCGTCTTGCTATACCGAGTCAATTCCGGACGGTTCTTCTGGCAGAATCTGAAGGAAAGGTGGTTATGACGCCTGGCTACGACAATGAGATTGCAGTATATGCACTCACGACCTGGCAGGGGTTTGAGGATAAAGAACTATTATCGTTATCAATGGATCGTGTCCAATCAAGAAGATATCGCAGACATTATACATTTGGCATAAAGGAAGATCACCTTGATGCCCAGGGTCGGATATTGATCCCCGATTTTCTTCTTGAGTATTCAGGCATAATTAAGGATGTAATTGTTGTTGGTGAAATTGACTATTTCAGCCTCTGGGCGCCGGAAAAATATCAGAGGTTGAAAGAGCAGATTGATAAACATTATCTGGATGATGCGGAAACAATTGAGCAACTAAGGAGGCATAATGAAAGTTCAGGTCGTTGAAGCCGTAAAAAACAAAAAGGTCTCATTCTTTCTGCCAAGCGGGGAAATCAATGAGGCGGAGTTTGAGACTATGGCAGAGAAATTGAAAGGGATGATTGAATCCGGTGAATTCAATATTATTATTGATCTCTCAAGGGTGACCCATATAAACTACAAGATCGTTGGTGATCTGATTGAATTCCAGAAGAAATTTAAAGAATACGGTGGTGATATTAAACTCGTCAATGTTTCGCCTTATCTCTACAATATCCTAAGACTCTACGGATTCTATCCATTTGAAATTTATCCATCGCGTCGGGCGGCACTAAAGAGTTTTCAGTGATTTCGCTTTGAATAAATTCCACGAGCCAGTATTAGTTAATGAGGTTATTCAGTGGATGAATTTACGGGAGGATGGTGTTTATTGCGATTGCACGGTGGGCAGTGGAGGACATCTCTGTATGATGCTTGAGAAAACAAAATCAGCACGATTCATAGGAATTGATTGGGATCCTGAAGCATTAGAGTGTGCACAAAATAGATTGGCAGTTTACAAAGAGCGAGTGATGCTATTCAGAGATAATTTTGCAAGATTGGATTCAATCCTCAATACCTTGAATGTTAAGCATCTTGATGGTGTCCTCTTTGATCTCGGCGCTTCCTTACATCAACTTACAGCACCCGATAGGGGTTTCAGTTTCAACTACGATGGCATGCTATCAATGCAGATGTCCCCGGAAGCTGTCCCCCTGTATCAAAAATTGAGCTATGCGAGTGAAAAAACAGTCTATGAAATTCTTAAAAAATACGGCGATGTCCACCGGGCACGGAGCATTGCTCACTCTATCTTTGAAAATCGTCAGCATCTCAGAACGACATTTGAGCTACGCAATCTTGTGGAAAAACATTGCCCCCGCCGCTTTTTGAAAAAGAATCTCCATTGTATTTTTCAGGCATTTCGTATTTGGGTGAATGATGAATTGGCTAATCTTCAAAAGGGTCTGGTTAAAGCAATTGATCGGCTCATCCCTTATGGTCGGGTGGTAGTAATTGCCTATCATTCAGGTGAAGATCGCATTGTGAAGAATATGATGCGTAATTATGAAAGAGAAGAAAAGATAAGAAGATTAAACAGGAAAGTAATAAGACCCTCAAACACTGAAATCGGGATGAATCCAGCAGCAAGAAGCGCGCGTATGCGCGTTGGAGAAAAATGCGAATAGTAATTGTGGGTATGCTGATTTTGCTTTTTCTATTTAGTATTGTATATATTGAGAGCGAACTGGTAAAAGTTAATATCCGTAAAGAATATCTAAAGAATCAAGCTCAGGAATTGAAAAATGAAAAGGCAAATCTTCAAGCACAGGTTACCTATGTATCAAATTTGGCAAGGGTTGAGATGGAAGCAAAAAAACGTGGCTTTATGTTTCCTAAAAAAGAAGATATCTTAGGAGTAATAAAGTGAAACGGGCAAGCCTATTCAATGGCTTCCTTTTTGCCATTTCACTCGTCTTCTTTGGTTACATATTTTTTGTTCAGTGCATAAGATTCAAACATTACCAGGATATTTCCCGGTGTGAACATCAGAAGAAAATAATCTTATGTGGAGCAAGAGGCAACATTTATGATCGCAGTGGATTGCCACTGGCACTATCAGAGCCCTGTTATTCCATTTTTTGTACGCCGGTTTATTCCACAAATAAACTGAGATTGGCACGGAGCGTTGCGGAAATATCAGAAAAACCATTGAGTGAAATAAAAAATCTGGTTGAAAAGAACAAATTCTTCTGGATTGAAAAAAAGGTGAGCAGGCAGCGAAAAGACGAATACTTAAGACTGAATGATCCGAGTATTGGTTACACACATGATTTGAACAGAATATATACAATGCCTGAGATATTCGGCAGTTTGATCGGAAGGTGTAGCGTTGATAATCGTGGATTGGAAGGGCTGGAGTTATTGTTTGATAATATTCTAACCGGTAAATCAGGGTTTGTTGTTTATCAGAAAGAACCGAATGGTGACGTATTTCCTTACTACAAATATCCTGAGCGAGAACCGACTCCAGGACAGGATTTATATCTGACAATTGATCTCCAGTTGCAGACAATTCTTTACTCTAATCTTGCTGAATGTATAAAAAGGGAAGATGCCGAGGGCGGTGCAGGCTTGATTGTAAACCCGAGGACTGGTGAAATACTTGCCTTTGTAAATATTTCTACAAATAATAGCCAGAGGAATCTGATTATATGCGATGAGTTTGAACCTGGTTCCACATTCAAATTATTGGGACTTGTTTATGCTATACAGAATGGTATGAAGGAGACCGAAAAATTTGATACCTATGGCGGGAAAATAGAGATTGATGGTCACACAATAAATGATAATAAAAACTATGGTACTGTGACTTTGCGACAGGCAATAGCCCATTCAAGTAATGTCGTTATGGCACAACTTTCAAGAAGATTTGACGCAAGCGATTTTTTGTTATTTGTCAAAGACTTTGGCTTTACCCAGCCTACAGGAATTGAGTTGCCGGGTGAGGTGCGCGGCAGGTTAATGAGGGAGAAGAAACTTAATGATATTGAGTTTGCCACTCTTCTCTTTGGCCAGGGCATTACCTGTAATCTCCTTCAGTTGACTTTCGCATATCAGACAATCGCCAACAATGGAATCCTTAATAAGCCAGTGATTGTCCAGAAGATTATGAATAAGAATCGTATGGTCTATCAGGGAAGACCTTTACGCGTCCGCCGTGTTGTTGATGATGATATTGCCCAAAAGACAACGGATATACTTTGCAGCGTAATTGAAGAAGGTAGTGGTGTTGAGGCAAAGATCGAGGGTATGAGGATTGCCGGTAAGACCGGTACTGCCCAAAAAGTAATAGATGGGAAATATTCCAGTTCTGCAATCATTACTACATTTATTGGATATTTCCCAGCTGAAGAACCTGAATATCTTGTTGCTCTACTTGTTGATGAACCAAAAAAAGGTTTGTGGGCAAGCAATATTGTCGTACCTTTATTCAAAAAAATTGCCCAGAGTGTCTGTCAGGCGACCAATCTACAATATGCGATTAAGTGAACTGATAGCTGGCTTGAATTGCCGTACTTACAATTTTAAGGATGTGCGTATTGAATCGCTGGAGTTTGATTCAAGAAAGGTGAAGCCAGGTACTCTTTATATTGCATTGCGAGGTTCACGATACGATGGGCATGATTTTATCGGTCAAGTTGAAAAGCAAGGTGCATCCGCAGTTGTTACACAAGTGAGAGTGGATAGTCCATTACCTCAGATTGTATTTGATGATACAAGGGTTATTCTCGGCAGACTGGCAAGAAACTTTTATGGTAATTTTTCCGATATGAGGATAATCGGTATAACCGGTACCAATGGTAAAACAACAACCGCATTCCTGATTCATTCAATACTCAGTAAGGCAGGATATAACCCTGGATTGATTGGTACCATGTATTACCTCGGTAAAGAGAAAATCAAAGCCGAACGGACAACGCCGGAAAGTTTGGACATTTTCAAACTGCTCAATGAATTCCGGAATGATGGATTGAAGAGTGTGGTAATGGAGGTTTCATCACATGCCCTGGCGTTGAAAAGGGTTGAAGAATTAACCTTTAATACCGCAATCTTTACCAATCTTTCTCAGGACCATCTTGACTTTCATAAGACAATTGACGATTATAAAAATACAAAACTCCATCTTTTTGACCTTTTAGAATCTAATGGATACGCAATTTATAATCAGGATGATCCGGTTGCTGAAGATATAAGAAAATTGAAAATAGAAAATGCTTTAGACTATGGGTTTGATAAAAATGCAATGATAAAAGGGGAAATCAGAGTTGATTCCCTTTCCGGTTTGAAGATGGATATTTTTTATAGAGAGAATAAGTATGAAATAAATTCAAAATTGATAGGAACATTTAATGGCTATAATATTTTAGCAAGTTTTGCAACCGGTGTGGCACTCGGACTTGATTTTGATGCAATCAAGGATGGTATTGAATCACTTGAAGGTGTAAGAGGAAGAATGGAGTGTGTCTACGACAACATCTTTGTTGATTTTGCCCACACACCCAGCGCCATTGGCAATCTGCTAAAATCTCTGCGCAAATATACATCTAAAAGACTGATAATAATTTTTGGATGTGGAGGAGACAGGGATCAGAAAAAACGTCCGGAAATGGGTAGGATTGCAAGCGAAAATGCCGATTTTGTTATTCTCACTTCGGATAATCCACGAACTGAAAATCCGGAAGACATTATCAAAGATATCGTAGCAGGAATAAAAAACAATAATATTACAATCATTCCTGACCGGGAAGAGGCGATTGCCCACGGAATAAAGATAAAAAACTCAGAAGATATGCTGGTTATTGCGGGCAAAGGTCATGAAGAATATCAAATCATTAAAGATAAAACCATTCCGTTTGATGATGTCAAAGTGGTGAAAAATATTTTGGGTAAAAAAGATTATGTATTATGAGATAATGCTTAATAGGGCGATCAGGATTATGAAGGGTTTTTCTAAGGACATTAAAAATGAGTTAATCAGGGGTGTGAACATTGATTCACGGATACTCAAACCAGGGGAGCTATTTTTTGCTTTGAAAGGGGAGAATACCGATGGTCATAATTACGCAGGGGATGCGGTGAAAAAGGGTGCGGTTGGTGTTGTGGTGCAAAATAAGACCGGTGTTTCAAATGAGATTTTAGTTATTGATACACTTTTCGCATTGGGTGAACTGGCGTGTCATTACCGTAATAATTTCAACCTGCCAATCATTGCTATCACCGGGACAAATGGAAAGACTACAGTGAAGAATTTGATTGCAAGCATATTATCTACAAAATTCAAGGTGTTGTGGACAAAGAAGAGTTACAATTCCCTTATTGGTCTCCCCTTGATGCTTTTTGAGATTTCTGGCGAGGAAGACTATTTGATCCTCGAAATGGGGACGAGTAATCCAGGAGAGATAAAAAGATTATGTGAGATAGCCAATCCTCTTGTTGGTATAATCACGAATGTCGGTCCTGGCCATCTCAAAGGACTTGGATCGATTGAAGGTATCAAAAAAGAGAAACTGACATTGATTGAATCCCTGCCTACCCGTGGAATGGGTTTTGTTGGACCGGGTGTGGATGGATTTCAAAAAAGTAATGTTTTGAGATTTTCCTTTGATGAAATAAAGGGTATTCAAATAACAGAGTCAGGCTCTTCATTCACCTATAAAGAAACCGAATTCTTCACACCTCTTCTTGGTTTGAGTAATGTATACAATTGTTTTATGGCACTCAAAGTTACAGAAAAATTAGGGATTGATGGGGAAAGGCAGAAAAAGGCAGTAAAAGAAATAGAACCTGAAAAAGGAAGAATGGAGCCGATAAGAGTTAATGGTTTGCTCATAATAAATGATACCTATAATGCCAATCCCGTTTCCATAAAATCAGCAATAGATTTTATCAGCCATTTAAAACGAAAAAAGATATTGATACTTGGTGATATGCTGGAACTGGGAGATGAATCAAATAAATACCATAATGAGATTGGTATTTATGCAAAGGAAAAAAGTGATATTCTTCTTACTCTTGGTCCGCAGGCAGAAGCCTATGGGGGTACACATTTTGATGACAAAGATAAACTCGTTAATTATCTGTTCAGGATTTTGAAAGGTGAGGAAGTAGTTCTTATCAAGGCATCAAGGGCAATGAAGTTTGAAGAAATTGTTAAAAAAATATTGAGGAGATTATAAATGCTTTATTTACTTTTATACCCACTAAAAGAAATCTTTGGTCCATTTAGATTGTTTGGTTACATTACTTTTCGGGCTGCTTATGCGACAGTATTAGCAATATTGATTGTTCTCTTAATCGGCAATTGGTTCACAAGATATTTGAAACAGAAGTCTATGACCCAGAGGATAAGGGACGAGGTTCCTAAACATCACAAGGTAAAGGAAGGAACTCCTTCAATGGGTGGACTGTTGATTCTCATTTCACTTCTTGCTTCAACCCTGCTCTTCGCAGATTTAGCCAACCCGAACATAATTATCTTGATACTATCAACGATCTGGTTTGGAAGTCTTGGGTTCATTGATGATTATATAAAGATCTTTAGAAACAAACCCAGAGGCATATCAATAAAGACAAAGCTTTTTTTTCAGGTGATCTTTGGATTAGGGCTTGGTATCTATCTCTATTTTTATGGACCTGAAGATTATATGACAAAGACAAATTTTATATTCTTGAAGAATTATGTAGTTGATTTTGGAATTTTGTATCCTCTATTTGTAGCATTTGTTATGGTCGGTGCATCCAACGGTGTAAATCTGACCGATGGTTTAGATGGCTTGGCAACTGGATTGCTGGGTATTAGTGCGTTGGCGTATGCAGCACTATCCTATGCCAGCGGCCACATTGGCATAAGTAATTATCTCAACATAATCTTTATTAAAAGTGGAGGTGAAGTAACGGTCTTCTGTACGGCACTTGTCGGTGCCGCATTGGGTTTTTTGTGGTTCAATACCTATCCTGCTCAGGTTTTTATGGGTGATACTGGTTCATTGAGTTTGGGAGCAGTTTTGGGTACCGCGGCAATTCTGATTAAACACGAGTTCCTTCTCGTATTTATCGGTGGTGTTTTTGTGATTGAGGTTGTATCGGTCGTCTTGCAGATTATCTATTTCAGAAAGACAAAGGGCAAGAGACTCTTCCTGATGGCACCACTTCACCATCATTATGAATTGAAAGGACTGGCAGAACCAAAAATTGTCGTTCGTTTCTGGATAATCGGAATAATCTTTTTGATGATTGCACTTTCCACACTCAAGATAAGATGAAGATATTACTTCTTGGTTTGGGACGCGCCAATCTATATGTTGCAAGATACTTGCTGGAGCATGGGGATGATATATACCTTTATGAGGAGAATATGAGTGGGCTCAGTGAAGAGGCGAAAGAATTAATAAGTAGAGGAGCGATAAAGCAGTACCGGAATATGGATTATGATCTTGCAGTATGTTCTCCGGGTTTCCCTGAGTCAAAACCTATTATTGAGCATCTCCGCAACCAGGGAATTGAATTGATTGATGAAACTGAATTCACCTTCACAAAAATTAAAGATCCCCAGATTATTGCCATTACCGGAACGAATGGCAAAAGCACAACTGCTGCACTGGTTAGTAATATTCTTAATACCGCAGGCATTGAGAATTTCCTCGGTGGTAATATTGCACCCGGTCAACCATTTTCAGAGGTTTTATTTGAGAAACCGTTTGCCTGGTATGTTCTTGAAATGTCATCTTTTCAACTGACCAGAATAAAGAGATTCCACCCCCGAATCTCGGTCATAACGAATATATCCCCTGACCATCTGAACTGGCACCAGGACTTAGGTCAGTACATTTTAGCCAAGAGCAGGATTTTCGCAAATCAGACCAATGTAGATTATGCAGTAGTAAATTTTAATGATGAAAATGTTCGGTCAGCGACAAAAGGAGTTAATGCCCAAATTGTATTTTTTGGTACAGCATGCAAGAATGGCGCTTGGTTGAATGGAATGCTACACTTTCAATCTTCTGAAATTATTTCTCGTGATGAAATACCACTGTCCGGGTATCATAATCAGTTGAATACCCTTGCTGCAATTGCAGTTGCAAAGATATTGGATATCTCTAATCAGACTATTAGAAGTGGTATAAAGAATTTTAAATCTCTGCCCCATCGTCTTGAGGAGATTGGTCTGATCGATGGGATTCGTTATATAAATAATTCAATGAGTACAAATGAAGCATCAGCCATTGCTTCATTTCAGGCGGTGCCTGGTAATAAGATTGTTATTATTGGTGGACGGGAAAAGGGCGACCGTTGCCTAAACTATCTTAAACTATTGATCCGAGAGGCAAAGGGGATCGTTATTCTTGGTGAAAATGCAGATCAGATTGCTCAGTTTATGAAAGCGAATAATTATAAAGATTATCTTATTGCCCAGAATATGGAGGAAGCATTAATTGCGGCAAAGAAATTTGCCAGTGTTGGTGATATCATTCTGCTGAATCCGGGGTTTGCTTCATTCGGTCATTTCAAAGATTTTCAGGAAAGAGGGGAGGCTTTTAAAAATGCTATACTCAGGCATTGATAGAACACTTGTAATAGTAATTTTCATCTTGCTAATACTCGGTTCAGTTTTTGTTTTTTCGTCATCATACTATCAGGCAATGCGTGAAGGAGAGAATTCACTGTATTATTTGGTGGGTCATATAAAGAGAATGTCTATTGCGATTATTTTTTTCTTCATTGGTCTTTTTGTCCCCTACGAAAAGATGAGGAAATTAATATTGCCGACCTTCTTCTTGCTCTTGATATTGTTGATATTCACACTTGTGATGGGAAGAATGCAGTATGGCGCAAAAAGGAGTCTGTTGATTTCGTCATTTGGTGTTCAAATTTCGGAATTGGTGCGGATATGGATAGTTTTCTTCTTAGCAAACTTCTTTATTAATCATCCCGACACTGCCAGTGACAAAAAGGGCGTGGCTGTTGCTACATTGTTACCGTTTTCGCTGATCATTCTGGTTGCAGTGCAACCTTCCATTTCAGTCGCAATAATTTCATTTGTTACACTGATGAGTATGTTAATATACAGTGAAGTCAAAATCAAAGTCCTAACACCGGTATTTATTGTTGGAATGGTGCTATTTGTAGTTGCTGTGGTATTTTTTCCTCATGTGCGTATGCGGATATTCAGTTTCATAACCCAACCCACCTATCAGGTCCAGCAATCGCTCATTGCAGTTGGGGGTGGTGGTCCTTTGGGACGGGGTCTGGGTGCAGGTATTCAAAAATTTTTGTTTTTACCACGCATCCACAACGATTTTATTTTTGCACATATTGCTGAAGAAACAGGTTTCATTGGAACCTTGATAATCTTTGTATTATACTGGGAGATCTTCCTGCGGGGATTGTCCATCGCTCAATCCGTCAATGATGAATTTGCCCGTTTGATCGTTCTCGGTCTAAACATAACAATATTTGTGATTTTCTTAATCCATGTTGGAGTAAGCATTGGACTCCTACCGCCTACAGGAATCCCTTTACCATTCATATCTTATGGCGGGTGGTCACTTTGTGCCAATCTCTTTGCCACTGGAATTATACTACAGATTTCAAGGATGAGATAAAATGGGTAAATTTTTAATAATAATCTCGGGCATTGGTACAGGTGGACATTACTTCCCGGCGGTTGTTGTTGCAAAGGAATTCGTCAGAACTAATTATGAAACTCTATTTCTTATTAGACCTGGATTTCCTGAAGAGGAGATAGCAAAGAAATATGGTTTAAAAACCTATGCAATAAACCCAAAACCCTATTATGGTAAATCCCTGTTCAAGAAGGTTGTTGCCCTCTGGAAAGTTATTGATTCAGTTATCAAGTTGAACAGGGTAACAAAGAATTGTATTGGTATTTCATTTGGCGGTTTTGGTTCATTACCTCTGATTGTATCCTGTATTATTAACCGCCGACCTTTTTATCTCTTTGAACCCAATCGGATTCCAGGTAGAACCACTCAGTTATTTGCGGGCTATGCCCGCAAGGTCTTCCTTGGTATGCCCTGTGTAATAAAGATGAAGGGCAATCTGATGATAACAGGCATTCCGGTAAGAGAGGAGTTTAAGAGAAATCTCAATTTTCAACATAGTGAGAAAACAAGAACAATTTTGTTTTTGGGTGGAAGTCAGGGTGCAAAAAAGTTGAATGAATTGGCAATAGCATTGCAAAAAATTCTACCATTGGATTACAGAATCAAAATTATTAGCGGTAGAAGAGACTATGAATGGGTGAACAGAGAAAAAGACAGTCGCACTGAAGTTATTCCATTTACCACCGAACCCTGGAAATTTATCGCAGAAGCAGACCTTGTCATTTCCCGTGCTGGTGCGCTTAGCGGTTATGAACTGCTGATAATGCAAAAAGCCGTGCTATTTGTTCCATTCCCATATGCGGTTGATAATCATCAGTATCATAATGCGCAGTATTTTGCTAATATGCCAAATGTGAAGATGGAACTTGAAAAGAATCTAAATGAAAGTCTTCTTATGACCAAGATTGTGGAATTGATGAATTCCCACGAAGCAAGGAAAGACCATGAACAAAAAGTGATTGTGGACGCTGAAAAAATGATTGTGCAAACGGTGATTGCGGAGAATATATGAAGCGACTTCTCGGTAGAACTACGAGGATACACTTTGTGGGCATTGGTGGAATTGGGATGAGTGGATTGGCACTGATCTTTGACAATTTGGGCTTTAGAATTTCGGGCTCTGATATTAAACGTTCTACCATAACTGATGATTTAAGAAAGGTGGGAATAAAAGTTAAATACGGACATAGAAAAGAGAATGTGATGGACAAAGATGTAGTTGTATATTCCACAGCGGTGAAAGATGATAATTGTGAGATTGCCGAGGCAAAAAGGTTGGGTATCCCCGTGATCCACAGAAGTGAACTTCTCGCTGAGTTGACCCGTATTAAGAACGCAGTCTGCATATCCGGAACACACGGTAAGACTACGACCTCATCAATCGTAGGTGAAGTTCTTGAAAAAGGAGGGCTGGAACCAACTACTATAGTTGGTGGAATAGTGATAAAAAGAAGAAGTCAGGCAAAGTATGGCAGGGGTGATTATTTGGTCTGTGAGGCGGACGAATCAGACAAGTCATTCTTACGCCTCTTGCCGTCGTATGCAGTGATTACAAATGTTGAACCCGAGCATCTGGAATATTATAAAGATCTGAGAGAAATTGAAGACAATTTTGTATATTTTGCCAGCCATGTTCCTTTCTGGGGTTGTGTATTCCTTGGAGTTGATTCATCAAGCAATTTGAATATCAAAGAGCGTATAAAGAGAAGAATAGTGACCTATGGCTTAAGTGAAGGCGCACAATTGAGGGCATTTGACCTGAAACACAAGAATTTTGGCTCAACTTTCATGGTCTCCTGGAATGGCAGGATACTCGGTAAGTTTGAGATAAATGTTCCTGGGCGGCACAATGTTGCTAATAGTCTGGCAGCAATTGGGTTAGGATTAGAACTGGGTATTTCAAAAGGCACAATTATGCGGGCTTTGCGTGATTTCAGAGGTGTTCATCGGAGAATAGAACATCACGGAAATATTGACAGAATAATGGTCTTTGAGGATTATGGTCATCATCCTACAGAAATCAGTGTTACTCTACAGACACTAAAGGAATATTTTCCTGATAAACGGATAATCGCAGTATTTCAACCGCATCGTTATACAAGAACTTATTATCTTTTTGATCAATTCAGTCGTGCTTTTATTTTTGCAAACGTAGTGATTGTTACAGAAATTTATCCTGCCCACGAAATACCCATACCTGGTATAAACGGGGAAGCACTTAGCAGACGGATTCGCAAGGAACAGAATAATGTATTCTTTATGAAATCTTTTTCCGAAATACTTGCCTTTTTGAAAAGGACTGTGCAACCGAATGATATTATTATTGTTCAGGGGGCTGGTGATATAAACAATATTATTCCCCAGATATTCAAGGAATTGAAATGAACAAAATTTTCAAAGGAATAAAAGGTATTAAGGTTATGACCAATGAGTCACTGAAAAAATATACTTCTTTTAAAATCGGAGGCAATGCCCATTATCTGGTAAAGATCTATAATGAAAAGGCGTTATTAGAGGTAATGAAAAGCATTAAGAGAAATAGACTGAGATATCTTGTCATTGGTGCGGGCACGAACATTCTTTTCCGTGATCAGGGATACGATGGTGTGATCATAAAACTAATGGGTGATTTCAAGAAAATACTGAATCATAACCATAGATTTGTAGTTGGAGCAGGCGTATTGATTAAGGATTTTTTGAAGATAACAAAAAGATCGGGTTATGGAGGGGTTGAGTTTCTTGCTGGAATTCCTGGTTCTATTGGTGGTGCAGTGAAAGGCAATGCTGGTGCCTTCGGTCATTCAATCTCAGAGAGGGTAGAATCGGTGGTAGTTATTGATTCAAAATTGACGAAGAAAGTAATCCCGCGAAAAAAAATTGTTTTCAATTATCGTTATTCCAATATCTCAGAAAAGGCAATAATTACAGCCGTTAGATTTTGGTTGAAAAAATGTCCCAGGCAAATGATTGAAAAGAGAATAAGAGACTATTTGAAAATTCGCTGGGAAAAGCAGCCCAGGGGTTTTTCTGCCGGCTCATTTTTCAAGAATCCACTACCTCTGAGCGCCGGCCAACTGATTGAAGAATGTGGATTGAAAGGGAAGAAAGTCGGTGGCGCATTGGTTAGTAAAAAGCATGCCAATTTCATTATTAACACCGGTGAGGCGAGGGCGTCAGATGTTATTGAACTTATGAAGATCGTTAAAGACCGTGTGAAGAAAATAAAAGGTATTATTCTTGAGGCAGAAGTGAGGATAGTATGACTCAAAAGTATGTAATGTTACTGATAATTCTTTTTATAGCGATTATTTTTATTACCCAATTTTTTCTGTTCACGCCGACAAGAGACGGTAAAGGATATATAACCTTGAAAGAAGTAATTCCCGACGCGCGCATTGTTTCTGAGACTGAAGGCATTATTGAATATGGTGGTAAGAAATTTATATTGGGTCAATCTGGGTTCAAAGAGAAGAGAGAGTTGATAAACAATCTGCATCTAACTGAGATGACAGGGGTTTCGGAAATAGATATGCGTTTTGACAAGCAAATCATAGTGAGGAAAGATGGATTTGGGAATAATTGACCTTATGATTTTTTTAGAAGCAATTAAATCTTTGGATTTTTGCATAACAGGAGGTCTGCATGGCAAAAAAAGATAGAATAGTTGGTATTGATTTGGGAACAACAAAGGTGGCAGCAATTATTGCTGAAGTTGATGACAATGAATTGAAGATTGTTGGCGTTGGTTCAACACCTTCCTATGGTCTTAAAAGGGGTGTGATTGTCAATCTGGAAAAGGCAATTACTTCAATAAAGAGGGCAGTAGAAGAGGCATCCAAAATGGCGGGCGTGAAAGTTGATTCCTGTTATGCCGGAATTTCAGGTTCACACATTGAAAGTATCAACGCCCATGCAATGATTGCCACCTCAAGAACAGGGGGCATAATAACCAAGCGTGATATTGAGCGGGTCATTGAACAGGCAAAGGCAATCATCCTGCCGATGGATCGTGAGATTATCCACGCTATTCCTATTGAATACATCGTTGATAATGAACGAGGTATAAAAGATCCTATTGGAATGAGTGGAGTGAAATTAGAGGCGGAAGTTCATATTGTCACAGCGGCAATTGCTTCTGCCCAGAATATCTATAGCGCTTTGCACCGTGCCGGATTAAAGGTAAAAGATCTTGTATTGCAACCTCTGGCATCTTCTTATGCGGTTCTACAACCTGATGAATTGGATCTGGGTGTATGTCTGCTTGATATTGGGGGTGGTACCACAGATCTTGCAATATTCTATGATGGTTCAATTCGTTATTCACAGGTAATACCTCTGGGTGGAGAATATATCACCAATGATATTGCTATTGGCATAAGGACACCCCATAATCAGGCTGAGACTATCAAAAAGAAATATGCAACACTGAGTTTAACAGATGATGAAAAAAAAGAGGAGATAAAGGTCCCGGGCATTGGTGGAAGGGAGGATAGGGTAATAACCAAAGAGACACTATACAATATTGTCAGTCCCAGGGTCGAGGAGATATTGATGATTGCCAATCGCGAAATAAAGAAAAGTGGATATTCTGATGTACTTGGTGCAGGTGTCGTGATAACTGGTGGAACTGCAAGGCTTAATAATCTTGATCGCTTTGCTGAAGAGATATTTAATCTACCGGTTAAACTTGGCATTCCCAAAAAGATTGGCGGTTTAACTGATATCGTTCTTGATCCGATTTATGCAACCGCCGTGGGACTGATTCTTTATGGGTATGAAAAGAAAAATGTGTCACTCATTCCGCGAGAAAAGGGAATGAGTATCATTGATTCATTAAAAAAACGGTTCGAAGAGCTGTTTAACAAATACTTTTAAAAGGAGGTAATATGTTGGGATTGGTTCAGGAACCAAAATTCTGTGCGAAGATAAAACTGGTTGGTGTTGGTGGTGCTGGTTGTAATACTGTTAGCTTTGCTCAGGCATTTGGTATTGAGGGTGTTGAATTGATTGCTATGAACACGGATGCACAACATTTACAATATTACTGTCAGGCGTCAGAAAAGATACAGATCGGGATTAATCTTACCCGGGGACTTGGTGCCGGTGGTGATCCAGAAACTGGACGCAAGGCGGCTGAGGAATCACGTGAAGAGATAAAGAATGTGGTCAAAGATGCGGATATGGTTTTTATTGCCTGTGGTGAAGGTGGCGGTACGGGCACAGGCGCATCGCCGGTGATTGCCCAGGAGGCAAAAAATGCAGGCGCACTCGTCGTTGCGGTCGTGACCAAACCCTGGAGCCACGAATTGCCAAGAAAACAGCGGATTGCTGAAAGAGGGATTGAAGAACTGGGTGAGGTGGTGGATACCTTGATCTGTATCCCAAATGATAAGATATCAATGGTCTTCCCTCAGGACCAGAGCGTGGTTGATGCATTAAAGGCTGGTAACATAGTTCTTTTTAATGCAATCAAAGGAATTGCTGAATTGGTTACAAAGCCAGGTATTATGAATCTTGATTTTGCTGATGTTCGAGCAGTGATGACCGAAAGAGGCAAGGCGATTCTGGGGTTAGGAATAAGTGAAGGCGAAAATCGTGCCATACAGGCTGCACAATCAGCAATTTCATCACCGCTTCTTGATAACATATCTATTAAGAGTGCACGAGGTATACTGATCAATATCAGTGGTTCAGATGTAAAGATGAAAGAAGTTAATGAGTCCGCAAATCTTATTATGAATGAGGTGAATAATGACGATATCAATGCTAAGAT
This sequence comes from uncultured bacterium, assembly GCA_964418185.1. GTDB lineage: Bacteria > Hydrothermota > Tepidihabitantia > SM23-42 > JAOAFX01 > JAOAFX01. The sequence goes on from CAYQKL010000026.1 coordinate 19,211, forward strand.
CGGATTGGTAATAGATGAAAATCTTGGTAACAAGGTTCAGATAATGGTTGTTGCAACGGGTATTACTGAAGAGATATCTGAAGCAAAGGTTGATATTTCAAGCCGCAATGAAAACATTGAATTTCCTACATTCAAAAGAAAAGAAATAAAGAAGGAAACAAAAGAAAAGGTTTATAATTCCAATGACCTTGAGGTACCTACATTCTTAAGAAGGCAGGTGGATTAGCGAAAAATAGATGAATCCATAGGGATATTTTTCAAGGACATTTATAAGAGATGTTTTAATTGAGAGGTTATTATATGAACAAGACCTACGATCTATTGATCATTGGAGCTGGACCAGCGGGTCTTAGTGCAGGTATCTATGGAGCAAGGGCTGGCTTAAACACGATCATTATTGAAAAAGGAATTCCCGGTGGTACAATGACAACTACTGATTTGCTTGAGAATTATCCGGGATTTCCTGATGGAATAAGTGGCACCCAACTCGGTGATCTTATGAGGAGGCAGTGCCAACGTTTTGGGGTTGAAATAATCAGTGGTGAAGTGAAAAAAGTTGGTCAGCAGGATGGAATTTTCAGTAGTCAGTTGGAGAACAAGAATCTTCTATCACAGACAACTATTATCGCAAGTGGTTCTTTGCCACGCCGACTAAATGTTCCTGGCGAAGACAAATTTCTGGGTAGGGGGGTGAGTTATTGTGCAACCTGTGATGGTCCGTTATTCAAGAATCAGGATATTGCGGTAATCGGATGTGGAAATTCAGGGCTGCAAGAAGGCAGATTTCTTCTCAAATTTGTCCGTTCTATCACTTTTATAGAATTTTTACCACATATCACCGGTGATAAGATTCTTTATGATCACTTTACCAGCGAAGACAAAGTGCGATTCTTACTTGCCCACGAAGTTATGGGAATAGACGGCGACACACGTGTGAAATCAATAAAAGTTAAGAACCGAGTGACTGGTGAAGAGAACACAATCAATGTTGGTGGGTTGTTTATCTATGTTGGGCTGGTTCCAAACTCAAATTTTGTAAAAGGATTTTTAAAAACCGATGATGCTGGATTCGTAATCACCAATGAAGAATATGAGACTTCAGTTCCTGGTATTTTTGCAGCAGGGGATGTTAGATCAAAGAAGATCCGTCAGGTGGTTGTAGCCTGCAGTGAAGGTGCCCAGGCCGCAATCAATGCATATCATTATCTGAATCATTGATTAACAAACAGCATTGGATGGTCGCGCAATCAAGCAAACAATGAATTGAGAAATTCCATAATTCTGTGTTTTTTGTTACAATCTGCAAACCGCAATAACCCCTCTTGATTTTATCAGAAAAGGATATATACTAAACTATGGAGAAAGTTTTATTTTATCTGGCAATGCTAACCCTCTTAATATTTATCTTTGTTGCTGGGGTGTTTTCACCGGTATGGTTGATATTTCTTGTTATTTTTATTCTTTGGAAACAGAAGAGTATAAAGGAAACAAGACCTTTTTTCTTCGCCTCAATCTTTTTGCTGTTTGCCTATGTTGTATTCCGTTATTTTTCAATATTGATTCCGTTTATTATTGGTGCAGCCCTTGCTTATATTGTTGCGCCGATTGTTGATGGATTGGAGCAGAGAAAATTCCCAAGAGTACTATCAATTCTGATTGTAATTTTACCTCTGGTTGCCGTTATTCCTTTTGTATTATTTCTATTGACGGTTAACTTGATCAGCGAAATAAGAATTCTAATTGAAAGAGTTCCCGAGTTAATTGAGCGAAGCAGACTATTTATAAGTGCTGTAATCCAGAGGTTGGAATTTGCAGGTATCACCTTGAATCAGGAGATTGTGCTTAATGCTATAAACAATTATTTTGGTTCACTATTGAATGGTTTGCTCCAGGCAATATTGCAGATTGGCCAGGGTGTGCGTGGAATATTCTTTATCCTCTACAATTTTTTTCTTACTCCAGTTGTTTCATATATACTTCTTGCTGACCGTGCAAAAATTTACCAGTGGTTAATGAATTTGATACCCAGAGAAGAGCAAAGTAACTTTGACCTTTTTATGAAAAAGTTGAATGTAAGTTTTGCACTCTACTTTCGTGGTCAGATAGTTTTGATGATCATCGTTGGTTTGATAACAGGTTTTCTATTATGGCTGTTAGGTGTTAGATATTATGTTTTCCTCGGAATTGTGGCAGGACTTTGTAATCTCATTCCCAACGTTGGTTTTGTATTGAGTTTGACACCTGCATTATTGATCGGAATTTTAACCCCGCCATCCCATATCTCTATCTTAAAGATTCTCATAATTTATATTGGTGAACAGATGTTAGAAAACTTTCTACTTGGGCCGCTGATAATTGGTAAGGCAAGCAGATTAAGTCCGGCAATTGTACTCCTTGCCCTTATTCTGGGTGGTGGAATAGGGGGATTCTGGGGAATAATCTTTGCTGTTCCCACAGTGATATTTCTACGCGAGTTATTAAATCATTTTCTTGGTTTGAATTTATAGAGAGTTCTAACCGGCCTCGGCTTCTGTAGATTTCTCAGGCAGCAATTCAATCTTCTGAAACTTTCTGAATCCTGTTCCTGCAGGAATTATTCTTCCCACAATGACATTTTCTTTTAATCCTTCAAGGTTATCAATCTTGCCTTCCACTGCGGCATCAGAAAGGACCTTTGCCGTTTCCTGGAATGAGGCGGCGGAGAAGAATGATTCGCTGGAAAGCGCAGCGCGGGTGATTCCCAGAAGAATTGGTCGATAGGTTGCCGGCTTTGCATGTTCATCCTCGCCGATTGTCATTATCTTCTGATTAACCTCTATGACCCGTCGCTTATCCACAATTTCGCCACTGACAAAAGGTGTTGAACCAGGATCTTCAATCTTCACTTTTTGTAACATTTGTCTAACAATTACTTCAATATGTTTGTCATCAATTTTTACATCCTGAATCCTGTAAACTTCAAGAATTTCATTTACCAGAAAACGCTGGGTCTCCATTGGTCCTCTAATTCGTAGAATATCATGGGGATCAATAGGTCCTTCACACAATGGTTCGCCCGCTCTTACTTGTTCTCCAGAATGGACCTTCAAATACCTTGAAGTTGTAATTTTATAGATTTTTTTATCACCGACCTCGGGAGTGACTTTAATAATCCAATTCCCTTTTTCTTCTTCAATATCAACTTCACCATCAATCTCTGAAACAACCGCTGCATCTTTTACATATTTTGCTTCAAAAAGTTCTTCAACTCGGGGAAGCCCACCAGTAATGTCTTTGCTTTTACCAATTTCTTTAGGAATACGAGCAATCAATGTACCGGGGGTAATTTCGTCGCCATTCTTCACAAGAAGATATGCACCCGCTGGGATTGAAAAATTCTTGATCTCTTTTCCCGACTTAGCATCGCAAATGATCACCTTGGGATGGTGTTTGCGCAGGCGATCTTCAACGATCACTGATTGTTTGCCACCGGATCTTTCATCAACCCAGTTTTCCTGCAATGTTATTCCCATAATAATGTCCATATACTTGACTTTGCCACCGACCTGTGCAACAATGGGTATTGAATAGGGATCCCATTCAAACAATATATCATCTTCCTGCACACTTTGTTTTTCTTTTACATAAATCGTCGCGCCGATCGGTATATTGTAGGTAATCTTTCGGTTTTTGTCTTTAATAATGATACGTCCTTTGTCATTAAGACTGACAAATGTTCCATCTGATTTTTCTACTGCGGAAAGCCTGTCAAAGGTCACTTCACCAGAAAAATCGGCGGTTCTCGTTGTGCTTTCGGCAATTCTTAAAGCCGCACCGCCACCGTGAAAAGTTCTCAAGGTTAACTGGGTACCGGGTTCGCCAATTGATTGAGCCGCCATAATTCCCACGGCCTCACCAATTTCTACCATCTTTCCGGTAGCCAGATTCCTTCCATAGCATTTTGCACATAATCCAACAGGTGCTTCACAGGTCAGAATTGATCGTACCTTTACTCTTTCAACACCGCTCTTTTCTATCTTTTTTGCGACTTCATCAGTGATCTCTTTACCTGCTTCAATCAAAGTCTGATTGGTGATCGGGTCTATAATGTCAATCAAGGCAACGCGACCTGTGATTCTTTCGTTCAGTGGTTCGACGATTTTTTCGCCTTCTTTCAAGGCACTAATTTCTTGCCCCATAATAGTCGCACAGTCTTCTATAGTGATTGTCACATTCTGTGCAACATCCACAAGCCTTCTTGTGAGATATCCTGCATCAGCGGTTTTGAGTGCGGTGTCAGCCAATCCTTTCCTTGCGCCATGCGTAGAAATAAAATATTCAAGGACCGACAATCCCTCTCTGCAGGATGACTTTATTGGTGTTTCAATTATTTGTACGGCGCTCACTTTACGCTGGGGTTTAGACATCAAACCACGTAAGCCACATATTTGATTCGCCTGATTCCTTGAACCGCGTGCACCCGATTCAACCATCATATACAAGGGATTGAACCCATTCTGGTCTTGGCCCAATTCACTTATTAATTCTTCTTCAATCTGCATGGCAACTCTTGTCCAGGTGTCAATAACTTTGTTATATCTTTCGGTCTCTGAGATCAAACCAGTACGATGGGCATTATTTATTTCAGTTACTTCTTTTAATCCTTCGTTCCATAATCTATCTTTATTTCTGGGGCTTTTCATATCTTCAATCCCGATGGTCAAACCTGATTTCGTAGCATATTCAAAGCCCGTCTTCTTCAGGTTATCAACCAGTTCAACAGTTCTGGCAGTTCCGAATGTATTAAGGCACTCATCCACGATTGAGGCAATCTGTTTTTTTGTCAAGGTGAGGTTCTTGAAACGCATTTCTTCGGGCAAAAGTTGATTGAAGATTACCCTTCCAGCAGTTGTCTCTATCAGTCTTTCCTTAAATTTGTATTTTATTGGTTCATGTAGAGTCAGAAATCCATTTTCTACCGCAAAGTATATGTCATCAATATTATCAAAAACCTTCAGTTCACCTGTCCTTGCCTTTAGTTTTGTTAGATAATGCAACCCGATTACAATATCTTGAGTTGGAGTCATCAATGCCCTGCCATTTGCCGGGCTACGGATATTGTGAATAGAAAGTAGTAATAAATAAGATTCCATTATTGCCTCGGGCGAAAGGGGGATATGCACACTCATTGTATCACCATCAAAATCAGCATTGTAGGGGACACATACGAGAGGATGAATAGCAATTGCACGTCCTTCCTTGAGGACCGGTAAGAATGCCTGAATAGAAACGCGGTGCAGGGTTGGAGCACGATTAAGTAGAATTGGATGTTCTTTGATGACCTCTTCTAAGATTTCATAGACCTCTGCAGAGCGAGAACGTACCAGCCTACGGGCACTCTTTTCTGAATCTACCACCCCCCTTTCTTCTAATTTTCGGATGATCATCGGTTTGAAAAGTTCAAGTGCCATTTCCTTTGGAACACCACATTCGTAGAGTTTCAATGTTGGATCCACAACAATCACTGATCGACCAGAATAGTCAACCCTTTTGCCCAGGAGATTTCTGCGAAAACGTCCCTGTTTGCCCTTCAAGGCATCCGCAAGTGATTTCAGGGGTCTATTCCCCCTTCCTTTTATAGGTCTTGTTCTTCTTGAGTTATCAAGCAGTGCATCCACTGCATCCTGCAGCATTCTCTTTTCATTCCGCACTATTACATCCGGAGTTTTTATGCCGGTAATAAGTTGTTTTACGCGATTATTCCTTGTGATCACCCGTTTGTAAAGGTCGTTTAAATCACTAGTTGCATACCTTCCACCTTCTAAGGCAACAAGCGGTCTGAGATCGGGTGGAATGACTGGAATCCTTGTTAACATCATCCATTCTGGACGATTCCCTGAAAGTCTTAATGCTTCAACGAGTTTAAGTTTGTTGAGCAATTTCAATCTTCGTGCCTCAAGTGTTTCTTTTTCTAATCTTATTCTCAGATCCGAGGACAGGTTTTCCAGGTCTATCTCTTTCAAAAGGTCATAGATTGGTTGACCACCAGTATCTGCCCTGAAGCCCTCATGGCTTTTTGCACGAGCCTCCTGATATTCTTCTTCTTCAAGCACTTTGCCTTTCGGGTATGGTGAGGTACCGGATTCAACGACAATATATCGTTCGTAGTTAAGAATTGCCTCTAAATGGTTGATGGTTAAATCCAACAATAATCCGATTTTGCTGGGAGGAATTTTGTAAAAGAAGATATGGGCAACAGGAACTGCGAGATCAACGTGTCCCATCCGCTCTCGCCGCACCGAAGCAGGTAGAACCTCAACTCCACACCGATCGCATATTGTCCCCCGGTATTTTGCTTTTTTATATTTTCCGCAGGCACACTCAAAGTCTTTTACCGGGCCAAAGATCTTTTCACAGAACAAACCATCTTTCTCCGGTCTCTGCGTACGATAATTGATTGTGTCAGCCCTGGTGACTTCACCCTTTGACCAGGATAGGATTGTTTCTGGAGAAACAAGGCTTAGTTTTATGCCCGTAAAATCTGAAAAATCCGTGGACTCATACCAATCATGCTTCATTGATGCCCTCCTTCTTTTCAAAGTTCACATTCAAACAGAGTCCCTGCAGTTCCTTTAATAACACATTGAACGATGCGGGTGCGCGTGGCCTTGGAGGATTTTTGCCACGAATCAATGCTTCATACATTGCGGCTCTTCCATCAATATCATCAGATTTTACAGTCAACATTTCCTGCAGAGTATATGCCGCTCCATATGCCTCCAAAGCCCAGACTTCCATTTCACCGAGTCTTTGTCCACCAAACTGTGCCTTGCCACCCAGTGGCTGCTGGGTGATGAGTGAGTAGGGTCCGCTGGAACGAGCATGCATCTTTTCATCAACCATATGTATGAGTTTTAGCATATACATATTTCCAACTGTGACCTTGGAATCAAAAGGTAAGCCCGTGCGTCCGTCATAAAGTGTCACCTGTCCATTTTCAGGTAGTCCTGCTTCTTTCAGTTTTTCTTTGATGTCTCCGATATTCGCGCCATTGAATACAGGAGAAAGTGCATAGAATTGTAATTTTTCTGCGGCCCAACCAAGGTGTGTTTCAAGAATTTGTCCAACGTTCATACGGGATGGGACGCCCAGAGGGTTTAACACAATATCTATGGGTGTGCCATCGGCAAGATAGGGCATATCTTCTTCCGGTACTATTTTTGCTACTACACCTTTGTTGCCATGGCGACCAGCCATTTTGTCGCCAACCGCAATCTTTCTTTTTTGGGCGATATAGATTTTTACCATCTTGAGAACACCATAGGGTAATTCATCACCGCGCAGCAATTTGTCCTCTTCAATTTTTTTATCCGCCTTGATCTGTTGTAACTGTTCTTCGTATTCCTGAATACACTTCATAACCTTTTCGTTGACCTTCTGGTTTTCGGTAAACTGCTCGTCAGCCGTAATTTTTTCCCCCGTAAGACCAGCGAAGAAATTTTCATCAAATGTTTGATTTTTTTTGAGGATAACCCTTCCTTTATCATCGCGAATCGTAGAGGCGGCAGTTAATTCCATTAGTAGAGATTTCAAAAACTCATTTCGCGATGTAATAGTTTCACTCAATAATTGGGTGAATTCCTGTTTTAATTTTTTTTCGCGCTCTTCAATAACTGCTTTGGCAAGGGGATCGGTAGTTCGGCGTGTAAGAACCCGGACGTCTATTACAACTCCTTCAACTCCAGGTTCAACGCGCAGCGATGTGTCACGAACATTTGTTGCTTTATCAACAAAAATTGCCCTCATCAGTCGTTCCTCCGGGGTCAATTCGGTTTCACCCTTTGGTGTAATCTTCCCGACAAGTATATCATCAGAACCGACTTCAGCCCCAATACGCACAATTCCGAATTCATCAAGGTCTTTGCATAAAAACTCAGGCACACCGGGAATGTCGCGGGTTATTTCTTCGGGACCGAGTTTTGTCTCCCTTACTTCACAATCAAATTCAAGAATATGAATTGATGTGAAGGTATCATCTTTTAGTAATCTTTCACTAACAACAATGGCATCTTCAAAATTGTAACCTAAATAAGGCAGAAATGCTACCAAGACATTTTTGCCAAGTGCAAGAGTTCCTTTCTTTGATGAATATCCATCGGCCAGTACTTCACCTTTTTTTACCTGCTCACCTATTCTCACCAGGGGACGCTGATGAATACAAGTGTTCTGGTTTGAACGTAAGAATTTTGCCAGGGGATATTTTACCTTTCGACCTTTGTTATTTTTTACTATGATCTTATCTGCGTCTGCATATTCTACAACTCCATCATCTTCCGCAATCAGCAGTGTTCCTGAATCAAAGGCAACTCTCTTTTCCATACCGGTCTGCACATAGGGGATGTCAGGATTTATTAATGGTACTGCCTGTCGTTGCATATTTGAACCCATCAAAGCTCGGTCTGCATCATTGTGTTCCAAAAAAGGGATTAGTGCAGCAGTTGGGCTGAAGACCTGTTCGGGTGATACATCCATAAAATGCACCTCATCCGGTAAAACCAAAGGAAACTCACCTTTGCGCCTGCACAATACCCGGTCGGTAACAATTTTACCCTGTTTGTCTATCGGTGTATTTGCCTGGGCAATTGTATACTGGTCCTCTTCATCAGCTCTGAGAAAAGTAAACTTATTCCTGACTGCTCCATCCTTCACTTCCCAGTATGGTGATACAATGAATCCATAGTCATCAATTCGGGCATAACTTGAAAGACTGGAAATCAAGCCGATGTTTGGTCCTTCAGGCGTTTCAATCGGGCAGATACGTCCATAGTGAGAGTAGTGAACATCCCTTACTTCAAAACCTGCAGTCTGGCGCGTCAAACCTCCAAGTCCCAGTGATGAAATTCGTCTCTTATGCGTCATCTCAGAAATTGGGTTTGTTTGTTCCATAAATTGAGATAGTTGTGAGGTGGTGAAGAACTTCATAATAATATTAGAAACAAGATGGGGATTAATAAGGTCCTGAGGCGAAAGGTCTTTCTCTTCCATTAGCGAGGACCTTTCTTTTATATTCTGAATGAGCTGGGTAATTGCTAATTTGAATTGGGCTTCAAGCAATTCACCAACCCGTCGAACACGTCTATTTCCAAGATGGTCAATGTCATCGGGTTCAAATTCATCATTGGCAAAATGCAATAACTCCTGAAGAATCCTTACGAGGTCTTCTTTGGTAAATTTTGTATTCTTGACATCTTTGGTGATACCAAATCTTTTATTCAATTTATAACGGCCAACCTCTCCAAGGTCAAAATGGGCGAGATCAAAAAGAAGGTCATTTACATATGCTACGGCATATTCTGGTGCGGGCGGTGGAATTGACCTTAAAGTTGAATAGATTTTTCTCGCGGCTTCTTCAATGCAGGTAATATTTACGGAGTCCTTTTTTAATGTGTTAGTTATAATGGTAACTCCAACATCATGGGAATAAATGACACGCACTTTCTTAATGCCATTATGACTCAGGGTTTCGTAATTAGATTCATCAATTAGATCACCAATACCGAGTTTGACCTCCCCAAAGACAAAGTCTTCCGCAAGAAAGTAATTCTTCGCATCTGTTAAATCAATAGTTTTCGTCGGAAAAAACAAATTGATTATATCTTCATTTTTTACATACCCCAGGCTCTTTAAGAATGTTGTTCCTAAAATTCTTCTTTTTCTATCAAGAATTGCCCAAAAAATCTTTTGTTGGTCAACAGTGAATTCAATCCATTGTCCATGATAGGGAATCACCATTGCTGAATAAATGCCACCCTCTTCGCTGAAATACGCACCCGGTGAACGATGAATCTGATTGACAATCACTCGCTCTACTCCATTGATGATGAATGTGCCACGATGCGTCATCAGGGGTAGATCGCAGAGATAAATTTCTTGTTCAACTACTGAACGGAGATTATTGCTGTCTTCTTTACATAGCAGTTGAAAGTTGACTCTTAAAGGAGCGGAATAATTCACTCCTTTCTCAATTGCTTCCTGCATAGAATATTTGGCGTTGCCAAGCCGATGGGAGATATATCTCAGTTCATATTTGTTATGAATCCCTGAAACCGGAAATGCCTCAGAAAAAATATGTTTCAGAGAAGTATCCTTGAACTTTTTATACGAATCGGTCTGAATTTCCAAAAGATGGGGCATATCAAAATTAGTTTTGCTTTTGGAAAAATCGATAATTTTGCTCATATGCCTCCTACCTCATAATTAATATTTATCGGGTTAAAGGGACGGAAATCTCAATTTCTCACACCTGACCCATTACCCGTTATTATTTTACCTCAACTGTCGCCCCTACTTCTTCCAATTTTGTCTTGAAACTATGGGCTTCTTCCTTGGTGGCGCCTTCTTTTATGAGTTTTGGAGGATTATCCACTATTTCTTTCGCCTCCTTTAAACCCAATCCAGTGAGTTCTCTCAAAACCTTCAAAACCTGTATCTTCTTATCACCACTGGCAGTCAAGGTGATGTTGAACTCACTCTTTTCCTCAGCGCCTGCCTTTGGAGCCTCGGTTCCACCCTGTACCTGTGCCATAACCTGAACCGGTGCTGCTGCGGTAACGCCGAATTTTTCCTGAAGTGCCTTAACCAGTTCAGAAAGTTCAAGGACCGTCAAATTGCTGATATCATCAACTAATTCAGCAACACTTCTTTTGGTTTTTGTTGTCATTTTACCTCCTTCTATTATTTCAATTGGTATTTTTGTTTTTTAAACCATCAATTGTAAAGACAAAGTTTTGCAAAACACTGTTCAGGGTATTGACCAGATTGCTGACCATATTTAGTGAACCAACGAGTGATTGCATAAGCACACTTTTTGAAGGTATCTTTGCCAATGCGGCGACGCCATTTGCATCGAAGATCGTGCCTTCAATGAATGCGCCCTTGATTTTTAAACCCTGGGTGTCCTGCAATATTTTCGTTGGTCCAAGCGGATCATCATAAGCAATGGCAACACCAAGTGGTCCAAAAAATTTGTTTTTCAATGATTCTATTTCATATCCCAAATTTTTGAAGGCAAGTAGACCGAGGGTGTTCTTAATAACCAGGTAGTTACATTGATTTTTTTTCAATTCCCGCCGTAACTTTTCCATTTGTTGAACATTTAGCCCAGTAAATTCCGTGAAATAGAATGCCTTGCCGTTTTTCAACATCTCTGTGCTCTTCTTCAAGATTTCAGTATTCTTTTGAGATGGCATTTATTCCTCCCCTATGATATCTGTTGTTATTTTTATAATTTGGTTTTTAAAAATTCTTTTTCATTCAATCTTATACCTGGACCAATCGTGGAAGAGATAGTAATAGATTTGATAAATTGTCCTTTTACACTTGATGGCTTTGCAGCATTCAGATCTTGAATCAAAGTTAAGATATTGGCTTCAAGGTGCTCAACAGGGAAGGAAATTCTGCCTACAGGTGCGTGGATACATCCGCCTTTGTCAGATTTAAATTCGATCTTCCCTTTTTTTAATGCCTTCACCTGAGGTCCGACCTCAAAGGTTACGGTACCGGTCTTTGGAGAAGGCATTAGACCTTTTGGACCGAGAATCTTGCCGAGTTTGCCCACCTCAGACATAGAATCTGGAGTTGCTATTATACAATCAAAGTCCAACCAGCCTGCCTTTATCTTATCAATATATTCTTCAAATCCAACATAATCTGCACCCGCAGCCTGTGCTTCCTTCTCTTTTTCGCCCTTTGTTAATACCAAAATCTTCTTTGTTTTACCGGTTCCGTATGGTAAATCAGAAGTTCCCCGAATCTGCTGATCTTGCTTCTTGATGTTAATATTCAATTTTATCGCAATGTCAACCGATTCATTGTACTTGGCACTGGCGATACTTTTTATGGTCTCAAGTGCCTCCTTAATAGGATACTTTTTAGTCTTATCAATCTTGGTTAATGCTTCTTTGTATCGTTTTGATCTCTTCATTATTCTTACTCCACGGTGATGCCCATATTTCGTGCTGTACCTTCAATGATCTTGATTGCCTTTTCCAAACTATCGCAGTTTAAATCCTTCAACTTGCGCTGGGCAATCTCTTCCAGTTGTTTCTTTGTAATCTTACCTACTTTCTCACGATTGGGTACAGCCGAACCCTTAGCAATACCCGCTGCCTGTTTAAGCAAGACTGAGGCAGGGGGGCTTTTCAAAATATAAGTAAAGGAACGGTCATTATAAATTGTTACTACAGCCGGAATGATCAAGCCCGACAGATTCTTTGTTTCAGCATTAAATGCCTTGCAGAATTCCATAATATTTACACCATGCTGACCCAATGCTGGGCCAACTGGTGGGGCAGGTGTGGCACTTCCACCGGGAATTTGCAATTTAACAACCGCAATGACTTTTTTTGCCATAGAGGCTCCTTTCAGAAACTTTTAAGTTGATGAAAACCAAGTTCAATCGGTGTTGGTCTGCCAAATATAACAACCATTACCTTTACCTTTTCTCTTTCTGGATATATCTCTTCAACGGTTCCGATGAAATCAGTAAATGGTCCATCCGTAACAGTGACCCGTTCGCCTTTTGCAAACGGTATCTTGGTAACAACCTTTTTCTTTGATTCTTCTACCTGCGATAACAAGGACTCAACTTCATCTGCACTCAACGGTACAGGTTTATTATTTGAACCGAGAAAGTGGGTTACGCCGGGCACAGAGTTTACGAGTTTCAAAGTTTCATTCGTCGGTTCCATTTCAATTACAATATAACCTGGATACAATCTTCTTTCTTCCATTACCTTTTTACCTTTTCTTATTTTAACAAGATTTTCCACTGGTATTACAACCCGGCCAAAATGGGCGCTCATGTTATTCTCTTTAATGACCTTCTCAAGTATCTTTTTCACTTTCTGTTCATGCCCGGTTAGTGTATGTACAACAAACCAGTTCATGGTTATCTTATGACAATGCCCAGCAATGCCGTAAAAATCCTATCCAGAATAAATACCACCAGGGCAACAAATATTGATATAATAATAACAATCACAGTTGAGTTAACAAGCTCACTCTTTGTTGGCCAGGTAACCCTTCTCATTTCAAGATAGACATTTTTAATGTACGCAAAGATTTTATTTAGCACTTTCTCATTTAGACAGGCCTGGAGGGATTTGAACCCCCAACCCTCCGGTTTGGAGCCGGATGCTCTGCCGTTAGAGCTACAGGCCTATAAGTTTAATTTCCAAATTTCAAACTCCAATTTATTTCACTTCTTTATGAAGCGTATGTTTCCGACAGAACTTGCAATATTTCTTTGTTTCAAGGCGTGCCTGTTTCTTTTTATCCTTCGTCGTTGTATAATTTCTATTATTGCAATTCGTACAGGCAAGACTGATAATAATTCTCATTCAATTTCCTTTGTTTTTGTTTGTCATTCTACCACTTATTCTATTATTTTGGTAACCACGCCGGCACCGACTGT
>CAYQKL010000027.1:0-31809 GCA_964418185.1 uncultured bacterium
GGGGCTAAGTCGTAACAAGGTAGCCGTACGGGAACGTGCGGCTGGATCACCTCCTTTCAAAGAAAAAATTGACCCATACCCTGGACTTTTTTGTTAATACCCAAATCCCAATCCGCCGTACAGAGTGGTGGACCAAATCACAAATTCAAAACTATTACCTTCACAAAGGACCAAAGTACCTACTCCAATGAATCCCCCTGTTTCCCCCTTTCGGAAAGGGGGAGTAAGGGGGATTTTGTTGTATCGTAGTGGTCAAGATTGCTTGACTTTCGCCCTTTAGCCTTTTTTAGCCATCTTGAGCCCTTTTTCTTATGCCCCCAGTTTTCTCCAATTACCTTCAATTGCCCAATCTTTCCGTTTTACGGTTCACATTACACGTTTCACGAATCACCCCTGTTTACCCCTCCTTACCCTTGTTCACCCGTCTTTACCCTTTTTTACCCCTCTTCACCCTTTCGTGTTGCCCTCTTTAGCCTTTTTTATTCTTATCTTTTTTTATTAAATTCAACCGCTATAAAAATTAAAAAATGAGAATTAACTACATTAGTAACGCCTTGACTTATTTAGCAAAAAATGTAATATTAGGGGGTGATATATGGAAAAAGGAATAGTATATTTTGAAAAACCAGGTAAACCTAATACAAATAAAGCGATTGAACTTGCCTTAAAAAGGGCAGAGGAACTGAAGATTAGAGATATTGTCATTGCGACCTGCACAGGATATTCAGCAAAGGTCTTATTGAATAAGGCAAAGGATAAAAATATCGTTGTGGTGACACATCAGGCTGGTTTTGCAAAACCAGGCGAGATGGAGATAAAACCTGAAGTTGTTGAATTTTTAAAGAAAAAAGGTGCTAAAGTCTATACTGGCACGCACTTCTTTGGTGGCTTTGGCAGGGCGATAAGGTTTAAATTCGGAGGTCTTGAACCTGAAGAGATTGCAGCAAATACATTAAGGATATTTGGTGAAGGAATAAAAGTGGCAGTTGAGATTACAATAATGGCACTTGATGCTGGATTAATCCCTTATGATAAAGAAATCATCTCTATTGGTGGGACTGGTTCTGGAGTTGATACTGCGATAGTCTGTTTACCAAGGCATGGTAAAGATTTTTTCAATTTTGAGGTGAGGGAGATAATCTGTAAACCAAGAAAGAGAAGATGAAATCGATTGTCGCAGTGATAAAGACAGGTCCCGAGACTGTTCTTGAGGATATTGAAAGGTGCCTTAAACTTGCACAGGTAGAAAAACACCTGCTTAGAAATGCGCCTACAATCTTGAAGATAAATATCTCCTGGCACTTCTGGTATCCTGCGTGTTCTACAACACCCTGGCAACTTGATGGTGTGGTGTCAACCCTTTATAAACTTGGGTATAAAGATTTAATCCCTGCACAGAACAGGACCGTGGTGATTAATCCCAGACTCGGTGCTGAGAATAATCATCTCAATTCGGTGATGCGTAGACACAGACTAAAATTTATCTATCTCTATGAGCCAGATGTGAAATGGATATACTACAGACCAAAGGCAAGGATGCTGGTCCTTGATAAGATATATAAAGATGGGATTCAGATTCCGGAAATCTTTATCGGCAAGAATGCCTTCCATCTTCCGACTTTAAAGACCCATGTCTTTACTACTATGACCGGTGCGATGAAGAATGCATTTGGGGGATTATTGAATGACAACCGGCACTGGACGCATTCGGTTATAAATGAGACACTTGTTGATTTACTACAGATACAAAAAGAGATTCATCCAGGAATCTTCTGCCTGACCGATGGAACATTTGCGGGCAATGGTGCAGGACCAAGGTTGATGAAGCCCGAGATAAAGAATTATCTCCTTGCCAGTGGTGATTCTGTGGCAATAGATGCAATTGCCTCAAAGCTGATGGGCTTTGACCCGATGTCTTTAAAATTTTTAAATCTGGCACACGAGATGGGACTGGGAAAGGCAAAACCTGATGAGATTGAGGTTGTTGGTGAAGATATTAGAAATATAAATTTTGGTTTTAAGGTTAAAGATACTTTTGCATCAAAAGGGCAGAAGGCGATATACTGGGGATTCCTAAAGCCTTTAGAACACCTACTTTTGCGCACGCCGATCGTTCCCTGGTCCTATCTTGCCTCAAGGGCATACCATGATTTTTACTGGTATACATTCCGGGGCAGGCCAATTGTTAGAAAATTCTTAAAGACCGATTGGGGAAGACTCTTTGAAACCTACAGATAATCCCCCTTATTCCCCCTTTAAGAAAGGGGGATACTATGATTTGATAAAAGAAAGGGAACAGCGTTATAATGAAACTAATAAAGGTTTTATTTTAATTCCCCCTTTGAAAAAGGGAGATAAAGGGGGATTTCATAAAGAGAATAAAAAGTATTTTAAAAAAGATTAATATGCTTCATTATAATAAAAAATTGAAACCCCTTGCACGAAGGTTCAGAAAGAATATGACCTACGCTGAGAGACTTATCTGGTCAAAAATCAGAAATAAACAATTAAAGAATCTTCAATTTTATCGTCAAAGGATTATCGAAAATTTTATCTTGGATTTCTATTGCGCTAAGGCTAAACTGGCAATTGAAGTTGATGGTGGTCAGCATTACACTTGCAAGGGCAGAACGAGTGATATATTAAGAGATAGAATTTTAAGGAATCTGGGTATTAGAATTTTGAGATTTTAGGATAGGGAAGTAATTGATAATTTGAATGGCGTAATACAAAAAATATATGAATCATTATAATCCCCCTTATTCCCCCTTTGAAAAAGGGGGATACTATGATTTGATAAAAAGGGGGAGATAGAGATTTGATATAAAGGGAAAGAAATAGGAGGTCTTAATTAAACTTAAAGAAAATTCTCTGTTAATTCCCCCTTTGAAAAAGGGGGATAAAGGGGGATTTGGTTAAAAAAATTTGAAAATTAAAAGAGAAGAGTGAGGTGCGATAATGAATATCAGAACCTTTGTCGTTGGATATATTGAGACCAATATGTATCTAATCTATGAAAATAAAAATGGCATTATCATTGACCCTGGATTTATTGAATCTGAAGCAGACTCTCTAATTAAAAAATTAAAAGAAGAAGTCTCTGATATTCCAATGGTCATTCTTACCCATTGCCATTTTGACCATATCTCAGGTTGTGCGATTTTAAAAAGAGAATTCAATAGTAAGATCTATTGCCACAGATTTGATGAGGGAAAATTGCTGGATGCACAGAAGAATGGTGCAATGCTCTTTGGACTATCCTGGAATCCTCTAAAGCCTGATGGTTATCTTGAGGATGGGCAGACTATAAATTTTTGCAAGCATAAATTAAAAATACTACACACACCGGGTCACACAAGTGGTGGTATATCAATCCTCGTGGATGATAAACATCTCTTCAGTGGTGATACAATATTCAAAGATGGAATTGGCAGGACTGATTTGTATGATGGTGATTATGATGTTGAGATAAACTCAATTGTAAATAAGATACTCAACCTGCCTGATGATACGATAATCTATCCCGGGCATGGACCATCAACCAAAGTCTACAATGAGAAAAGGAATTTTTAAGAAAAAAATATACCCTAAATTATCATAAAAGCATTAAGTTTGTCATTGAGAATCGTCTATCGTTATAAGGTTTCGCAGCCTTTGTCAGGTTCAAATTTCGAATTCCAATCCGCAAAAAGAGTGGCGAACGAGATCCGAAATCACAAATTCAAAACTCCGAACTTCAAAATTCCATATCCACTTCTTCAGCCAACCTCCATCACATAGAAAAATCAAACGGGGTTATTAGGGGTGGTAAGGGGTTATCACGGGGCTAAAGTCCCTGCTCGAGTTTTTGATTTACCCTATTTTACCCCTATTTTAATAAAATTGCCTTCTCCGTCTTCTTCAATTCGTCAGTCTCTAATCGGATGAAGTACACACCAGCAGGAACTGGGCGACCAGAATCGTCGGTCCCATCCCAGAGAATCGTTAACCGTTCACCGTTAACCGTTAACCGAGAAAAATCACGCACCACTCTACCACACACATCATAAATCTTCAGATTTATATCCGGTATCATGCATCGTGTATCCTGTATTATGTTTCCTGCATCCTGTATTGTGTATCCAATCATCGTCCTGTTCCTGAATGGATTCGGATAGACCTCAAGGTTATAGACCCCAGAATCAAAGCGATTTGATGTTTCTTCAATCCCCAAAGGTTTCAATCTAACATTCAGAATTGTTGTAATCCCGGGATTTACAGCAACACTATCAAAGGATGCAGTTTCGTATCCGGTCTTCATAAACTGAATAGAATACACACCAGGATTTAAAATCCTTCTATAACGACCATAGATTGGTTCGCTCAATCTCGGTGCGAGCGTGGAATCATAATAACCAATTACTCTTACTTCTGCTGAAAGGGGCTGATTTGTAATGGAATCGGTGATGATACCAGTGATGCCCGAGCCGAATGTCCGTTCAAGAAGATAATATGCTCCGGCAAGATTTCTAATACAGATACTATCAACAAGATAGCCTGGTGGGTGGCAACTCCTGCTCACCTCAATTGTGTAGGCAAATGTTCCGCAAACTCCATAGAACCAGTTACGGGCATTCCCTTCTGTAGCATAGCCATATATGGAAACATAGTTTCCATTGCCTGCATCATTGATAATTTTTGAGGCAAGGGTGTCTGCAATTCTCTTGATAAAGGGATGGTCAATGGCAAATTGTGTACCCCACCTCCAGGGATAATAAACCAGTTCTCCTTGACCGGTTCTGACATTATGATAACAGATATCAAAGACAAAGTGATTTTCCTGGGCGAGGTCTTTTATAATATTGGTTTCATTTTCTGAAAATTGATAGGGACCGCGATAATATTCACTCGTTGGGTCAGCACTGCCGCCGAGTTCCCAGTTGAAGTCATAATTGCGATTTAAATCAACACCGTCGGAATCAAGATCAAAAAAGCCGTTGCTATTATTATCTCTTTTATTCTTGCGCCAGATTGTATCAAGTTCGGACATCACAATATTATGACCTTCAGGATTCAGAATCGGAATTATCCAGATTTCAGAATTGTTTATCCAGTAGGTTATTGTGGAGTCAAATCCATATTTACTGACCAGGTCGTTTAGTAAATATAGACAGACCTCACAACTAAGTATTTCTTCTGCATGGTGAACCCCGTTGAACAAGATCGCTGGTTCATCTTCTTTGATCAATGGATTGTCAGAGATTTTTACTGTTAGAATAGGCAAACTGTCTCTGGTAGAGACACCAACGGTTTCTAATTTGGTGATTTCTGGATATAGTGTAGTGACCGAATCTACCTCCTGAACCATCTCCAGATAGGTATGATAGCGCGGGTCTATTAGTGGAACAGTAGATAGTAGAAATGGTAAAGAAAAATAGCAGAAGATTTCAATCATTTCAGGATTATCACTTTTCTGATTTGAAAATATTCGTCGGTTTGCAATGTGATAAAGTAGATACCAGCCGGAATATCTTTTGTCTTCCATCTAAATGTATGGTAACCGGGTTCAATGGTTGCATTAACGACCGTTCTTACGAGTTTACCAGTAATATCATAGATATCAATTCTCATCATTGTTTTTACCGGATTAGCAACCTGAATGTTTAGCTGTATTTGGCATGGATTTGGTGATGCTGTATATCGCCAGGACTTTGGAGTTTGATTATTACCTTCATTCACATTGTACTCACCGATTGTGAAGCAACTGTCGCTTACATCCACCCCAGTATTGCCTGAAACATCATAACCGACGATTTTGACGAGGCATTCATCAGAATTAACTTGAGGGATTGTCCAGTTAAATATTGAATCGTTATTAGTAAAATGCGCAATCAAAAATGGGTATGAAGATCCACTGTCAATTGACAGATAGATATTTAGACTGTCAATGTCAATGTTATCTGTAGAATACCAGGTAATTTGATGCTCTTCATTCCAGAACCATAATTCTCCGCCATTTGGTGTGTACACTTGAATCACTGGGGATTCAGGGTCATAAATAGTGAATACTGCATCAGAAACATCTGCTCCGACATTTAAATTTTGATCAAAGGCGTGCATTCTGACCAGGCAATGGGTGGATGGTGTTGGTGGAACACTCCAGCAGTATGTTGAATCACGGTTCACAATTGTGGTGATATATGACCAGGTTGAGCCATTATCAATGGAATATTCTATGACAACAGAGTCTATCCTGACATTGTCGTGGGCATGCCACCGGATTGTATCAATATCACCAATCTGCCATATTTCACCGCCGTTTGGCGAGATCACCGTAACCTCAGGGTCAACAAGGTCTGATAACAATTTGCTGTAGTAAATATTCCAATTATTGTCTCTATTACTCTGCCACAATACCCAGATATATCCGGAGTCGTCAGCAATTGCGGTAGGTAGAATATCACGTGCCACATTGTTGCTTACATTCATTGAATCTCGCCAGGCACCATTTTTGTAATATTTCGCCCATACCTCCCAGTTGCCTGAGCGATATGTCTGCCAGATACACCAGAGGAATCCATCGCGGTCAACAACAAGTGTTGGATGTTCATCCCGATTAGAATCAGATACAACTGCGCGGGCATTTGACCAGGCAGTCCCGTCGTAGTGACTTTCATAGACATCAGTATTGCCATTACGCCAGGTTGTCCAGGTGATCCACAATATGCCATCGCCGGAGACTGCCATCTTCGGATCCTGATCCTGAGCAGAATTTCCAGTTATCCTGTATAGTCCATCCCAGTGGCCAGAGCCGGGATTGTAGTATTTTACATATATGTTTCGGTTATACTGATATCTTTCACTGCACCAGGTGACCCAGGCAATTCCATTGCTATCAGTTGCCATTGCAGGACGATAGTCATTCGCAGAGTCTGTGGTTACAGCAAACATTGGTTGCCAGGTTGTGCCATCAAAATAACGACAATAGATATCACCGTTTAAGTGTGTCCACCTTTCAAGACAGACCCATAGCCGACCATCACCATCGCGGCTCATTGCTGGATACATATCATTTGATGCCTTTGAACTGAGTTGTTCTTCTGTACCCCATTGATTTCCGATGTAAGTACTACCAAATACATCATAATTCCTGCCATATGCCCTTTGCCAGGTTAGATATGGATGTCCTTGATTATCAGTTGATAGTGCAGGGAAGAAATCCCAGTAAAGGAACGGACGAACAATCTGAACTTGAGACCAGGTTCCATTCAAATAATAGGACGCACAAATTTCTGTTCTACCATTGGTAACTGAACGTCCAGTCACCCAGGCAGACCATAATCTTCCTGAACCGTCTATAGTGGCGGTAACAAACGCATCAGTTTCAGAATTGGTATCAATCGGGGCAGGTGTTGACCAA
Source organism: uncultured bacterium (assembly GCA_964418185.1). Classification (GTDB taxonomy): domain Bacteria; phylum Hydrothermota; class Tepidihabitantia; order SM23-42; family JAOAFX01; genus JAOAFX01. Next base: position 7,400 of record CAYQKL010000027.1, read on the forward strand.
TTCAGGGTAGTAGTCAAAGGATTCTCTGAACGGGTCATATTTTTAGTTTTTGCTACAGATTGTTTTGGCTTTAGAGTAGGATCTCCTAAGATGCACATTCCATAAAACCAGTCAACATCAGTAATGCCGTACTGGGCAAACCATTGTTTGAATGCCTGGCCAACAGATATACCAGTATTGAGTGGTCCATAAAATGCATCAAAATGAAGCATACTGCCGACCTTGGTTGACCCAACTGTTAGAATGCCATTTGTAGTATTGAATATGTAACAACTGCCTTCAGAATTCTCTTCAATAAATCTTGTTCCACCACACTGAAAGAGATTTAAAAACAAGAATGGTGGGTCAGCAAACCAGAGTTCAAAGTTAAAGACAGTCCCTGCATAACCGCTTGTATTCTTAAATGTATTGCCCCAGGGTGACGAATGGCTGCAGATTTGAACCCATTCATAAGGGTCATCAAGGCGCGCACGGAAGTCTGCTGCGGTCGTTGTATTATACTGGCGGACTACAATGACTGTGTCATATAAGAGGTTCAAATTACAGTTGTTGTAACTATACCAGTCATCATCCACATAGGCGAGTGCCTTCTGGGGAATTCCATAACCGCCTGTGCGGTATTTGTGGATCTTTGAAAGGTAGTTGTTTACGAGCCAGACTTCATTACCCCAGGTCATCGGGTTTGCATTTATCCTGCCCACGAATATTTCTGGTGCTTTATTCCCCGTATGGCTATCAAATAGTCCGTTGTTATCTGAATCAATCCAGGTTCCATTTAAATCCATAAAGTATAATTCAATGGGAAATTCTTCCCTTCCTTCACTGGATTCATACTCATACCAGGCAATAGGCACATTGCCAATAAATACCGCACCAACCAGTTGACTGTCCAACAGGGCTGAAAGATGACTGCGTAATAGACCAGCGTTCCAACCACGCACCGTGTCAACACGCACATTGTAATTCTCTGACTGAAGGTCAGTGATGTAGATATTTAAAGAATCAGTTATGTAAGGATAAAGGGGTGCATAGACAACAATATCAATCATTGGTAAACGCCAGTTTGCATTCTTGGTTAGATGCACTTCGCCAACAGTAGATGGTTCTTTTATAATCCTTGCATACCAGGTTTGATACGATGTCATAGGAACATCATAGGGATCAATGTATTTAAGCCTTTTTACACCTATGTTTCCACGACCCAAGACAAGGCAGGGAAGAGTGATTATCAGAAATATACCCAAAGTTTTGTTCATAACCTCCTCCTTCCTGTTTTCCGCAGGATGTCTTTGTTATTTTAACAAAATTGTTTTCTCTGTTTCGTTTAAATTATCATATTTTAACACAACAAAATATATACCTGAAGGAAGTTGGCGACCAGAATCATCTTCTCCAGACCAGACAATCGTTGACTGTTCACCGTTTACTGTTGACCGAGACAAATTACGCACAACTCTACCACATACATCATAAATTGCAAGGCTACCCGAAGCTAAACGCAACGTGTCAGGAAAGCCTTGCCCCTGGTCTGTCTTGTAGTTTTTTGGGATTTGGAATTTGATTATAAGGTGGTTCCGGAATGGATTTGGGTAGGTCTGTAATACTGGAAAAATGCCATTTTCTTTGTGTACCTCTTCAATACCGGTCTCGTTATGTATACGCAAAGTAAGATAGGCATAGGTATGGTAATTTCCATCATTGCCCGACAAATAAACGGACAGACCGACCAGGGTATCAGAGGGTGTATTCGCAATTTCCAATATATAAGGATTTGAATTATTGTCCGAACTTGCCCCAATTGCTAAATCGCCAAAATCCGCGATACTATCCAGGATTGAAATATCTAAAGAATTTGACCCCAAAATTCCAGTAACATTTGAAACCATTGTATCACCGTCATTTTTAATCATAATAACCAATTCTATTGTTTCACCAGGTTCAGGAATACCATTGTTGTTTCCACCTGAAGAATCATTAATTGTGTAATTAATTAGATTTATCCAGGGTGAATGTTGACTAATAGGTGGTTTTGTAGTAACCAGTAATGCCCTGCCACTTATCATGGGTTCTGCATTCACATCGTAGGAATTATTATAAACATATTGGAGACCTCTTGTTTCAGTTTCATCTTCAATCCCAACCGTGCAACTATTGGGATTAGTTACTGTGTTATACATAATTAGAATTTCACCATCTCCAGTGGGGGTAGGATAATATGCAGGGTCAAGCAAAATTATCTGAAAAGTTTCAGTCCAGGGAATAGGTCCATAATGTCTGCAGTCTTTATATTCAACAATAAAACGATGATTAATTGTGTCATTGTAATAATATACTTCACCCCCTCCAACGGGTTCAGGGCTTAAATCAAAGTCATCCCAGAATGGCGAAATAAGTATTTTAGGCCCGCCGATTAAGGGAATTTGTGTGTTGTCACCGTAGGTATATGTGGGTGTGGACAATTCAAGAAACCCATTTGAACATAGCCCAAGGGTACTGTAATTTATTCCGTAAAAAGTAAAATTGAATGGCAGAGAATAAGTAGCTGTATCATCATCGCTGTCACTAATTTCTGGAATTATAAAACCCGGTCCACCGGCTGAAGGCGCGACCTCAAACCACACATATATTGGTGCATTTCCAGTCTCGGTATCAGTGTCATCATAGATATAATAGCCATAAGAATCAGGACCTGTGCCATTATTACCACCACTGCTACCAGTGGTTACTATTGTAAAATTTGCTGTCCAGATACTGTCATTCGAGTCGCACATTATTAGCTCAAAAGGGATGAGGTGTTCAATCGTTTTTGGTGAGACGGTAAACACAAATGGGTTTAATCCTTGTGAAATACAACCTGATTCAATGTTGGCATAGCGTGAGATACTATCGGTGATGACAACCATCGTATCATCTGTTCTCAATAATGCGCTTACACCTTGTGCAGTTGACACCCCCATATTCTTTATCTTTGCCCACAGCAGAATTGTTTCACCGGGGTCCACATTTCCATTATTGTTACCAAGAGAATCCTGTATGATGTTACCTGTGTAAACGAGCATAACATTATGGTAGTAAGATATGGTTATTGAGTCCTCAAATGGGTAGAGATTTTTCCCTGTAACTGTTATATCCATAACGCCGGGATTCGGTGCATTGAATATAAACGATACACTTCCTGATGTATTGGTCCAGCCTGTTTGGTATATCAGGGTATCAAACATTATACAGACATAGGCGGATTCAATCGACGCCCCCTGATACTGAACATTGACCTGAAGGGTTTCATCAATACCGGCATAGAGAATAGAATCGTAGGAAACAGTAATAATTTTTGGCACTGCAGTCCAGATTGTCATTGCTGGGTCACCGACGGTCGTAAAACCTTTATATTCGTTGGTTGCACCATAGGAATTGTAAACTTTTATTCTGCCATCTTCGCAGGCTTCACCAAAAGTTCTTCTTTTATATGAAAATACACCATCAAAAAATCCACGAGTAACTGCGCTTCTCAGATAAGCACCATTAGTGATGCTGGTTGTGGTAGCAAAATAACCGGCTGCACCTCTGAGTGTGGTTGGAGAACCAGTCAAAAACCAGCGTTCGGCAGTCGCAGATGTTGAACCAGTTCCCAATGTCCCACAGGTCGCAGAAATTACGATAGGCAACTTATTCCCATTGGCAAGATTATCAGGATAAACAGCAAACGGCGAATACCAGTTATTAGTCGCGGTTCCACGATAAAGAACAAACCCCCGCCCATCATTCGTCGCATTTATCACCGAAGTCGCATTGGCACCACGAGTGGCAAAAAAGGTATCAACTTTCGCATATCCATTACTCACCATTAAACCCGCAACATACTGGGCATCCAGTCTGTAGGTCATAGAATCATCGTCTGGATGTCCGTTGGGATAATCATTCACGATAAGACATCCCTTTTTTAACCAGATTGAGTCCATAAGGTCAGGATACCTATCGTATCTCAACATTTTGGCAACCACGGTCTGTGCTTCAGTTGTACTATGGACAGTTAATCTTCCGGAGAGGATTTCATTGTAAATATTGGCGTCCATATTTGTGTAATTGTTATCTCCGTAAGGATAACTACTGAACGACCAGGGGATATAATTGGGTGCACCAACAAAGAGAATAAATTCTGGTTTCATCTGCCAGTTATAATAAGCATCAATGATATAATTTCTGATTGAAGTGGAATTCTGGGCAAGTTGTGAAGGCACCCGGACAATCTTTGTACATAATCCCATCTTATGCTTCCACTGGGCATAGGGAAGTATCGCATTATAAAAATTATCATGGGCGATTATTAAGTATCGCGCACCAATCTCCTGGGCAAAACTCAGAGAGAAAAAGAGAGATAATAAAATCAGAGTAATTATTTTCATCATTATCCTTTCTTACTATAATATATTTTAATCAAATTTAGACTTAAGTCAAGATCCAGGATGCGTTTTAATTACAGACCATATTCCAAATCCTAAATCACAGATTTTAAACTACTACCTCTACATACCCATTTCTTCAACTAACTTCTATCATCTAAATGGTAGTCTGTAGTGATCAAGCATGCTTGACTATTCTAATGCCGAGCAAACCACCTCATTTTTCACAAGACCAAAGCCTCTACTCCTATTATAAACAAGGTTATCAGGCATGATAAGGTGTTATCACGAGTTCCTTTACCTTTATACTTTCTTTCGGTCAACGGTTCATGGTAAACGATTCACGATATTCCCCTTTTCACCCCTCTTTACCCCTTCTCGTTTCTTTTTTCTGGCGGACTAAATCTTATCTACATCTTCATCTTGATTTTCCAAAATTCTTTTTTCATAAATTATTCTTCCAATTTCAATCCCGATTTTGTGCAGGAGTTGTCTTGCATTATTCATTGCTCCATTTCTGCTCTTTGCCATCTCTGTTAATGAATAGGCTTTTATGATTCCATATTTATCTAAATTTAAATCACGAGAATAATCACCACAGATTAGAATTATCCGCTTGCGATTTGCCCTACAGATACTAATTATTTGCCCTGTTGCCTTACCATAGAATGTCGTTTTATCAATCATACCTTCACCGGTGATTATTAAATCTGAATTTTTGATTTCATTTTTAAGGTTGGCAACCTTTTCAAAAAAATCAAAGCCCGGAACGAGTTTTGCCCTGAGGATTGTAGCCATTCCGCCTGCAATTCCTCCTGCAGCCCCTGCACCTTTTATTTTATCAGGATTCACCCCGTAGTTTCTTAGAACAATTTTCTTAAAATTTTTGAGTGCCTGGTCAATTAGATAAAGGTCACTATCTTTAGCACCTTTCTGTGGTGCATAGACGATAGCGCCATTCTTTCCAGTAAGGCGATTACCGACATCGGTGAGGATGGTGAACTCAACTGATCGCAATTCTTTCATAACCTTTGTAGTATCAATCTTATTCAGATTCAGAAGCCCCAGACAATTCAAGTCCACCTGTCTGAGATTTTTGTCCAAGAATTTTACTCCAAGCGACGACATTGCGCCAATACCACAATCAATTGTTGCACTGTCACCAACACCGAGCATAATTCTTTTACAGCACCTTTTCAAACTGTTCACAATCAATTCGCCGACACCAGATGTTGTATTTCTTAAAGGATTTTTCGATTTCGGTGGGACAAGATGGAGACCGGCAGCCTGAGCAAGTTCAATAATGGCAAGTTTTTTTGAGGGAACAATACCATATCTTGCCTTAACCTTTTTACCAAGTGGTCCACTGACCCAGCAGGTGATTAACTTGCCTTTAAAATGTTTGGTCAGTATCTCTGCAGTTCCCAGACCGCCATCAGCAATCGGCATCTCAGTGATTACCAGTTCAGTCTTTGCCTTTTTTAGACCTTTGGAAATTGCCTGGCATACTTCCTTAGAAAGGACCGTACCTTTAAAACCGCTTGGTACAACGAGGATTTTCATTCTTTTATATTCAATACCTCCGGGTTCACAAGATTTGGTGGTATTCTGTTCTTTATGAGGGCAGTAATCAGATTCTCTGCACACATAAATGCCATACTTGTTCTGGTTTCAAGTGTTGCTGAGCCAATATGGGGAAGGAGTAAGACATTGTCCATTTTTATCAATTCTTCGGAGATTTCGGGTTCATTTTCAAAGACATCAAGGGCGCAGCCAGCGATTCTCTGTTTTTTCAATGCCTTTATCAGGGCCTTTTCATCTATTATTGGTCCCCGTGCGGTATTGATTATAAATGCGGTTTTTTTCATTAAGGAAAATTCCTTATCAGAGAATAGGTGGTGGGTTTCTCTGGTGAGAGGTGTATGGATTGTAACAAAATCGGCGTTCTTTAGGATGAACTTCAAAGGTTTAAAAGTCAAAGAGGATTTTATTTCTTCAATAGGGGAGAGACGAATTTTGTCATAGTATATTATCTTCATTTTGAAACCCAGAGCCCTTTGAGCCACTGCCTTACCAATTCTACCCATTCCGATGATTCCGAGTACTTTATGATGGACATCAGTTCCGAGCAAAAGCATTGGTGCCCAACCTTTAAATTTTCTTGTTCTTAAAAATCTTTCTGCTTCGCAAATACGTCTTGCAATAGTTAGGAGTATGCCAAATGTAAGATCCGCAGTTGTTTCTGTGAGTACATCCGGAGTATTGGTAACCATAATATTTCTTTTTGTTGCTTCGGATATATCAATATTATTATATCCTGCAGCATAATTTGCAATTATTTTCAATTTCAGGGCGCTCTTCATTATCTCTTTATCAATGATATCAGTGAGCAACGGGATAACGCCGATTTTATCATAGATAAATTTCTTCAGTTCTGTTTTCTTTATGGGTCTTTCCTCTCCAAATATTTCAACTTGAAAATATTTATGCAGTAGGGCAAGAGCAGGTTTTGGAAGTTTTTTCGTGATAAAAATCTTTGGTCTGGTAGTCATAAAGAATTAAATATAATTTTCAGAAAAAATCAAGTCCATTAACATTGTATTGCATATTGACTTTTTTCTGTTATTGGCTATTATTCTATGTTATATGACGAAGAATAGAAGAAGGAATCTAATTGTCAGCCGTTTACAATATAGGATGCTCTTGCACGCATTCGGGCTGGTACTTGGAGTATCTGTTATCCTTATTATTGCTTTCATTTTCATTTTTGGGTCTGGGCAGATCTTTACTCCAGGTAAATCTTATGTGGTTCATTTCACAGTCTTTGGCGTACTGGCGGTCGTGCTTTATTATATCAGTTATCTTACACTTCTAAGATTATCCAACAAAATCTATGGTCCCATATATAGACTTGCGGGTTATCTCAAGAAATTGAGCGAGGGCATTGAGACCGGTGAGATAAGATTTCGTAAAGATGATGTTGTAGATGGAATTCAGGGAATATACAATGACCTGTGTCGTTCATTGACCAGGACTTTACACTATGACTATAATGAGTTGGTGAATACCTTTTCGCAACTTGAAGACATCCTTGATAAAATCCATAACAAGACTATTAGTGAAAAAGAGTTGTACAAATCTCTTGAAAAGATCTGTTCAAACCTTGCTCGGGTCCTGGATCTGACAACTGAGGTAATCCATCAGAAAGAAGATAATCCCTGATTTTGGCACAAAATATTCAGGGAACAACCTTTATAAATCTGTGTTTGCCAGCCTTAATAATAATAGGTTTACTTAGCCTGACAGAATAATTAATATCTTTTATTTTTTCACCATCTATGTCTATCGCCCCTTCTTTTATTTTTCGTTTTGCCTCAGCACGAGAGGGCATAAGATTTGTCTTTACCAGTAAGTCAATGATATTAATCTCCTGGGTGCCAAGGCTGAATTCTTTCAGTTCAGTAGGCAGTTCCTTCTGGGCAAACACCCTGTTAAATTCACCCGCGACCTTTTCTGCATCCTCGGCTGAGTGATACATACGCACCAGAGTTTTGGCAAGTTCAAATTTTGCATCCCGTGGATTGATTGACCCATCTTTGAGTCCCTTTCTGAACTCGTCAATTTTATGAGGAAATGCATCAGTAGTCAGTTCAAAATACTTAACAATTAGTTCATCAGGAATTGACATTATCTTTCCAAACATTTCTTTTGCTGGTTCAGTTATACCAATGTAGTTCCCGTAGCTTTTGCTCATCTTTCTTATACCATCGGTTCCTTCAAGAATCGGCATTGTCATAACAACCTGGGGCTCTAAATTGAATTCTTTCATCAATTCTCTGCCTACAAGAAGATTGAATTTCTGGTCTGTACCACCCAGTTCAATGTCCGCTCTTGTCGCTACAGAATCATATGCCTGACACAGGGGGTAAATTATTTCATGCATATACACCGGGATTCCATCTTTCAAACGGTTTGAGAAATCATCCCTTTCCAGTATACGTGCCACAGTATATTTTGAAGCAAGTTCAATAAAGTCATAAATATCCATTGCGCCTAACCATTTTGAATTATAAGTGAATTCAGTCTTTCTGGGTTCAAGAATTCTGAAGATCTGTTCTTTATATTTTGCCATATTCTTCTTTATCTGCTCGCGCGTCAATTTTGGTCTTGTCTTTGATACTCCACTCGGATCCCCAATCATTCCCGTAAAATCGCCAACAACGAGGACCACTGTGTGTCCGAGTTCTTGGAATTGCCTCAATTTTCTCAGTTGAACACTGATGCCGAGATGGATTTCTGGTGCGGAAGGGTCAATACCAAGTTTGACCCGCAATGGTTTACGCCGCTTCAATTTTCTAATCAATTCATCCTTAGAAATAATTTCAGCGGTATTTATACTGATTAATTCATATTGCTTTTCTGGTTCCATTTTTGTAGATCCTTTCCCATATATTTTTGGTCTTTTTTTCCAATTCAAAATCATAATTTGCCATTTTTTGTTCATAATCATAACTTGATAATATAATTGCGGCTGCTTCATCTGCCGGTTTTGCTTTTGTTTCAATTACAATTTTTTTTGCCATAAGGTAGTGATCACGAATGGGACAGGGCCTTAGCAGGTCGCCTTCTTGCCAGTATTTGAACTGCCACTCCCTTATTCGTTTATGCAGGGGAAGATTGATTAAATCATTTAGATTCCCACCATTTTTGTAAATTTCGTCAAGATTTGCCGCGGCGTAAGGGAAGAAGACACAGGGATATACATTTGCTTGCCAGTCAACATAAAAATATCCTCCTGGTCGGCCGGCAGATATACATCCATCTGAGACCGGGCCATGATTCCAGAAATCAGCATACATAATCTTTTTGTCCCGCACAATCTCCCAACTTTTCCTCCAGAGCATCACCCGCTGTTCAGGTGTGGGGATTAATTCTGGTGCAATGTCCCTGCCAATGGGCATATAATGAAATACCCAGGCATACGCCGCACCGAGTTTATTGAAATAGAAATCAATGAATTCATCAGAAACAATCTCCTCAGCATTTTCCCTTGTGGCTGTGGCTGAAATACCAAATGTTACACGATGTTCTTTTAGAAGTTGGAGGGTATGGACAATCCTATCAAAAAATCCTCTACCCCTGCGCCTTTCTGTTGTCTCTTTCATTCCTTCCACAGAAATTGCAGGTGTGACATTGCCCAAGTCGCCAAATTCTGTTGCAATTTTCTCGTTTATCAAACTACCATTTGTATACATTAAAAATAGAGAATCAGGATTTTCCCTAAAAATTTCCATAATCTCTTTTCCTGCCCACTTATACAGCATTGGCTCGCCACCCGAGATCACAACAAACCTTGCACCCCATAGGTCGTGCATCTCTTTTATTGCCCTTGAAAAGATGTCATATGGTAACTGGTCTTTTTCCGACGCTGAGTTTGCATAACAACCCCTGCAGCGGAGATTGCACATTTTTGCCGGTGATATGGTCATAAAACCAGGAGGGTCAAATCCGAATACTGCACGAAACTCCTTTTCTTTTTCCGCGCGCAGATTGCTAAGAATTGCTTTATTCACAATTGTATCAGTGAATTTAGAAGTTGTTCCAAATCTCATCCCAGAATACACCATTGCCCTGAGCATATAGAATTTATCCTGAATCACACCAGGTAAGCCTACCGGTCCAGGCACATTCTTCAGTGCGAACCATATACCTTTCTCAACAATGGGGAGTAATATCGGATGGATTAAGGGATTGTTTCCTGAATGAAAGATACCATACAAAAGATTTTTTATCAGGAAATTATTCAATCTTACTTTTGTTTCTATTTTCACAAACAAAGTATAATTAAAAGTTTTGTCTTGTCAATAATTTCTATTTTTATCGTTTTAACACTTAAGTCTAAAATAATTGATAGAAACCGAATTTTTTTCTGAATTCAATTAACCGAAAAGGAAGATGCTGAGAGATTACCTCAGTCGCGCTGCAGGTACATATTGCTGGGCGATTTTTACGAATGTCTTTAGTCTTTCATCCTCATAGACTCTATTACGGTATTCCTTCTTATAGGCATTGACCGAGGTAAAATGTTGTAAGACCCATTTTTTTGCACCTTTGATTTCTCTACCAATTTTTTCAATCGCAGATTCGTCAATCAAGCCCGGAACACAGGTGGTTCTAAACTCATAATCAATATTTGAGTTCATCAGGATATCAATGCATTCCTCTATTTTTTCAGTCAGATTCTTAACGATTCTTGATGTCATTTTTTTGCCCGCTGCGACCCAATACGAACTATCAATGGGAGCCTTGATATCCATTGCTACATAATCAATGAGTTGCAGTTTTAACAATTTGCCGAGTCTTTCGGGGAGAGACCCATTCGTGTCCAGTTTCACCGACAAATTTAGTGTTTTCAATTTTTCAGCGATATCTATGACATCTCTGTAAAACAGCAGAGGTTCACCGCCGGTAAGAACAACACCGTCTACCCAGTTCTTTTTTCTGGAGAGTCTGGTCAAAATCTCTTCAAATTTGTATTCAGGGTATTTGTCAGGACTGATTATCAGTCTCCAGTTCTGGCAAAATGGACAACGAAAGTTGCAGCGGTCAAAGAATAATACCGAGGTCATTTTTCCATCCCAGTCAACGAGTGAGGTTTCAATAAATGCACGGATCATAGTTTGGTTAAATGGTGATTGGCTGAACGGTTAAATTGTAATTGGTTAAATATTTTTCCGGGATTCAGAATGTTCCTGGGGTCAAATTCCCTTTTTATCTTTGCCATCAATTCAATCGTATTGCTATCAAGCGCGAGCGAAATAAAAGGAATCTTAGAAAGTCCAACTCCGTGCTCAGCCGTGATCGTGCCACCGAGTTTGATGGTTATCTCATATATTTCCCTTCTCAATTTGGAAATCTGATCTATATCAATATTCCTATCTTTATCATCAACGCCCACATCAGTGTGTATATTGCCATCGCCTAAATGACCAAAGGCATAAAGTGTGCTATCATATTTTTTAACACATTCTTTCAGTTGAGAAATCAAATGTGGGATTTTATTTTTGGGAACAACCAGGTCTTCCCGGGCGATGACATTCGTCTGTGCCTTCAGTGCCTCACCGATTTTTTTTCTTACTTCCCAGATACGTTCTTTATCCTTTTGAGTTTCAGCAACAAAAACATCAAGGGCTCCATATTTTAGTGCAATATCACCGATTCTCTCATAGGTGCTTCTGATGAATTCTTTAGTGTTTCCATCTATTTCGACAATTGTGTGGCCATTTTTTTCACTATATGGAATTTCTCTATTTAGAAATTTTCTGACCATTCTTACCACATCGCCTTCCATAATTTCTATCGCCGTCGCAGAAAGACCCTGTTTAAGAAGTTCAATTGAAAATCTTGATGCATCAGAGACGGTATTGAAGGGAATGTAAAGGTCAACCACAATTCCTGGTAGGGGCAAAATCTTTAAGGTTGCTTCGGTGATTACACCGAGGGTCCCTTCTGAACCAACAAAAAGGTCTATGAGATTATAACCTGTGACATTCTTTAACAGTTTGCCACCTAATCTTATTATGTCACCAGAAGCAGTAACTACCTCAAGTCCCGTGACATAATTCTTTGTCACACCGTACTTCATTGCCCTTGGTCCACCTGCGCATTCAGCAATATTACCTCCAATGGTACAGGAGTCAAGGCTAACCGGGTCTGGAGGAAAAAACAGGTTATGATTGGCAAGTTCCTTTTCCATATTCCCCGTTATGATACCTGGCTCTACAATTGCCATTTGGTTTTCCTGATCAACTTCTTTAATATTATTCATCTTTTCAAAAGACAAAACTATTCCTTTATGAAACGGAACTGCTCCTGCAGAAAGGCTTGTGCCTCCGCCGCGTGGAGTAATGGGGATTGAATCACTGTTTGCAAGTCTTAGAAGCTCTGATATTTGTCGGACATTCAGAGGTTTTACTACAACTTCAGGCATTGAATAATAAAGGGGTGTTTCATCGTGGGCATAATTTTGTAGTATCTGTTGTTCAACAATTGTATTTTCTTTACCAAGGATGGATACCAGCCGGTCAACTATTTTCTCACTGACTCTATTGAACATAGATTCCCAACTGAATCTTAAATTTTAATTTTCCCTGATTGACTTGAGATGATTTGCAATAATTAGTATTCATAATACCTCGCTTTTGAGATTGATAAGACAATGCCGATTCCAATGAAACAGGCAAGCAGGGCTGAACCACCATAACTGATAAAGGGAAGAGGTACGCCGGTAATGGGTAGGATGCCGATGGTCATTCCAATGTTGATGAATGTCTGGTACCAGAACCAGGATAATATGCCGATAACGACGAGGCTCAGAAATCGGTTCTTTGTTTCCCGGGCAATATTGAGTAGTTTTCGGAAAAGTAGAATGTATAAAAATATTGTTATCAAGATACCAATAAATCCGAATTCTTCACCAATGCAGGAAAAGATAAAATCCGTATGTCTCTCTGGAAGGAATTCCAATTTTTTCTGGGTACCAGAGAGAAAACCTTTGCCCCAGATCTGCCCTGAGCCAATCGCAATCTTTGATTGAATGGACTGCCAGGAGATACCCCTGGGATCAATCCAGGGTGAGAGAAAAGTGATTATTCTCTTTTGTTGATAAGATTTTAGTGAGTGCCAGATGATCGGAGTCAGTAGACCAATAACAGGATTGGCAATGAGATGATATAATATTTCTGTTAGTTTTTTCCGCGAGTATAAAAAGATGCCAAAGAGAATCATAAAACTAAGCCATATGTAGATTGAAAAACTTGTGACTGCGGAAATTATGGGTGAGAAGAAGATCAAAATTCTTGCTAAGGGCATACCAGCCCAGTAGAGCATCAAGCACATTATGGGGAAAAATATCTGGGCTGCTCCAAGGTCCGGTTCAACAAAGATTAGTGCTGAGGGAATGGCGATAATGAGCAGGGGAATAAAAAAATCGGTAAATTTTTCAAGTTTTTTCTTTTCTGCCAGATAATTGGCAAGAAGTAATATTGCACCAATCTTTGCGAATTCAGATGGTTGCAGATTAAAAAATCCGATGTTGAACCAGCGTCGCGGATAGCCGGTTGAATAGAAGAGCACGACTAAGGTTAGCAGGCAGGTTAGAATGTATAACGGAAGTGAAAAAGTTGACCAAAATCGAGAAGAGAATTTTCCTATCAAAATACTGATACACAGACCAACAAACAACCAGAGCGCCTGTCTATGAAAGTAGTTTAACCCACCAGTAGAGTATATCATTACTAAACCTATCAAGGAAATTACTAAAGCGATAATAATGATGCCTTTATCAATATTTTTCATAGGAGACCGAGCGGTTGCTTATCGCCTGGAATGTCTTGATGATTTTTCCTACAATCGGTGCAGCAATACTTCCGCCATGACCGGCATTCTCAACGATAACACAAACGAGAATCTCGGGGTCATCCGCAGGCGCATAACCGACAAATATTGAATGGTCTTCACCATGTGGATTTTCTGCAGTACCGGTCTTGCCACTTACCTTTAGTCCTGCGACCTGTGCCAGCATACCGGTACCTCTATTAACAACTTCAGTGAGCGCCTGACGTGTGGCATTCAGGGCTTCAAATCTCTTCTGCAGTGGGTAATTGGAAGTTTTTGTTTGTTTACTGAGGTGTGGCGTAATCAGAGAGTTCCCAGAATTGGCAAACAGTGTATAAGCACGGGCGAGTTGTAGCGGTGTGGCAAGAATATCACCCTGGCCAATACTCAAATTGAAAATATGCCCTTCGGTCCAATTTTTGCCATAATGTTTTTCCATCCATTTACGGTCAGGCAAAATGCCTGTCTTTTCCTGAGGTAAATCTATACCCGTTGGTTTTCCAAAACCAACATCAGAAAGAAGTCTTGTGATTGTGTCAATGCCCAGGTATCTTCCTAACTGGTAGAAATAGACATCACAGGATTGAATGATTGCATCAATCAATGAAAGACTACCGTGGATTTTCCAGCACCTAAAATATCTGTTTCCAAGTTTCAATCCACCCCTGCAGGTTTCAAATCTTTTTGTCTGGTTAATCATCCCTGCATCAAGACCGGCAAGGGCAACAAATGGTTTTATCGTGGAACCTATTGGATAACAACTCATAGTTGCCCGATTGAGGAGCGGAGCAACTGCCGGATTATTAAGGGTTTGCCACTCTGATTCTGTCAAGCCATGCACAAAACGATTTGGATCAAAACCTGGTTTGGAGTAGATAACATAGATGTCACCATTTTTCGGATTGAGTGCTACTGCTGCTGCGTATGGAAATTTCTCCAGATATTTTGCTGTAGAATCTGTAAGTTCAAGATCAATCGTTGTATAAAGGTCTTTCCCCGGAGTTGGCGGTATGGGCCGGTAGTCAGAAACTTTACCCAATTCACGCCCCTTGACATCAACTTCAATATAGTCAATTCCATCAATGCCCCTAAGATTAAGTTCATATTGTTGTTCCAATCCAATTCTGCCAGTATAATCGCCAATCTTGTATTCTTTTGATTGTTTTATCTCAATTTCACTGATTTCACTGACATAGCCAAGTATATGGCAGAAAAGTTCACGGTATGGGTAATTGCGCACCGGTTCAATACCGAGTTCAACCCCGGGCAGATCTTCAAGAGTTTCTTCAATTAGAGAAATTTGTTCAAAGGATACATCTCTACCGATTTTAATGGAGACATAAGGATTTTTTTCCAATTTCATTTTTCTCTGGATGGACTTCACATCAATATTTAATATACGGGCAATTTTATCAATACTTGTCTGTTCAACGATCGCGGGAATAATTGAGACATAGAATGCCGGGCGTGTATTTGCAATCTCCCTGCCCCGGCAATCATAGATATTACCTCGCGGTGCTGTAATATATTTCTTTTTGATACGATTTTCCTCAGAAAGCCGATGATATTTTCTACCTTCAAATATTTGCAGTTTCAAACAGAAGATGATAATTATTGCGAAGGCTGCGAAGACGAACCCCTGGAATAGACGGTATTTTTTTAGATCTTCATCCATATTTTGAAACAAATCTTGCTTAAAATAAAATAAACCGGCAGACTAAGAACAATTGTAAGAAGAAGTGTGGTAATATTTAAGGGGATACCATTTATCAGGTAACCAATCAAGAGATGGATTAAATAGAATATGGTAAATATGAAGATCAAGGTTAATGGTTCTCGCACAAAATATTTTTTGAGGAAAATCAATGCCTGACCCAGAATTACAAAGATCAGCATATTTAGTCCCAATGAGATTGGACAATATAAATCAAGTAAGAGCCCAGCAAAAAAGGCAAACAGAATAGAAAACCGCTCATCTTCATTGAGGATTATGAAATAAACGAGTATGGAAATAAGGTCAACAGTCGCATTTAGTGGAAGGAATATGTAACTGAGGATAAAATATAACACAAATCTCATTGATTCTCAGTAGATTATGTACACATAGTTCAGTTGATTAATTTTGAGTGCTGGAGTAATAACAATCTTCTTGAAGTACAAATCATCTTTGTATATGATTTCAGCCACCTTTCCAATGAATATTCCCGGGGGAAAGATTTCGCTAAGACCCGAAGTATATATTGAATCGCCTTGATAGATTTCGTCATCAATTTTTATATAGTCAAAAATCAACTGGTCATTTTTCTTTACTATTCCATAGATGCTGGTCCGGGCATCTATCGCGCTAATAGCAAAGCCCTCATTTTCAAATGTTTCCACAATGCCTGCATTGTCTGATAAAGATTTCACCTTACCCACGAGTTTATCCTGTAGAATTACTGGATTGTTAATATTCAATCCGCTGGATTTCCCTTTGTCAACAAAAAGAAAGCCATTAAAATTCTTAGGATCCCGGCCAATGATATTTGCCTTTAATAGTCTTATACCCTGTCTCTGGATTGTATCCGGCAGCGCCAATGATTTCATTGTGTTTTTCAGATTTTCATTCTCAATCTGTAGTTGACTCAATGTGCTTTCAAGTTTATCTATTTTATTCTGGGAAATGTTAAGGTATTGAAAATAATTGCTGATATATCTTACCGGGAATAAGAGAATTTCAGAAAGATGGGTGCTGATATAGAAGTCGGCGTTTTTGTTCAGGGCAATAAAGAATAACGATATTGCAGATAAGAAAATAAATAGAAAAACTTGAATACGGGACAACTATTCTCTCTTCAGGGTAAATATTACTTTTTCATATTTTTGCATATCTTCAAGAATTTTGCCAGCGCCAAACACTACAGCCTTGTTCGGTTCTTCGGCAACTGTAACCGGTAGATTTGTTTCCTCACGGATGAGGGTATCAATCCCCCTCAACAGCGAACTACCACCAGCCATATATATACCTGAATTCACAATATCTGCGGCAAGTTCAGGTGGAGTTTTCTCAAGCGTAAGACGTACTGCTTCAATTATCATTGAAAGAGGTTCTTGTATCGCTTCTCTGACTTCGTGGCTCGTCAATCTAATGGTCTTGGGAATGCCCTTGACAAGATCTCTACCTCTTACTTCAATTGTCTTATCTTCTTCAGTTGGAAATGCATTGCCAATTGATATCTTTATTTCTTCAGCCGTTTGCTCACCGATTATCACATTATAGTTTTTCTTTACAAACTGGACGATGGCATCATCCATTTCATCTCCCGCTACCCTGATAGAACTGTTGGTGACAATTCCAGAAAGAGCAATTACAGCGATTTCTGTCGTGCCACCGCCAATATCAATTATCATATTGCCCTGGGGCATATCGACGGGGAGATTAATACCAATTGCTGCTGCAATAGGCTCAGAAACAAGGTATACTTCCCGGGCTCCAGCCGCCTCAACGGAATCTCTTACCGCCCTTTTTTCTACTTCGGTTATGCCTGAGGGAACACAAATGATAACCCTGGGCCGGGTAAAGAGTTTTTTTTGCTGGATCCTTTCAATGAATGTTCTCAGTAATAATTCAACCATTTCAAAGTCTGCGATAACCCCATCCTTCATTGGTCTGATCGCCTTTATCTCCTCAGGTGTTTTTCCCAACATTTTCTTTGCTTCGTCACCAACTGCGATACATTTCTTCGTTTTAGTATCAACCGCCACGACAGTTGGTTCATTAAGCACAATACCCCTGCCATTAACATAAATAAGGGTCGTGCAGGTTCCCAGGTCAATTGCCACATCGCTTAAGAAGTGGCTTCTTAAATTCTTAAAGAAATTGATCAAATTAAACGCCAAAGAAAACCTCCTTATGGAATATGATATTTAATTTTCATAGAATGTCAAGGAGTCTATTGACTAATGAGTAAAATTCAGTATATTTTACGATAGGAGAAAAATTGAAACCCGGACCTTATAACTATTGTGATTATCGTTGTGACCGCTGTGATCAAAAAGACAGTTGTCGCGTTTATAAAGACAACGAAGAAAGAATGCTACAACATTATCTAAAAGGTGAGGATCCGAATGACCCCAGCATATTTCTTAATGACCTTAAGGAAATCTTTGACAGAACTCAGGAGATGATAAAAAAGGCGGCATCAGAGCAAGGGATTGACCTTGATGAGATCCCCGAGGAGCCAATACCTGAAATTGATCCACATACTTATGTTATCTACAATCTCGCTTATGAATATTTCGATCAGGCACACAAATTGATCAAGAAATTGGAAAAGACCGGTATCCCGGAAGATATTACAGAAGAATTTGATGATTTTGCCTGGTATCACACTCTGTTGGTTGCCAAAACCGGCAGGCTAGTTAGTGGTTTTGATGACGAATTTTTTGATAAGGCGGTGAGGGAAGTAGAAGAAGAAGGAACTCTTCAAGTAATCAATAAGGGTATTACACTTTCCAAAAATGCACTGGAAAAGATGCTCAATGAACTGCCTGAAGATTTCCAGAGCATTGTTGATTTGCTTGATGTTTTAAAACGGCTGGCAGCACAAATTAACAAGGATATACGAGAAAAGGTTAAACAAGAAAGCCGATAACTCCACACTCACACTGGTGCAGACTTATTGACTTTGTTCCATCTTTTGTTATACTTTTGTGAATGGAAGATAAAACCATAGATGGCGTTTTCTCGCAGGTTAAGGAAACCATTGATAGATATAGGATGTTTAGAAAAACGAAAAAGGTAGTTATTGGATTCTCAGGGGGTCCGGATTCTGTATGTGCATTAGATGTTTTGAAGAAAATCTATGGGAATACAATAATTTTTTCCCTTGTTTATGTAAATCATGGTCTCAGACCGAAAGGAATTTTAAAGGATGAAGAAAGATTGGTACATTACTATGCCCGCAAGTATGAATGTAGTTGCAAAATTATTAGGATAGTAGTTCCAAAAACACGGCGTGGCCTGGAAGCAGAGGCGAGGCAAAGGCGCTATAATGCTCTGATGAAATGTGCCCGAGAAATATCTGCTCAGCGGATTGTTTTGGGTCACAATCTGGATGATGTAGTAGAGACATTTTTTATCAATCTTGTCCGCGGCAGCGGGACGCTCGGCCTGCAGTCCATTCCAGCTGTGCGTCTGCCTTTTGTAAGGCCATTGATAGGTATTAAAAAATCTGATATTTTGAGATATTTGAAAATGTGTGGTCTGAAGTTTTCAACCGATCTAAGCAATACTGATATGAATATCAGACGGAATTTCATCCGCCTGAAAATTATACCACAGTTACTCAAATTGAATCCGCAGTTGCATAAGGTGTTACAGAGGGAGATAGATATACTACACAATGACGAAAGATTCATTCAGGAAGAAGTTCAAAAGGCGTTTGATAAATTGGTTACAAAGAAAAAAAATGGTTTGGCTATTGACTTAAAGCATCTTCTGTATTATAATAAAGCAATCGGAAACAGGGTAATAATGAGGGGCATAAAGAATTTGAAAGGTAATCTGAGCGGGCTTGAGAGTAAACATATTGATGCGATCTTGAGTCTAAATGATAAAACAAGTGGTAAAAAAATTTTTTTGCCCGGGAATCTTTGTGCCCAGAGGGTATACGAAAGTGTTGTGATTTGCCCGTCGGCGGGCGGGAGAGAAAAGAAATTCTTTTCCCCTGTAAAGATTGACAAAGTGGTTGAAATAACGAATTTGAGACTGAAGACAAGTTTCGTTGCGAAGATCGCTCAGGTTCATTTCTCGGAGAATTGTGAGTTTTTTGATTTTGATGAATTGATTCCGCCGTTCTTCCTCAGGAACTGGAAACCTGGCGACATAATAGAAATAAAAAAAGGCAGGAAAAAGATAAAGAAGATACTTAATGAGGCGAGGGTACCGGTGAATGAAAGGAGTAGTATTGTGTTACTATGTGACCAGAGGGGTATTCTCTGGGTAGTCGGTATCTGCCGCGCGTACCGGGCTTTTATTGATAAGAAAACCAGAAATATTCTGAAGGTGGAATTTGAATATCTTGATTAAAGAGGAAGATATAAGAAAGAGGATAAAAGAGATTGGCAGGGAGATAAATAATGATTATAAGAACAAGAATCCCATCCTTATTGGCGTACTTAAGGGTGCGTTTGTTTTTCTCGCTGATTTACTGAGAGAACTGGAGATAACGGTGGAGATAGATTTTTTGAGTATCTCAAGTTATGAAGGCACAAAATCCAGCGGTGTTGTGCGTATTACGCAGGATCTTTCTCTAAATATTGAAGACCGCGACATTATTTTGATTGAGGATATCGTGGATTCAGGGAGGACGATAAATTATATCATCAATAATTTGAGGACCAGGGGTCCACGCAGTATTGCTGTGTGTACACTTTTGAATAAGAGAGACGTACGAATAATAGATGTTCCAATTACTTATGCGGGTTTCAATATCCCCCGTGTCTTCGTTGTTGGATATGGACTTGATTATGATAAGAAATACAGAAATTTAAGATATATCGGAGTCTACAATGTTCAATAAGAAACCGCAGAGAAATCGCGCCTGGCAGACTGCAATCATATGGTCATTGTTAGTTCTTCTGGTCTGGTTTGGTATCCAGTATTTTGCTGGACAGGGCACCAGGTCCGCGAATATTCCTTATTCTATTTTTATTCGGGAACTGCATATAAGAAATATTGAAAAGGTTACAATCACCGAACGTTCTATCAAAGGCAATTTCAGAACTCCAATTCCTTATGAGGGTAAAAATTATGATGAGTTTAACACTTTGATACCATTTGAGGATTCAAAACTTACAGACGAATTGATAAAATATAATGTGGAGATAGTTGCAAAACAACGTTCGAGCTGGATGGATGTTTTGATTGGGATATTGCCCTGGTTGATTCTTATCGGGATATGGTTCTTGTTTTTGCGACAGATGCAATCAGGACAAAATCGCGCGCTTGGTTTTGGCAGAAGCCGGGCAAAGATCGTACTTGAGAATAAGCCATCAACTACATTCAATGATGTTGCGGGCGTGGAAGAAGCAAAGCAAGAATTGCAGGAAGTTATTGAGTTTTTAAAAGAACCAAGGAAATTCACAAGGCTGGGCGGTAGAATACCCAAGGGTGTGTTACTGCTTGGACCCCCGGGTACCGGGAAGACTTTAATGGCACGAGCGGTTGCTGGCGAGGCGGGTGTGCCTTTTATTTCTATCAGCGGATCAGATTTTGTAGAAATGTTTGTTGGTGTGGGTGCTTCAAGGGTGAGGGATTTGTTTGACCAGGCAAAGAAGAATTCTCCCTGTATTGTCTTTATTGATGAGATTGATGCCGTTGGAAGACTAAGGGGTGCAGGGCTGGGTGGCGGACATGATGAACGGGAGCAGACGCTAAATCAATTGCTCGTAGAAATGGATGGTTTTGAAGTAAATGAGGGAATTATCTTGATGGCGGCAACAAATCGTCCTGATATCCTGGATCCCGCTCTGTTGAGACCGGGTAGATTTGACAGGGTTGTAGTTCTTGACCGTCCTGATTTACGGGGTAGATTAGGAATTTTGAAGGTGCATACCCGCAAAATTCCACTTGCCAGCGATGTGGACCTTGAGGTTCTGGCAAGGGGAACGCCAGGATTTTCCGGAGCAGATCTGGCAAATATGGCGAACGAAGCTGCATTGCTCGCTGCGCGGCGCAACAAAAATAAGATTACTATGCAGGAATTTGAGGATGCCAAAGACAAGATTCTAATGGGTGTGGAAAGAAAGAGTTTGATTATTTCGGATGATGAGAAAAGACTTACTGCCTATCATGAATGTGGACATGTACTCGTATCCAAGTTTTTATCGGGGATGGACCCGATACATAAGGTGACAATCATACCCCGGGGAATGGCACTTGGTGTGACCCAGGCATTACCAATTGACGAAAGGCGCACATATTCAAAGACCTATTGTTTTAATCAACTTGCATTTATGTTGGGGGGCAGGATTGCGGAAAAACTTGTGCTCGGTGACCTATCTACAGGTTCAGGTAATGATATTGAAAAGGCGACAAAACTTGCCCGCAAAATGGTCTGCGAATGGGGAATGAGTGACAGATTGGGACCTTTGACTTATGGCGAAAAACAGGAAGAGATCTTTCTTGGTCGTGAGATAGGGATGCACAGAGATTATTCAGAGCAGACTGCACGGGAAATAGACCAGGAAGTTAAGAGAATGATTGAACAGGCTGAGTCAATTGCTGAAGATATAATCAAGAACAATCTTGAGATACTTAAGAACCTTGCCGAGAAACTTCTTGAAAAGGAGATATTGACCGGCGAAGAGATTGATGTAATAATAGGCCGACAGAAAGGGGTGAAGAAGAATGAGAAGGGGGTAAAGGATGGTGAAAAAAGTGAAGCTGGTAAAAGCATTCGTTAGAAAATTCTATTGGGATTAAGAAATGGATAAAAAAAAGATTGAACAGGCTATCAGAATAATTCTTAAGGCGATTGGTGAGGATTTGGATCGTGACGGATTACGGGAAACACCGAGGCGCGTTGCCGAAATGTATGAAGAGATTTATGCCGGTGTGAGGCAGGACCCGAAAAGAGAATTCAAAACCTACAGGGCAAAAAATGAAGATGAAATGATTTTGATAAAGGATATTCCATTCTATTCGGTATGCGAACACCATCTCCTGCCATTTTTTGGTAAAGCACATATTGTATATATTCCAAAAGATAACAAAGTGACAGGTTTTTCAAGTCTGGTTCGGGTGATTGATGTGATGTCAAAAAGACCATTACTCCAGGAACGGTTGACCCACGAGATAGCGGACTTTCTTATGGCAAATCTGAAACCAATGGGTGTTCTTGTGGTAATTGAAGCCGAGCACCTGTGTTTATCAATGATAGGGGTAAAAAAACCAGGGACCCTTACTGTAACTTCGGCAATTCGTGGCGTGATGCAATCAACCGCAACCAGGGCTGAGGCATTTTCGCTGATTAAGGGAAAGACATAATTATTGAAGTTAGCGTCCAATGTCAATTGATAAAAAATTCATTGTTATTTACACAACTTTTCCCAATCAAAAGACTGCAAAAAAAATTATAAACGGTCTCCTCAAACAGAAGCTCATTGCCTGTGGCAATATATTTAAGATTGATTCAATATATACTTGGAAGAAGAAGATTGAAAAGGCAAAGGAGTATGGTGTATTTATCAAAACCAAAAAGGCAAATTATAAACTAATAGAATCCTATATAAAAGATAACCATCCTTATAAAGTACCTGAGATAGTCTATTGGGGTATTGATAATGGTTTGCTATTATATCTTAATTGGATAGAGGATGAAACGAAGTGATCATTGACAGATATTAAATATGTTTGTAGTAGTGGTGTGATTCATCGCACAAAAGGCAGTGCATTGCCAACCAATTGCTGCATTGGCTAATGAATCTACTCTGGAGAATAAATAGTAATAAGAAATGAAAAAGGGGCGGCTCTGCCGCCCCTTTTTTGTCGTCTCTAATTACTTACCGGGTGAGAAATAGGGGAAATCAACGTTATCCTGGTAGGAATACGTTACATCTACTGTGGCTGCGGTTGAATCATAGGTATCAATATGAAGTTTCACATAGTTATTTTCTTCAGTTTTGAAGGCAATTAAATCACCAGCGACAAATGGCTCATGGTCGTTTACAACGAGGGTAGGATCCACTGTGGATACACTATCAAAATCTGCCTGTCCAAGATTTACCATCAATGTAGTTCTACCATTGGGTCTGCGTGATGCAGAGTTTACCTGAAGCGTTTCGGCGCCGCCCTGGATAAATCTCTCAAAAAAGACATCGGCATTCGGAAATTCGCCATTTGTTTCATCGGTAACTTCGCCGGTTGCAAATACAAGACCACACTTTGGTTCATTCTGATTATTGGGGTCAAGTTCAAGTGTGACCGTCACCGTGAATTCGGATCTTGGTGATGCCGTAACAAAATGAACATTGCTGTTGTAATCACCGGCTACATTATCGGTGTTAACGGTTCTTACCTGGATATAATAGATGCTATCTATGCTCAGCCCTGTGGCAGTATAGGAATTGGTTGTTATAACGGTTGTGTTATGTGCGTTAAGATTTTCGGCATCAGCAGTTAGCAATGCTGTTGAATCAGTATAGACATAGACATTGTAGCCACTAAAATCCGAATGCTGGGTAACTGTAGTATCTTCTCTCCAGACTACAGTCACGGATGTTTCATCCATTATCGTTTTTGTTATCTCTGGTGCGGCGAGTTTTTCTGCCTCACCACCGCAACCAGCGATTGTCATTATTGCCACTATGGCAATTAAACCGAACATTATTCTCTTCATTTTTTGCTCCTTTCGCCACCTTTGGTGGCATACTCAATTCCGCGAATTAGGACGCGGAACCAAACAGAAACAATCTCAGATGTTCACGGGCACATCTGCAAAGCCCTTAAGACCTTTATTAATTATTCCTGTTATCACCTCCTTTCCTCAGGTTTTTTATATGCTCATTAAAACTTAATATATTACATTATACCCATAATTGGCTATTTGTCAAGGGGGTAGTGAACTCTTT
>CAYQKL010000028.1:0-30078 GCA_964418185.1 uncultured bacterium
AGTTCCATAATGTAGTATCATTTTTGAGATACCTTCTGAAAAATGCGGTCATATGCCTGCGGGCAATTCTCAATTGCTCTGCCCTTGTTATTGTTGCACTTCCCCCATTTTCCCAGGAATAGGAATAGTCCATAAAATAACCGTGATTCGCACCATGGATAACCGCAAATGTCCCTGGTGCCGGCGCACTCTGCCAGTATGCAGAACGAACATCGTTCCAGGGTGCAATATTGTCAACCGAACCTGCCATAATCAGTTTTGGAGTTAAAATGTGCTCAGAATGCGTTGCAGGTGTTGTCTGGGGGCTTGCTAAGGACACGACTGCCTTCAGTGTGTCAATCAATCTGAATGTGTCAGATGCAAGGCACGCCAAGCCACCACCCATACTATGCCCGGTAAATCCCCAGTTGAATCGGTCAAGTTTGTTATAAAATATATCACCAACAATTGTGTCGCGGTTGGCAACCCATCTTGCTGCATCAACCATTGAATGGGCGCGGGTATAGTGTTCAGGCGTGGGAAATGGATTGGATATTGTGGGCAGGACTACAATAAATCCCCAGGAAGCAAGATGCTGGGCATAACTATAATACCTGTCAATACCCATCTGAAATCCATGACCAAAGACTATGATTGGACATGGTACTGCATTGGGATTTACCTGATTACCTGAAGAAGGATAATAAATTCGGGAATTATTCATTGTTTCATAAAAACCCGGGATGTTTTCTGTTCGGTAGGAAACAGTTGGGAAAGGACCTGTTGTATCATAATCAGGATATTGGGCAGAGGCAAAATTGATAGAAGTGCAAAGGATGATTAAAACTATGCAAAGTTTTAACTTCATATTCCCCCCTTAATATTCAACCAGTGCATAGACCTCATAATCCTTTAGTTTCTCAGTGCCAGATAGATATGTGAGATTTGCGATGAATGCACAGGCAACGACAACACCACCAAGGTTCTCAACGAGTTTACACGCAGCAAGCATTGTGCCACCGGTTGCAAGGACATCGTCAAATAATAAAACCCTTTCTCCCTTTTCAATTCCGTCTTTGTGAATCTCAATGACATTCTTGCCATATTCCAGTTCATATTCCATACGCACGGTCTCGGCTGGTAGTTTACCGAGTTTGCGCACCGGTACAATCCCACAACCAAGATTATAGGCAATCGCACCGCCAAATATATAACCCCTTGCCTCAATTGAAACCACTTTATCAATCGTTGAATTCTTATATTTATTAACAATTGAATCAATACAGAATTTAAATGCCTCTGGATTTTTTAAGATAGTTGTAATATCACGAAACATAACCCCTTTCTGGGGAAAATCAGGAATATCCCTGATGAATTTCTTTAAGTCCATCAGACCTCCTTATAGAACATTATATCCATTATTGCAAAGTTGTCAATTTTTACAAATTAAAATCCTCATTAAATTTATACTGTGCTTCTTTAAGAATTCCCACTACTATTGTTTTAATCAGTCTGACTTTTGAACTCTTCAATCAGTGCTTCATCCAGCCTATCTGCATGATAACTTACCCTTTCTTCCATTGCCTTGAGTTCTTCAAAATCAAGTCCTTTCAGTTCGCGATTTTCTGAAATATAGACCCATTGGTCGCGCACGAAGAATTTTATCCCCATCAACTGGAAATTTATTTCAAGCAGTTTCCTGTAGAATGGTAGAAGATTTCTCGAAGGTAAGAGCATAATCGGGCAGGAGATTTCAATATAATCAATATTATCAAGTTTGAAGATTTCAGTATATATCAATGCTGAACCGCGGTATGCTGACCACAGGGTCTTTGGTCTATGCCGACATTTTTCCGGATCAAGACCAAAACTTGATAGGAGGTCATTGACCATCTTTTCATAATGAGCAATATCAACTACTTCTTTCTGGACTGGTTGTTTTTTGCTGAACATTTTTTCTCCTTTAAAATTTGGATCCGCAATTCTTACAAAAATTTGCCGAAGATTCGTTTGATGCCTTGCACTTGGGGCAGACCTTCATTCCCACCTTGACACCCTGGACTGGTTGAACCGGTTTCTGCTCTTCTGGTTCTTTTTTCTTTTCAAACTTTTGGGTGCCACAATTCTTACAATATTCTGCCTTTGATGTTTTAATAAATTCAGCGCTCAGATAACCGCATACTGGACAATAATACATACCCGAAATTTTTTCGTGAATGTTGTTTAGGTAGTTCAGAACCTCCTTTACTGAATTGATTGGAATTGCAAAACTCATATTATCTGCTTCACCCACGACCCAGGTATTTATCCCGATTACCTCACCACACATATTGATCAAAGGTCCTCCGCTGTTGCCTGGATTTATCGGCACATCAGTCTGGATATAATTTATTCCCTTGGCCTTTCTCTTTTTGCAACTTATGATGCCCTTGGAGACAGTAAAATCATAGCCATAAGGATGGCCAATTGCAATTACTGGTTCGCCTTCTTTGATTCTGTCACTATCGCCAGTGGGTATTGGTTTTGATCGGATATTGTCTGCCAGACAGAAGGCAAAATCAATATCGTTATCTGCACACACAACGGTTGCCTCTGCTTCTTGGTTGTTAGATAGTTGTGTTTTGATAAAGGTATCAAGTTCTACTGTGTGTTTATTTGTGATAAACAGACCTTTGTCATTTACAAAAAAACCTGAACCCCTGCCCTGGTTCGGCAGTTTTACTACAACTATTGATTCCTTAATTGTTTCTATGATTGAAGATATGTCATTCACAAAACCCCCTTATTTTTTAATTCTAAATCCAAAGTGCCAAATTCCGAACAAATCTTAGAGCCAAATTTCGCAAAGCGGTTTCAAAATTTGACACTGAAATTCTTATAGCCTTTATCTGCTTCAGAAAATTTCACATCAACTTTTGTCACCCTGGCTGAAGATGGTCCAATTTTCAATTCTTTTACGAAGTCTTGCAGAATACCTTTTTCACCTTCTGCCACGACAAGCACACTACCGTCAGGCAGGTTCTGAACATAACCAGTGATACCATATTCACGTGCCTTCTGGACAGTAAAGAATCTGTAGCCTACGCCCTGAACCACACCCTGGACAATTATTTCGGCATGCAATTAAACCTAACCATACAAAAATAAATTCCAATCCGCCAAAAGAAGTGGCGGACCAAATCACAGACAATAGTCCACCTTAAAATATAACAGAATAAATTATTTAGGCTTTGTGGATCAAAATCTGTTTGGTCTGCCAGAGAGTGGGGTGGATTGGTGTTCAGATTTCTCATATCTGTTCTCCAATAAGTTCAAATGCCTTTGATACTGCTTCTTTAGCCGTCTTCACATGGATTATCGGTGCCTCTATCTTCCAGGTATTTATCCCGATCACCGGTACATTGAACATAAGACAATAAGAAATCTCAGAAAGAGTTCCATATCTTCCATCTATGGCGATGGCACAATCTGCAGTCCTCGCAATGATAATATTGCGTGCCTGATTCATACCTGTTACGATTGGTATGTCAACATATTCATTGGCAGTGCGTCTGTCAGTGCCAGGCAGGATGCCGATTACAAGCCCACCGGCCTGTTTTGCCCCTTTTGAGGCATACTCCATTACGCCACCAAGGCCACCTGTGATCAGAGTTGCACCTTTTTTTGCAATCAAGGCGCCAGCTTCTTCGGCAATTTTAAGATTTTTTTCGCTTGTCTCTGCACCACCGATTACTGCAATTATATTTTTTCTCATAATAAGTTCCTAATACATTCTCTGAAGACTTACCTCTTACCCTGATTGAATTATCGGGGCGGTGGGATTTGAACCCACGACCTCATGGTCCCGAACCATGCGCGCTGAACCACTGCGCCACACCCCGCAGAGATCTCGCTGTGCTCGCCTAAATCCCAAAACCCAAGAACCAAATTCCAAACAATACCTGAATTCCAATTTACAAACTATCCATTAGTTTAGACTTATGTATTTTCCCAGCCTTCTTTGCCCAGAAGGGGCACAAAGGTGCATTCAAATAGTTCTTTTCTCAAGATTGAACCTTTATGTTTTTTTATTATATTCAGCGTCTGTATATATTCGCCGCCGATAGGAATAACCATTTTGCCCTTTTCCGATAGTTGATCAATCAATTCTTTGGGCACATCAGGGGCACCAGCAGTTACAATTATTCCATCATAAGGTGCAAAATCAGGCCAGCCCACACTTCCATCACCCACCAGAAAATTGATATTATTAAACCCCAGTTCAGAGAGAATCTTTCTTGCCCGAAAACTCAATTCAGAAATCCGTTCAATAGTAAAAACCCTGGCACAGAGCAGGGCAAGGATTGCCGACTGATAACCTGACCCGGTGCCGATTTCCAGAACCGATTCATTACCCTTTAATTCCAGCAATTCTGTCATCACCGCCACCATATAGGGCTGGGAGATGGTCTGCCCATTACCAATGGGCAGCGGATAATCATTATACGCCTGATGATAATAGGTCTTATCCACAAATAGATGGCGCGGCACCTTCATCATTGCATCAATCACCTTTTTGTCCTTCACGCCGCGGGCAATAATCTGTTCATTGACCATCCGTTCCCTTTCCACCCGCCATTCCTTAACCTCAATCACTTATATATGATATAGAAAACCAGAAGAAAGTCAATACTGGGGAATGCCCATCATCGCTGCTTGCTACTCGCTACTCTATTTTAATAGTATCACCTTCTCATTCTTCTTGAAATCATCTGTTTCCAATCTCACAAGATAGACATCCGAAGGAAATCTGCGACCTGAATCGTCGGTGCCGTCCCACACCACAGAAGTAGCGAGTAGAGAGTAGCAAGTAGCGAGAGAAAAATATGGAGTAGAGACTTTAGTCGCGTAATCCTCACGGAACTTAACTATGTACTGATGAAAATCAGAGTCACTGTTCCAACTAATTATCAGGTCAGTCTTCCTATCGGTGTCCTGCCCTTAATTTCGGTTATTAAGACATTGTATACAGAACCAGGTTCTATACTCTGTTCAACGATAACATCTTTATTCCCTCTGGTCTTACCCCTTGTGCCATTATGGGTATTTTCTTCAAATAACACCTCATAGGTCTTGCCCATCATCTGTTTTGTTTTTTCAATTATTATCTGATTCTGGACCTCAATCAGAATTTTGAGCCTTTGTTTTATGACCTCTTCAGGTAATGACAGATACTCACTTGCCTTTGTACCTGGACGTACTGAATAACGATACATATATGCATCATCAAACTCAATCTGTTTTACCAGTTCAATCGTTTCATTAAATTCTTCATCAGTCTCGGTCGGAAAACCAACGATGATATCGGTGGTGATGGTTGCTACAGGGATATTTTTTCTGATTTTTTCGATTATTCTAAGATAATCTTCTTTTGTATACTTTCTATTCATCAACTTGAGGATTCTATTATTGCCTGATTGCAGAGGAAGGTGAAACCATTCGCAGATATTTTTATTCTCCTTTATTACATTGATTATTTCTTCAGAAAAATCTTTAGGATGGGAGGTCAGAAATCTTAATCTGAATACACCGGTCTTCTGTGCCACTATCTTTAAAAGTCCAGTGAAATTTATGCCATTATTACTGTATTCATTCACATTCTGTCCCAGCAGGGTTATATCCTTTACACCTGCTTCAACAAGGCAACCAACATCTCTTAAAATATCATCAATTGGTCTTGATCGCATCCTGCCCCGAACAAATGGGACGATACAGTATGAACAGTAGTTATCACAACCCCTTGTTATTGAGACGAAGTCAGAAACCCGGTGTGAGGTCTTTTCAATATTTGTGTATAATTCACTCCCTACCTCTGTATCAATTACTTTTGTTTTATTTGCAGTAACAAGTTTAATATACTCGGGTATCTTCTGATAAGAATCAGGACCGAGGACAAGGTCAACGAATGGATATCTTGTGATAATCTCATCTGCGAGTCGTTTTGCCATACAGCCGATAACTCCAAGCACAAGACCCTTTTTCTCACGCCATTTTTTTAATGTTGAAATATAACCAAGCGCACGCTGTTCAGCATGGTTCCTCACCGAACAGGTATTTATGAAGATGATTTCGGCTTCTATGGGATTTTCCACCAGGGAAAGACCATCTCCAGTGAGAATTTGATTTATTATGTCCGAATCGTTTTTATTCATCTGACAGCCAAATGTTTTGATATAAAATTTATACATTTATCTGACCACAGTGCCGAATGTCTCTTTTTCCGTGACTTTTATGATTTTTATTGCGCGCAGTTCTCTTTCCTGACAGGGCTGGTCAATATTTGTCCGGATATAATTATCAGTTAATCCTTCGACCATACCCTTTTTCTCTTCAATGATGGCAAAGATTTCTTTACCAATAAGTTGCTGGCGAAATCTATAGTTTTTCTCGGAAATCAATTTCTTTAGCATCCAGAATCTTTTTTTCTTTTCTGGATTACTAACCAGGTCACCTAATTTATAAGCCTCTGTGATATGCCTTGGTGAATAGGTAAAGATATGGAGGTGGGTCAGGGGAGAATTATGAATCAGGTCATAGGTGTTTTTGAATTCCGATTCTTTTTCTTCGGGAAAACCAACGATAACATCTCCACCGATTGCAACATCAGAAAAATTCTTTGTAATGAGTTCAAAGATATTTTTAAGATAATTAGAATCGTATCGACGCCCCATTAGAGATAGGATTCTATCATCACCGCTCTGTATCGGAATATGAAAATGGCGACAGAAGGGGAGGTTTTTGAGGGCAGAAATCAACTCCATATCAATAAAATTTGGCTCAAGCGATGACAATCTTATTCTTGGCAAATTGGGTACTTTTGAGATTTGGGTTAGGAGTAATATCAGTGAAGAATCAATATCCAGGCCATACAAACCAATATTCGCACCGACCAGAACAATTTCATTGAAGCCTAAGTTTTTTGCCCAATCAATCTCCTGCTTCACTCTCTCAATCGGTTTGCTCACAATGTTTTTGCGCAATTGAGAAACCACACAAAAGGTGCAGGATTGGTTGCAGCCATCTTCAATCCTCAGAAAATATCTGGACTTCTGAGGAGCAGGGAGTATTTCTTTGATAATATTATTCCGTTCGTCCAGACTTATGATGTCAAAGTCATTAAAGAGTTCGGGCCTTAATTTGGTGAGACAGCCAGTAACAATAATTTTCTTACCTGTGAAATTCTTCTTTGCCTGGTGAAGTTTCTTTATAGATTTGATTTCTGCTTCGTGGGTTACACAGCAAGTATTTACAATTACTGTATCATTGGTAAATTTTTCAGAAAGACAATAACCTTCGTATTGATTCAGTTTGCAACCAATATTGTAAAGGATTGCCAAAATTACTGCCAGTTAATGGCTTATTCTTTCTCTTTTTTTATAATATTTTTTGTTTGAGTGCCAATAATATCACCGATGGTAATCTTATCCACCGCGGGTTTAACCTCTTCTTTCTTTTTGGGTGCAGGTGGTTTACTCAACCCCTTTTCTGCAAGAATGATCCGACGCAATTTCGTATTGTATTTTTTGACGGTCAATTCAAGTTCGTCATCAGTTTTGTATAAATCCTTCAGTTTTTTGCCTTTGCGTTCAAGATATTTTGAGGGGATGAATTCCTCAAAATTGCCTTCCAGCATTACCCTCAGACCACGGGGAAGGATATCGCTTACCTTACCAGTAATTTCCGAGTTTTCGGGGAATTTCTCCATCAATTTAACGAATGGATCTTCTTGAAGATGCTTGATGCTTAAAGAAATCTTTCTGTTTTTGCGATCAATTGAACGGATCACTGCATCAATCTTCTGACCTTTCTTAAAATAATCAGAAGCCTTTTTTACTTTTTTGTCCCAGAAAAAGTCATTGATGTGTATCAAGCCATCAATACCATCAGGTAAGCGAACAAATGCACCAAAGTCTTTTAGATTCGTGACCTTTACAGTTACCTTTTGGCCAATTTGATATTTTTCATCAACGACTGACCACGGGTCAGGTTGGGTTTGTTTCATGCCCAGGTAGATTTTCCGTTCATCACGGTCTACAGAAAGGACAGCGGCTTCAACCATATCACCGATCTTAAGCAGGGCACCGGGGTCTTTTATATCCTTTGACCAGGTCATATCAGAAATGTGCACAAAACCCTGGACATCCTTTTCTAATTCAATGAATGCACCATATTCAACGATATTTACAACCTTACCTCTTATTACAGTTCCAGATGGATATTTCTTTTCAATTGTCTCCCAGGGATGCGGAGTTAATTGTTTCAAGCCCACAGAAATTCTGCCAGTTGCCTTATCCATAGAAAGAATCTTGACCTTTATCTTATCGTTTATTTTCGCCACTTCACCAGGATGGGTCAGTTTTGTCCAGGACATATCGCTGATATGCAACAGGGCATCGACTCCGCCGATATCAATAAATGCACCATAATCTGTGACATTACGGACAGTTCCTTCAATAATATCATTAGTCTTCAGTTTGCTGAATATTTTTTTACGATATTCCTCCTGTTCCGCTTCAGCCGCAAGTTTTCTTGAGACAACAATATTCTTGCGCAGCATATTGATCTTTACAATCTTTACACTAATCTTTTGACCAATGAGTGAATCAGGGTTTACCTGGGGCTTGAAATCAATCTGTGAACTTGGTAAGAATGCATCCACGCCCATAAGGTCAATTGTAAAACCACCTTTGATCCTTTTTCTGATGATTGCCTGGGTAATTTCACCATTTTCATATAAATATTTGATCTTATCCCAGGCAAGTTGAAAGTCTGCCTTTTTCTTAGAAATTACTGGAAAACCTTCTCGGTTCTCAAATGCCTCAAGGTAAATATAAATCTCTTTACCTTCAACTGCCTCATCTGGTTCAGAGAATTCCTCAAAGGGCAAAAATCCCTCTGCCTTCAGACCCAGGTTTAGCAACACACCATTCCTGGTGCGTTTAATAATTGTTGCCTTTATTATGTCACCTTCTTTATGGGTGACATAACTTGCTTCTAATAACTTACCTATCTCTTCATTAGAATGACTGTTCATTATGAATAGAACCTCCCTGGAATGGTTTTGCCATCCCAGACCTATTATATACCATTTCTGCCAAATGTCAAGTAGCGGATTGGGAGTGTTCTGCTCTTTACTTTTCTTAAAATCTCAGTATAATAGACCGCGAAAGGAGGTCGTTATGAAGAAGTTATTTATTCTTGGATTGTTGTTTTTCGCCTGCAGCGGTCAAAAAGGACAGGGGGTTGGTCCGAGTAAGAAAATTCCCTATATGAACATTGCAGTAAAGGACTTTGGTAATATCGTCATTAAGTTACATTCTGAAGAAGCACCAAAGAATGTGCAAAATATTGTCAACCTGGCAAATAAAGGTTTTTATAATGGCCTAAAATTCCATCGTATCATTAAGGAATTTGTAATCCAGGGTGGATGTCCAAGGGGCGACGGAACTGGTGATCCTGGCTATGAGCTTGGCGATGAGATATCACCAAAATTAAAGCACCTGAAAGGAACTGTGGCGATGGCTAATCGTGGACCAAATACCAATGGTTCTCAATTCTATATCTGCCTTGAACCACAGCCCAGACTTGATGGGAAATACACAATAATTGGTGAAGTTGTAGAGGGTATGGATGTCGTAGAGAAGATTGGAAATGTTGTAACTTCAGGACCACCTATGGACCGACCACTCAGTGATGTAATAATGGAGAAGGTCTGGATAGAGGAAAAATAATTGGCAGGATGGTGTTTCTGTCTGACTTACTATAAGACATAGTTACTGGTTGATTTAAATTTACTATGAAGATATGCCTGGTCTCTGACCCGTATTATCCTTATCCGTCAGGTGTTTCTGAATATACCCATTACCTTGCAAAGTATTTGAGGAGACTGGGGCATACGGTAAAAGTTCTAACCACGCATTACAGGCGAGAGATTACTGAGCAAGATGTAGTTCGTGTGGGCAGAGTCTTTTATATTCCAATGAACAAATCATTTGCCACCCTTTCAGTAGGTCTGGAAATTCCCCGCAGGGTAAAAGAATTTTTAAGACAGGAGAGATTTGATGTTGTACATACAATGGGTCCTTTTCCACCGAGTATTTCTTTTTTTGCACTTCATTACTCGGATGCCCTGAATATTACTACATTTCATTCTACTGGATTCAAATATTATCGCGCTGGTGCATTTATTTTCAGAAAACTATTTGAGAAATATGCACAAAAACTCCACGGTCTGATAGCCGTCTCAGAGACACCTCGGGATACATTTATGCCTTATATCCCCGGAGATTACAAAATAATTCCTAATGGCGTTGACCTTGAAAGATTCAATCCTGAAGTACCGGTCTTTGAAGAGTTTAGGAACAAGAGAAACAGAATACTATATCTTGGAAGGCTTGATCGTAGAAAGGGGCTGATTGAATTATTGAATGCATTGCCGATAATCAAACAGGAAATAGATGATTTTTTGCTGGTTGTGGTTGGAAAGGGACCGCTTGAAGATGAATGTCGCAGATTAGTAAAGGATTTGAATTTATCAAAGGGAGTGGTTTTCAGGGGTTTTGCAAAACAGTCAGAGATACCATCTTATTATGCATCCTGCGATGTATACTGCTCACCTGCCCTGGGTGGAGAATCGTTTGGTATTGTTCTTCTGGAGGCAATGGCCGTCGGCAGACCGGTTGTTGCCTCAAAAATACCCGGATATGATCGGGTTATTATTGATGGCTATAACGGACTATTCTTTGACCCACATAATCCTAAGGACATTGCCGATAAGATCATCCGCGTGTTAAAGAATATGAATATAGGAGATAAATTGGTGTATAATGCCAGGAAGTTCGTAAGGGAATATTCCTGGTTAAATGTGGCGCGGATGGTTGAGGAGTTTTACAAACAAAAACTGAATGAATTAAACCATTAGACCATTTTCTGCTGTCTAATTCAACAGAAGGAGGTATCATGAAATATCTGGCACTGGCATTAGCAATAATCCTATTATCTGGGGTGTTGGGTTATGCCCAGGAGATGTGCCCTATGCATAGACCCAAGGCAGGTCCGCCTGAAATGGGCCCTGAGTTTCTGGATAATTTGACTCCAGAACAGAAGACTAAAATAGAAGATATTAAAATTGAAACGCGGAAGAGCATAATTCCTATCAAATCTCAGATTGAATTGAAGCAGATTGATCTTCATAAGGAAATGAAAAATAATTCCTCTGATAAGGATAAAATTCTTAAACTTGCTCAGGATATTCACCAACTCGAATGGCAGATCAAAAAGGCGCAAGTTGAAGAGCGGTTGAAGATCCACTCAATCCTCACACCGGAACAGAGAGAAGAATTAAAAATGCACAGACCCAAGATAATAAAAAAGATTGAAATTGAGCGCGAACAAAAATATTGATCAAAGCCCGGGGGTTGGATATACCAGCCCCCTTTCTGTATTCAAACAATTCACTTTAACTTCCATATAGAAAAGTAAAAAGGATAGGTTTCGCTGTATATCTCTTTTCTGACAGGGAATTTATTTAATAATTCAAAGAATATTTTTTCGGTATCTTGATTTCGGGCAAGGCAGGCAAGATATATGTTTTTGTATAATTCTGGAGTATCAATTTGTAGTAATTTACCTTCGGATTCAAAGGGGAGCCACTTTATTGATTTTATGAATGGATTTATTAACTCATAAATGTCTTTATTGCATATAAGAATTTCTGCATTTTTTGTGTGCTCGTATAATTTCTTCTGGTAGTTTGATTGTTCTCTAAGAAACTGTTGATGTTTGTAGTATATGCCCGTGTTCAGGATAAATAATCCTAAAGAGAAAAGGATAATGATCTTATTTGATACCTTTATTCGATATAAGACCTCAGCATAAGGAATGAGTAGAAGTGGTATTATGGGTAACATATATCGTTGACCACGGATTAGCGTTTCAGCAAGACTACGTCCAGTGTCAAGGTAATACTGGAGTGAAAAAAATAGCAGAAATGCTAATGAAGATATGATGAATAGCCATTTTTCGGTTAATCTGGTTTTGAAGGTAGAGACTAACATTAATGGGTATAAAATATTTAACGAAACAATATATTGAATGAGCATTGTGGGTAAATTCGTGACTGAAAAACCAATGATATTTGCTGACGCAGGTCCGGTGATTGTCTCAAAATAATATAAATGGTAAGAAGTCAACGGTATGAGTCCGATTAAAACACCGATTAATAATTTTAAGAATTGATTGATTTCTTTTTTATATAGTAACACTAAACAAAAAAAGGATGGAATAAGAAGCATCGGATAACGTATAGTAACAGATAGTCCAAATAATAGACCCGCAATGAAGATTCTATTTTTAATAAAAAATAGCAGACCAATTAGACATATTACAGCAGCGGGTAGATCGCTCATAGTGGTTCGGCTGTACAGAACAAGAGAAGGATGGAAAAGGAACAATAGGGAAAAAGACAATGGAAGTTGATAATGACTGAGTATTAGAATAAAGCCTATATAGCCAATAATCATCAGGATATAACCCCTCATAAATGCCCATTTCCAGTGGATTGATGTGAAGGGGACAAGCAATACACTGTTGCCTGGTGCGTATCGGGAAATGAGATGCCCAGGGGTTTCAAGTGAAGCCGGTGCGGATTCAATACCTGCCCGGTCATAATAGAAACTGCCTTGCTGGATTGTATAAGCCGTTGAGAGATAGGCGTTTTCATCAACAATTGCAATAT
This sequence comes from uncultured bacterium, assembly GCA_964418185.1. Taxonomy (GTDB): domain Bacteria; phylum Hydrothermota; class Tepidihabitantia; order SM23-42; family JAOAFX01; genus JAOAFX01. The sequence continues at coordinate 12,755 of CAYQKL010000028.1, forward strand.
TCAGGGGATAAAAACAGAAGAACAAAAATGTAAACAGAACGAACCCGGTAGTCAGAATGATTCTTTCCTGTAACACAGATTAGTATATGCCAATCAAATATTCTGTCAAGACATTGACTTTTGATACTGATTGAATAAAATAAGAAAAAGGAGTTTCTAAGATGGCAATAATTATTGATGGTAAGAGTTTGACAATTGAAAAACTTGTGGCTATTGCCCGTAATAATGAAAAGGTTGAACTTGCATCTGAATCTCTTGAAGAGATAAAGAAATGTCGGGCAATGCTTGAAAGAAAATTAAAGGCAAAAGAGATTATGTACGGAACAAACACCGGTATCGGTGAGTTGTCCGAGGTAGTGCTCTCTGATGAACAGGTAGAGCAATTCCAGAGATATTTGATTTACAACCATGCAGCAGGAATTGGTGAACCTGTACCAATAGAGTATGTCAGGGCAGCAATGGCTGGCAGGATAAATGTCCATGCCAAAGGTAGGTCTGCTTGCCGACCAGAAATCACCTTGACACTTGTAGAAATGCTCAATAAGGGAGTAACACCAGTCATCTGTCAAAAGGGTTCGGTTGGTGCCAGTGGTGACCTCGCACCAATGTCCCAGATTGCTCTTTTGATGCTCGGTGAGGGCGAGGCATATTATCAGGGTGAAAGACTGCCTGGTAAGGTTGCAATGGAAAGGGCAGGTATTCCAATCCCGGGATTAAAGGCAAGGGATGGTCTGGCAGTTATCAATGGTTCTAATCTTCTGACCGCAATGAGTGCACTCCATTTATATGATATAAATCGCTGGCTAAAACAATCAGAAATTGCCTGTGCAATGACCTTAGAGGCGTTGATTGCTAATCTAAAGCCCTATGATGTGCGGGTTCATGAAGTGCGTGGATTCCCCGGTGCAGTTCGTTCCGCAAGGGCGATTATGAAATGTATTGAGGGCAGCGACCTTATGACTGGAAAGTACAAGACCAAGGTGCAGGATGCCTATTCAATGCGCTCTTCACCCCAGGTGATTGGTGCAGCACACGATGCAGTAAGGTGGGCAAGAGAACAAGTAGAGATTGAATTGAATGGCGTTGGTGATAATCCAATATTTATGTCAGAATTTAATCTGACCCTGACCGGCGCCAATTTTCAGGGTTCACCAGTGTCATTACCTATGGATATGGTAGGTGCGGCAGTCACAATGGTATGTGTACTTTCTGAACGAAGATTGAACCGACTTACTAATTGCAATTTGAGTGTGGGTCTGCCTGCGTTTTTAACAAAGAATCCCGGAATGTTCTCAGGCTTTATGCTCAGTCAGTATGCGGCAGATATGTTGATAGTAGAACAGCGGATTCTTTCAATGCCTGCCTCAATTCAATCTATACCTGCTGCGGCAGACCAGGAAGATTTCGTATCAATGGGGATGAACACGGCTATTAAAAATGGTCAGATCATAGATAATGCCTATGGAATTCTTGGGATAGAATTTATGGCGGCCGCCCAGGCACTGGACTTTCGTGAATTCAATCCGGGCAGGGGTGTGAATGTTGCACGAAAGGTGATCAGAAAATATGTGCCACATCTGGATGAGGACCGGCCACTGTATCCTGATCATAACACGATGAAAGAACTTGTTAAGTCCTGTGAGATCCTTGAAGAAGTTGAAAAGGAAGTTGGCAATCTGGGATGATTTATCTATTGATAATAATTTAGCGAGACATTACCGTTTTCTAATTTTACATAAGTGAAATTGTCAACCCAGTCACCTGTATTTATGTAGTATTTTTTATTATGATAATCTTTAAATAGTGGAATGTGGGAATGGGCAAGGATAACGATGTCAAAATTTTCAAATTTTTCCCGGGCGTATTTTTCGAGCATTTTGCTTAAATGTTGACTGCGGGGTTGTTGTCGGGAAACGTGGGCAATTCCCTGGGCAAGGAATACACCGATGTCAGGGTGAAGCAGACTGTACAATTTGTGGTTGATGGTGGAGGTTAAAAGATTTTCCCAGAATACTGTCCAGAACCGGCGGTCAATTTTATTGCCATGGGCAAGAAAAATTTTTTTGCCATCAAGTTCAATTTCTGCCCTATTGGGATAGACAATAAATCCTAATTTATTAAGAAAATCCCTGATCATTACTTCATGGTTACCGAGAATATAGTGCAATTTTATGCCCTGCTCATGTAAATAATAAAATGTAGCAAGAATCTTAAAATAGTCTTTGGGCAGGGCAATATTGTATTCAAACCAGAATTCAAAAAGGTCCCCAAGGATAAAGAGGTTTTCTAATTCAGGACTCATTTCTTTCAAAAATTTCAGCAATAGTTTTGCACGGTAACTATCATCACGGCGGATATGGGCATCGCTCAAAAATATATGCATAGTATCAAAATTTACATAAAATATAATTGAAGTCAATATCCTGATGCAAACATTTAGTTGAATTTCACAAAAAATCAAAACATACAATGTTTATGTTGGGCAGGTTTCAATCTACAAGTTCTATTTTTTCGAAGATTCTGAAACTATCTTGTTTTTTTACCGATAAAGATTCATTTCTCAAACACCATCAATGATTCAATATGGTAGGTCTGGGGGAACATATCAAATAGATCAACATCCTTTATGTGATATCCGTTCTTTATTAACAAACTTGCATCCCGGGCAAGGGTTGCAGGATTGCAGGAGAGATAGATAATTTTCCTTATCCCCATTTTCGTAATATTTTTTATAATATCTTCTCCAACACCTTTACGCGGCGGGTCCATTATCAATGTATCGCATTTTTCTACTATGTTCAATTTTTTCTCAACCCTTCCTTGTACAAATTCAATATTTTCAATATTGTTCAATCGGGCATTATTGACCCCTTCTCTCACCGATCCTGCATTCTCTTCTATGACAACAAGGTTATTACACTGTTGGGCTATACAGATGCCAATAACACCGACACCCGCATAAAGTTCCACAACAATTGAACCCTGGATTTCTTCCTTTATCTTTTCAATAATCTTTTCAAATACAGGAATATTGATCTGGAAAAAAGAGGTCGGTCCGATCTGGAATTTTTTGTTGTTAACGATCTCCTCATAAACCCCGGAACCCGCAAGGAGAATATTCTTATTTCCCAAAATTCGGTTGGTCTTTTCTTTGTTTATATTCAAACCAATTCCTGCGATCTCAGGAATTTCTTCCATCAATTTTTCATAGAAATTTTTTGATAAGGCATCTTTTCTGGCGACAAATATCACAAAGATCTGCTTTGTTCTCACACCTCTCTTTATTACAATATGCCTTAAATTCCCCTTTTGACTTGCCTCATCATAGATTTCTATATTTGAGTCTTTTATCCTCTCACGGAGGATTGTAAGGGTATTATTTATTTCTTTCTGATTTATATAGCATACATTATGATCCACGACTTCATGTGTGCCTTTTTTGAAGTATCCAATCTTCAACCCGTCTTTATTCTGCACCGGCAGTTGTGCACGATTTCGGTAATACCACGGTTCTCCAAAGTTTACTTTCGTACTACAAATTTCAGTCTTTCCGATATGCCTCAGGGTATCAATCAAAACATCTTTCTTAATCTGAACCTGAGTTTCATAATCTATATGCTGAAATTGACAACCACCACAGATTTTATAGATTGGACATAACGGCTCAATACGCGCAGGCGATGGTTCTAATATCTCAACACACCTTGCCACATTGTAATCAGATTTCTCAATGATAATTTCAGCATTTATCATCTCACCAGGGATAACAAAATCCACAAAACAGACTTTGCCATTAAAATAACCAATACCCTGACCCCCGAGATTCAATTTTTCGATTTTCAGTCTGATTATTTTCATTGCCACCATTGATTATACTCGCCTGTTTTTATGTGTCAATCAGTGTTGTATGATAAACCATTTTCGTCTCTACTGAATGGTTCATTTTGTAATTCTTATTGCTGTTTTTAGAAAAGAAGCAGCACCGTAAAAATTCTCTGAGTCAATCATACCTTGACATACCTGTAAATTTGGTTATGATTGGTTATGAACATTGTTGTTGCTTTATTCTTGCTACAGACCAGTGATATTTATGTGGGCGAAATGAGTGGAGTTATAAGCCCGGCAAGCAGTGCTTATATTATCAGAGCGATTAGTAGTGCAGAAGAGAACCATGCGGCCTGTCTGATAATAAAACTTGATACACCAGGTGGCCTGGATGAATCAATGCGAGAAATCACCAAAAGAGTTCTTAATGCAAAAATTCCGGTAGTAGTCTATGTGGCACCTAAAGGTGCACGGGCGGCATCGGCTGGTGTCTTTATCCTTTATGCAAGTCATATCGCAGCAATGGCACCGGGTACCAATATTGGCGCAGCCCATCCTGTGGGAATGGGAGGTGAAAAAGTTGATAGTGTGATGGCGAGTAAGGTTACAAATGATGCAGTAGCATATCTTCAATCTCTGGCAAAGGCACGAAATCGTAATATAGAGTGGGCAGAAAAGGCAGTCAGAAATAGCGCATCAATTGATGATGAAACCGCATTGAAGATCGGCGTATGCGAAGTTATTGCGGAAAATGAAGAAGAGTTGATCCAGAAAATTGATGGTCGCAGTGTAAAAGTGCAGGAGCGGGATATAGAGTTACATACAAAATCGATACCCGTAAAGAAACTTTCAATGACCTTGAGAGAGAAATTACTTCTGATTCTTACCAATCCAAATATTGCTTATATTTTGTTGCTGCTGGGGATCTATGGTCTATTCTTTGAATTGCAGAATCCGGGGATGATCTTTCCTGGTGTGGTCGGCGGTATCTGTTTAATCTTAGGATTCTATGCCTTGCATCTTTTGCCCGTCAACTACGCAGGGCTTGCGCTCATTATTCTGAGTGCAATATTCTTTATTCTTGAGATCTATGTGGCATCACATGGTTTATTAAGTGTTGGTGGCGTGGTTTCACTTATCATAGGTTCTTTGATTCTTTTTGAAAGTGACCTGCCATTTTTAAGGGTTTCCTGGGAGGTGATAATGATCGTTGTGATTATAATTGTAGTATTTGTTGGTTTGCTGCTTTTCTTAGGTGTCAAGGCACAATTTAGAAAGCCGTCTGCGGGCAAAGAAGGAATGGTGGGCGAAATTGGGGTCGCAAGAACTGATATTGATAATCAGAGTGGCTCAGTGTTTGTCCATGGTGAATGGTGGAATGCAGTAAGCGTAAAACCGATAAAAAAAGGGACTAAAGTTAGGGTTGTTGGTTCCCAGGGGATGGTCTTACAGGTTGAAGAAATTTGATAATTCTCTTTTTCTTTAACATATTTGAGAATTCTCTATTTCCTGATTTTACCTTAAATACTGCACAGTTCAATCCAGCAAATTTGGTGGAACGAAGGTTTATGATTGCTCTCGGTGGTTATGAATTTTTCGGTATTTCTGAATTACGCGCCTGGAATGCCGAGATGCAGATAGGTTCATACGGATTGAATTTGAAGACCTTTGGCAATGAATTATATAGGGAGAATACCCTTGAACTTGCTGGTGGTTTTCTCTTATATAAAACACTCAGTGCGGGGCTTGGTATTGATCTGTTAAATAACTGGATAAAGGAACATACTAATCGCTTCACTTACGCGGTTAAATTGGGTGCTGGTTTTGATGTCGCCGGTTTTAAATGTGAGTTATGCTTGAACAATATCAATTTGCCGAGATTTTCTGAGATTGACTATCTTCCTTTTGGTTATCTGCTTGGTTTGCAATATCGTATAAGTCCACACATTAATCCTTATATCTACGCAATGGGAAAACAGACTGATAGACCTTTCTTCAATTTTGGATTATCTTTTATACCCGTCAACAAGATGGAATGCTACGCAGGAGTGAGGACAGAGAATTTTCTTTTTGAATATGGTATGAGGATCCACATTGGGCACCTTGCATTTTTGTATGCCGGCTCAAGCCATCGCCAGCTTGGGCTGTCACACGGATTCTATATTAAGTTCCTCAACCCGTGATATTTTTGTTAATAGTGACAATTGTAAGTAATGACTTTTTTGAGACTGAAGAACAAACGGATTTTGAGGTCATACTACTTGATCTGGAGAACTTGAAAAACAATCCCATTGATTTAAATACTACAAGTCTTCAGGATCTTGTAAAGATTCCATTTTTGAAAGTCGTGGACTGCCTTAAAATCATTGGCTATCGGGAAAATTATGGTTTGTATGAATCGGTGGATGACTTGTACAAGGTTAATGGCCTGTCGCCTGATTTAATTGAACTCATTAGACCTTATGTTACGGTAAAGAGAAAAACCTTGAGATGGGAAGGTATGCAGAATAGAATTCGTCTTCAAAAGGATGTGAAAAGTGAGAATAGCGAAGAATACTACACCAGGACAACTATTGATGTCAATGATTATAAAATCTATCTGGTGACCGAAAGAGATCCCTTTGAAACTTCTTTTTTTGATTACTACAGTGCTGGAATTTTAATTGATGAAGGCAGGAGGAAATTTGCTCTGGGAAATTACAATCTTGACTTCGGCTCAGGCGTGATGCTCTCATCGGTTGGCTCATTTTTTCAAGGACGAGACTTCCGGGTGCTGACTGCTGAACGGGGAATCATACCATATACTTCGGTTATTGAAAATGGGGGATTCTTTGGTGCGGCATTGAGTGATACATTTTTTTTGAACTATTGCATTTACTATTCTGATCAGAAACTTGATGGCAGGATTGATACCTCAGGTTATGCACGGTCTTTTGACCCATCAGGAAACCATATTGATTCTGCCTCGCTTGTCCGCAAAGACCGTATTCGTGAAGAAATTTTTGGTTACAATCTTCAGTACAGCACAAATGATATCCAGTTGAGTCAGCGGACCTACTGGTCAGAATATGAGCCCGCATTTATCTGTTTGGATTCCACGAGTGGATTTTATGGCAAAGATTACTGGCTGGCAGGGATAGAGATTAAATATTATACTGAACAATTTCTTATTTTTGCTGAAGTTTGCAGGTCCTTCCAGGACCATATTGGAGGATTGTTTGGTTGGACCGGCTTAATGCCCCTTAATTTTGAATTTAACCTGGCGTCAAAGTATTTCAATCCAGGATTCTATGCGCCAAAGGGCGCTGAGACCGAGACAGACTATCTCGGTGCATATTTTGACCTGAGTAATCGTTCACGGTTACTTGATGCTGGCACTACGCTGAATATCTATACAAATAGTGAAGTGGATACAAGCAATTATGATTTGAGACTAAATCTTGCCAAGACGCTTGGAGTCGCTGAAGCAAAGATACAGTCTCACTGGTTGTATCGGGAAAGCGACAAGATACTATCTGGCTCAAAGGTTTTCTTGCGGATAAAACCAAAAAAATTTCTGTATCTTGATTTAAGGTTAGAAGACAAATATGCCTACGAGGACACATTAAGAAAGGGAATTTTTGGAGGGGTAGAATTGGGTTTGATAACCGAGAGATTCTCTGCAAGGGGCAGATATGGTCTATTTGATACAGACTCTTATTCAGCGCGGATTTATGCATATGAGCCAGATCTCCCCGGCATTATCAACAACCGAATGCTCTATGGCGAAGGAAGTTACGGATTTGTCTATTTGGGAATAAAACCGACAAAAAATTTAAACATCTCTGTGAAGTATTTTGCAATGGATAAGGATTCGTTAAATCAACATATTGGCGTTCAGTTAGATACCAAATTATGAAGATACTTAGCGGATCCAAGTATATTTTTGATTTAATGGAGAAATGATCTTATGCGGGAACTTCTGGCATTAAAGAAATATTTTAGAAAATATTCCTGGCAAATCATTATCGGCATCATTGCCTTGATAATCATTGACCTGTTGCAACTATTTGTGCCGAGGGTTTTGAAACTTGCAATTGATGCCCTTGCCCAGGGAAAGGCTACACCAGGTTTGCTGGGCTACTATTTCTTATTAATAATGTTGATCGCGGTGGGTATTGCCTTTGGTAGGTTCTGGTGGCGATATTTGCTTATCGGTTCAGCACGAAGAATAGAAAAAGAACTCCGTGCGGATTTTTATAACCATCTTACAACCCTGGATTTGCATTTCTTTGATACCCACAAGACCGGCGATTTGATGGCACATGCAGTGAATGATATAAATGCCATAAGGATGTCCATTGGCTTTGGTCTTGTGATTCTTGTTGATATATTTGCCCTGGGTATCGCATCCCTGGTGATGATGATTTTGATCAGCCCGCGCCTAACATTTTATGCTTTATTGCCATTTCCTCTCATAACATTCTTTTCTACATATTTTGGGCGCTTTATACACAGATTATTTGAAAAAGTTCAGGAGTCTTTCTCAAACTTGACCGAAAGGGTGAGGGAAAATCTTTCCGGGATAAGGGTTGTGAAATTGTTTGTTCAGGAGGATGCCGAGACAGAAAAATTTAATAGGGCGAGTCAGGATTATGTAAACAAAAATATGAAGTTGTGGAAAATCCTTGCCTTATTCTTTCCCATAATTATGGGGCTTGCTGGTTTTGGTGAGGTGATTGTTTTGGGACTTGGTGGTCGTTATGTTATCATCGGTGCAATCTCAGTTGGTTCTTTTGTCGCATTTATGGTCTATTTACAGATGATGGTCTGGCCAATGATGGCGATTGGCAGGGCAATAAATATGTTCCAGCGCGGTGCTGCATCCCAGGGGAGATTGAATCGGATATTCAGGATGATGCCAACAATAAAGGGTGGTGTCCAATCAATCCCTGAGGAAAAGGCAAAAATTGAATTCAAAAATGTGAGTTTCACATATCAGGGAAAAGAAAAACCTGCCCTAAAAGATATTGAACTTGAGATAGATGCGGGTTCTTTTGTTGGAATCACAGGTCCGATTGGTTCAGGTAAATCAAGCCTTGTCCACTTGTTGCTCAGGCTTTACGAACCTCAGAATGGTGTGATATTGCTCAATGGGGTTGATATAAAAGAATACAGACTTGATGAACTGAGGCGGCATATTGCATTCGTTCCCCAGGATACATTTTTGTTTTCAGAAACAATAAAAGAGAATATTCTTTTTGGAAATCAGAAGGCAGATTTTGAAGAAGTGGAAAAAGTTGCAAGGATTGCTGAGATATACGATGAGATTATGGAATTCCCTCAGGGTTTTGAAACGGTTGTGGGAGAGCGAGGAATAACCTTGAGTGGTGGGCAGAAACAGAGGATTGCCCTGGCAAGGGCATTGATTCTGAAAAGGCCTGTTTTAATCCTTGATGATGCCTTTTCCGCTGTAGATGCCCATACCGAACAGAAGATTGTGAAAAATTTAAAATCAGAAATGACAAATCGCACAACCATAATCATTTCGCATCGCCTTTTTGCGATTAAGGAGGCGAAGATGATAATCGTCCTTGACGAAGGGAATATCGTGGAGAAAGGAACGCATCAGGAATTGATAAAACAGCGTGGCTTATACTACAGTATCTATAAGACCCAGCAACTGGAAATGAAATTAGAGAAGATATAATGATGCACGAATTTCATACTGAAGAGAAAGAACTGGGCAGGGTATTTGACCGCAAGATAATCACCCGATTACTCGTCTTACTCAAACCATATCTGAAATATTTAATAATCTCTTTTGTTCTTTTGATCATTGCTGCCCTTGTTGAACTCGTCTTTCCAAATATTATGAGATTCACGATAGACCGGTATATTACAAAGACTGGATATATACTTCAGATTGAATATGATAAAAATTTACCGGAACTCTCAGCAGGTGCTTATTTTATTACCCAATCACAACTTTCAAAAGTATCACCGGATATTGTCCATATATGGCAGAAAGAGAACTTATTATCAAAACAGAGATATTTTTATCTTTACAAAACCGAGATTGATGAAGAAGCAAGGATTTTGATAGAAAAGAATTCAGCCGTCTTTGAGCAGTATGATAATCTTGTGATTGCCCCTTATGATAAGTTGACGAAGATTGGTGCACAGGAATTATTAAAAATAAGAAAGAATGATTTATCCGGTGTTTTCAGGATGGCAATTTTGTTCCTCGGGATTATTTTAATTGGCGTGATTGTGAATTTTATACACCTTTATTTAATGCAATATGCCGGACAACTCTTTATGCATTCTTTGCGAATGAAGATCTTCCAGAAACTACAGGATTTAGACCTCACATTCTTTGACCATAATCCAGTTGGGAGACTTGTCACACGTGCTACTAATGATGTGGAGGCAATAAATGAGGCACTTTCCAGTGTATTTACAACACTGGTCAGGGATATTCTGCTTCTTATTGGCATTGTTGTAATTATGCTCTGGATAAATATAAGACTTGCTTTAATAACATTTGTTGTTGTTCCCCTGGTTGTAGTATTGACATCTTATTTCAGAATAAAGGCAAGGGATATATATCGGCTTGTGCGTCGCAAACTTGCACGATTGAATGCTACATTACAGGAGAGTATTTCAGGGATGAGGGTGATAAAGGTATTTGCCAATGAAAGAGAGAGCCAGCAAAGATTTGATGCAATCAATAGAGATTATCTTTCTGCCAATCTGAAAGAGGTGACACTTATGTCATTCTTCAGACCTTTGATTGAGGTGATAAGTTCGCTCGGTATAGGCCTTGTTCTCTATTATGGTGGAGGTCGTGTCATAACTGGAAATCTTTCCTTAGGAATCCTTGTTGCCTTCCTGACCTATGTAGAGATGTTTTTTAGACCGATAAGGGAATTGACTGAATCCTATACAATATTACAATCAGCAATGGCATCAAGTGAGAGGATATTCCAGTTGCTCGATGAAGAGATAAGGATTACCTCTAAATTGGGGGCAGAAGAACTCATTGATGTCAAAGGTGAGATTGAATTTCAGAATGTTTGGTTCAGTTATGATGAAAATGAATGGGTATTGAAGGATGTCTGTTTTAAGATTAGACCAGGGGAGAGGGTCGCATTTGTCGGTCCTACGGGCGCAGGTAAGACTTCAATCATCAGTCTCCTTTCAAGATTTTATGAGATTCAGAAAGGAAAGATTCTAATTGATGGGATTGACATAAAGGATATAGGACTTGAGACATTGAGGTCAAAGATTGGTGTTGTGATGCAGGATGTATTTCTATTCTCGGGCGATATAAAGTCCAATATCAGATTGAATCTGCCGATTGAGGATGATCGGGTTAAAGAGATTGCTGCCTATATCAATGCTGACAAATTCATTGACCGTTTTCCCCATAAATATGATGAGGTTGTGATGGAACGGGGTGTGACACTCTCTACTGGTGAGCGTCAATTGCTCTCATTCGCAAGAGTTCTGGCATTCAATCCAAGGATTTTGATTCTGGATGAGGCAACTGCAAGCATTGATGCCGAGACCGAGCAGTATATTCAGGATGGATTAAAAAAATTGATTACAGACAGGACCGCAATAGTCATTGCCCATCGCCTGAGCACAATTAAAGATGTGGACAGGATATATGTCCTGCACAAGGGTGAGATAAAAGAGGTCGGCACCCATCAGGAATTACTCGCCAGAAAAGGCATCTATTATCATCTATATCAACTTCAATCAATGCAGTGAATTTAGGTAATTACTAATTCCATGTTCTATCTCTCTTTTATCTTCGGCATTTCTTGTTTACCAAAATCAATTTTTTTAAAGATAAAGGTGAAGAAAGGTGAATAGGGGTGAAAAAGAAGTGAAGGGAAATAGCAAAAATTGTAAATCCAAATTTCTATCGGATGATGACAAATTTCACTATTCTTGTTTCCGTTTCTGTCTCAAACTTCGCAAAATAAACACCGGCCGGCAAAAGCGGTAATTTGATTGGTTCGTTATTTATATTTTTGTATTCAATTATGCACCGTCCTAAAACATCAAATACACCCAATTTGTATTTTTTTATAGTAGATGGCAGGGTGATTATAGATTGATTTTTCAGAATCGTCGGCATTGTCCATTTTTCAAAAATAGAATTTGGAGTTTTTACCTCATTGACTGCATTGAGATCCTGCAGGGTAATTAGCACTACCGCATTAGGTGGTATCTGGAGATAGTAGATAGAATCAGAGACCTGGATATTTGTATACTCCAGATTTTGGTTTGGATACAGGATATTAACTGCTTCCTGCCTTGTATATCCGAGATTTAATAATGAGTCATATTTATATATCATAGTGTTATGTGTATCATCAATAACACAGATGGTCCCGTTTGTAATACCAGTTAAACCGCTGAAATGGATTTCCAATGACCGAGGTGTAGAATTATAAACGAGTCCCCATTCATATCTTTGATGTGCATCTTCAAATGCCGCAATGATTTCTGGTGGACCCATTGGCGGATAATAACCCATAATCGTGCTATCAATCTGTCCCCAGCGTGTGTATCCAGCGTTAGCAAGGTCAATCGTGTTTACATGGTGAACATCCCAGAGGAGTCGTTCATATCCTTCATAAAGGGGATAATTAACAAAGTTTGCCAAAAGAAGGCGCAAAGAATTTCCACCACGGCTGGCAAGGGTCGTGATTATTGAGTCGGTATAGACCGGTATAAGATTGCCACTGCGCTGGACCTGATCTATGAGCAATATTGCATTATAGACAGGTTTGCACAAGCCACTCCGGCTTATGCTACCATAATCACCAAAGAATTCCTCGGTAGGATGATAAGAAAAATCCTGCAGGGCTGCCATATTATGCCTGTCAATGCCTGCATTAGTGATATAATTGTAGAATCTAACAAATAAAGGAGGCTGTCTTGTTGTTTCCCGTAATAGCGATATACAGTTATACTCAGTAATGATGAGTTCAGTATTGTACATACCATAAGAGTTAAGTTTACGCCGATAATAGTCAGCTGCGAATTCAAAGTCCTTGGGAAAAATAGAGAAATAATGCCAGGTGATGAAATCCAGGGGGGTTGTATCTACTACACAGGAATCAATCAGGTGTACAATACTACAGGTGATTTCAGCCAGTGAATCTGGATAATATCCCCACACTGAATAATTTGGTGTGCCGATACCTTTTTTCCAGCCATTTACGGCAATACCTCCGACCTTTGCATCAGGGTCTATAGACTTGATGGCAAGGGCAGTATGCTTATAGAGCTCAATAAATTCAGCTTCGGTTTCATTCCAGAAGTCGTGCAAGTCAGGTTCATTCCAGAATTCATAATAAGGTGTAAAACTCCAGGTGGCAATCTCTGCAGCCATACTGCGCATTAGATTATCCCAGGTATGCATATTTCTCGGCATAACAGTCTGAAAATAGCGCCAGCCTGAACCGGTTGGGGTAGTATCAGTAGAACTACTCAACCAGTATGGCATACCTGAGACCTCAATGACCATACGCGATGTCCGCTGTGCCCGATGTTCATAAAGAGTTCTCAAACTTCTTACCCAGTTAATAAAATCATCATAACTGGTTGAGGTGCGCAGGCGGTAGGCAAGATCATTACAACGTAAACAATTACAAGAATACGATGCAGCATCAAAGATAGCATTTGCCTGCCAGGTTGTATTGTTATAAAAGAAACCAGGTTTGTATTGCTCTGGTGGTGGAACTCCAGGGTCGTTGACATTAACACGAATTACTTCTCCGAGGAAAAAATTGGCAGATAAAAATAAATATATAAACAAAAATTTTCTAATTATCCACAATGATCGCAATAATTTATCAGGCATATATATCTCCTTCTTAGCTGAATAAATACCAGATTCTTATTATCTAAAGACCCTATTTCCAATAAATGGTTACGATATATTATACCAAGAACTAATTATTTGTCAATATTCAATTGTTTGGGAAAACCAAATCACCAAGGACCTTAGCCCATACTGGCTGCCACGCCTCTAACTATTTAACCCTATTGACTTTTTAATCAATCTTGATTCCTATAATAAACCCAATTTTCTTACTCCTTTTTGTAAAGGGGTACAAAAAAGGATTTCTAACCTTTTGACCGACCCGAATAACAAAAGGAACTGCAAAACCGTCCAACAATTTACAAAATTTCCACTCATTATGTAGCATTAATCTTTTAATGAGTTGAGATTGCCCATTCTATCATTCTGTCAATTAACGAAATGATAAAATGACAGAAGAGGAAATTCATTAGATTTTACTCTGTTTTTCCCCTACGATACGGGCTGCGAAACCATTCAACAAATAACGATCTTTGTAGGAGCGGTTTCCAACCACGATAAAAGGTCAAAACCCTATAAACATAGGCCAGTCTTGCATCCGCAAAGGGTGCATTTTGGGGTATTGACAAAAAGAATATAGGAGTATAATAGTAATATAATTAAAAAGGGTGGTTATGGGTGATAAAGGTGAATTAGGGGTGAAACGAGATGACCTAAACAGTCCAGACAGACCCTCTCTGTGTCTTTCTGTGTCATTATCTGCGTCTTTAAGTGTGTTTCGCAAGGCAAGGAGGTCAAGATGGGCAAGATTAAATTTCAAGGGCTTTTGCCTTTGATATTTTGTGCATTGGTCATTGCGGGATTATGTCTTGGGCAAAGTATCAAGCCTGACATAGACCCTCGTTATGCTAAATTGGTTTCACAGAGTATCTATGTGAAACCCTTAAGCCAGTGGGACAGGCTCACGATGTTCAATCTTCAGGCACAAACTCCTCAATTCTTAAATACAATGTTGATGATGCAGGTTGAAAACGAAAGATTAAAGACGAAAACATCGTTTTGGAAGCAGGCAGGGATTTATGGGTTAGAGTTTGTGGGGGCGGGTGCTGGCTCAGTAATTCCTTCTATTTTAGGGCTCGCTGTGGCACTATATAACACAATAGATAGCCCTGGGAGGCCGAGCGAAGGGTATTGGATTTATATCATCGGTAATACTTTATTGAGTAGCACTGGCTCTTGATTTGCTGGAAAATTATGTAATCAGGATAACTCTTGGTGGAAATCTGCGATAGGTACCACGGTTGGGTGCGGTATTGGCATTTTAGTACTTGATAAATGGATAAAAAAAGAAGAAAAAGGAAGTTTTTATCCTGAAGGTATTATCTTCTTTGGTGTACCACCTTTAGGTGCTACAATAGGGTTAAATTTCTGAGGAGGCACTTATGTTTAACAGATACAATCGTGGTGTAGTTATATTACTCTTTGTTTGGTGTTTAATCAATTTTGGAGAAGCGGATTACTCATTTAAGGTTGTAGTTAAATACCCATTTTCATCAGAACATTTTGATACATTAGGCAATTGGGTATCTGACAGTCTTGTCAGATACCGCGAGATTAAGGTTACTATTTATCGCACAGGTTTGATAGAAAGCCTAAGTCAAGAACAAATAACTGATGGAAAAGGGGAGGTGGTTTTTACTTTCGGTAATTGGCATGATAGAACATCAGTTGAAGCCGATAATATGCAGCGAATGGATATTGAGTTTCCTAATACAGATAAAGTAATTCGTATCGGCAAAGTAATAAATTTTGAGCCATTAAAATTTGAAGCGGTTGAATTCAAAAGTCGTGAAGAAATTCCCATTACTCTGCCAATGACAGTTTATACGAAACATGATACAGTAGGGGTTGGCCCTTGTTCATATGCTTTTGCGACAATGACAGATTTGCATGTTGCCGAAGGTAAGAAAAAGCAGCGACATATAGTAGGAAGCGATACTCTGTGGCTTAACGATTTTGGCACCCCTGGTTTCAACGATACTGATAATGACCCAAATGAGACGACCTTTGCAATTGAAAATAATGAAAATATTGTAGCACAAATAAATCAGTTAATAGGTCCGGGATATAATTATCCGATTAGGTTTGTTGTGTGCTTGGGTGATATTACAAGCACTTCGGAAAAGTCAGAATATCAAAGGACAAAGAGAATACTTAGTAATTTACAAGTGCCATGGATTCCTATCTTTGGAAATCACGATACATGGCCCTACATCGGTGATCCGAATGGATATATACAGCAGTCATCAAGTACGGTCAAAATAGGTGAGTATTTCTCTAACACATTTAAGGGCAGATATGATAGTTTGAGATATTTTTTGCCCATTCCAAATTGGCATTATTCCAGTGAATGCACGATGGCTGTTTCAAGCAGTGAATCGTATAAAAGTTTTTATTTAAATTCTGCTTTTGATTACCAAGGATATCACTTCATAGCCACCGATTTCAATACGCGTGGGGAAGCATACTTTGGTTATCCAGGAACTTCTCCGTGTGCTGATGTAGATAAGGGACAGACATGGGATTATTCCTGGGATTGGTTGCATGGCGAAATCACCAATCAAAGAAAGATGATAATTCTAAACCATCATCCGTTAATGGTGTATACTATAATAGTTCGGTATTGTTTTAATCCGGGCGGCATAGCGGATATACGAGATGCCGGCCTCAAAAATAACCGACCAATCGCAACTTGGTTTGGTGGTCATCTTCATCCTGGGTACGGCACTTATTTTGAAAGGAGAACGCTCGGTAGCGATACTCTTGCAGATGTTTATAATCTCAATCAAGCCTCTAAAGATGGATACCTTTATATTGTTTTTGTTAAAGATAGCGTGAGTATCGCTGAAATTTATTGTGAACCAGGGGGGAATCCTTATTCTTGAGACCTTAATTTCACTCCATATTATTATGGCTATGGTAGCTCTAATGCCGCATCATCTTATTTTTGGGATTTTGGTGACGGTGGGACAAGCAACCAACAAAACCCAACTCATATTTACCACCTTTATAATAATTGGGATACGCTTTATAAAGTAACACTTACAGTAACGACAAATAGCGGAAAGAAAGTCTCGTGGGCTAAAGTTATTCCTGTTGGCGCCACACCTTACGATCTCAAAGTAACTTATCCGGGATTTGTGAAAGAAGATTCAGTAAAATTAGTTTGGAGTTTTGATTGCCCACAGTTGATTGATTGCTATTGGGTTTATAGGGGTGGGACTCAAGTTAACGGTGATGTTCCACCGAATCAAAAATGGTTAATTGATACTGGTGTTCAGCGTGGTGCCCAATATGTGTATCAAGTCTACGCTAAGAAAGGAAGTAATTCTTCACCCCCTTCTAGGACGATTCTTGTGCAAGTCCCCTGGGTTGATGCACCGACTTTGCGGCAGGCGGTGGAGTTGCCGCCGAACCAAGTAAAAATATCCTGGCATAATAATTCTAATTATGCAATAAATTATACAATCTCCCGCTGGGATACGCTACATGGTTGGCAAGATTCTTATAAAGTCAATTACACTGATACAGTATTTACCGATACGGTTTCCTTTTTCCATAAATATCGTTATCGGGTTAAGGCAAAAGATTCCCAAGGACATTATTCTGTCTG
>CAYQKL010000029.1:0-29872 GCA_964418185.1 uncultured bacterium
GGGTAAGTCAATCATGGTTGACAACAAAGGAAAATTAGTTATAATTTAGATGAATATGAAGATAATGGCGGTAGATTATGGCAAGGTCCGCATTGGCATTGCCCTTACTGACCCGCTTGGCGTTATTGCACAACCCTATTTAACTATTTCTTATAAATCAAGACATGATCTTATCAAACGACTTAAGTTTATTAGTGAGCAAAATAATGTTGGTCTAATACTCGTAGGCAATCCGATCTGCCTAAATGGCCAGGAGAATGAAATTTCTGAAGAGATAAAGATTTTTGCCAGACTTCTCGAAAAATCATTAAAAATCAAAGTTCAGTTATGGGACGAAAGGTTTACCAGCAAGTATGCTGCGAAAATTTTAAGGGAGCATGGTATAAAAAAAGAAAATCTTGATGAAATCTCAGCCTCAATAATGCTTGAAGAATATTTGAGTAAAAATACTGAACCATCCGAGCAAAATAGATGTTAGTACTATGCGGAAGATTATTTTTATTATGGTAATACTTATCGTTATCTTTTTATGCTGGCTTCAGCCCTTCAATTTTGCAGAAAGAGAGATTGCTATTCCGAAAAATGCAACTGCCTGGGAAGTGGCACAGATATTATCAAAAGACAAAGTTGTCCGCATCCCCGCAGAGTTTTTGTTTTTTCTTAAGATTCTGGGTAGAGAAGCACATATCCGTTCAGGGCGATATCATTTACAGACATATAAAAATCCTCTATATGTCATTAATAGACTTGTTCAGGGTGGCAGGAGTGATATTACAATCACGATTCCTGAAGGGCTCACTATAAGAGAGATTGCCGAGATTCTATACAAGAGAAATTTAATCGATAATCCGGGTAAATTCTTGGCATTGTGTAATGATAAGAATTTCATCAGGAAAATCGGTTTGAATGTGTCAACACTGGAAGGTTATTTATTTCCTGATACATATTCCTTTGAAGAAGACGAAGGGGAAACAAGAATTATTGGCAAAATGCTTGAAAACTTAAGAATCCAGGTAAAAAAAATCACTACAATTCCGATAGACTCTCTTGAAACGGTAATAACAATTGCTTCATTGGTTGAAAAAGAGGCAAAACACGATGAAGAAAGACCAATTATTGCCCGGGTTTTTTTTAATCGCTTAAAATTGAATCGTCCACTCGAATCCTGTGCAACGGTCATTTATGCCAAGAAACTGGAAAATCCGGATCTTACAATAACCTATTTATTAGAGAAAGATTTAAAATTCAATTCTTCATATAATACCTATCTCCATTCAGGATTACCCCCTTCACCAATTTGTTCACCAGGAATCAATTCAATAAAAGCCGCACTGTTTCCAGCAGATGTTGATTATTTATATTTTGTATCCCGGGGCGATGGTTATCATTACTTTTCAAAAACCTATAAAGAACATCTTAAGGCAAAGGAATTTTATAATGCTAAGAAATGAGTTTGAAGAGATCCTGATTGCCCAGACACCTTACTATCAAAGACTCAATAGAGTTTATCGTGATGTTCTGAATTTCCAGCGGTATCTAACGGTTTTGAAAAAAATTTCCCATAACGACCCGATACTGAAATATTTTGAGGATAAAGAAGGTAAGGAAATTGTCTTCTTAGGTAGAAAGATTTTTGGTCTTCAGGAAGAGTTTGTATTAAACTATCTGAAATTTATCAAAGACGAATCAATGATAAATAAATGGGATGAATTTTTTGAACGCTACAGTAATACCATATTTGAAATCTACAAGAAATTTACTCAAACTGATCCATTCAAGGTCTTTGTCTTTGAAATTGTTAATCGCAAATTACTAAGAGATCTCCTTTCAAAAGAGATCACCGGCAGAACCATAGATGAAAAGGCATTGATTGCTGAAAGATTTGGAATGGTTATTAACCAGTTATTTAATTATATAAGACGTTCTCTGACGAGAAATATAAGGGTTCAGGACCGTTTAGTATGCGATTCTTATGAAAAAATACCTCTTTTCCCTAAGGGGTCCAGGACGGAATTGACCAAGATGATGTCCAGGATGATCTTCCAGAAGGGATTGCCAGAACCATTGTTTTCTGCAATTTTGAAATTTCTTTTGAACACTACTTACACTGAGGGACTTCAAAACCTTATTGATAGTATAAAAACCCTGGGCAAATCCTTTAGTCGGGAAAAGGTGATGGAGATAATGAGTGCCCATTTTTTCTTTCCGGACGAAGGAGGAATGCTGAAAATATTTACGGCAGTTCAGAATTCTGCCCGTGAATTGTATGAAGAGATAAGAAAGAAAAGGGACATAACAGAAAATGAGCTAAGGCAGATTGAAAATAAGATTACCGAGACGAATAAGATTATGAATGAAGAGCTGGTTCGGGTAACAAGGGATTTCTCTACGGAGGAGGCACTGGATGTTAATATCAAAAAATTAAGGCGTAATCTAATATCCTTTGGTTATGATATAAGAAGATTACGCACTGAGTCCCAGGAATATCAGAAGCAGGAGAATGAACTGGAAGGTATATTGAAAATGCAACTGGCTGACTTTTCAAAATTTATTATCAAACACGAATGGGACCCTTATCTGTTATTTCTCGTCGGTGAGAGAAAGACGATTGATGATGAGACATTTCAGAATTTGCTCAAAGATGTTGTCAGTGAAATAAAAGGTAACAAGGACCAGGTGAATTTGCTTAATGATCTGCGCATTCCTGGTTTTCTTAAAGAACGTTACAATACTAATGAAATAATGAAGCGATTTGACATTATTATTAGGGAGATATTGGAACCAGTGCTGATATCCTTGCTTCTTGAGGAATTGATTGATTATTATCCAAAAGTCTCAGGCACATCTGTTCCTGATAATATCAGGTTTATCGCTGAAGAATCATTAACTGGCAGAATATCAATGGTAGAAAAAGATATCACGCCCATCACCAAAGTTGAAACAGCACCAAGTCTAAATGTCCACAGGTATAAGAATTTGCTTTCGATATTAACCTATGATATCAGAGGTTCAACTTTAATGGGAACAAAACTACAGAATGCAATTAAGGAGAGTGAAATAAGAAATCTGTTTCAGGAGTCTATGCTGGCGGTTATTGAAAGATTTGGAGGTTTGCCTGTAAAGGACACCGGCGATGGTGGGATCATACTTTTTGCAGATAACAACTACGAAATCAAAAATCAAAAGACAAAAATCCCCCAGCCCGGAAGTGCCTTAAATGCGGTGCGCTGTGGTTTGGAAATGGTCCGGGAATCAATCAATTTTGTGCAGGAGAATATAGAACACTATAAAGACTGGTTCAGGGAAGCTGAGGACAGAAAGATAAATTTTGAGGGTGTGACCTATGCTACATTACCGCCAGTATACCAATCAATTTTTCAAATTGGTGTGGGTATTGCCTCGGGTGAATATCCCAGAGAAGTTTATCTTGACCGCAATGCCTTTGGTGAACTGGATCTCACTGGAATGCTGGTAAGAGAATCTAATTTTTATTCAAAGATTAAGAGCAAGGATAAATCAACGGTTATATGTGATGACTCTACAATATTCAATCTTCTTCTAAATGTTGAAAAGTTTTCATTCTTTAGTGATACCGATGTGAAATTAACCGCGGAATCAATGGATATAGAACAGGAACTGGAATACTGGATAAATCAAAAACTATCCCGCAGGGGTTTTATCTTTGATTTGTACAAAATATTTGTTTCTAAAATGGGTGAGGAGATATATCATCCAGGCAGTCTTAAGATTCTTCTTGGGGTTTTTGATATTACCATTGATGAAACTGGAGAAATCAAAGACGGAAAGGGCGGTAGAGGTAAATTTCTTTTTGAACTTTCCTATGAGGTACCAAAATGAACAAAATAAATATTGTTAATTTGCACAATATAATTGAAGAACAAAGTCAGTATTTGAAATTTTTGTCAGAGAGATATATGGACCAGGAGCGTTTTCAGAAATTAATTACGGATATAAATGAAGGCTTAAAATTTCTCGATTGTCCTCCGGAGATAGCAGGAATTTTTAAGGACTTAAAAATCTTCTTCATCTACCTTGGTGGTCCGGTAACCCAATACAGAAACTATGAATGGGCATTGTATATCGGACACAAAAAGATGGGGTTGCCGATACCGACCGGTCTGAAAGAGATGTGTCCGGGGTTTATCATAAACTTAATTGACAATTTGAAGACATACAAAGCAATTTATGAATTCAGTCAGGAATTAAAGAATTACTCAATGTCCTGTGACATTTTTCTGTTAATACATCAGTCATTGATGAATGCCCGATTAGAGAATATTCTACCAAGTTTCCTTGGAGATATGGACCGAATGACCTTTAAAACCTTTGCTGAAGCGCAGGAGAAGATTCCCTCAGTCTATTTTTATTATCTATCAGAAGTGTCAGTTTCAAAAATAGCAAAAAAGATTAGTATGATGCTCCAGCGCGATAAAGAGAGAATTAATGAAGAGTTACGCAGTATTGATCTTTATGCAACCAGATTGAAAGAGCAACTTTCGGCTTTGTATCTGGAAACCAATGCGGGATTAAAGGATATCCTTGATAATTTTGTGGCTAAGGGATCGGATTTTGATACGGTAACTCAGAGAACATCAAATCTTTTTTCCCGACTGGAAAGACTCTTCCTTGGTAATGTGTATCATTTGAGGGATTATGACCGGCGTCGTGTTGAATTACAAAAATTTCTAAAAGAAGAAGAAAATCTGCAATTGTTGTTGGAAAACAGAAAGCTGGATAAGAAGAAGTTAATTGGCGAATTGTTCAGGGAATACCTTTTTTGTAGTAAATATGGCGATCTGACCTCACAGGAAGAAAAACTATTTGTTAAAAATATTATGTACCATTTTGAGGAATTACATAAGCAGAAGAGCAGAGACTTACCCCTTCTTGCGAAATTTGAAAAAAGAGCATTGCTCGGTGTTGAACTTGATTTCAGAGGGGTGAAGGAAGCCTATGATTCATTTATGAGAAGGGAATTGGTTCCAACCTACCTGGGCAATTGTTTATTTGATGTGGTAAATTATCTGCCACCTTCAGATAAGGAATCTAAGAAAGTGATAAAAGACATTGCCAATTTCAATTATTTTCTGCTTGAGGGGAGAGATATTTTAACCCCGCAGAAGAGCAGCACAGGTGTCCCTGAAGAGATAACAAATTTTATTAAACAATATGAGAAGACAATCACGGTGCTGGTCTATGATATAAGGGGTTCATCATATATGGGTATTAAGTTGCATAATGCATTGAAGGAACAAAAGATAAAATATAAATTTGCCAGAGAAATGGCATCTATAGGCAGAAATTATGGCGGTTTCTTACTTAAAGATACGGGCGATGGAGGTATTATATGGTTTGCGGAAAATTCGCAGAGTCTTTATAATCATCTTTACACAGAGTCTACGACCGGCAAAGGAATCAATCTGCGATATTCAATATTTTCCGGGGCAGAATTGGAATTGATACCCGCAGGAGATGCTGCAAAAAGGGCAATACTCTGTGCACGGGATATGTTGGTAAAGGCTGAGGAGTTCATCCGCGCAAATTTTATGCATTATCGTGACTGGTTTGCAACCGTTGCGGAAAGAACTATGGAGGTTGATGGCGTCACCTATGCATTATTACCACCGGAATTCAAAAGTCTTTTCAGAATTGGCATCGGAATTGCATCGGGTAGCCCGGAAAAGGATGTTGTTCTTTCAGCAAATTCCTTTGGTGATCCGGACCTTGTAGGACCAATCCTTGCTGATGCCCATCTTTATTCAATGGAAAGGCAACCCGGACGTTCGGTAATCATTTGTGATCTTACTACTTTTATCAATTTTATGTTAAATACTGAAAATTTTGAATTTCCCATTGAAGAATCAGTTTTTGAAAAGTACTTGAGAATCCTTGAGGATGTGAGAAAATTACCTCACGGTTATATATATCCTGAACATAAAGTTTCCATAACACCGAGGGGAATGCATACCCTTGAAGAACTTGACAAGAAGAGGGCATTGAGCGAGATGAAATCCGGTAATTTGTTGATAGATCAAACTGGCAATACCTACAATGAAGAAAAGAAAAAGGCAAAGCCATTCTACGAAATCATCCCTTTACAATGAAGGTTTTACTGTATCAACCAGAATCTAACGCCAAGACGCGGATTATTCAATATTTGAAGAAATTGAACCTAAAGGTAATTCCTGTTGCAAAACATTCATCAATGATCCCGCTGATCAAAAAAGAGGTAATAGATATTATTGTTATTCATAGTGATGGCGGAGAAATAATTACCCGCCTTGATAGATCAAACCTTGGTATTCCCATTATCATCACAACCTCATCAAAAGATAAAATAAAGTACGATAAATTTATTATCCCCGATACAATTGGAATACTACGGAAGCCATATACTTACAGTAATTTGAAGGGAATGATAGGAAAGGCACTCAAGCGCCGGGAACAATATCTTTCTAATCAGCAGACAGTAGAATCTCTGAAGAGGAAGATAAAAGAAATGGAGACCTTGAATGAGATTGTTCGGGCGATAAATTCATCCTTGCTGCCCAAAGAGATATTGAAGATTGTGATGGAAAAGACTGCGGATTTCGTTAATGCGGAAGGCTGGTCTATCCTTCTTCTTGACCGGGAAAAAGAAGAACTTGTCTTTGAAGCCGCGGCGGGTGAAGCCGGTCAAAAATTAATTGGAATTAGATTAAAGATCAATCAGGGAGTGGCGGGTTGGGTTGCACGTACCGGTAGGTCCTTGATTGTTGCCGATGTATCAAAGGACCCAAGATTCTATGACGGAGTGGATAAACGGACAAAATTTACAACAAAATCCATCCTCTGTGTGCCAATGAAAAGTCGTGATAAAATCATTGGGGTAGTTGAGGTGGTCAATAAAATTGGCGGAGAACCGTTTACCAAAGATGATTTAGAAATTTTTGAAAATCTGGTTCAGCACATCACCATTGCCCTGCGCAATGCCCAGATATATCGAAAGATGGAAGAGACGAGTCTCACTGATGATCTGACAAAGTTATTTAATACGAGGTATTGCAATCAGATTTTAGATGAACTTGTTAAAGAAAGGCTTTCTACGCAAGGGAAGATTTCTTTGATATTTTTTGATGTAGACTTTTTCAAACTGGTTGATGATAATTATGGCCATCTGGTCGGAAGCGAAACCCTGAGATTGATCGGTGAAAGGGCAAAGAGTGTTATCCGTGACAAGGATATTGCAGTGCGTTACGGCGGGGACGAATATATCATTGTCCTGCCTGACACGGACAAACCAACCGCGGCAATTATTGCAGAAAGAATAAGAAAGGTGATTGAAGAAAAACCTTTTCCTGCTCAGGATGGAAGGACCTTTAATGTCACTGTGACCCTTGGTGTTGCCACATTCCCGGAAGATGCCCGGACACGTGATGATTTGATTGGTCGGGCGGATAAGGCAATGTATCAGGGAAAAATGACTGGCAGGAATAAGGTGGTCGTTGTTTAAGAACACCCTGGTATTGACAATTTGCAAAATTTCGATATAATATAGTATGGTTAAGATTCGTCTAAGACGTATGGGTAAGCACAAGAGTCCTTTTTATCGGATTGTGGCAATAGATTCGAGAAAGGCAAGAGATGGTGAATACATTGAAAACCTTGGTCATTACGATCCCCTGAAGAAGAATTTGCAACTGAACCGGGATCGCATTGAATACTGGATATCTAAGGGAGCTAAGCCTACCAGTACGGTGGCTAAATTAATTGCAAAAGCAAAAGGAGGTTCATCATGAAAGAGCTTATCGAATATATCGTAAAAGGGCTTGTGGATAATCCCGATAAAGTAAACATTAAAGAGGTCGCTGGCGAAAAGAGCATCATATATGAACTTAGAGTCGGCGAAGGTGATCTTGGTAAGGTAATTGGTAAAGAAGGAAGAACGGCAAAGGCGATTCGTACAATCATTACCGCGGCTGCGATGAAACAAGGAAAACGCGCGGTATTGGAAATAATCGAATAATGAACTCTGACATCTCTTGCCTTTTTCATAAGAAAGGGTATCAGGGAAAAATAGAATTCCCTTGATACCCTTTTCTGTCGTATAAAATTCCACGGTTCTTTTATTTATGCAATTCAATATTATCTCACTCTTTCCTGAATACTTTAAGGGACCTTTTGTCTGTGGAACACTGAGGATTGCACAGGAAAAAGGTGCAATCAAAATTGATATTATCAACCCCAGGGATTTTACCAAAGACGGCGTAGTGGATGATTATCAATTTGGTGGCGGCTCAGGTATGGTGCTAAAATTGGAGCCTCTCTTAAAGGCAATAAATTCAATAAGAAAACCGAATTCTTTGGTAATCAATTTTTCGCCAGCCGGGAAAGTACTTAATCAAAAGATGGTTAAGACATTGGCGGAAAAGAATGATATTATCCTAATTTGTGGACGATACAAGGGTATTGACGAAAGGCTTGGTAACTTCTTTCCAGTGGAAGAAATCTCTATTGGTGATTATGTTTTATCAGGTGGCGAAGCCGCAGCAATTATTTTGATTGAGGCAATAAGCAGGTTATTGCCCGGGGTTTTAGGTCATATTGATTCGGCTACAGAAGATTCTTTACAGAATGGACTCTTATCTGCTCCGGTCTATACTCGCCCTGCTAATTTTAGAAATCTATCTGTACCCGAAATATTGACCAGTGGTAATCATCAGGCAATTACTACCTGGCGAAGAAGACAATCAATCAAAAAGACTTTTGAGAACAGACTTGATCTTTTATCGGATGTTATTTTTTCTAAACAGGACCTTGAAATATTGATGGAGGTGTTAAATGGCAAAAAGTCCTGAATTTAAACCCGGAGACCTGATTAAGGTCTATGTAAAGGTAGTTGAAGGTGATAAAACCAGACTTTCACCTTTTCAGGGTGTGGTGGTTCAAATAAAAGGCAGTGGTGAGCGCAAGACCTTTGTGGTGAGGAAGGTCTCTGCGGGCATTGGAGTGGAAAGAATTTTTCCGTTGCATTCACCAATGATTGCCCGAATTGAGGTAAAAAGAAAAGGCAAGGTTCGCCGTGCAAAATTGACATACCTCAGAGATAAAAAGGTGAAAAAATTGAAGAGTCAAGAAGTTGTTGCACCGAAACAAGAGGTAACTGAGCAACCGGACGAAAAGAAAGTTGAAGGTAGTAATTGATAAGAAATTCTGGCAGAAATATAGTCTTGTAGCCGGATGTGATGAGGCAGGAAGGGGACCTCTGGCCGGACCCGTGATTGCTGCAGCAGTCATCCTGCCAAGAAATTTCTATCATCCTGAGATTGATGATTCCAAAAAACTCGCCGCCTTGAAAAGGGAAGAATTGTTCAAGGTTATAAAAGACTCTGCTTTGAGTTTTTCTTTCGGGGTGGCTTCAGTAGAGATTATCGACCAGATCAATATTCTTGAGGCGACACGGTTAGCAATGACACAGGCTATAAATGGACTGACCCAGAAACCCGAGGTCGTACTGATTGACGCGGTAGAGATTAACAATTTGCCTTTTAGACAATTTCCGATTATCAAGGGTGATACTTTGAGTATCAATATTGCCTCAGCATCTATTCTGGCAAAAGTGAAAAGGGATTCTATTATGCTTGAGTATCATAAGATCTATCCAATGTACGGATTTGATAGACATAAAGGTTATCCCACTTCTTTTCATCGTAAATGTATAATAAAATATGGTCCCTGCCCAATTCATAGAAAATCATTTCGCTTGATTGATTCATAGTATGCTGAACAGGATTCAACTCGGCAAAGAGGGAGAAAAACTTGCCAGGATTTTTATTAATAAACTGGGATACAACATCGTTGATCACAATTTTCGTTGTCGTTACGGCGAGATTGATCTGGTTTTGAGAAGAGATCGAGCGTTCCATTTTGTTGAGGTTAAGTATCGCCGAACCCTTAAATATGGCTTACCTCAGGAGGCAGTGAACAGAAGAAAACAGCACAAGATCCATTCTGTTGCTCTGCTGTGGTTAAGAAAAAGGCATTTACCAATGGATAGTGAAATCCATTTTGATGTGCTGGCAATTAGTGCAGATAAAGATAGTACCAGATACGAATATATTGAAGATGCATTTTAGAATAATACAGTGCTGCGCCTGTAGCTCAGGTGGATAGAGCGGCGGGCTTCGAACCCGCAGGCCGGGGGTTCAAATCCCTCCAGGCGCGTGTATGACCTCTGTACCTTACCCTTGACTTTGTCTATTTCACTGATATAATTGTTATATATTACAATGAATGAATATAGGTTATGAAGGAACGACGATTGAATTTTCTCTTGTTCCTTCTTTATGGGTTAACTACGGATCTGGTTGAGAAAAGATAGAAGATTATTTTCCTAAAAAGGAGGTTTAAATGGTTGAAGGTATGGAAAAGACCTTGAATCCCGGTGATATTCTATTTAACGAAGGGGATAAAGGTGATGTAATGTACCTGATAAAAGAAGGGCAGATAAAGATAACCAAAGGAAGAGGACCTGATGAGCGGGTGCTGGCAGTTTTGAAAGAGGGGGATTTTTTTGGCGAAATGGCAATAATTGACGGTTCGCCCCGTTCCGCAACTGCTACCGCAATATCAAAGACTTCTCTGTTGATTATAGATAAGGAGACCTTTAGATCAAAGATTCGCGAAAATCCATTGATTGAATATATCCTTGAAACTTTGACCAAGCGCCTGCGTAATGCGGATGAGCAAATAAAACTCTTGACTATCAAAAGTGAAGAACGCAGAGTGGTTGCCTATATTATTACCAAGGCAAAGGAGATCGGTAAGAGCACAGCCGAGGGTATTGAAATGTCGCCATTTTCTTTTGAAAATATGGCTTTGACCACGGGTATTGAACTGGAAAAAGTTAAAGATTATGTTGACAAACTATGCCAGGTCAAACTTGTCTCTCTGAAAAATAACACGCTTGTTATCCGGGGAGTTGAGGACCTTGATGACTATCTGCGCTATATTGCGCTGAAGGAGAAATTTGAAAGAGCATAATTGAAAATGGCACAAATTATTACATTGGACCGAAAAGAAAAGGAAGAAGAACTTAAACACTTGCAAGATTTACTCAGTTCAAACACACTGCTGCAAAATCCCAAGGAATACGCCAATGTTTCGCGACAGTACAAAAAGATTCAACAAATGCTTCAAAAATATGATGAATATGAACGTATTATCAAAGAGATTAATGATATAGAAGAAATGTTAGATGATGATAATTCCGAACTCAAAGAACTTGCTGAAATGGAAATCTTTGATTTGAGAAAAAAACTTGAAAAGATTGAACAGGAGATTGATAATTATCAAAATCCGTTCTACGAAGAATATCAAAAAAATTGTATCATTGAAATCCGTGCTGGTGCTGGTGGCAATGAGGCATCACTCTTTGCGGCAGATGTTTTCAGGATGTATACAAAATTTATAGAGAAGAAGAGGATGAAATACGAGGTGCTCTCCTCACATCCCAGTGACCTGGGTGGTTATAAAGAAATAATCTTTCTGATTTCGGGAGAAAATGCCTATGGAACATTCCGTTTTGAAAGCGGCGTACACAGGGTTCAGCGCGTACCGATTACTGAGGCAAGTGGGCGCATTCATACCTCAACTATAACGGTTGCAGTATTGCCGGAAATAGAAGAATCACAGATTGAAATTTCACCGGATGATTTGAAAATGGACACCTTTCGTGCCGGCGGTCATGGTGGTCAGAATGTCAATAAAGTTTCATCAGCCGTAAGAATTACTCATATCCCGACGGGAATCACAGTTACCTGTCAGGATGAACGCTCCCAGCATCAGAATCGCGAAAAGGCAATGAAGATCTTGCGGGCAAGGCTTCATGCCATAGAATCTGAAAGAAAATACCGTGAGATTGAAGATAAACGAAGGCGTCAAATTGGCACTGGAGAGAGAAGCGAGAAGATCAGAACTTATAATTTCCCTCAGAATCGGTTGACCGACCACCGCATTAGCCTGAATCTATACAACCTTCAAAATATTATTGATGGTGAACTTGATGGATTGATAGATGCCTTGATCAAGTATGAAAGAAGTGATAAAGACGCTCAGTGAAGAATTTGACTTAAGCATTGAGGAGACGGAATTGATCGTTTCTACATTATTAAGAAAACCACGATTTAAATTGTATTTTGATGGAAAGATTAGTTCGAATGCTATTGCCCTTCTGAAAATGCAGTTGACTCAGTTAAAGAAGGGTGTTCCGGTTGAATACATTACCAAAAAGGTGCAATTTCTTGATTATGACCTAAGGATTTTCCCCGGTGTATTCATTCCAAGATTGGAGACAGAATATTTTGTAGAACTTATCGGGAAATTAATTGATTTTGTACCTCAGAGGATTTGTGAAATTGGTACGGGTAGCGGTGCAATTGCGATTGGACTTGCGGCAATCTTTCCGAGATCCAAAATAGTTGCTACAGACATCTGTCCACTTGCCCTGAAAAATGCAAGTGAGAACATCTTTTTGCATAATCTGGCGAAAAAGATTCAATTGATCAGGGCGGATCTTTTTTCTTCTTTTTCTAATCACATTTTTGACTTGATTGTCTGTAACCCACCCTATATACCGACTGAGAGAATAAATTTTCTTCCCAGAGGTGTTAGGGATTTTGAACCCAGAATGGCAATTGACGGTGGCTTTGGTGGTACAAAGTTTATCAAGATATTGATTGAACAGGCAAGTAAATATTCAGTAAAACAAAAATGCAACATTGCTCTTGAAATTGATGAAGATGAAGAGGTTGAACTTGATTCCTACCTTAGAGATAAATTTGCCCACTATTCTTTCCTTAAAGATTTATTCGGCAGGGTCCGCTATCTATTCATCGGCGACTTTCGCAATAGTGGAGAATGAATGCAAAAAGTTCTATTAATTATTAACAAAAATAAATCCGGGGCAGTGAGAAATTTGAGAATTACCCGAAAGTTATTGGTTAAAAAGGGATTCAAGATTTCCAAAAATCCGGATTTTGTTATTGCCCTCGGTGGTGATGGTACATTACTCTCTGCAGTGTATACCTTCGCCCGGAAAGGTTTGCCAATTATGGGTATAAATCTGGGTGGTTTGGGTTTTCTCACGGATGTAAAATTCTCTCAATTTCCGAAGATCCTCGGTGAGATTAGAAGAAATCGGTTTCGGATTGAGAGAAGAATGCTTGTCAGTGCCAGAGTGAAATCCGAAACATTTTATGCATTAAATGATATTACCGTGTGTACGAATGTCCCGGGAAGGATTGTTGAATTTTCTGCAAAAATTGATGGTGAATATATCTGTAGATTCGTTGCTGATGGAATTATTATTGCGACACCCACCGGCTCAACTGCTTATTCTCTTGCTACCGGAGGTCCAATACTATTGCCCTGCAGCGAGGCAATTATCCTTACTCCAATATCACCGCACACACTTTCAGTTAGACCATTTGTCCTGCCTGCAGAATCAGTTATTGATATCAGAATTGGTGAAAAGGGTACTGCAATACTGGTTGCTGATGGCCAACGTAGCAGGGTTTTGAATGCTGGCGAGAACATAAGATTTACAAAGGCACCTTTCTTTGCAAGGCTTATTAAGCCACTTAATACTACTTTTTTCGGAACCCTGAAAGAAAAATTGAAATTGGGGGGCAGGGAGAATGCTTAGATTTTTAAGGGTGAAGAATTTTGCCCTTATGAATGAACTTGCCCTGAATTTTGAAAAAGGGTTGACCGTAATTACGGGCGAAACCGGAGCAGGTAAATCAATGATTGTTGAGGCAATTGCTGCCTTGTGTGGTGAACGTATAGATGAGATTTCCATACGCACTGGTCAGGATTATGCAGAAATCACGGGTGTTTTTGAACCTAATGCTGAGGTAATAAGGCTTTTGGAAAAACATAACATTGAAATCGGTGAGGATATTATTATCCGGCGTCGTATTGAACGTGGTAAGAGACAATATGCCTATGTCAATGATCAGATTGTAAGTTTACCCCGGTTAAAAGAAATAACCCAGGGTTTGATTGATCTGGTTGGTCAGTATGAGAATCAATCACTATTCAATGTTTCCAGCCATTTGAAATTGCTTGACCGGTTTGCTGAAGTAGAAGAACTCCTTGGTGAATACCGGAAGATTTTTGATGAACATTGTCATTGTCTGAATATGCTTAATGGACTTGAAAATTTGCAGAAAGAAAAGGTTCAAAGACTTGAGAGTCTAAGATTTGAGATAGATGAGATTGAAAAGGCGCAGTTGAAATTGAATGAAGAAGAAAGTCTTAATGAGGAAAAGAATCTTTTGCAGACCAGTGAAAAGCGCGCCCGTCTTATTGATGAAATAATCCCCCTTCTTTACGAGGCAGAGTTTTCAGTATATGAAAATCTTGCATCCACGCTCCGCCGGATAGATGAAATGTGCACCTTAGATGCCAAACCCATTATGCAAAATATCAGGTCAATCTTGAATACAGGTATGAGTAATATTGAAGAAGTATATCGCCAGTTGATTGACTATCGTGAACATATTGATTTTTCACAGGACAGATTTGAAGAAGTAATGGCAAGGTTGGATCTGATTGCGCGTTTGAAAAAGAAGTATAACCGGGATATTCAGGGAATGATTGATTACCTTCAAAATGCAAAACTGGAGATTGATAAATTGGAAAGAACTGATATTGAGATTGAAGAATTACGGGTACGATTACAGACCCTGTCAGAAAAGTTAAAGGTTCTAACTGATGAATTATCAAGAAAGAGAAAGAAGAAAGCGAAGATAATGGAAAAAGAGATTGTTGAAATCCTTGGTCGTCTGGGAATGGAAAAGGCACAGTTTCAGATCAGATTTTCTAACAAACCATTTGATGAAACTGGTTGTGACGAGGTTGAATTCTATATTTCCACCAATCCGGGTGAGGAAATTAAACCATTAAACAGAGTGGGTTCAGGTGGTGAGATATCAAGAATGACCCTGGGTTTAAAAACAATCCTTACAGATGCGGACCGCATTCCGACGATAATTTTTGATGAGGTTGATACTGGTATTGGTGGTAGAATTGCCGAAGCCGTTGGTGAGCTACTTTTTATGGTTAGCAAGAATCACCAGGTTATCTGTATCACCCATTTGCCCCAGATTTCAATTTTTGCGGACAACCATATACTAGTCAAAAAAGAAACTAAAAGAGAAACCACCTTTGTCAGTGTATTGAAATTAGACGAAAAAATGCGCAAAATGGAAATTGCTCGTATGCTTGGTGGTAAGGACATTACTGAAAAGACCGTAGAGCACGCTGAAGAAATTCTCCAGAAACGGAGGAAAAATGGATAGAAAATTTACTGTCTCTAATATGATCACGGTATTCCGTTTTCTGATCTTACCCGTTATTGTTCTATTTCTCGTGAGAAGAGAACGATTCACTGCCTTTTTGTTTATGCTCATCGCACTTTTTTCTGATGTTGTGGACGGTTATATTGCCCGAAGATTCCATCAAGAAACCGAACTTGGTAAATTGCTTGATCCTTTATGTGATAAAATATCCCTGGCAGTAATAATAATCACACTCCTGTTGATTAATTCAATCCCTCTCTGGGCTGTGATAGTTATTGCCTTAAGAGATATTCTAATACTCGCAGGCAGCTTCATTGTTTTTAGAAAAAGACGCATAGTGTATAAATCAAATATTCTTGGTAGAGCAACTGGATTTCTTTTTGGCGCAATGATTCTTGCATTTACTCTCAATTATCAGAAATTGGGTCTGGTTGTTTTGTACATCTCAGTTCCCTTTATGCTGGGAGCATTCATTGCTTATTTTCAGAGATTCATTATTGCTTTGCGACAAATAAATTAGGGAGGTATTTTGATGAAACCAATATTTTTCTCTAAAATGGAAGGAACCGGAAATGATTTTGTCTTAATTGATAATCGTGAAGAGCAATTCAGTAGAGTAGTAAACAAAGAAGGGATGAAGCAAACCATAGTAAAGATGCTGGACCGTCATTATGGAATTGGCGCAGATGGATTGATTCTAATTGAAGATTTCAAGGGTTATTTTTTCAATATGCGCTATTTCAACAACGATGGAAGTGAGGCAGAACTCTGCCTTAATGGTGCCCGATGTGCGATAAATTTTGCCCACCGGCTGGGTATTATTGAAGACAAAGGAAAATTTTTGACTCCATCTGGTCCAGTTGGTTTCGCTTACAGTCCAGAATCAATAAGTGTTGAGATATTGCCGCCCGTAGACATTAAATTGAACTTCGGTCTGACGATTGCCCGAAAAAAATACAAGCTTTCATATCTTAAACTTGGAGTTCCCCATACTATATTGTTCGTAGATTCCTACGATGATATAGATATTAAGGAAATTGGTGCCTCTATTCGTAATCACAAGAATTTCCAACCTGCCGGGACAAATGTTGATTTTGTAAAAGTACAGAGCAAAAAGATCTTTGTTCGTACTTACGAGCGGGGCATTGAAGATGAAACTCTTTCCTGTGGTAGCGGTGTAGTTGCTTCGGCATATATTGCGGTCAAGCTGTTTCTAACTGAATCGCCGGTAAAGGTATTAACCCGGGGCGGAGAATTGACCGTGACCCTGAAGGACAAGATGTACCTTGAGGGACCGGTGAACTTTATCTATGATGGAACATATTATCTTCCAACCGTGTAGGCTGGAGTCAACCTGCGCGATTGTTCTTGATGATATCAAAACATTGAAAATACTCTCTTGATTCGACCCAGAGCCCACGCCAATTCTGCTTTTTTGATGACTAAGGGTGGAGCAAAGCGCACAACATAATCATGGGTATCTTTGGCAAGAATACCCTGTTTCATCAGTGCCTCGCAGAATGGTCTTGCTTTTTCCCTTAGTTCTATTCCGATCAAAAGCCCCTTACCCCGAATCTCTTTTATTACGGGATTTTTGATTTTCTTGAGTTCATGCACAAACCAATTACCCATTGCTGATGCCCGCTGAGGTAAATTTTCTTTAATGATAACATCAAGGGCAACCAGACCGATCGCTGAGGCGAGTGGATTTCCACCAAAAGTTGATCCATGGTCTCCAGGTTTGAATACCTCCATTATTCTATTATTACAGAGTATCGCTGAGATTGGATAAAATCCTCCACTCAGTGCCTTGCCTACGATCAGAATATCCGGTTTAATGCCTTCATATTCGTAGGCAAACAATCTTCCGGTTCTGCCCAGACCAGTTTGAATCTCATCAGCAATCAACAGAACATTATTTTGTTTGCATATTCTGTAGCATTCTTTCAGATAACCATCCTCAGGTACAACAACACCACCTTCACCCTGGATCGGTTCGACAAGAAATCCCACAGTACTTTTGTTAATTGCTTTTTTCAGCGCCTTTGTATTATTATATGGAATCATTCGGAACTTTGGTGTAAAAGGACCAAAGCCATTTCGGTATTGAAATTCTGAGGAAAAACCAACGATGGTTATTGTTCTGCCATGAAAATTATTTTCACATACAATGATTTCTGCTTTATTTTTTCCTACCTTCTTTTTGTAATATCCCCACTTTCTTGCCACTTTTATCGCCGTCTCAACAGCCTCAGCACCGGAATTCATCGGCAATGCCTTTTCGTAGCCAGTAATGCGGCACAGTTTTTCAAGAAAGAAACCGAGTTTTTCATTGTGAAATGCCCTTGATGTTAGCGTTAACTGGTTTACCTGTTTCTTGATTATCTTTGCAATTGCGGGATGGCAATGTCCTTGATTTAATGCTGAGTATCCACTTAACATATCAAGATATTTCTTGCCCTCAACATCCCATACCCACACACCACTTCCCTTTTTTATTACCACAGGTAAGGGATGGTAATTGTGCGCACTGTATTTCTCTGTGATTTTAATGATATCTCTGCTTCTCATATTACCCCTTTCATTTTATTAGTCCCAGCCAGGGACCAAACAAAAATTGTATGCGGCCAATCAAAAGACTAACCCTTGCCATTACAGTATAACCAAACGATGCACCGAATCCCAGCATTATGAAGATTATGCCAAGGCGTGAACCAACTTTTAAAACGCCCCTATGCTCAGCTGAAAAGAAAAAATATATAACCGTACAGATTACACCAACAAGAATCAGGAGCGACCACAAACCCTCCCAGCCAATGTTGAAAGACTGGGGTGTTAGGACAGTACCTTCAATCTGCTTGAATATAAAAGCCTGGATATTTGCCGGAATGGAAATGCCCGCGCCCCAGCCAATCATAAATCCCAGAGGAAGACGCACAAGCCAGCCAATCTTCGGGATGAATCTTGTAAAATATAGCAAACCCAGGAGTAAGGGAATCAGATAGATGAATTCACTATTTTTTAGCGGTTCATATAGATTTGGTTTTAATGCCTGATGCCAGTAGAATACAATGTAGTACCCATTGGCAACGCCAACAAACAAATGTTCAGCAAATTTATAGAATGGATTATCTTTATAGAGAAAAGAAAATATCATTAAGGTAAGAAAGGCGCCAATCCAGATCCAGGGATCACCGCTCATAGAAACCTCAACGAATTGGTTGAATATCTAAATTCCTTAATTTCCATTCTTTCGTTTCTTTTTATTTTGGGTAGAGAAATAGCCGATGTTTCCAATAAGAATCAGCACAATTATCATTAGATGAACCAGAGTCTGTGAATTCATTCCGGTTTCAGCCTTACCAGATTCCGCTACATAGCCATATTGTAATAGCAGATTTTCATACTCAGCTGCACCTTTCATTCCTGCCATCATTCCAGATAATTGGCCGGTCTGTAAGAATGGATAGTATTTTGGTGCCATTACTGCGGTCAAGCCGGCACCAATTCTTAAGCCGTATCTTGCCTGAGCATACATCAACCATTCCTGGGGATAGTCAGCCGCGGCAAGAATGATGGCAATTGAAACATCACGGTAATTTGTTATCCTTTGCATCAAAGATAGTGAGTCCGTAAGATTATTGTAATAATCTCTGGGGAATACATTGCCGATCCTTTCACCCATCTCCATAAGTGTGGCAACTCTACCCGATTTCCAGCCCAAATAAACATAATCCCTTCCGTAGATTACGGAATCTGCCTTTGTTTTTGCCCGGGCATTTAGATTGTTTACTACTGTATTGAACGCTTCTATTGCCAGACCCGGTGCCTGAGGGTCAAATGATACACCAAGTACAGGAATTTTCTTTTTGAAACAGTGAGTTAGAATACTGATTGCCATGGGCTGACATTCAGGCATTGTCTGTGGTGTATAGTCAATGGAGATCAAAACTGCCTTATTATCATAAGGATTGAGCTCTTCAACAAAATCAAAAAGCCTTCTTGTCTGAGGCATAATATTCTGGGGGATGTGGAATTTTAAAAAGAATGGAATGATGACCAGTAAAGTGATTATTAAATATATGAATCTTCTGTCTATCTTTGTTAGCAGATTAAGAAAGTTCATTCTATTCCTTTCCACCAAGCCAGGAACGTTCAATGCCAAGCATTATCTTCAATGCCGTGGCGACAGAACCAAAGGCAACACCAAGCAAGATTCCGCGCTGGGATGCCATATTAGGAATTCTCATCAACCATTCGGCAAAATCTGGAAAATGAGGATGGATGAATTGACCAATGGGCATAAACCCAATCATAACGACAAATGCTGCACCCAGCAATAGTCCAGCCTCAATGCTACGTGCACGAAATGCGCGATAGGCAGCAGAAGTCATATAATAGGCAAGCAAGGCAAACATTGTTGCACCCAGGGGTGTCAGAATGTTAAGATATATCTTTTGATACAAGGATTTTTCATCAGTACCCCAGACTAATCCAACGATTGCCATTAAGAACATAGCTATCAGAGTGACCAGACTATACAACCAGCCTGATTCTTTTCTTCTTATTGTTGTAATATGGTGGCTTGTCAAATTGCCAATTCCGAGAATCAGGGCAAAGGCAGTTAAAACAACAACCCATTTGTTTATGATGCTGTTAAACTGGATTGAGACCGGATGTGGAACAAAGAATTGGCAGATCATCAACAAGGCGATTATCAAACATATAATCAACGGAACCTTTCTCTTCATTGCACCTTCAATATTGATACTAAATTTATCTTCAAAAACGAGAGTACTGTCAGTATTACAAGAATAATAAGTGTGAGCAGTTTTCCTGTATCCTGTGCCTTTAAAGATGCCACGAGTACTGGTTCTTTGGTTAAATACGCCGATGCTGCATAAACTTCTTCGCCGAGCAATGTATAATCACAGGCCGTAACAAAGAATGGCAATTGTAGGACCTGATCTGTGCCGGCGATCTGGACTGCCCCGATTTGATTTCCGGTCTCTGCCATTAGTAACGATTCTGCAAAGAATGGTCCAATAAAAAAATTCGTGGCAGGTTTTTCCCGTAAAATTATTCCATTTATTGCTGCGGCATAGCCAAATTGTGATTCAGTGAGATAGCGCACATAGTTGTCCTTAAATTTATCTATTTTACCCTGGCTGATAAATGCCTGCTTGACTATTTCACGCGCAACCGTATAAACAACCGGATAACAATTTACTACAATCAATGGATTTTCATAGATTGCTACTTTTTTTGCAAGTTCAGCGAGGATGTTCATAGAAGCAATGGTTGAAGGAAAGTCTATATCACCCAACCCTGGCACATAGAGTATGGGTTTTCCCATTTCTGTCGCTCTACCTACAGCATCTTCTACTGCATCAAGTCCAGGTATTTTTCTTACAAATAATTTTGCGGCATTTTTTGTCTGAGACATAAAATACGCCAGAATTAGACTAAAAAGAACAATTCCGATGAAAATATTCAGTCTGCCTTTATGAAAAGACTGGGGTGAGGATTGGACGATGTTGCTTATTGTAGAGCAGTACAAACTATCATTTTTCTGGGCAGCAATCTGGTAAATATATTTTATGGAATCCTGAACTGAATTATCTTCAAAATCAGTGGCAAGGTTTCCGGTGAAGCCAATCTTTTGAAACAGAGTCTCCGATATTGTTCTGCGAAAAATTACATAACCATCAATTGATGGGTCTTCAATACATTTCCAGGAGAGATAAATGCATTCTCCAGCATCATTGGGTCGATCCCGGGCAGTAAAACTTTCTATTGATAGGCAGAATATGATGTATAGCCACACATCATATTTTAGCCAGAAAAATGAATCTGTCAATGAATTTTATGGAATAATCGACTGATGAGATTTGTTTTACACGGATTTCTAAATAATGAAGATCCTGCAAATTGCGACAAGAATTCTTAACAGATTCTTGGCAGACCTTCGGTTTCAAGTTGTAGGAGTGGTCTTAATCCACCGATTTGAGTCTTCAGCCAGACGCCTGAATGTTTTCTTGTTACTTCTCCAATAATCCGGGCATCTTTGCCTAAAGGGTGTTTCTTTAACAAATTCAAAAAAACTTTTGTCTTTTGTTTATTGACTATGGCGATGAACTTTCCTTCATTGGCAATATATAATGGGTCAAGACCGAGTATTTCACAGGCACCCTTTACCTCTGGTCTTATTGGCAAAACTAATTCATCTATTATAATTCCCAAACCAGTATTATTTATGGCTTCGTTCAGGATTGAAACGACTCCGCCTCTGGTTGGGTCACGCATAAAATGAATGCCAAGGTTTCTTTTGAATAAACTATTAGTAATAAGATTTAATGGCGCACAATCGCTCTGGAAATTTGCCTTCAAATTCAAGTTCAGACGCTGGTTCATAATAGCAATACCATGTTCAGCGATTGTACCATTGATAATAACTTGATCACCAGGCTTTATCCTTTCTCTTCCTAAATGTCTTCTTATCAAGCCAATACCTGAAGTTGTAATGAATATTTTATCAGCCTTTCCCTTTTCTACAACTTTTGTATCCCCACAAACGATTCTTACCTTTGCCTTTTTCGCAATGGCTGAGGCAGAACTTAATATCCTCTCAAGTTCATCAAACATTAAACCTTCTTCAATAATTAGAGAAAAAGAGATATATTCAGGAATTGCACCCTTCATTGCAAGGTCATTAATTGTCCCGCAGATAGCAAGTTTACCAATATCACCACCAGGAAAGAATATTGGATCTACCACATAGGAATCAGTAGTAAAGGCAATTTTTCTATTATCTATTTTCAACTCGGCTGAATCCTCGAGTCTCTTCAATACCGGATCGGGAAAATATTTTAAAATCAATTCCTTTATCAACTTGCTTGTCAATAAACCACCTGAGCCATGGCCAAGGGCAATGAATCTATGTGCCATACAAGATTATACATATAATTCTTATATTATCAAGATATATGCGCCATATGAATAGTACTGGGTCAAATCAAAATAAAAAGGGCGGCTTTAAGCCGCCCTTCAATCTCAACCAGTCAATTGTTATTCAGTAATCACAATCTTTGCACAATTCTGTGTAGTCTCTGTCTTTAGCCGGACAAGATAGACACCAGGTTTTACCATCTCGCCATTCCTATCTCTTAGATTCCACGAAATCTTGAGGTTATCCTGTATTGGTTTGCTCGTGAACAATTGTATCACCAATTTTCCAGTAGCATCGTAAATACTACAATCAACAAAAGATTTTTTCTGGACAGAAAAGGAAATTAGGATTGATTTCCTTGCGGGATTTGGAGAAACATTCAAGTTATTAGTTGTGTTAAAAATTGTGTTCCCTTTTGTCTCTTTGACTTCTACACCGTAGAAGCCGGCGACCTTTAAGACCGCCCCAGGACAGGACGTTCAGGTACCGTACTGGTAAAGTGTTAGCCAGTATGTCCCATCTCTTGGATCACGAACAACACCTCGGATATTGCAGGAATCTGCAGGGTATAATCGGAAGAAATTTATTTTCTGACAGTTCAGAGGATTTAAAGCAAAGACACCTGCACTATCAAGGGTCGAACTGGTGTTGAAAAATGTGTATGCATTGAGTAAATGTGCTGGATTAGCACCCTGGGCAGGGACATAATCAAGACATCTTGCTCCATACCAGGCACCCTGATAAGGATGGTTCATCTGCCTGATTACCGTGCCCATTGTATCTACACAGTAGATATATTGAGTCTGACCACCGCTCGTCCTTCTATCTGAGATATAGATCTGACGATTTGTATTATCCCAGGCAAGTCCACAGGGATAATCCATATATGAGACACTGAAAGAGCGGAGGATTGTTCCAGATGTATTTATTTTATAAACAGCCTTGTGCCGTTTATTCAGAACCCAGAATGTATTGTCATAAGCACAGTATTTTAAATCCACACAACCACTATCATTATTTGGAGTAGATATCGTGCCGTAACTCGTAACGAAACTGTCTGAAGAAGCAATGTAGATGACCTGTGTTGTGTAATTAACATAATAGATACGATTCGTATTCGGGTTATAAGTAATTCCGTAGGTTCCCTGAGGATAAACACCTCTTAACCAGTGTCTTTCGCCAGCCGCATAGCACACAGTAACAGTAATCAGCAATAGAATGAGGCTTGAGACAAATTTTTTGTTCATAATGCCTCCTTTCACCTATGATAATATTGTATTTAGATTTACATTGTTGTCAATGGTTAAAACTTAATCAACGCAGCCTATTTTTCCAGCCACTCAATCGCCCGTCTTATTTCAAAATCTATATCACCAGGGATTGTGTGACCATAGCCTGCATAAACCTGGAAACTTACGTTAATTCCTGTCTTTATCAACTGACTCAATCCATCAAGATTTGCTTGAATTCTATATTCTGGTTCGTCCTCACCAAGCATTACTACGAATTTGATCTTCTTTTCTTTCGCATTGGTTAGATATTGATTGAAAGTTGTATCGTAAAATCCTGCAATTGCAATAACCCCCTTAAATAATTCAGCATCTTTTAAGCCAATATAATATGCCATCGTGCCACCCTGGGAAAAACCCAACAGAATTATCTTTTCTTTATCAATTTTATATCTATTTTTGATGTATTCTATCGTCTCATTTATCCTCTTTTCAGCACTATCGCCTTCCCCCCAGCCAAAACTCGTCTTGCCCATAATTTGTGGACCATAAGGACAGCATAAGATATATCCAGTAGGGTCAGGTATTTTTTGAAAATTCTTTGAGAGGTCGATTGGATTACTGCCCCAGCCATGCATACAGATAAGCAATGGATAGGTCTTATTTGTATCGTAATCAGAGGGGATGATAATGACCGGTTCAGGTTTTGTTTGCTTCATTTGATTGAGCAATTTATTCGCTTTATTAAGAAGTTTTTTATATTCTTTTGTTTCTCTGATGTTATTCAAATCCTCATCTTCATCAAATGAGTATAGACCGAGGTCGATCGCCTTATTCAACCATTTCAAGCCTTCAGACTTGTTATCAAGTAAACTATAACAGCAGGCAATGTTATATGTTACTGCAGTGTGGTTAGGTCGGAATCGCAATACTGATTCATAATTCTCAATGGCGTTCTTATATTCACCTTTGCTCAGGGCCGTGTTTGCGAATTGGAGATAAATTCTTGCAGAATCAACCTCTTGGGCTCCTAAGAGAATAGTTGATATCAAAACTCCCAACAGAATATTTAATTTGCCATTCCACATTTATACCATCTTTTATAAATTAGATTCATATGTATCTCGCAAAAATCCGCGGGCGTTGAAATTTTCCTTAAACCTGCCCAGACCCCAATTGGGCTCCATATTCAATGTAAATGTGCCCAGATCAAGATATTTAAATCCTTTCAATCTTCCCCATATTATCACTTCATAGAACAATAGATTTACGGGTCGGTATGACTGATATTGGTCATTATGGCTGATATAGAATGCCAATATAACCCTTGGATTTGTTACAAATATGACCATTCCACCGATCATTTTTTCTTTCAAGTACGCGCCGAAGAGGATTATCTCATCAGGGAACATATTCTTCAATTTCAAAAGTTCAGGCAAACTATGGGTTGGTGAGACATTGTGCCTCATTCCAAGATTGTTTCTCAAAATATCATAGTATTGCGCATAATCATTTGAGATTGTTATTCTGATACCTTCTCTTATCGCCTTTTTTGTGGAGCGACGGGCATCAGGGTGGAATACAAAGAGTGGTTCTGCAACATCAAGGGGTATCACTGCGGTAATCTCCCTTTTTCTATATGTGAATCCTGCTTTCATAAGGGCAAAATCAATATACTGGTTGGGCTCACGATAATAGATAAGTGGAGGCTGGGTCAAAATGACCTCTTTTATCCCTTCTTTCTTCAGGTAATCAACAAGGTGGTTTACGCATTGGTAAATCTCGTG
The DNA here is from genome assembly GCA_964418185.1 of uncultured bacterium. Classification (GTDB taxonomy): domain Bacteria; phylum Hydrothermota; class Tepidihabitantia; order SM23-42; family JAOAFX01; genus JAOAFX01. Next base: position 25,331 of record CAYQKL010000029.1, read on the forward strand.
TATGCCCAATCCCTGTTTTAATACAAATCCACCATACGAAGCCCCTTTGTGTGATATTATGGTTTTATCCTCAATCACTGCGGGAAATACCGCAATTATGTTTTCTTTCTCTCTGATTAAAAGGTGGTGGTTTCTGAATTTCTCTGGAGGATGATAGCTTAAGAATTTAAGAGTATGAAATATGGTTCCATTGTTTGCCTGCTGGACAAACTCCTCCCAATGTTTGCGTTCTTTTTCTGTGAGCTTGATGGCCTCCATAATCAATTCTATCCAAAGAAATTGCAAAGTCAACAGAATTGAGCGATGGACTTTTGGGCACGAGTTGTGGGAATCAAATCAATCAAGTCTCTATAATTGACACCTGCATAAATTTTGCTATAATTCAAAGGTGCAGTCAAAGATAATACTTTCGGTGATTATACCCGTTTTTAATGAAGCAGACAATATTGAAAGATTGATAAATGCGGTTAAGTCGGTTAACCTAAAAAAAGAGATTATTATAGTTGATGATTATTCTACAGACGGCACAAGGGATTATCTGAAGAAATTAACCGATATGAAGATTGTATATCACGAAAGAAATATGGGCAAAGGTTCAGCAATAAGGACTGGTTTGAAATACGCAGATGGTGATATGGTGATAATTCAGGATGCGGATCTGGAGTATTCACCTGGTGATTATTCAAGGCTTCTTGAACCGATAGCCAAAGGTTTGACAAAGGTCGTTTATGGTTCAAGGATTCTGGGCAGAGGCAAATTCCTGAAAAAGAGTTATTTTGCCAATCGCGTTCTTACATTACTAACAAATCTTTTGTTTAGAGGGCATATAACAGATATGGAAACCTGCTATAAGATGATTGATAGAAGATTGATGCAAAGTCTTAATCTCGTTTCCTCACGATTTGAGATTGAACCTGAAATAACCTGTAAACTATTAAGAAAAGGGATGAAGATTTTTGAAGTCCCGATCAGTTATGCAGGTCGGAAAGAAGGCAAAAAGATTGGTGTGAAAGACGGCATTCAGGCAATATGGAATATTGTGAAATGGAAGATCATCAAATGAATTGCTCTTTTGAAAATTGGAATTTAGAATTTAAATATTGTTTCGGATTTCTTCGGCCACTCTGTATGGCGGATTGGAATTTCGGATTTACCCAATGAAGGTTCTTTTTGTCGCTACTTCCTTTCCAAGATACAAAGGTGATGTCATAACACCCTGGATGATTGAATTGATTGAAAGATTACAAAGGCAGGGCATAGAAGTTTCAATATTCACTTCATCTTATAAGGGATTAAAAAATCAAGTGTGGAATGGAATGCCTGTATATAGATTCAGATATTTTTTTAAAAGATATGAAAGATTGACCCATGAAGAGACTGCTGTGGATAGATTCAGTAAGGGTGGTTCCAATATATTATTGAGTTTCTTGTATGTTATCTTTGGAATGATCGCCATTACCCGACTATGTCGCATAAAAAGATTTGATATCGTCCATATCAACTGGCCCTTTCCCCATATTTTATTCGGGATTATGGCAAAGGCAGTATCCCGTTGTCGTATCTTTGCTACATTCTATGGTTTGGAAATACGCTGGTTAAAAAAGAAATTTCCTTTTTTGGTCAAACCCTTCTCCTGGTTGATTAATCGTGCTGATGTGATTACCGCGATCTCAAATCATACTGCCAGTGAGCTGAAGGGCGTTGTTAATAAAACCATTCCGATCATACCATTCAGTATAACGGTTGAGTTCCAGAGTGGTGAAGTCAGAGAGGGAAATTTTATTCTTTTTGTAGGCAGGCATGTGGAAAGAAAGGGTGTACATATATTGATTGATGCATTTAGACTTATTCACAACGAAATTCCACATAATGTTATCATTGTTGGTGATGGTCCGGAAAGAAAGAACTGGGAGAAGATGGTTCAAGATTATGGGTTAACTGATAAAGTCAGATTCACTGGCTGGGTTTCCACCGAAGAATTGCACAATTATTACAAGAATTGCAGTTTCTTTGTCCTGCCTGCTATTTATGATAAACACGGAGATACAGAAGGTCTTGGTGTGGTGATGATTGAAGCGATGAGTTATGCAAAGCCGGTTATTGCCTCAAATGTTGGTGGTATTACTGATGTTGTTATTGACGGCTACAATGGTTTGCTTGTCAAAGATAATAACCCTGAGGCGCTGGCGCAGGCAATGAAAAAACTTGCTTACAGCAAAGAAGTATGTAAGAGACTTGGCGTGAATGCAAAGAAGAGTATTGACGAAAGGTTTAATTGGGATACAATAGTGTCTAAATTAATAGAATTATATGAAACAAATAATTGAAGCATTATTAATCGCAACTGATATACCTTTAAGTCTTGATAAAATTGCGGGTATTATTAATTGTCCGGTTGAAGAGGTGAAGAAGGACCTTGAGACCTTGAACGAAGAATATAAACAGACTGGTCGGGCATTTGAAATCAAAGAAGTTGCTGGTGGATTTCAGATATACACCCTCCCTGAGTATGCAGACTATGTAGGTAAGTTAAAACAGAAAAAAGAAAAATTGTCAAAGGCTGCGCTTGAGACCCTGGCAATAGTCGCCTATCACCAGCCCATTACCCGAGCAGAAGTTGAAAAGACCAGGGGGGTTGATTGTTCATATATCCTTGAAAGTTTGATGGAAAAGGGGTTTATCAAGACCACTGGTCGATTACCCACACCAGGTAGACCAATAAAATATGCTACGACAAATGAATTTTTAAGATATTTTGGAATCCGTGATTTGACTGATCTCCCGAGAGAAGAAGATTTTGCTGAACCCGCAATTGAGACACCACCGAGTTCCCAACCTGCCCAGGAAACAGAAAATGAAGAAAAACAGAAAAAGATTGATGAAGAGATGGAAGAGGAATTTAAAGACATCACAGAGGATGGATAATTGTAACGAAAATAATAATTATATCGGCGTTGGAAACGCCTCCTACATTTTTGTCTATATTTCGGAAGGTTACAGCGGTTGAAAAATGTTGATTTTTTAAATCTTAAATTTTTATGACTATTAAGGAAGAGATAAAACAATTCTTGAAGAATTATAGTATTAAAATTGTTGGTTTCGGAAATATTCCCGAGAAAATAGAAATACTTGAGATTAATCATAGATATCTTAACGCAATTGTATTCGGGTATAAAATCTCGGAAGGTGTTTTGAAAACAATAAAAGATTCTCCTACATTGATTTATAAACAACATTATAAAACCGTAAACTGGCTCTTAGACCAATCCGCATACCATCTTGTGCGGTTTATTGAAGAAAAGGGTTATAATGCCCTTGCCATTCCTGCATCCCAGACCGTGGACTGGCAGAATCAAAAAGGTCATATCTCACATAAAATACTTGCTGTGGAATCGGGCTTGGGGTATATTGGAAAGAGCGGTCTGTTGGTCAATCCTCAATATGGTGCAAGGGTTCGTTATGTCTCTGTATTGACTGATCTTGAATTTGAGCCGGATAAGAAGATAATTGGTGATTGTGGCAATTGTAAAAAATGTATCAATGCCTGTCCTGCTCGTGCAATAAGCGAACAGGGTGTGGATTTGAAAAAGTGTTTTGCAAAATTAAAAGAGTTTGCAAGGATGCCTGGAATTGGTCAGTATATCTGTGGAGTCTGTGTGAAGGTCTGCGATGGAAAGATTTGATTATCCTCCTTTTATCAAAGGGGTTTTTTGAATGGCAGAGATTAAAGGACCACAAAAGGTCCTCGCCTTTGCCGGTTTAATATTTATAAAAGATTTTGATATTGAACCGGCACTTGGAGAATTTAAGGCATTGCTCGGTAGTGTAATAAAAAAATCAGATATTTTACCATTCGTCCATACTACATACTACAATAAAGAAATGGGAGAAGGTTTATTAAGGCAATGGGTATTGTTTGAAAAGTTGATAAATCCGGATTTGCTTGTAGAATTGAAATATTGTAGTAATGAGGTTGAAAAAAAGTTTATAAACGAGAATAGCGGCAGGAAGATAAACATTGACCCAGGATTGGTTTCTTTAAGCAATATCATACTCGCCTCAACGAAAAATTACTCCCATAGAATTTATCTTGGTAAAGGAATATATGCTGAGGTGACCCTTATCTATAAAGATCATCAATTTAAGGCATTGGAATGGACCTATCCTGATTATCGTGAAGAGGTTGCGTTAAGATTTTTTACTGAATCCCGCGCAGTGCTAAAAAATTTTAAAATTGGCTAATATGCAGCTTATTGGACATAATTAAGTTCTTTCTAATTATGACCAAGGAAGAGTTTGAAAAAATCGTTAAAGAATCTCTTAAGCAACTACCCCAAATTCTGCGGAGGAAACTCGTAAATGTAGAGATTGTGATTGAGGATGAACCAATCCCGCAGAAATCATTGCTCGGTCTTTATCAAGGGGTTCCGCTTAAGAAAAGGGGATTCTGGTATGGAAATGTCCTGCCAGACAAAATCACCATCTTTAAGAACAATATTGAACGTCTAACTAAAGATGATAATGAAATAAAAAAACTTGTTT
>CAYQKL010000030.1:0-29733 GCA_964418185.1 uncultured bacterium
CATCCAGTTTTCTCAAAGGACCCTAATATAAAAATAGTTCCCTATCTTGAGATTGGTGAGACAAAACAAGGTTCATTTCCCAATGATACAAGGATTTTGATAAGATTCAAAGATGCGCCTGAGGATTTTATCGGTCTGCAATTCCAGATATCAATAAATGATGTCCAGGGCAGGAAGTATCCATATTGCTACAGTGTTATTATTGCAAAGAGGTCATTCAATCTTTTTCAGAAATTCAAAACTGTTAGTTTATCGCGGCTAACTATTGAAAGAGAAACCAGCGAAGATGTGGATGTAATAATCATCCGTCAAACCACTACGAAGAATTCAGGGTATCACACGAACGAATCTACCCAGGATTATATCCTCACAAACAGTATTAATATTGTAAAATCCCTAATCGCAGCTTGATAAATTAATTTTTGACTCTATGATTTCTAATTTATTTAATTTTTACTATCTTGAATCGTTCTCCTTTATTAGTTATTACAAGATAGATACCTGCATTTAGTTTAGAACACTCATATCTACCATTTTCAAGATACCCGATTAGTTTTCCAGATACATCGTAAATCTTACCACTGGTTTCCCGGTTGGAAAATTCAATTGTTCGGGTGATTATTGTTGATCGCAAGGTAGAATTAGGCCTTTCATCAGGTTTATTCTCTTCAACACCAATTACCAGATCGAGATTACCATAGATATCATAATTATTTGTGCGGGACTCAGACCAGACATTTAAGAAGCGATTTCCTGAACCCAGATAGAGGTCATTGTAATAACAGTTATAAGAGTTGTATGAAATATTAAATATGCCACCCACAGGCTGTCCAGAGGTATTTATAAACCTTCCGCAGATTTGATTAATACTACCAACTCGCCTGGAGAATGCCACAAGATAATTATTAACTGCCCAGCGAACTGAAAGGGCATTATAATGGGTTGAATCAGCAATATTAAATGGTGAACCAACAGGCACGCCAGTGTTAGAGACTATTTGACCTTTAACTGAATAGGTGTAAGTGGCTGGAAAATATTCTATCCAGCACACAAGATAATTTGAACCACTGAATGCATGACGGGTCCGGTAAACATAGTTTGAGGCATTTGTTAGGGTCAGGGTATCTGAAGCAAAAGACCCATTGGGATTTACAAACCTTCCCATAAGGGGATATGGTGTGGTGTTATTTGACCAGATGATGAAGAAATTATTGCCGTTAAAAACAACTGAGGGATAGTAATAGTATACACCATTGGAAGGACCGATTAGAATACCATTTGGTTCAAGGACTGTTCCGGATGTCGTAATCCTGGCACCGTAAATTTGATAATAACCAGAACGGTTATCAACCCAAACTGTAAAGTAATATCCTCCACCAAATGCAATATCTGGTAACAACTGGATTCCGCTTGCATTTGATATATAGAAAGAATTTATTGAATCACAACTTGGAGTGACACGCACTCCAACGATATTGCCAGTACTTCAACAACTGTCCCTTAAAGCCACCAATAGATTAGTGCCGTCAAAGGCAACCCGGGGTTCATATGCTGCCTGCCGGTTAAATAGCAATTTGCCATTTGGGTCAAGGACCGTGCCTGTATTTGATACCCGTGCACCAAAAAGGGCATATGATCCTGATGAACTGTAATACCGATAGTCTGACCAGAATACATAATACTGGTTATTACCATGGATGACTGCGGGATAGTATTGAGATGCGGTGTCTGTGCATATCGGAAAATTAACACCAAAGATAAAAGGTATTAATAAGGTAATCATAATACCCCCTTTCGCATCAATTTTATTTGAAAATTAAATAATGTCAATATACTTAAGATTGCGGACAATATCTGGATAAAGATAGAATGAGCCAAAGATGATGATTGCTGAATTGTCATTTAATTTTTGAATCAGATATTCAATCGCACACTTTACTGAACCGGCAATTAAGATATTCTTCTGATATTTTTTGGCTTTTTTAAGGATCTCTATCGGTTCCATTAACCTCGGATTATCTGCTTTTACAAGCAAGACCTCTTTTGCCTCAGGAAAGATATTTTTTATGGCATAATTGATATCCTTATCTCTACTACAACCAAAGATGAGATACAAAGATCTTCTATAACCTTTCTTGTGAATATCCCAAAGGAGTTTTAGATCATAATCCAATGCCTTGAAGGAATCTTCATTATGTGCCACATCATAGATTATTAATGGTTTCTTTGAAATAATTTCAAATCGTCCGGGCAACTTTGTCTGTTCAATTCCTTTTTTGATGTCTTCTATTTTAATATTGAATCCTTTATTCTTTAAGGTGTATAATACTGCAAGTGCATTCTGAAGATTTTCAATCTGATGTTTGCCCGGCAATGGTAAAAATGCTTTAAAATCACCCAGGCATCCTTTTATTTGAAGTTCAGTACCCGCGAGTTTCAATTTTTCAATTTTTATCTTGATTAATTCATCTGCAAAGACGATTTTCTGATTCCTTTTTTGGGCAACTTTCTTTAATACTTTTTCTACAGATGGTCGCTGATGGATGGTGATTATCTGACTATCTGGTATCTTGTATCTCGTATCAGAAATGATTCCTGCCTTTTCAAAGGCAATTTTAGATAGTCTATTACCTAAGAGATTCATATGGTCATAACCGATCCTGGTGATCACTGGTATATGATTTTCAAAGACATTTGTTGCATCAAGCCTGCCACCAAGTCCAACCTCTAAAATTGCAAAATCAACTTTATTTTCGGCAAAATAGATGTATGCAATTGTAGCAAGAGTCTCAAAAAATGTTCTTGCACCGATGCGGGTTTTTAAATTGATATGTGGTTTTATTATTTTTATATATCTTTCCATTTCTCTGTCGGTTATTGCATTATTATTGATTTTTATTCTCTCGGTAATTCTCAAAAGATGGGGTGAGGTAAAAAGTCCTACTTTATAACCACTCGCAATCAAACAGGAATTGATAATTGTGGCAGTTGAACCCTTGCCTTTTGTGCCTGCAATCAATATGACATTCTTTAGTTTCTTATGTGGTGAACTAAGTTTTTTCAAAAATTTTTTATATGCGTCAAGGTCATAGTGATAACCAATAATCTTCTCATAATTTACAAGTGAACTCAAAAACTCTTCAGGGTTTATGCCTATTTTCATAATATACAAATTGCCATTACAAAAAATCCGATATTTAGCCTTATGAATCCTGTTTAATCTTACGGGTAGATCTTTCAACAATCTTTTCACATTTTCGCACAAAATTCTTTATTTCCTCTGGATACTTCAACCAGTAAACCGTATTATGTCCTTTCTTATCATAGCGAACCAGGTTTGCCAATTTTAGTTTTACAAGGTGATTACATACCGTTCCTTTAGACCTTTTGACTTTATGTACAATTTGTTCTAAAGGAGTTGGACCATTTTCCAAAAGCATTCTCACAATTGCATAGGTAATTGGATACCCCATCACCATGCATATCAATGAACCCCGATATTTCTTTTCTATTATCTTCATATTTCTATTATATGCAAAGATTTCAAGATTTCAAGATTTCAAAATCTTGAAATGTTAGGATAAAATTTATCTAAGTATCTGGGTCGGTGGAAGTAGTATTTTGAAGAGATTTTTAAATTATTTTAATGAAAGATGGGAGGTTGGGTGTTTATTATTTGAACCTTGGTGGTAGTAGATTCAAACAAAAAGGGTGAAGGACTGATATTATTGACAATTATTTGCTTTTTCGTATAATTTGCTATGGCTAAGGACAAGACCAGCATAATGAAAGATTACCAGAAAATTCTTGATGCGATGGCAAGGGCGGGCAATGGCGATTTTAATACAGAAATTAGTTTGTCCACCGATGATCCAGACCTTGTCGCCTTTGCCCAGGGTTTCAATAGAATGATCCGCAAACTCAAATCCATAATGGATGAAATGAGAGATTCAAATAGACAATGGGAGATAAAGGCAAAGAGGTTAATGAAGATTTTTGATGGGAGTAGAGATATAATCATACAAATTAATAGATATGGTACTATCGTTGACATAAACAAGAGTGTAAAGGAGATTTTAGGATATGACCCTGATGATTTGAAAGGTAAACACTTTGCTAAATCAGGCGTAATTGTAGAAGAAGAAATTTCAAAATTGCTGGATAGGTTCAATATTGCCATCAAAAAGGGTCTGGGTAGAGATTTATTGGAGTTAAGAACAAGATCCAGGAATGGAGAAATCTTGATAATGGAGGCGAGTATAAATCTGGTCAGGGTTGAAGATGAGATTGAAGGTGTTATTGTGGTTTTGCGAGATATAACCAGACACTTACAGACTGACGCCAGATTAAAGGAGGAAAAGGAAAAGTTAAAGACTATTGTATCATCAATAGAGGATGTGATTCTGATTCTGAATAAAGATGGTCATCTGGTTGAATACTACAAATCACCTCCTTTCCAGGAAAGTTTTGTGTTCGCAAAGATTGATGACTTCATTGGTAAGTCAATCAAGGGTATTCTTCCGAGGTCAGTTGCGGGTGAGATTGATAAGGCACTCCAGGCCTGTATGAAGACCGGGAAAATAAAACAGTTTGATTACTCCTATCCATTGCACAAAGAAGATCTATGGTTCAATGCAAGGATATCGCCAGTAAGGAATTATGATAATAACATTGTTGGCGCAACCATAGTAATTCGTGATATTACCCAGCACATTGGTATGGAAAAGGCGCTTGAACAGAGTGAGAGAAAATATCGTGAGATCTTTGAGAATTCGCCGCAGGGTCTTATTATTCTTGATGGAGAAGGGCGCATTACCGATGTCAATAGAAAATTGTGTGAATGGCTTGGATATAAACGACAGGAAGTCATTGGAAAAGATCACATAATGTATCCATTTCTCACAAAATCTGGTAAGATCGTAGCAATGCGGAAATTTATTCAGAGACTTTCAGGAAAATTTGTTGAGCCCTATGAACTTGAATTCATAGCCAGGGATGGAACCGTCTTTGTTGGAGAGATTGATGCCCGTCCAATCAGAGATGAAAAGGGAAATATTGTGTTGATTGTCGTAGTAATTACCGATGTCACAAAGAGACACTGAGAAATAGTGTTCTACAAAATTTCTGTGTGATCGTACAGTTCAGGCGTATGACGGCTTTTCTTAATGCCCTCCAATCGGCTTCATTTTCATTGCAATATCAATCGCCGGTGCTGAGTGGGTCAATGCACCAATAGAAATAAAGTCAATATCAAGTTCAGCATAATTCGCAATATTATTAATGTTGACACCACCGCTAACTTCAATTTCAGTCTTCTTTTTAAAGTTGCGCACAAGGTCTATTGCCTGGTCTATCTGTTCAAGGTTCATATTATCAAGCATCACGCGATTGACTCCGAGTCCGAGGGCTTCGCGTAATTCGTCTATTGTTTTTACCTCAACTTCAATAAAAATTCTTTTCTTCTTGATATTTCTTCTCACTGCATCTACGGCATTGGTAATACTCCCCGCAATTTCAATGTGATTATCTTTGATCAAAATCATATCATACAAACCGAACCGATGATTATGGCCACCGCCGATTTTTACCGCGTACTTTTCTATTACCCGTAGTCCAGGGGTGGTTTTTCTTGTGTCCATAATTTTAATTCTATCACCGGCGATTTGAACAAATTTATACGTTAGTGTGGCTATACCACTGAGTCTCTGCAAAAAGTTCAATGCGGTTCGTTCTGCCTTAAGACAACTTCCAGCCGGTCCAATAACAGTTGCGATGCTCATTCCCGTACTAAATACTGTGCCCTCTTCCATTTTTGCTTCAAAGTTGATATTCCTGTCAACTTCTTCAAAGACCATCCTGGCAATATTGATTCCGCAAAGAACGCCATCTTCTTTGGGAAAGATTATTCCCAGGGTCTGGGCATCCGGGGGCACAATGGCATCGGTAGTAATATCTCCCCGGCCAAGATCCTCCTTCAGTGCCAGTTTAATTATTTTTCTTATTTTGTTTTCAGAATTTTTGATATTGCCTCCTTCTGGTCATTATCTTTTTGATTTCTTACGATACACCGCACTGCTGACCATCGCAGAACTTCGCCTTTCATTCAATTCCATCTTTTTCTTGATTTCCTTGATCTTATCTCTTAATTCAGCCGCCCTTTCAAATTCCATTAAGGAGACTGCATCAGCCATTTCTTTATATAAATTTTCTATTTCTTCAAAAGAAGTCTCTCCTTTTATGTCTTCAGATTTCAACCGGTCTGCAACTGATGTTGCCCGCAAAATTTCTTCTCTTGTTTTGACGATGCTCTGCGGTATGATTTTATAACGTGTATTATACTCAATCTGTTTATCCCTCCTGCGTTCCATTTCAGCGAGTGCGCGTTTCATTGAATCTGTGATCTCATCAGCATAAAGAATAACTCCACTGCGCACATTTCTTGCTGCCCTGCCTGCAGTCTGAATCAATGACCGCTCACTCCTCAAAAACCCCTCGCGGTCAGCATCAAGGATTGCAACAAGGGCAACTTCAGGTAGGTCAAGCCCTTCCCTTAAGAGGTTAATACCCACCAGTACATCAAATTCACCGAGTCGGAGACCACGCAGAATCTCAACCCTTTGAATTGCATCAATTTCAGAATGCATATAACGAACCTTTATTCCGATTTCGTTAAGATACTGGGCAAGGTCTTCTGCCATCCTCTTGGTGAGAGTCGTGACCAGAGTTCGCTCCTTGCTCTCCACCCTTTTTTGAATTTCTGCAATCAGGTCATCAATCTGATTGCTGGCGGGTTTGACTATTACTTTTGGGTCAATAATCCCTGTGGGTCTAACAATCTGTTCAATGATACGATTATTGGATTTTTCAATCTCCCATTCTGCAGGTGTTGCAGAAACACAGATTGCCTGGTTGATCAGTGATTCGAACTCAGCAAATTTTAAGGGACGATTTTCCAGAGCAGAAGGTAATCGGAATCCATATTCTACCAGTGTCAACTTCCTTGAGTGGTCTCCTTCATACATCCCATTGATCTGGGGAATCGTGACATGGGATTCGTCAATTACCATTAGAAAATCTTTTGGAAAATAATCAATCAGGCAAAATGGTCTTTCTCCAGGGGTTCTCCCGGATAGGTGCATAGAATAGTTCTCAATACCCGGGCAATAACCCAATTCCAGAAGCATTTCACAATCAAAGAGGGTTCTTTGAAGCAGGCGCTGTGCCTCAAGGAGTTTACCCTGCTTTTCAAATTCAGCGATCCTCTGTTCAAGTTCAATCTTTATGTTCTTAACTGCTTCATCAATCCTCGGTTTTGTTGTAATAAAATGCTTTGCGGGAAATATTATCACTTCGTCAAGTTGATAAAAAATATTACCGGTCAGGGGATCAAAGACTTTAATCTTTCCAACCGTGTTATCAGAGAATTCAATTCTAATTCCATTTTTTTCATCTGCCGGGAAGACATCAATAATATCGCCCCTGACCCTGAAAGTTCCCTGCGTGAATTGGATATCATTTCGTTTATACTGAATGCTGACGAGTTGGTTCATCAAAGATTGCCGATCTTTTTCTACCCCTTTCTTAACAATGACTACGAGTTCCTTAACTTCATCGGGTGAACCAATATTATAGATGCAGGAGACTGAGGCAACGATTATCACATCATTTCTCGTTAAGAGCGAAGAGGTTGCCTTGAGCCTGAGACGTTCGATCTCTTCATTGATTGAGGCGTCTTTTTCAATGTATAAGTCGCTTGCAGGCACATAGGCTTCGGGCTGGTAATAATCATAATAAGAGATAAAGTATTCAACTGCATTTTCCGGGAAGAATGATTTGAACTCACTGTAGAGTTGTGCAGCAAGTGATTTATTGTGGGAAATAACCAGAGTGGGTTTTTGGATCTGTTCAATTACATTGGCAATGGTGAAAGTTTTCCCTGAACCAGTTACACCAAGCAAGGTTTGAAACCTGTGTCCAGCTTGAATACCCTGCACCAATCTTTCAATTGCCTCGGGTTGGTCACCAGCAGGTTTGAAATGTGATACGAGTTTAAATCTCACGCCTTATGATTCTGAAAGACCTGGCGGGAATTGATAATCTCAGTTGCTGCGTTGTGATGATAATTTTTTCTCCGGTTGTAAGGTCAGTGTAAGTGCCGTTCCAGACTGACAATACAGTAAAAGTTGGGTTATCGCCACTGTTGATTATTGTGATCAGACCACCTCGGTCATAGGCATAGACGCGATTGATATCATTGACATATAGGGTATAGAAATACTTATTGCTGATTATGGGATTTGTCTTGCGGATAAGGATAAGTTTTTCAATTTCCTCAAGTAGATTTCTATTTTGCTTCTCCATTTCCCAGGGAAAACTTCCCATATTGAATAACTTACCTTCGGTCATTCCAATTTCATCACCATAGGTGATTACTGGAGAGCCACAGACCGTAAAAATGAAGGCATATATCAATTGTAGATTCTTCACATCTGTAATACTTGCAATCCTTGTATCAAAATTAGTCAAATCAAGCAGGTTTATCAGGTTGGTCTGGGAAGGATTGAAAAAGAGGATTTTTCTCAGTTCGGTATCAAATTCGCTCGTGGTTAATTTGTTGTTGACAAAATATTGTATTACAAGTTCCACGAATTTCTTGTTTGCTCCACCATCAAATCCATTTGGTCCCAAGTTTTCTGAACTGCCCAGGATCAGCAAATCCGGGTATTTTTTCTTTAGAGTATTCTTTAGAAAGCGCACAAAATCAGGGTCAATTTTGGAATCCTCACCGATGTATATCCCATCAAAACCAAAATGTAGCCAGAAATCAAGATAGCCAATTATGTAAGCACTTACAGAGGTATCTCTCAAGTTCAGTTTGGGAAAGCGGCTGTTTCCAAGCCAGCATTCATAGGTGGGTGGCGAGGTTCTTATGGGTACGGAATTGACGAGATACCAATTGTAATATTTGGAGGCAGTGCCATTTTTTACGATATCCAAAAATGCGGCAAAATTAGAACCAGTATGGGTTGCAATGCATTTTAGAATGATCCGTCTTTTTGTCTTATGGACTTCGTTTATCAAAGTCTTTAATTCTGCTGTATCACCAAAACCTGCGTCAAGTGTAGCATAATCATTCGGATCATATTTGTGGTTAGAGCTTGCTGACAGGATTGGCTGTAATAGTAACACATCAATGTTTAAGGAATCAAGATAAGGCAGTTTTTCAATAATGCCGGCAAGGTCACCGCCGTAGTAATATTCTCTATCCGGTGTTCTACCCCAGGGTACAACTTCTTTAGGGTCGTTTGCCTTACTGGTATTATAGAAGCCATCCGTAAAAATACTGTAGTAAATCTTTCCGGCTGCCCATTCAGGAACTGAGAAGACAGGCTGGTTAGATTTGAATATTCCCACCTGGGGTAAGATTAAAGAATCAGTCTTATCACGCACCAGGATTTGATAGGTAAGATTAGTGTCAAATCGGCCTATGTCTGCGACAAAATAGTCAATTTTACTGTCCTGAAATCCGAGATTCATTTTTGCCCTTTTTCCGGTATACAAAACATATGCCTCAAGGACTGCACCTTTGTTCGCCTTTAATTTTATTTCACCCATCCAGGGATTTACATAGAAAATGTTATCAGGATTATGAGTTACTGCATCAAAACTGATTGGATTTACCAAAACCACAAGGCTGAATATTACAATAATCAATTTTTTCATACACAGAATTTTACGCAAAGATAAAGATTTGTCAATAGGCAATGTAAGAGTTCTCAAAGACTTAAATCTCTTGATGACTCTTGACTTATCAAGATTTTTGAATATAATGCAACTATGGTGGATGAGCGAGGATTTCTGCTTAAGAAAACAATTGGTGTGTTGTATGGGGGCTGGTCTTCTGAGCGGGAGATCTCTATAGGTTCGGGCAGAACCGTTATTGAATCCCTTGAGAAACAGGGTTTCTCGGTTCGCGGAATTGATGTAGATAAGGATTTCATCAAAAAAATGCGTGGCATTGAGGTCGCCTTTATTGCTTTACATGGTAAACCTGGAGAGGATGGCACAATTCAAGGCATTTTGGAGTTTTTGGACATTCCCTATACAGGCTCAGGCATACTTGGTTCGGCGATCGGTATGGACAAGATTATTTCCAAGTACATTTTTGAGGCGCGTGGTATTCCTACCCCTGCTTATCATTATGAAAAAGAAATTGATATCGACAAGATTATTGAAAAACTTGGTTTGCCCGTAGTGATAAAACCCAGGGCTGAGGGGTCAAGTGTTGGTGTTTATATTGTTGAGACAAGGAATGAATTGGCTAAAAGGATAAAAACGGTGAGCAGAAAATTCCCGGATTTGTTTTTTGAGAAATACATTCCAGGTATTATGGCAACTTGTGGTATCCTCAATGAAATTCCCCTGCCAATTCTTGAAATTGCACCAAAAAAGAGAAAATTTTATGACTATAAATCAAAGTATACAAAAGGTATGACAGAATATATTATCCCAGCACGGATACCTGAGGAACAATATAAGCAGACTCAGAGCCTTGCGCTTGCCGCACACCAGGCTATTGGTGCGTATGGTTTTTCCCGGGTTGATTTTGTGTTTGATCTTGATCATAGCCCATATGTGCTTGAGGTTAATACCATCCCGGGTCTACTTCCTGAATCAAACCTTCCCCTTGAGGCACGGGCAATCGGTTTGAATTACGATGAATTAGTTTTTGAGATCCTGAAGACGTCGTTCGTGCGATTCTAAGTTTTTAATCTGTCATTGCAAGGTATAACCACCAGTTTCTTCCAAAGTAAGAGGTAAGTACCTTCAAAAATGTATGGTTGGGTTTCATTATTCCAGTGTTTTAAACATTGTTTGGAATTTTGGTCATTGGGATTTAGATATTGTATAGAATTTAGCCCACCACGCTTCCGCCAAACAGCGTGGCGGATGGCGAATTAGGATTTCGAATTTATCTGAGCGAAGCGAGGATTATATTCACTACCTGATAACCTGATCCTCTGATAGCTTAATTCCCTGTTATATGCAAAGATACTGAAGATGCCACCGGTATGGACAAATATCACCTTTTTATAATTCTTTTTCTTTAAGTCAGTGAGCATTCCATAGAATGCCTTGCCGGTATAGACCGGTTCAAGAATGATTCCTCTCTTTGCAATCTTCTTTATTGTTTCAATCTCTTCGGGATAAGAAATACCATATCCTTTGCCGACAAAACCATTTATGAGGGTGATATCCTGTGTGTGGATTTTGACTTTTAGGTTGAATCGGTCAGTTGCACCTTCACAGATTTCCATAATTTTGCTGATAAAATATTCTACTGTATCACAGATTATCACTCCATTAAGATCAACATCCAATTTCAATAGTTTCTTCCCCAAAAGCAAACCCGCATAGGTTCCACCTGAACCAACTGCACAATATATCGCTTCAATCATTTCTCTTTTGATAAAGCCAGCCATTTCCTTCAAGCAGTCAATGTAACCCAGTGCACCAATCTCATTGGAGCCACCTTCAGGGATGATATAGGCTTTTCTCTTATGTAATTTTCTTGCGTAGGCAGACATTATCTGCATCCGGTTTTGATATTGTTCAGGCGTGATAAACCTAATCTTTGCACCAAGGAGTTCATCAAGCAGGAGATTACCGGTATTTTCTTCCCCGCCCTTTTGCCTCAAGAACAGATGGCACTCTAATCCAAAAATCTGCGCAAATGCCGCAGTTGTTCGGCAGTGATTTGATTGAACCGGACCGCAGGTGATTATTGTATCGCATTTTTTGTTTCTTGCATCGGCAATAAGATACTCAAGTTTTCGTGCCTTATTGCCTGAGATCAAAAGACCATTCAAATCATCCCGCTTGATAAAGATTTTGGTTTTTCCTGGTAGCCCAGATACCTCATCAACAGGCGTCTGAGCAGTGATTTTTAGAGGCTTCAAAATTAGCATAGAGAATTATATCCAAGACAGGAAAAATTTCAATAGCGATACCAATTTGCTTTGAAGTCTTGACTTTTACTAAATTCCCAATGGCAGGTGATGAGATCATAATATCCTGGCAATCCGTGTACCCAATATCAGGCGTGTGCATTGAACTCTATAAAGGAAAGGAGTATTATGAAACCATCACTACAGAATGTCTGAATTTTGATTCCTACGAATGGGTTATCCCAGTAGATATATTATCGGCCGAAGATTTTCAGATAAAAGTGATTGACTTGAATGATGCCGATAATTACTGTTTCAGTGGTTTTTTTAGAATTGTTGGCAAAAGTGATGAAAAGAATACAACCTATCCAATAACTGAATATCGGCAGGGCTGGGAGATTACTACTGTAGATAATAATGCTGATGTAGGTTATTTTACCGGGATTGATGTTGATAATCTAAATAGACCACACATAAGTTATTATGATAATAGCACTGGTGATCTAAAATATTGCTACTGGGATGGTTCAGCCTGGGTAATTCAAGCTGTTGATGTCGGTGGTAATGTTGGAAGATGGACCTCACTGGCAGTTAACAGAACAAATAACAATGTGCATATCAGTTATTGTGACGAAGGCAATCGGGACCTTAAATATGCAAAATGGGATGGAACTTCTTGGTCAATTGCCGCAGTGGATGCAGCAGGCAACAGAGGTGAATTTACGGATATTACACTTGATTCAAATGGAAATCCGCATATTAGTTACATCTACGGTGGAAGTGGCGATTTGATGTATGCCTTCAAAACAGGTGTAATCTGGGGAACTTATTGTGTGGATGATGCAAATGATACTGGGCGCTACACGAGCATAGACCTGGACAATAATGATTATCCCCATTTCAGTTATCACGACTATACTTGGTATCGTTATTGGTGCAAGTATGCGTACTACAATGGTTCTGGATGGCCAAAGCAATGGGTTGATCAAAGAGGTGGCACGGGTTATTACACATCAATTGTGGTAGATAACAATAACATACCATACATAAGTTATCAAGGAGCAAGTCACTGTGATTATGCAATATGGACGGGTTCTAATTGGCAGCTCACTGCTGTTGATCCCTATTCGGGAGAGCTTTATATCGGTGGCACCTGCATTAGAATAGATCCCCTGGGTAGACCTCATATTGCGTATTACCGCGCAAGTTCCACGAGCCAGGGACGTTTAGCCTACGCCCATTGGAATGGCGCAGAATGGATCGTTGAAATACCTGATTCTAATGGTAGTGTTGGTGGGTTCCCTTCTATGGTCTTCGATTCTAATAATTGTGTTCATATAAGCTATATTGATTGGTCAAATACTGCCTTAAAATATGCTAAGAAGGATCTCACGGGGATTATTGAAGAGGCTCAAAGGGATAATAACAACAAAAAGTCAATATCTGTATCGCCTAATGTCACCTCAGGTGATCAAATCAAGATATCTTATGAGATATCCTCACCCTGCTATGCGCAACTGAATGTCTATAATTCACTTGGTACAAAAGTACGAGTGTTATCAAACCAGCATCAAAGTTTGGGGCGACACATAATCACCTGGAATAGACACGACGATTGTGGAAATAAGGTGCCACCAGGGGTATATTTCATTAATCTGCTAACCAATGGAAATAACACCAGTGCCAAGATAATAATCTTGAATTGATTGGTACCTCTTTATATGTGCTTATTGTTTTGGTAAAGTTGGCCGGGCAATAAAAGGGCAAGCTAAATTTCATTTTCGGCTGACGATTTTGTTGGCACAAATTAGAAAACCATTGAGAATTTTTGATGGTGTTATTAAGAGTCAGAAAGTATCCTGTTTTTTTCTGGCGATCTCGAGGGCGGTCTTTAATCCCTGTTCCTTTGTTGAGATCTTTCCTTCTAATTGCATATCAAGAAGTTCCTGTAAAATGGTCTTAAAGATGGGGCCCGGTTTCAAACCCAGGGCGATCAAATCGTAGCCATTTACCAGCCGTTCTACCCTGGGTTTTGACTCATCAGTTCTTTTTAATTGAATCATCCTCAAGAATTTTTCTTCCAGGTGTTTTGTCCTGCCACCAGTGGCATAACCATCTGCCCAGGCAAGCATCATTGCACCAAAATAGTCCTCACCAAGGTCGCGGAAGAATCTTCTTATTGCTCGATCAGTCAATTCATCATTTGTTGATAGAAGATGAGGACGCATATGTTCTTTGACGAGTTTTTTAATAACCTGTATATCATTGCGTGAGAGTTTAAGCCTTTTGTATCCAATTGTTTCTACGATTCGGGCACCTTTTGTATCGTGGCCATAAAAATGGACATCGCCCTCCTTTAGCAGGAATGTGTCGGGTTTGGCAATGTCATGGAACATTCCAGCAAGTTTAAGCAATGCCCGTTTTTTATCAATGGAGAAGTACTGAGAAAATTCTGGTTCTAATGTACAGAAAAATCCTTTTTGCATCAAACCCTCAAGTGCGCAATAGGTGTTCAAAGAGTGTCCCCACAGGAAATTGTCTCCAATTATCTTCTTTGCTTCGGGGAAGATTTGTTGAAACAATCCTAAATCATTCATTTTTAATATCGTTTTGTATGAGTTGGGTACTGAGATTATCCGGATAAACTCATAACTTATCCT
This sequence comes from uncultured bacterium, assembly GCA_964418185.1. GTDB lineage: Bacteria > Hydrothermota > Tepidihabitantia > SM23-42 > JAOAFX01 > JAOAFX01. The sequence goes on from CAYQKL010000030.1 coordinate 14,609, forward strand.
CTCCGCAGCAATTCTCCTTAAACTTACAGAATTTGCAAGTTTATAAAATTCTTTATCAATCTTAAAATTTAATTCCAGACCAAATCTGAATGCCCTTAATACCCTTAATGGATCATCGGCGAGCGAATTTTCAGTAGTAGGGCGAATATTCTTATTTTTGAGGTCTTTAAGACCGTTTAAGGGATCGAGAAATGTAAAAGTGTCCAGATCGACACCCATCGCATTTATTGTGAAATCACGGCGTATCAGATCTGTTTCTATGTTCTTTTTGTATCCTATGAAGTCATAGATTATATTATCTTTGACCACCCTTGCTTCATCATCGTCTTTACTCAAGAGGACAAATGCGCCCTTAATTTCCTTTGCCACCCTTCGGCAAAAGCGAATGCCTGAACCTTCAACTGCAAAATCATAATCATTTGGTTTCACACCGAGTAGTATGTCTCTGATTGTGCCACCTACAAGATAGAGTTTCTGCCTTCGCTTGAGATTAAGAATCGGTTTTAGATACCCGTCAGATTTTATCTGTTTTGTCAATTCGTCCATCTGGATATTTTATCCAGGCATAATACAATGTCAACCATCAAAAACTCAGGATTTATGTTTAATTGCCTATTTAAGGATGGATCCTAAGAGATTTGATGGGATTTAACAAGATGGTTGACTTCAGGTAAAATTTTATTAGAATTGATTATGCGGAAGATAGCAATCTGCAACCAGAAAGGCGGTGTTGGTAAGACAGCAACCGCAGTCAATTTATCTGCCGGACTTTCACTGGCAGAAAAGAGAACATTATTGGTTGATTTTGATCCTCAAGCAAATGCTACAAGTGGTGTTGGGGTTGATTACAAAACTCTTGAGGTTTCCGTCTATGACTGCCTTTTTGACCCCGGGCTTATTAAAGAGGCAATTGTGAAGACCAGATGGTTATATTTTTCATTATTGCCTTCAACCCCGGACCTGGTTGGTGCTGAAGTGGAACTTATTTCGGAGAATAACCGGGAGCAAAAATTAAAGACTGCTTTGAATCAGATAGAAGGAGAGTATGATTTTGTAATAATTGACTGTCCGCCATCACTGGGTCTGCTTACTTTGAATGCCCTGGTCTGCTGTGATAGTGTTATTGTGCCAATTCAGTGCGAATATTATGCCCTTGAGGGTCTGGAAAAGTTGTTGAAGACCTTGAAGACAGTGAGAGAGAATTTGAACCCAGATTTGAAGATTGAAGGTATACTTCTGACAATGTTTGATGGCCGATTGAATCTTTCCAAAGATGTGGTTGAAGAAATAAAGGGGCATTTTGCCAGTTCAGTATTTGATACGATAATCCCCCGTTCAGTTCGTGTCGCCGAAGCGCCATCATTTGGCAAGTCGGTTCTTCACTACAACATTTCTTCTTCTGGTGCCCAGGCATATCTACATCTAACAAAGGAGATCTTAAATCATGCGTAAAAAGGCACTCGGTAGAGGGATTGAGGCATTGATTTCTCAGGATCAAAAGAGTGTGTTGCAGGAAGGGTTCAGAATGATTCCAGTAAATGACATAAAGCCCAATCCGTATCAGCCCAGGGAAAAGATAACTGAAGAGAGTATCAAGGATTTGGTGAATTCCATCAGAGAAAAAGGTATAATTGAACCAATTATTGTGAAGCGATGGAACGATAAATATGTCCTTGCCGCAGGCGAACGAAGATTTCGGGCAGCGCAGATCGCAGGACTCACCGAGGTACCAGCAATTATTAAAGACTTATCTGAACAGGAATTATTAGAGATTGGCTTGATTGAGAATCTACACCGTGAGGATTTGAACCCTATTGAAGAAGCACTCGCCTATGAACAGCTGAATAGAAAATTTAATTTAACCCATGAGGAGATTGCACAAATTGTCGGTAAGGATCGTTCAACAATTACGAATGTCTTGAGACTTCTGACTCTGCCGGAGAAAATAAAAGAGTACCTTAAGAAAGGGCAAATTCAGGAAGGCCATGCCCGGGCAATCCTCTCTCTTGGTAGCGAGATAAAGATGCTGCAGGTTGCAGATAAGATCGTGGCTAATAATCTCTCAGTAAGAGAAGCGGAAAGATTGATCAAAAAGTGGCTAAAGATACCGAAGATAAGACCGGGTAAGGAGAAAGAACCAAATTTATTAATGCTTGAAGATGAACTGTCAAAGATTCTGAGAACCAGGGTTGCGGTTGAGTGGAAAAGAAATAAAGGGTCAATAACCATCTATTGTTTGAGTCTTGAAGATTTTAATAGGATATATGAACTTCTGCGTAAGACAAAAAAAATATAGTGTGAAAGAAATTAGTATAAATGACAAAAATTTGATAAAGGAGGTTATGGAATGTATCGGGGTTCTTATGTGGCAATAGTCACCCCATTTAAGGATAACAAACTTGATGAGGTGGGGTTGAGAAATAATTTGAAGTTTCTAATTGAAAATGGTTCCAGTGGTATAGTTGCCTGTGCAACTACGGGTGAAAGCCCGTGTCTCAGCGAAGCAGAATATTCAAGGGTGATAGAAATCTGCCTTGAACAGACCCGCGGCAAAACTCCTGTGATTGCTGGTGCGGGTACAAATTCTACCGAAAAGACCATAAAGAATATTCAGCGGGCAGAGAAATTGGGTGCCAATGGCTTATTGATTGTAACACCATATTATAATAAACCAACACAGCAGGGTCTGTATCAACATTACAAGACAATCAGCAAAGAGACTGGTTTACCCATTATTATTTACAATGTTCCCGGAAGGACCGGGGTGAATATACTACCTCAGACCGTGGCAAGAATTGCACATGATTGTAAAAATATTGTGGCAATAAAAGAAGCAAGCGGAAATCTTGATCAGGTTTCTGAACTCATAAGTTTATCAGACAGGGATTTTGATATTCTTTCGGGTGATGATTCCCTTACCCTGCCAATGCTTTCCATCGGGGCACAGGGTGTTATCTCTGTAATTGCCAATATTCTACCCGGTGATGTGGCTGATATGTGCAGTAGTTTTTTAAAAGGTGAAATTGAAAAGGCAAGGCAGTTGCATATAAAAATGCTTCCGGTAGTAAAGGCACTTTTCATTGAAACCAATCCCATCCCCGTGAAAAAAGCAATGGAATTGATGGGTTTGCCGGCCGGTGAACCCAGACTACCCCTTGTGCCGATGAGTGAAGAGAACACTGCAGTTCTTCGTAAAAGACTTATTGATTATGGAGTTAAGTTATGTTGAAGGTCGTCCTCTGTGGTGCCGCGGGCAGGATGGGCAGAGAGATTATCAGTTTTGCCCGGAGTGATAACGGAATAAAGGTTATCGCTGGAGTAGAAGAAAAATCCAATACCTTTGTCAACAAGGGGATTGAGGATGTTCCTATTGTTAGCGATCTTGTTCAGGTAATTGAACAGGCAGATTGTGTGGTTGAATTTACCAATCATATTGCGACAATGGAAAATTTGAGGAAATCAGCAAAATTTAGAAAACCATATTGCATTGGTACAACTGGATTTTCGGATAAAGAACTTTCTGAAATAGAAGAGTTTGCTAAATCCTTCCCCATATTATTAAGTCCCAATATGTCCCTGGGTGTAAACCACTTGCTGAATCTTGTTAAAGAGACTGCAAAGATACTGTCTGATTATGATATAGAGATCATTGAGACACACCACCGGGCAAAGAAAGATGCTCCATCAGGAACAGCCCTGGCGATAGCCAAGAAGATAGAAGAAGTAAGAACAGGGATAAAGATTACTTATGGTCGGCAGGGCATTGGTGAGGGGAGAAGCAAGAAGGAGTTATGTATCAATGCGGTAAGGGGTGGTGATGTTGTGGGTGAACATCGGGTGCTATTTCTTGGTAAAGGTGAGTTCGTTGAACTCAGGCACTATGCTACAAGTAGACAATGCTTTGCTTCAGGGACGATTGAGGCAACTAAGTTTGTTGTTGAAAAGAAAGCGGGTTTATATTCAATGGCGGATTTGATAAAAGATTTTTTGGCTAAATCATAAAGGAGGCAATCTTGGCCTGGAAGAGTGGGATAACAAAGGTTGAACCCAATCATATTGTGACAAAGGGTTATCGTCAGGAAGATTTGATTGGTAATGTTCCATTTTCGTCAGCCTTCTTCCTGTTGATAAAAGGGAGACTGCCTGATGAAAAAGAGGCAAAGATGATTGATGCCATAATCACTTCTTCAATTGACCATGGCACAACACCACCATCAACTCATGCAGCGCGGATTGTAGCATCTGCGGGTGTGCCTTTACCCACAGCAGTAGCGGCTGGAATACTTGCGGTCGGAGATGTGCATGGCGGAGCGATTGAGGATGCGGCGAAGATTATGCAGGAATGGGTTAAGAAGATGAAGGAAGAAAAATGGAGTTGTGAGCAAACCGCGCAGAACCTATTATATTCACTTAAGTCAGCAGGCAAGTATATGCCTGGTTTTGGACATAGAGTTCATACCCTGGACCCGCGTACGAAAAAACTTTTCAAACTTGCTGATGAATTGAGTATTACTAAAGATCACATTAAATTGACAAAGGCAATAGAGGCAGAATTTGTAAAGGCCAAGCCTTTGCCAGTTAATGTTGACGGTGCAATTGCGGCGATAATTTCTGATATGAATTTTGATTGGCGCCTCGGTAAGGCATTCTTTTTGCTGGGCAGGTGTGCAGGACTCATTGTCCATACCTATGAAGAGATGACTCGCGAAAAGCCAATGCGTCGGATGTGTGAGCAGGAAGTTGAATATGATGGACCATGGGAACGTAACCTTGATAAATCTTAAATCCGAAATACGAAATCCTAAACAAATCCAAGATTATAAATTTGAATTTTCAAAACTGTTTCTTGGATTTTGGACATTGTTATTTAGAAATTGTTTAGAATTTAGGATTTTGAGCTTAGTGCTTGAATAAATATATGGCAACTATTGCCGAAAAAATCTTGGCAAGGGCATCGGGTAAAAAGAAGGTGATACCAAACGAAATTGTGATGGCAAGGGTTGATGTAGCAATGTCTCATGAGAACGCGGATGTGGTATTAAAATCATTTCGGGAGATTGGTGTAAACCGAGTCTGGGATTCAGAGAAGATTGTTATCCTTTTTGACCATAGAATTCCTGCGGAGTCTGAAAAGACTGCAACTACTCATAAGAGGGTCCGGGAGTTTGTAAAAGAGCAGGGCATAAAGAATTTCTATGATTTGAAAGAAGGTATCTGCCATCAGATCCTTCCTGAGTTTGGACATTGTAGACCAGGCGAGGTTCTTGTTGGAACTGATTCACATACTACAACCCATGGTGCTTTCGGCACATTTGCCACCGGCATTGGAGGGACAGAGATGGCAGGTGTTTGGGCGACTGGCGAACTCTGGTTGAAAGTTCCTGAGTCATTCAAGATTGTGGTACTGGGTAAATTCCAGAAATATGTTTCAGCAAAAGACTTGATACTCTATATCATCGGCAAACTAAAGGCGGATGGTGCTGATTACAAATCTGTTGAATTCTGTGGTCCAGCAATAAACGATATGTCTATTGCCTCAAGAATGGTTTTGACCAATCTATCAATGGAAATGGGTGCGAAAAATGCCTTTGTTCTACCGGATGAGAAGACAGTTGAATTTGTAAGGGCGAGAACAAAGAAAGAATTTGAGGTAGTATTACCGGACAAAGACGCTGAGTATTTGCAGGTATTTGAATTTGATGTTAATGGTCTGGAACCACAGATCGCCTGTCCGCATACGGTTGATAATGTGAAGTCAGTCAGAGAGATTGCTGGACTAAAGGTACACCAGGTTCTGATTGGTTCCTGCACAAATGGACGGCTTGAAGACCTCAAGATTGTCGCAGAAATTTTGGAAGGAAGGGTTGTGCATCCTGATGTCAGGTTGTTAATTATTCCGGCATCGCGTGGAGTTTATCTTCAAGCACTCAAGGCTGGATACATCGAAATTTTCTTGAAGGCAGGCGCATTGATTTTGAATCCCGGGTGTGGTCCTTGTCTGGGTGCACACCAGGGTTTGCTTGCTCCAGGTGAAGTCTGTTTATCCACAACGAACAGAAATTTCAAAGGCAGGATGGGAAGTCCAGAATCCTTTATTTATCTCGCATCGCCTGCGACCGCAGCGATATCCGCGGTAAAAGGCGAAATCACTGAGCCGATATGATTAAAGGTCGTGTATACAAATTTGGTGATAACATAAACACCGATGATATATATCCAGGTCGTTATTTATCCATAACCACAGACCGGCAGGAGATGGCAAAGCACTGTTTTGAACTTGCTTATCCAGATTTTTTGAAGACCGCAAAACCGGGCGACATAATTGTTGCTGGAAAGAACTTTGGGTGTGGTTCATCAAGAGAACAGGCAGCAACCTGCTTGAAATATTTTGGCGTCAGCGTTGTTGTGGCTGAATCATTTGCCCGGATATTCTATCGCAATGCAATAAATTTAGGATTGCCAATTTTAATTGCTCCAGGTATCACAAAGAAGGTTGAACATAATGACACCCTTGAAATTGATCTAAAAAATGGTATAATTGAAAATATGAGAACAAATGAGACAACCAAAGTGATTCCTCTACCACCCTTTATTCTCGGAATACTTAATGAAGGTGGTTTGATTCCCTATTTAAGAAAAAAATTGGGAATAGAAAACAAGGAGGGAAGGAAATGAGATACCGTCTTATCAAAGAAGAGATTGCCTATACAGGCGAGCAATTGCGGAGTAACTTTGCCTACACGACATTTGGCATTGTGGGAGACTCAATAATTGCATTTTGCGGTCCGTGCGATGTTAAATTAAAAGAGATGGTTGATATTGAAGATTTGAAGGCTGGTAAGGCAATCTATTCTGAATATATGCTCCACTTTATTGTAGAACATTATGATACGGATATTGAGAAGATAATTCTCAGGCAATTGCTTATCACCTGTATTGTCCGTGATGCAATAAATGAAATTAAGGGGAAATTGATAGTGAAAAGGGTGAACTCAGACCTGTATGAAGATGATGCCAAACTTTCAATCTCAGTGGCAACGGTTTCACCCCTTTCTTCGCTGATTCATTTTGGCATCAACATCACTACCACGAATACACCAGTAAAGACCAAAGGTTTGAAAGACTACGATATTGAACCCAATGAATTTGCAAATCTAATAATGGATCGTTATACAAAGGAGATAGAAAAGGTCAATACTGCAAGATGTAAAGTGAGGTGGGTGCAGTAGTAATCACAGTATCGTCCAGCACGCTTTGGGGCGGATTTGCAGGAGATGCGGTATCGTCCGCCTAAGGCGGAATTACCGAAAACGCTTACTGCGAATGGAATGATACTGCGTTTAAGAAAAATATCTTATGTCTGGCTATATACGAGAAATCTTTAGTTCAATCCAGGGTGAAGGAATCAGGGTGGGGCAGAGGATGACCTTTGTCCGCTTTCTGGGGTGTAATCTTTCCTGCAATTATTGTGATGTGCCTGAATGTCAGAAATTTGAAGGTAATTTTTATTATCAAAAGAAAAGATTTAACAATCCAGTTGAGGTCAAACTTATCATTGATAAGATTCCAGAAGATGTTGTTTCCCTTACAGGTGGTGAACCTTTGCTTCAGCCACTCTTCTTGCTGGAATTGTGTGAGGAATTGAAAAAAATTGGCAAAACTATCTATCTTGAAACCAATGGGACATTACCCGGTGTATTTGAAATGGTTGCGAAACACATTGATATTGTTGCCCTTGATTTCAAGATTCCAACGGCTACTGGTCGGCCTGGAATGTGGAAAAAACATGAAGAGATGTTGCGTCTGGCATCTGGAAAAGAGGTTTTCATAAAGATGGTTATAAATGAAAATTTTATACCGAGAGAATTGGATACCGTCCTTTCAATAATTGAGAAAATTGGCAGGAATATTCCGTTAGTTATTCAACCGGTATTTGGCAGAAAAATTCCAAATTTACTTGAAATTCAGAAAAAGGCGTTACAAAGACTCAATGATGTGCGTATAATTCCCCAGATGCATAAGTATCTGAAGTTAGAATAGAGAATGTAAGAACAACCGCCTAAGCTGTGTATTACCTACGCGGTTGAATTTATTGATACAAAAAATGATATCAGTGGCTTGATCTATTTACTATTGGACACTGATTTGGAACCCTATGCCATTCATTAGAGTTGGGAGTATGATATCCTTGCTCATTGAACTTTGCTCCACCTCATCAATATAGATTCGGAATCGCAGTGTATCTGTTAAGTTGCTGCTATCGCTTTTATATACAATACCTATAAGTTGATCTCCCTTTTTCATAGAAATTTCGTAGTCTTTAGGTGTTGTACCAGTCATAGCTTCTTGAGGTTCTTGATTCAATATGTAGTATCCATCAAATGCAACTGCCAGATTCTGTGGATTTGTCAGACTGATTCTTACTTCTTTACTTTTTGAGCATACAAGTAAGCCAATGACTACAAGTATGCTCATTAGGGCGAATATCCTTTTCATGCAACCTCCTTCAATTGAAATATTATACAGAAATTTAAAAAAGTCAAGTAGTTTATGCTGCCCGTACTATTTTATTTTTCTAATTCCCATTATATATACCGAGTTCTTTGTGTTTGGCAAGGATATTGTCAGCGAGTTCATCTAATTTTTGAAAATCTTCTTTTTTGGGATAGCCCTTGGCAATCACCGGCGGAATCAATTCAACTTCAAGATTGGAAACTAACTCTTTCAACTTTTCGGGCATTTTGCCACCCCAACTATAAGATCCGATAATTGAAACGAACTTTGTCTTTGGTCTCAATGCATTGCAGAGATATGCGGCATAGACAGCAGATGGATGCGGTCCAGTAAGGACTGTGGGCGTGCCAATGACTACGGTCGCTGCTTCCACAAGTGACATTGTGAGTTCGCCGATATCGGTCTTTGTAAGATTGAACGGTTTGATTGTAATACCACGTTTCATTACTATATCAATAAAATATTCTGCCATCTTTTCTACACTGCCGTGCATTGAGACATATGGGAACACTACTTCATTTTTAACATTATCCGAGGTCCAATCCTTATAAGCATTAATAATGAATTCTGGTTTATTATAGACCGGTCCGTGGCTCGGTGCAATTATCTCAATGGGAAAATTTTTCAACCTTTCCAGATGCTTCTGGATATTTTTTCGGAAAGGCATCATAATTTCAGCATAGTATCGTTTGGCAGATTCATAAACTTTCGCCTCATCAATTGCATACAGGTCACTGGTTGCGAGGTGTGAACCAAAAAAATCGCAGGGAAAGAGAATTTTTTCCTCCTTTAGATAAGTGAGCATTGTTTCGGGCCAGTGAACCCAGGGTGCAATGATAAACTGGAGATTGCGATTTCCCAGGGACAATGTATCATTATCATTTATCTCAATAAATTTCTCTTCGGGTATCAACAACAGGTCCATTAGAAAGCCTTTGCACTTGGGATTTGTAACAACCTTTGCCATTGGATAGTGTTTTAGAACCTTTGGAATTCCACCAGAATGGTCCTGTTCAGCATGGTGAGAAATTACATAATCAATCTCTTTAATATAAAGTTTTGACAAATTTTGTATAAGTTCATTCTCTTTTGTCGGGTCAACTGCATCAATCAGGGCAGTCTTTTCGCTACCGATTATCAAATAAGAATTATAGGTGGTGCCATCAGGCAGGGGGATTAATTCATCAAATAGCCTCCGGTCCCAGTGATTAACACCGACTGCATAGACCTTTTCTCTAATTTCTCTAATATGCATCAAACCTCCTCTCAGTCATTTAACCGATATATGTCGTGGCTGTCTTTGGGACTTTTAGTTTCAATTCTTTGTGGTAATAGTCATAGGTGAGTGGTTCAGCGTTTGCATTTACTATTTCCGCATCGATTAGTCTACCTATGAATAAGGTATGAGTACCACAATCTATTTTGTTCATAACTTCACACTCAATATATCCAATTGTATTATCGAGAATCATTGGTGCACCAGTTTTTCCAATTTTATAATTCACGCCTTTGAATTTATCCAGTTCACGGCCTGTTCTAAAACCGAATTGCCCAATAAATTTTGGGGGTGTGTCTTTTGAGAGTATGGCGATGGAAAAGACCTTGCTTGTTTCAATGTATTCATAAGTGAGATTTTGTTTGTTTATTGAAATGCCCATCTGGGGAGGTTCAGCGGTTACCTGGAATACTGTATTCGCAATCTGCCCGTTCAGCTTGTTATCCTTTTTGGAGCTAACTATGTATATGCCGTAGGAAATCCTGTGAAGTGTTTTTATATTCATACGACTTTCTGAAGAAGTTTGGTTATTGATTCTTTGGGTACAGCGCCGATTATCTCATCTACAATCTTGCCGTTCTTGAATAGTTTCATATTGGGTATAGACATTATCTTATATTCGGCGGTTTTCACTGGATTTTCATCAACATTGAGTTTGGCAATCTTCACTTTACCTGCATATTCATCTGATATTTCATCAAGTGTCGGTGCGACCATCCGGCAGGGACCGCACCAGGGTGCCCAGAAGTCAACCAGCACCGGCAGGTTTGAGTTTTTGACTTCCTCCTCAAATGTATCATCAGTGATGTGCACTACCGGCATAATTCCTCCTGTACATTGGTTAAATCACAATTGGTTAAAAATAAAGGTATTATTTTACCAATCACCATTTAGCAATTTAACTAACTAATAGACCTGCTCTACGGCTTTTACTTCAGGTATTGCATCTTTTAATCGTTTTTCAATCGCCATTTTCAATGTTAGCATACTCATTGGACAACCACCACAGGCACCAGTCAACTTCACTTTGACAATGCCATCAATGCTAACCTCAACCAATTCCACATCACCGCCATCCATTTGCAGATTTGGTCTAATTTCTGCAAGGATCTTTTCAACCTTTTCTCTCATCAATGCCCCCTTTTCTCAATGCTTTTCACACCTACCTTTATTCTCCCCCGTCAAAATGCGAGGAGTTTTCAGATGGTTTACCTATTACGATCAAAAATATCCCTTTCTATAGATTTAGATGATAGGCGCAGCAGAAATGTTTATTATCATTTATTAAGGATACCCAGAATTTGCTAATTGTCAAGATTATTCTTGCTTGCCCGATTTCTCTCAATTCTTTCCTGTTAAACACAATATAATTCCCTTGTTAAATTTTGCTTGATTTTTTATGCAATTACAATATAATAACCACTGGAAAGGAGTATTTATGAAGATAAAATTTTTGGGCCATGCATCATTTCTAATTACTTCGGAAAAAGGATTGAAGATAATAACTGACCCATATAAACCTGGATGTTATGGCGGCGGGATTAAATACAATCCAATTACAGAAGAGGCAGATATTGTTACAATTTCTCATGAGCACGATGATCACAATGAGACAAAGATTAAGGGCAATCCGGTATTTGTCCGTGAACCAGGCAAGAAAGAGGTTAAGGGGATTAATATCAATGGATATGAAGTCTTTCACGACAAGAGTTCGGGTAAGGAAAGAGGCAGGGATATTATCTTTAATATGCAAATAGATGGTTTGAATGTAGTCCATCTTGGTGATATTGGCCATACCCTTACAAAGTCCGATGCTGAAAAAATTGGCAAGGTTGATATTCTTTTAATTCCGGTTGGTGGCTACTTTACAATTGATTCAAAGGATGCTGAGGATATAATAAATTCATTAAAACCAAAGGCTGTTATACCAATGCATTTTAAGACTTCCAAATGCGATTTTCCCATTGCGCCGGTTGAAGATTTCATAAAAAATAAAGAAGTGAAAAAAATTGATGGCGAAATTGAAATCAAAAAACAGGATCTTTCTGACAGAACAGCGATCTATGTGCTTGGCCCGACAAAGTAGTTTTTAGAATGTTGCTAAATCAAAAGGGGGTCAAATGAGAGAGATTGAATATAACACAGTCGTGGATACAGTTGCCCGATTGTGCAAAGAGGCGAATTATTTTTTGGGTGATGATGCTTATAATGCACTCAAAAGTGGTCTGGAAAAGGAAGAGTCTCCGGTCGGCAAAGATATTTTCAGACAATTATTGAAGAATGCAGATATTGCAAAAAACGAACAGATACCAATCTGCCAGGATACGGGTTTTGCTGTGATATTTCTTGAACACGGTTCGGATGTGCGTGTGAAGGGTGATATAAATCAGGCAATCACTGAAGGGGTTGCAAAGGGATATACCGAAGGGTATCTGAGAAAGTCAATTCTTTCCGATCCAATTAAGGGCAAGAATACAAATGATAATACCCCACCAATAATCCATACGACAATAGTGCCTGGAGATAAAATAAAGATCACAGTTGCACCGAAAGGTGGTGGTAGTGAGAATATGAGCACAGTAAAGATGATGACGCCTGCTGCTGGTATTGAGGGTGTGAAAAAATTTGCGGTTGATTGGGTGATTCAGGCAAGTTCAAATCCCTGCCCGCCAATCGTGGTGGGAATTGGTATTGGCGGAAATTTTGAATATGTGGCTTATCTTGCGAAAAAGGCCCTCTTGCGAAATATTGGTGAGCGTAATCCTGATCCCTTCTATGCTGATGTTGAAAGGGAACTGCTGGAAAAGATCAATAAGACCGGGGTTGGTCCGATGGGATTAGGTGGCAGGATTACCTGTCTTGATGTTTTTATTGAGGTCTATCCCCGGCACATTGCGTCATTCCCGACTGCGATAAATATCAATTGCCATGCGGCACGGCACAAAACAGCAGTAATATAAGTAAAAAGTGAGAAGTTAGAAGTGAAAAATGAAGAATTAAGAAAACGGCTTTATGAATTTGCACTAAGAATTGTAAAGTCTGTCCAATCATTGCCAGAAAACTGGGTTGCTTTAGAAATTGGAAGACAATTACTACGGTCAGAGACTTCGGTAGACGCTAATTATGAAGAAGCCTGTGGTGCATTAAGTAAAAGGGAGTTTATCTATAAATTGAATACCTCTTTTAAAGAAGAAAAAGAAAGTCACTACTGGTTAAGGTTGTTATACGATTCAAACATTGTAATGAATGAAGAAATAAAATATTTACTTCGCGAATCAGAAGAGATCCGAAACATACTTGGAAAAGGGGTTAAAACAGCCAGAGTAGGTAAAAAATGAGAATACACATTGTTTTTTTCCCTTCCCACTTCTTACTTATTAAGTTATTATGGTTCTAAAAACAGGAGGTCTTATGTCAGAACCAATCAAACTTAAAACGCCATTGAGCGAAGAGGATGTCTTAAAATTGAAAATCGGTGACAGCGTGCTTATCACCGGAAAGATTTATACCGCACGGGATGCAGCACATAAAAGGCTTTTTGAACTTGCAGAAAAAGGTGAACCTTTGCCCATTGAATTAAAGGGGAAGATAGTTTACTATGCTGGTCCTGCTCCCGCAAAACCCGGTTATGTCATTGGTCCAGCCGGTCCGACAACATCAGGTCGTTGCGACCCATATACACCAAAGATGCTTGAACTTGGCTTAAAGGGAATGATTGGTAAGGGTGTTCGCTCAAAGGATGTGCGCGAGGCAATGAAAAAATACAAGGCGGTCTACTTTGCTGCGACAGGTGGTGCAGCTGCACTCATTGCAAAAAATATCAAGGCAGTTAAGATTGTTGCTTATGAGGAGCTTGGGGCTGAGGCAATAAGGGAACTTGATGTGGAAGACTTTCCGGTAATTGTTGCCAACGATGCATACGGTGGCGATTTGTATGAAGAAGGTATGAAAAAGTACCGGAAGGAATAGTCAATTCCAGATGATAAATGAAGCTCAAATACCCAATGCTCGATTTTGGGATTTGATATTAAAACCTGAGGAGGTATAATGAAAAAGATACTTATATCATTATTTGTTGTTATTGTTCTCTCCTGTGGGCCACAGGAGAATGTTATAAAAATCGGCCTTGTCGCACCTCTGACCGGTGATGTGAAGACCTTTGGTGAATCTACAAAAAATGGATTTTTACTGGCAATTGAAGAAGCAAATGCCCAGGGTGGAATAAATGGTAGACAGATTAAGACCTTTATCCAGGACGACAAGAATGATCCGACCGAGGCACAAAATGCAGGGAGTAAACTGATAAATCAGGATGGTGTAAAGTTGATTATTGGTTCGGTCTCTTCAAAGTGCTCAATACCACTTGCCCAGACCTGTCAGGATGCAAGTGTCGTTATGATCACACCGACATCAACAAATCCCAAAGTCACAATCCGGGATGATGGTTCAAGAAAGGATTTTATTTTCAGGGCGTGTTTTATTGATCCATTCCAGGGAAAGGTTGCGGCAAAGTTTGCCCTTGAGAATTTGAAGGCAAAGACCACGGCTATCCTGTATGATGTTGGCAATGACTATGTAAAAGGACTTGCTGAATTTTACCGCGACAATTTTACCCAGGGAGGAGGTCAGGTTTTGGTTTATGAATCATATCAAAAAGATGATACAGATTTTTCAGCCCTGCTGACAAAGATAAAACAGGCAGACCCTGATATTCTATACATTCCTGATTACTACAATAAGGTTGGTCTGATTGCGAAACAGGCAAGGCAACTGGGTATAAATTCGATATTGATGGGTGGCGATGGCTGGGATTCACCAGAGATGCTCAAGATTGCCGGGGATGCGATTGTGGGTGGTTATTTTACAAATCATTATTCACCAAATGATCCGAGGCCTGAGGTTCAAGAATGGGTTAAGAAATATCTTGCAAAATATGGGTCAAACCCTGATGCTCTGGCAACACTCGGCTATGATGCAACCTGTCTTTTGCTTGAGGCAATAAAGAAGGCGAATTCAGATAATTCAGTAAAGGTAAAAGAAGCCCTCCAGGGGATAAAGGATTTCATATCAGTCTCCGGCAGGATATCGCTTGATGAATTTGGTAACCCGATAAAGAGTGCAGTTATTCTAAAATATACAAAGACTGGTCAGGAATATGTGGCAACAGTAAATCCCTAAAGAATTGATTTGCCAGGTTTTACTATCCTGCGCCCTCTGCTGAATCTTTATTCTATTCTTCATTTAGTCCTTTTTTCTAAGTTCTCATTTCATAAATGGTAGGTGCAGGAAATTAAAGACTACCAACTGCACTTTAAGACGATACGGGCAGCGACAC
>CAYQKL010000031.1:0-29558 GCA_964418185.1 uncultured bacterium
GGTGGCACATCAGTTGCCAGTGCCGATTTGATCAAGAAGGCTGCAAGTCGGGTTGCCGAGTTCAAGAAAAAAGATGATGTTCTGGTTGTTGTATCAGCAATGGGACATACTACAGACAACTTGATAAGGCTTTCACAGGAGATCACAGAAAATCCCCGGGCACGGGAGATTGATATGTTATTGACTGCTGGCGAAAGAATTTCCGTAGCATTATTTACAATGGCATTACAGCAATTGAATCTAAAGGCGATTTCCTTTACTGGCTCACAGGTCGGGATCATCACTGATAATCGCCATACTGATGCGAGAATAATTGAGATCCGTGGCGAGCGAATCAAAAACGCCCTACAACAAGGATTTGTTCCGGTAATCTGTGGCTTTCAAGGTGTTAGCCTGGAAAAAGAAATAACCACCCTGGGCAGGGGTGGTTCTGATACAACTGCTGTAGCACTGGCGGCCGCACTCAATGCCCAGAAATGTATTATTTATACTGATGTTGATGGAGTATTCACTGAGGACCCCAACAAATTCACCGGGGTTAAGAAGATTGACAGAATCTCATACGAGGAGATGCTTGAACTGGCAAGTCGTGGTGCCAAGGTTCTTCATCCCAGGGCAACGGGAATTGGTGCACGATTTGGTATTCCAATTGAGATCAAAAACAGTTTTAATAACAAACCAGGCACTCTAATCACTACAATCAACAGTATGGAAAATCCAAAACCCAAGGCAATAACCCATAGCGAAAATCTTTATTTGATAACCCTGGTTCAGGTCCCTAAAAATCCAAAATACCTTTCTCATATAACCAGAGAATTGACCAATGCCGGAGTTCATTTGAAATTCTTTTTCCACGGTATATCGGATGCCCCAAAATTTGACCTGTCTTTCATCACCCCACTTGCTGAAAGAAAACTGATTCTGGGAGTAATCGCACGACTTAAAAAGAAACTGAAGATAATAGAAACAAAAGAAGCCCTGGATATATGTTCAGTGAGCATCATTGGTGCAGGTATCGGCTCAGAAAACAGAGTTCTTGCAGAGATATTCAAAGAACTCTCCAGAATAAAAACCCACATTGAAGCAATCACCACATCTGAATTATCAATCAATTTATTCTTGAAAAGTAAGTTCCTTGATAAGACAATTGCTACCATTTTGGGAAAATTTCAGTTAAAGAATTAGCAAGATATAAAGAAATTTCAGAACAGTATTTTTCAGGTTTTTTTGACTAACACCTGAAAACTAATCTTCTTTATGGTCTTGAAACAACCGGCGGTTTAGTCATCTCCCCTTTCTTAGGAAGCAAGTCTATCTCTTCTACCAGAACTGCTGGCGCAACCACTGATACTGGGTATTCATTACCATTATTATCGCGGTAGATAAAATTATAGATATGATCGCTGTTGCCAGCAGAAATAATATCCCGTAAAATTCTTGGTGTAATCTGCGAAAAATCCAATCCCCTGATCAGTTTTAATGAATCGTTCTTTAAATACAGTTTATACACATTCATTGGCGAAGAAAGTAATGAAATAGTCTTTGCCCCGGTCCTGTAAAGCCGCTGATAGCGTTCAATTTCACTCATTGGTTTTGTTGGTTCAAGCCTTGTTATTACTATTGCATAATCATTTCCGTAATCCACTGCAAGTTCTTTAAGTTTTGAGAGAAGTTCTTCATAGGAGATATTTTGTTCAGATCTGATCAGCAGATTGCTCACAAATCCGATATATCGGGGGCTATAGGCATTCTCAAAATATCTACCATGACCATTGGACCTTTTTATTTTACTCACAGGCGCACGGCTCATTAACAAACCAGTGAGTTTACCATCCTTTATCAACTCCACCTTCTCAGCCCTTACTCCCTGCTCATCTATGGAATAACCACCTATGACAGGAACATTATTCCATTGTTTCAACTCTGGATCATCAAATGCAGAAATAAAGTTTGGCACGACGCGCCTTCCAAGGCGGTCAGAAAGAATGCCTGTGTTCGGTCTGGATATATACCTTTCCATCATTTCACTCTCATAGAGTGGAGTCCGAGCATCACTCACTCCCTTGCCCAGAATTTGGAAAAATAATTCACAGGCAGCCTGTCCCAGGAATAACACTGGTCCTGAATAACCGTCTTCTTCATTATCTATTTCAGTCTTCATACTCAAAGTTTCAGCCCAAGCATTTATCAAGTTTTTTATGCGAACAAAATCAATATCATCTAATTTTTTTCCATAAAATCCTATAAAATCGCCAATTAATTCGCCATCCTTTGTCTGTGCCTTTGCCTTTACTTCAATACTTACAAGTCCATTCTGTCTAATGTTCTGTGCCCCTTCGCTATTCAGGAAATATTGATTTCCTGCAACAAGTTTAAAAGATACAAAGGATTCCATTATGCGCGGATAATCTTTAAGAATATTTGAAATATCAACTATCTTCTTATCCAATTCCTTTCTATCAACACTAAATGTTGCATTTGGCTCAATTATTGAGCAGGGTTTAGCCTGAACAAAATCAGGAATTGTATCACGAGTTTGTTTGTTCTGAAGATAAGCATTTTTGCGGGCGAGTTGTTCCAGTGCCTTCTTATAAGTACCATCGGTTACCAACCAGGCTGCCTGACGTAGAGAAAAATATTCATCTTCAAGAGGTAACAGAGTTTTATCAGATTCAATGATTCTTGAACCTGAAGTCTGACAGACAAAATTACTGTTGTCCAATTGATAATTTCCCACCCGCAGATCAACATAGAGATCACGAGTGCCAGATTCACCACTGTATAATAACCCTCCAGAAGATGCCCTTATCTCAATCCTCTTTTCATCAATGACCCGATAGGCAATATAATATGGCTTACTCTGATTTGGAAGATGAAGTTCAATAATGCTCCGGTTCAACTCATCCTTCAATGCCCGCACGAGAATGCTATTATTTAGGTCTTCAGTCGGGAATGCTGATAACGATTGAAAAAACAGGCATTCGGTTAAGATTACAAACCCTAATATCAAATTTTTAAATCCCAAATAATAACTAATTTTCGAAGCGTCAAACTTTAAACATTTTTTGAAGATTTTGAATTTATTGCTTTGAATTTGTTTGGATTTTGGTCCACCAACCTTTGTAGCGGATTGAAATTTGGAATGTATGTCTTTCATCTTTCCTCCTATTTGGATGGCTCACCTGGTGCGGGCAAGACCGGCGGTCGGTCCTGTCCTTTTGTCTTTTTCTCAACTTCAATTTCGGAGACGAGAATTGAAGGAGCAATTGCCGATACCGGAACCCAACCTGATTCTGCACCACAAGTGCCATTAAAAATCTCATAATCATTTCCCGTAAGCATAATCTTTGAAAGCGAAAGCAATGGTGTCCCCACAATATCAACTCCCCGTACAACCTCATCGGGTCTTCCATCAACATAGACCCTTTTTACAAACAGTGGTATGACCTTGAAGGTCTGGGGACCCTCCCTGCCGGTGGTGGTAAAGCCACCTGAGATATCATAGAATATCAGCCCGTATGGCTTATGCTGTCTTCTGCATTCTTCAATCAGAGTATTATGCAGTTGTTCAAAATCAACTTCATTTGTCGATTTTACATAGAGAACACCCTGACGTGCTACAACCCTTCTCCCATATTGTCTTCTACCATGGCCATTTGAAACTGGGAAATTTGCAATCGGTGAACGTCCCATCAAAAAACCTTTCAGGATACCGTTCTCCACAATAACGGTCTTCTGCGCCCTGACGCCTTCATCATCATAAAGATAATGACCATTTAAATCCTTGTTATTGAATTTCTCCATTGTTGGATCATCATAGACTGAAATGAATTCGGGCATAATGTGCTCATTAAGTTTTTTTGTAAAAGTTTGTCCCTCAAATTCACTCTTCTGACGATGCCCCTCAATTCTATGACCAAAGATTTCGTGGAAAAATACGCCACAGGCACGATTCATCAAAATCGCCGGACCCGAATACGGCTCAACCATCGGCGCATTTTTCAGGGCATATAGATTTTGAATCAATGAATCAATCTGCTTCTTTAATTGCTCATCATCCGGTAAATTCTTCATATCCCTGACTACCACTGGATATGAAAGATATAATTCCATTCCATCATCAGCCATTGTTTCTGCATAAATACCAATTCTATAAGCAATCCTATTATGCCGTAGCATTGTACCATCTGTATTTACAAGATACTTGGTTAGAACATTCGCCGACACTGAAACCCGGGAATTATAGATCCATTGGTAGTCTCTAAAGATAACAGAAAGTCTACGTAAGCGATCTTTCCATAATTCTCGGTCAATAGTGATATTTTCTATTGTATCTGTGAACCTCTCCGCAGGTGCTCGACTGAAATCAGGCGAGGTATCAGATTCCAGGACCTTTACCTGTCTTTCATTCAAAATCTTAATGAATCTTTCCTGGGCCGACTTGAAATTTTTGTCAGTCTCAGACCAGAGGATTAATCTCAATGCCCCAGGATTTCCATCAATGGGAACTTCAATCGGTGAACTCCACCAATCATATTCTTCAGCACCGCGAATCTCGTGGGTATTATCAAGTTTATACGAACCAACCCTTACATCAACATCCAGAAAACGATGCCGTTCTTCGTTTTCATGGCTGATAGCACCAAGGTTTGCGGTCATATTTATCTGATAATCGTCCATAATCTCATATTGAAGAAAATAGACGGGATATGGTTTCTGTTTACTGAGGGCCCTATAAGAACGATTCAATTCTTCAGCCATTGTTTTAAGAACAATATCTCTTTGTGCAAATCCAATGGCTACTGTAACCATAAAGAAAATCAGAAAAAGTCTTTTCATGTTGCCTCCTTATTTCAACAATGTTGTTATCAATAATTTTATATCTTTGGGTCCCTTAACCTCATATATTCGCATACCAATCTCTTTTGCAGGTACGAGATCAACATCATAGCGGTCACCTACCATCAAACATTGTTCCGGGCTCAGTTTCAACCGGTTTATCACCATTTCAAAGATTTCAGGATTTGGTTTTATGAGTTTGAAACTTTCATAGGTAAAAATACTGTCAAATAATTCTTCAATTCCCAGGGTTTTCAAGATTCTTTCAGTCTGAATTCTATTATTGTTAGTAAGAACTGCAAGTCTAAATCTCTTTTTCAAGTCTTTTAGCATCTTCTGTAATTCTTTATCTTCCTCAAGATATTCTCCAGCATCAAAAAATTCAATATTTTCCTTGTGCCATTGTTCAATGGGAATACCGAAAGAAATCAGAGCAAGGGTATAGGGTACTGCATAACCCCTTTCTTTTTTCATCTCCTCCCGTCGTTGCTCAAGCACTACCCGTGCTTCTTCAACACTCGTCTTCTTTATTTTGGCGTAGGTATAATAGGCTGCTTCAGCAAATTTTTTGTAGACCTCTGAACTTATATAAAGTGTTCCATCAAGATCAAAGATAATTACTTTAATCATAATATAAATTGTAGTATTGCTCCGATAAAAAACGGAACTCGCAAGAAATGTAGTATCACTTCGTTTGCAATATCAACCCAACGAAGAACCCGGGGTTTGTTAAAAATTCTTACAAACCGAAGGCAATTCTGTAAATAAAATGATAATGCAAATCCACCAAGATATGTAGCGGACAATACTGCGATTACTGTATTTTCATACTTTTTTATTCCGCGCTCCGTTTTTGTAGTCTGTCCCAGATTCTATCTACCTCTGTTTGAAATTCCTTTATCGGCGTCTGATCTTTTAGTTTAAAAAGATGAGCAAATCTACCCTGCATTTTCAGGAACTCCTCAACTGGTTTTTTCTCTTTCGGTTTAACCGTAATCCGATATTTCCCATTCTCATATTCATAGAGGGGCCAGATACAGGTTTCAACTGCAAGACGGGTTATCACCGCGGTCTTTTCTGGAGCATAAGCCCAGCCCAGCCTGCATGGTGAAAGAACATTTATGAAGGAAGGACCTTCTGCATCCAGTGCCTTACGAACTTTGGTAACAAGGTCATTCCAGTAACCTGTCGTTGCCTGGGCTGCATAAGCAGGTTCATGGGCAATGATGATTTCGGTCAAATTTTTACGCGGTTGTAATTTGCCGGGAATTACAGTACCAGCTGGCGATGTTGTAGTATGAGCACCATAGGGTGTCGCAGAGGAACGTTGAATCCCTGTGTTCATATATGCCTCGTTATTGTAGCATACATATAGGACCCTGTGTCTTCGTTCAATCATTCCTGAAAGCGATTGCAAACCAATATCATAGGTTCCACCATCACCACCAAAGGCGATGAATCGCAAATCTTTGTCTATTTTGCCTTTTTTCTTTAATGCCTTATATGCTGCTTCTACACCGGACATCGTTGCAGCAACATTCTCAAAGGCATTGTGAATATAAGGCACATTCCAGGCAGAATAGGGAAAGATTGTGGAAACCACCTCAAGGCAACCAGTCGCCGCACCCACTACCACAGGGTACTGTGCTGCAAGCAATATCTGTCTTGCAGCAATTGTTGCTCCACAACCAGCGCAGGCACGGTGTCCACCGAGAAATTTTTCCTGTTGTGCTGCAAGCTCTTTCAATGATGCCATTATTCCCCCCTTACTCCGTAGTAAACAATCTCTTTGTCAACCTTACCCGTGTCTTTGATTTTGAAGAGTTGTTGATAGACCCCTTCAATCTCTTCAATACTGATATCCCTGCCACCAAGACCATAGATATAGTTTTTTAACAACGGCTTTTTTTCTGATTCATATAGTATTGACCGGCAATCATTATAAAGATGTCCACCAAGTGAAGAAAATGTATCAGCCCGATCCAGTACACCAAGTGCTTTCACCTTTTTGACTGCTTTAAGCATCGCTTCTTTTGGAAAAGGTCTGTATACCCGACAACGAATCAAACCAACTTTATTCCCTTTTTCTCTCATTTTGTCCACAGCAACCTTTGCAGTTCCACCCGTTGACCCCATTGCAAGAATTGCAATCTCAGCATCATCCATCTTATATTCATCAATAATCGGATAATGCCTGCCAAAGGTATCGCCAAAATCCTTTTGAACCTTCTCAATTATAGGCAGGCAATTATTCATCGCTTCAATCTCCTGGCGCTTATGTTCAAAATAATAATCCTGTAAATCAAGCATCCCAATAGTAATGGGATTGCCAACATCAAGTAGATTATTTACAATCTTTCGTTCACCAAGCCATTTTGGGATCCTTTCATCATCGAGCATTTCAATTCTCTCCATTCCATGGCTGATAATGAACCCATCTGTAGTAACCATTGCCGGCAGCATAATCTCTTCTGCCATTTTTACTGCCATAATTGTAGTATCATATGCCTCCTGAGTGTTCTCGGTGAATATCTGAAGCCAGCCCGAATCCCTTGAGGCAAGTGAATCTGAATGGTCACAGTGAATATTAATCGGACTTGATAGAGCACGATTCACAAGGCAGATAACAATCGGCAATCTCATACCTGCCGCAATGAAAAGAATTTCGTGCATCAGGGCAAGACCCTGGGAAGAAGTTGAGGTCATTACCCTTGCGCCGGCAGCTGAGGCACCAACGCAGGCACTGAGCGCTGAATGTTCACTTTCTGCCGGAACAAACTCTGTAGTTACCTGACCGTCAGCAACAAATGACGCAAAAAGTTGAACGACTTCGGTTGCAGGTGTAATTGGATATGCCGCTACTACATCCGGGTTTATCTGCCTCATCGCCTCAGCCATAGCCTCATTACCAGTTCTTGCAACAATCATTTTTCCTCCCTGACCATTGTAATTGCCTTTATCTTTGGTGGACATTCCTCAGCACAAATTCCGCAGCCCTTGCAGTATTTATAGTCTATTCCCTGAACTTTACCATTTTTCAAAATGATCGCAGAATCCGGACAGTATATCCAGCAGATCAAACAATGGGTACACTTATTCGCATCCCAGACCGGTCTATCACTCCGCCAATCACCGGTTTCAAATTCCTTGCTCGAACCTGACTGCCAGGCAAGACCTATTGGCAAATCTTTCCAACCTTTTTTCTCTTTTTTCATTATTTAACCTCCTACCCTATCCTACTCTTCTCCCTTGAAGGGAGAGGCAAAAGTGAACTGGTTCACTCCTTGACTTCCTCATAGGCACGAATTATCGATTTTATATTTCCTTCAACCACTTCCGGACGATTTGGAAATTTGTGTTCTAATCTTTTTCTTACTGATTCAAGCATCGGTTCGAACTCAAGTAGTTTTGATACCTTAATCAAAGCACCCAACATCGGCGTATTAGGAATATCCCTTTTCAAAATCTCTTTTGAAATCTTGCTCGCATCCACAACATAGACCTTCTGTTTTTCTATCTTCAGTTGTTCCTTTATTTCCTGAGCAGTCTTCTGGGTATTTACCAGTATTATCCCATCCTGTGCCAGACCCTCAGTCACATCAATCGTTTCCATCAATGTGGGATCAAGAACTACAACAATATTTGGATTTTTGATCCCGCAGTGCTGGGGAATGGGTTTATCTGATAGCCGATTAAAGGCAAATACCGGCGCACCCATTCTTTCTGGACCATATTCAGGGAATGCCTGAATATACTTGCCGGTTTCCACCGCGGCATCGGCAAAGAGCAGTGCTGCAGTCTTTGCACCCTGCCCGCCTCTGCCGTGCCACCGAATTTCAAGTAATGCCATTATTCACTCCTTTTTTTCCATATAATTAATCCCCTTTTTGATATTGTCTGTAGATTAGGGGCATTCCAAAAACTAAATCTTTTGTATATTTGCTCAATAGATAATTTGTTGTCTATATTATATGCAATTTCTTGGAGAAGTCAAGAAAAGGTGTACTTTGTTGGCCAGATGATCTTATCACTGAACGACGATCTCTATCTTTGAATATTTTGGCAATAGACCAGGGATAAACCTGGGTGTAGTACTTACTCCCTTATCAGGCAAGACTGTTCTTTTTGTAATCTCATTCAAAATGACCTCACCCCTTGAACGGGCAAGTGCCTCAGACTCTGAATAGGAATAAACAACCACTTCCTTTTTGAATTTTTCTTTTACAAGATTGGCGATCTCCTCAACATAAAGATTTGATTCGCTGTTAAGGCTTGAGGAGTTTTCATTGAAAAGCACCTTTGTTGAAACAGCAATTATTGTACTACCCTTTTCTTCATAAACAATACCATTGAATTTATAGGCGCGACCAGATATCCTGGTAGGATTACCAACTGCATCAAAGGCTGTGAATACATAGTTATATACTTCACCCATATTGCACATCTCACCATTATCGGTCCTGCCATCCCAGTACAAAGAAGGTGGTGGTATTCCGCGCTGGGCATAACGTCTTACCACCTCACCTTTTGCATCAGTGATCACGAGTTCCCAGGAAGAGACGGTCTTTTCAAATTTCGGGACAAATAAGGCAATACTTCCATACATAAATCTTGCCACCAGGGGTACCCTGAGATATTCGCTATGTAGATAAAGAATTGGAGTATTCAATGCATCAATGGTTGCATAGAGTTTTTCATCAAAAATATACCGCTCTTTGGAGATCACTGAATCCAGGGGTGCAAAGGGGTTTAATGCGACCTGCAAATATATCTTTGGGTCGGCTATCTTGAATTTCAATTCGCCTTTAATGATTTCTTCACCAATTTCATGCTCAGATTTTTTTGCCTCCTGGGCAAAAAGAAAAAGGGCAAAGAAAAAATTCACAATCTCCTCCTGCTAACCACAAACAAATTTGAAGGTAATAATTCCCCACTGAATTTCCTGCTTGACACCGGAAGATAATGGTGCAAATAGCCATGCCTTAACTGCATTTACCACGCTCTGGTCAAGATCAGGATAACCTGATGATATCTCAATTCTGATATTTTCTCGCACACTACCCTCAGGATTAACCTCAACTCTGATCTTAACAACACCGGAAATGCCTCTTTGCAAACACCAGGCAGGATATTGAGGCAGAAATTTCTTTAATATTTCGCGATCAGCAATTGGTCCTGCCAGGGAAATCGCGGTTCCTTTGGTTTCAACCTTCAATTTCTCTTCAACCTTTGCTTCTACCTGTTTGCCAATCTGAGATGTCTGAGCTGGTGGTGGTTTTTTATCAATCTTTATGCTTGGTGCCGGTGCCTGTTTGCCAATACCACCATAAACACCGATACCTGTACCTCCTTCAGTACCCGCACCACGCGGTAGATTTTTTGCAAGAGAGATAGGCTTTTCCGCCAGTATCTCTTCGGTTGATTTCATCGTACCATTCTTCACATTACCAATTTTTATAACCTCACCAACTCCTTCTTGAGGCGCATATCTATCAAGATCAATCTTTGCCTGACTGCGGTCAAGTTTCACATTCAGATCAATTGCTGGAGTTACAATATCGCTACCGCCATAGGAACCAGTTGATGGTGCCGGTGTTTCACTCACCTCTCCCCATATTGAACCCTTTGACACAACTTTGGCAACCTCAGGACGATAAGATTGATCAAGAAAAGTTACCTCTTTTATGTCCTCATAGGTCCCGGTTGATGCTGAACTTGAACGGGAAAAAAGCAGAAATAGCACTATATGCAAAACAATGGAAACCACAATCCCAATATCAAGTCTTTTATCCTTTAACATCATTCACCCTTTGGTTTTTTGGTTGCACAGGCAATGCGTTTTGCACCTGCACTCTTTACCTTGGCGAGAATTTCTAAAACATCTTTGTGCAAGACATTTTTATCCGCCCGGATAACAATCAACTGATAGGGATCTTTTGCCACTGCTTGCTGCACAGTACCTTCAAAGTCATCCACTGATACAAATTGGTCATTTATGAACAATCTTTGATCTGCGGTGTAGGTGATAGTGAAGTTTTCCTCGGTCTTTGCCTCAGCCGTATGCGCCTTCGGCACCTCAACCGGAGTATTAGTGTGGGTCATTGTCATTGGTGCAAGAATCATCATCATCAAAACCACCATTAAGGCAACTGCAGCCATTGGCAGGATATCAACATTCTCCATCCGCTTCATCTTCTGCTCCTCAATAAAGCAAGTTCTCCTGCTCCTTTCTGTTTTGCCAGATCAAGGATTTGAATAACCCGCTCATAGGTTACCTCGGTATCTGTGGATACAATCACCCTCTTTTCAAGGCTGCGTGCAAGTAACTGTGGTAAAAGTTCTTCCAATCTCTCATAAGTAATAAGTTCTTCATTAAGTAATATACCACCGTCATTTAAAAGGTGTATGTTTACTTTTATGTCACTCACTTCAGTTGCAGCCGCAGATGCCACACCCGGTGCATTAACAAAAATACCAGATTCGAAGAACAGGGGAATTGCTACAATAAAACCAATGACCAGTGATAAGGCAATATCCACCAGCGAATTGAGAATCAATCCTTGCGGCTCAGTTCCAAAATGTATGCGTTTTCTTTTTCTCATATCACACTCACTCTTATCACTGTGATCGTTTTTCTATCACTGGGATCATCTCTCAAAACTTCCAGCTTGTGTCCTCGGGCGGCGGCGGTGTGGGTTTTTGGACTGCGGCCGGTTCAGGATTGACCGTACCCGTCTTTTTCTTCATTGTCTCCAATAGTACAATTATCTTATCACAAACTCCATCCAGACTCATTGCCTGTTCATTGCTTTTTTTTGTATAGTAATTATAGAAGAATAGGGTGGGAATACCAATGAAAAGGCCAAATGCGGTTGTCAGAAGTGCCTCAGCAATGCCTGCGGAGATGACTGCGGGGCCACCAGAACCAGTGATAGAAATATTGTGAAATGCCCGGATCAATCCAGTCACGGTTCCAAGAAGCCCGAGCAGGGTTGCGGCATTTGCCAGAGTTCCCATACCTCCAAGATAACGGTCAAATTTCAATTTTTCTTCAATCACATAACTTGACAGAACATCATAAAGATTGTCGGCATCAAGATGCTGATTTTGTAAGGCAACAGCGAATAAGCCAAATAACGGATTTTTTTTCTGATTTGCATAGGCAAGAGCGGCACTTGTTCCCTGGTTCCTCAGTATCTGGCTGAACCTCAAAAATCCCACACGGGAATCAAAACTATGTCTTGCAAAATACAAAAACCTTTCAATTATCAAAGCCAGGGCTATGATAGAACACAATAACAAAATAATCATTACGATGCTACTCTTAAAAATATCAATCAATGGCTGACCAAGTATCATTTTGAAACCTCCTTTAATTTGTCCTGCATATTCCTCGGATTGCCAAGAATATTAATAAACATTGCCAAAAAACTTATCACTTTTCTCCTTTCATTCCTTCGGTCTGGATTCCTTCGGAACCACTGCCCGCCTCACCAAGGTATTTTTTGCACACAACAATATTGTGTTTGGCATTGGTAAGGTACTGAGATGAAGGAAATGAATCGGCAACAATCTGGAAACTCTTCAGTGCCTTACCATATTCTTTCAAATTGAAATATGAAGAACCAAGGTTAAAATAGACTGCATCCTTTTCTTTACCTTTTGGAAAGTAACTCATATAGCGCTCATATAGTTCGGTTGATTTTTGCCAGTCCTCTAAGTTTACGGCACATTCAGCCGCAAGCAGAAGAGCATCCGGGGCATAGGAAGACGATGGAAAATTTACTACAACCTTAATAAATTCATCCATTGCCCGAGAATACTTCTTATCATCAAAATATTTCTGGGCAATCTGATATTGACCATCGGCGGCGAGTTCACTCTGGGGGAATCTCTCTACAAAATACTGCATCGCATCAGTTGATTCAAGCCCTTTTTGATAATAGCACATTTCCATTCCTTTTCTTGCCGCATTTGCCTCATCCGCGGTCGGAAACAAATCCAGGAATTTCTGGAATTCTCTTATTGCCTCATCATAAGTTTTTTGATTATAGTAACTCTGGGCAATCGCCAGTTGTGAAGAACGGGCATAGTCATTATTCGGATGATTTTCTACAACCCAGCGGAAAAGACTCCTTGCCTTTTCATATTCCAATGCCTTGAAATAGGTATCGCCCGCGCGGAAACCGGCCTCAGCAGATTTCTTTGCCAGCGGAAAATTCCCGATGAGTTTTTCCCAGGATTCTATAGCATTTGCGTAGTACTCCAGATTGTAGTATGACATTCCCGCATAGAAAAGAGTCGGTACGGCACAACGTTCATCCTTGGGAAAGGTATTGTACAATGCCTCAAATGTCTCGCGCGCCTTCATATAATCCTGCTGAT
This sequence comes from uncultured bacterium, assembly GCA_964418185.1. GTDB lineage: Bacteria > Hydrothermota > Tepidihabitantia > SM23-42 > JAOAFX01 > JAOAFX01. The sequence continues at coordinate 13,225 of CAYQKL010000031.1, forward strand.
TGAACTGAGTATAACCCAGACCAAGATATATTGCCATTATCAGGGACGAATCCTCATAAGGCACTTCACTCATACTTTTAAATATATCCTGTGCCTCCCCTGGTCGGTCCTGATGATACAAAGAATAAGCCAAGCCCAGTCGAGCATATGGAGATACTTCAAGACCAAAATAGTTCCTGGTTACACTAAGATAAGCCTTTTCGGCTTCGCTGAAATTGTTCTGATAATAATAAGATTCAGCCAGAAAATAGAGGATACGACCACGCCATTCATTGGTTTCTTCAGAAAAATCTTTTATGTACTTACTTCCAAAAGTCACTGCGTAGTCAAAGTTCTTTAAATTATAAAGCGAGTATAAAAGCATTGTCGCACCTGGTTCACGCAAGGGCGACTTGGGATATCTTGATAAAAGGGATTCAAAAAACCTTATGGCATTGACATAATCTTTCTTTTGAAAATAGATCATTCCTGTGAGATATTCACCAATACTGGCAAGTTCACCACTGGCAAACATCGTTGCCAGTTGTGCTGAGGATGTTAATGCCTGCAGTGTATCACCATAGGCAAGCAATGCCTTGGTTAACTGGAGATTGGCATAGGAAGATATCATTGTGTTGGGATAATTTGCCCTCACCCGCTGGAATGCACTTACCGCACCCAGTCCATCATTGAGATTCATTCGACAGATACCAAGGAAATATCCTGCGTGCGCAGCGAGCAGATTATCTGAATGTCTGGTGAGTGGTAAAAGATGTTCTGCAGCACCGGCATAATCGCCATAATGTATCAACGAGGCCGCAAAGAAAAAATGGGCATAATCAATCAAGGGTGATTTCGGATAATTAGCAATGAAATCCTGAAATTTCACCTTTGAACCATCAAAATCTTTGTTAAAGAACAATGCCTCAGCCCTTGAGAATTCTGCAAGTGAGGCAATGGGCGTATTGGGAGACTGGTCCAGAATATCTTTGAATGCCTTTATTGCCTCAAGCGGATGACCCAGGCGGGATAATGTTTTACCATAATAGAACTTTCCCTCAAGTAAACTCAATCCCTCAAGTTTTTCTTTTGCCTCCATAAAACTGCCACGGAAATAATAGAGTACCCCCAGGGCAAAATTCGCCCGTTCCTCCTCCTGATAAGCAGGATTCTTTAATAATTTCTGCAAAATTTGCTCTGCCTCTTTATAATTTCCCTGGAGTATATCTATTATGCCAATAGCATAAAGACATTCAGGTTCAAGATAGGCAAGATTCTTTCGTTTCAAAATAGTTTCAAAATGCTCCTTGGCATGTTCATAGCCTTTTATATTAAAATAGCATTCGGCAACCCGAAATCTTATCTCATCCTCAAATTCTGTACCCCCATATTTTTTCAGGATAGAAGAAAAATACTGAAGTGCCTGAGGATAATTTTCCTGCAAGAAAAGTCTATGGGCAATCTCATAATCTGTTACGAGTTGGTTATAATCAGTTAATGTGATAAGCAAAGCCAGAAACATCATCACTCCTGAGGCACAAATTCAATCTCACCCTGGGGTCCAAGGGTTGCAATCTGGACAAGATAATCACTGAAAGAAATGCGTTCCTTGCCCTTATCAATAATGATGATTTCGTAATAATAACGACCATCAGCAACAAGCCTGCCCACATCATCAAGACCGTCCCAGGAAAGCCTCAGGGGTGGAGCATCCCAGCCTGAATAAGTCCTCACCACCTCACCATATTGATTTTTTATGAGCAATTGCCAGCGCTCAACCTCACGTTTTGTCGTGAAATGCAGATCAAGCCAGGCAACATTCTCTTTCCGGCCAGGAGCCGGCGAAAATTGTCTCGGTGTCGCAGTAACCCAGGTCCTGAAACCTCCAAATTCAAGGAATATTCCAATCTTATGCCGATAAGGCAAAAGATAATTGGATCTATGATGAAACTCTATCGCATAATCAATGCCTGTAGACATATTTCCGAAAAACTTTCTCACACCCAGCCCCGTATTCAAAGTATTCTGGTCAAATCCAGCCCGAAGGATCAGAATTGGATAAATGGGAATGAATTCAAAACCAAGGTGGGGTTTCACCGATGAATATTCAAGGATATTCTTTAACAGATCGCCAACAATCACTGCCCTGCCCTGATATAACTTTACCGCTCCACCAAATCTGAAACTAACCGGAAACTCTTCGGTTACTCCATTATCTAAATATTGCAATTTTGGTCCAAGGATATTCTGAACTGCGATACCCAGTGTATAATTATGCCTGGGAAAAAGGAATATGCCTGCATCACCGCCAATTCCTACTGAACCATACTGGGCGATCTTACTTGTAAATAACTTAAGATTTGTTCCCATACTCAGGGCGTTAGAAACAAGATACGCATAAGAAAGCAAAACACAGCTCTGGGAAAAATAGTAGGTACCATAGGGATTCATATTCTCATCCCGTGAATCAATCCCCTTTGACCGGAAGTGTATAATATTGATACCGAATGTTCCATATCTTCTTGTCGGCAATGCATAACCGGCATAGCCAAGTTGATGTCCATATAGGTCAAGGTAAGACGATTTCATATTATGGGAATACAACTGGGCAAGTCCCGCAGGGTTAAAGTAAACCGCCTCAGCATCATCAGCCAGTCCCGTGAATGCCTTACCCATTGCGGTTGTCCGTGGACTCATCCCATAATTCAAGACGGCACCGGGGAGTCCTCCATCCTGGGCAAATACAAAAGTGAGAAGTAAGAAGTGAGAACTAATAAGTAAGAAATTTCTTAAAATTTTTATTCGTTCAATGTTGAACGTTTCACGGTTCGCGCATTTCACCATACCACACCTACCCTTATTCTCTTCTCCAAAAATATATTCGTATGGAGGTAACCTTTTAACAAAACATAATAAACTCCGCTTGCCACCCTATGCCCTTTGTCATTATTGCCATCCCAGATAAGATTGTTTATTCCCATACGTGCGCCACTCTGACCAGCCATAATTTCTTCGTGATGAACCCGATTTCCAAAGGCATCATAGATTGCGAAAATTACATTACAGTTTTGCTGGAGATAATAGACAAATCGTGTGTAATTCTGGTTAATTCTTCCAAAGGGATTCGGATAGGCTACAATATTACCCTCCATCACCGAAGAATCAGGAATGATGATATAGACCGTGGTTGATTCCACATAATTGTCCGCGCTGACCAGAACTGTATCCAGTTCATTGAAATAACCACTTGTTGCAGTAAACTGCGACTGACAGACTCCTTCTGCATTTGTCTGCACGGTATCATACTGGGGAATTATATAACCATTACCACCCACGACAGAAAAACTTACCCATTTACCGGCAATCGGTTCGTCATTTCGGTCATAAACAGTAACATTGATATAGGCAATTTCGCCGGGTGAAACAGTATCCGGGTTGACGACAATGTCAAAATTGTTTGCCCGCGCAACAACTTTTAAAAAATTGTCATAACTGATGACATTGTTATTCAAATCCCGGGCAATCAAAAATTTTTCACCGCTTGTGGAAAAATTTGCGCTAAAAGTCGCCACACCATTTTGTAAATTCTGGGAAGGTGGATTGGAAAAACCCGAAGAACCAGATACCTGGATTGCATAACCTGAGACATTCGTCTTATTCCACATTGAATCTGTAGCATAGACTGTGATATCAAAATCTTCAAGCACATACTGGTCAGAAGTAACCCCGGATTTACCAGGTGTATATGTTGTATTCAGGGTTGTATCACCGGGCAAATGGTTTTCTCCAGGTAAAAGTACAAGCAGACGACTATAAGTTGCGGGATAGATATAGACATTGCTTGAGGTATCCGCTCTAATAGCCGAATTTGTAATATCATCAATAAAAAACCTTTGAGTGGCTGCGGTCCTGAATGCATAGTTCATATTTGCAGTTCCGTTATTTAGACGCAGTCCTGTGATCTGACTGAAACCATCTGAACTTCTGCACAGTACCGAATCATCTGCTGAAGTTATCCGGTTACACCACTGGTCAGTTAGATAGACCGAAATATTAAAAAACGAACCCGCCTGCTGGCTTGTGGGACTACCGGTTTTCCCCGATTGATTGCCAGGCGCATAACTCTGACCGGACAGGACTGTGAGAAGGCGATATGGTGAATTGGGAACGACCTGGAATGGATTTGAACTGCCGGTTGCACCACTCCCATCGCAGGTCAATACAATATTGTCATTAGCGATGGAAACCATAATATTCCCCTGCCAGGAACTATTTCCATTGAAATAGACTATCGTATCCGGGCTGATTGGATAAGGAATACCGTTGATATATAAGTGTGCAGAACCATTATAAGGAACGGGTTGTCCAGAACTGTTCAATGCATATACCGTAATCGCAAAGGAAACACCAGCGGTCTTGGGTGAAGAGATAACATCAAAACCAAAATGGTCAAGTTGACCAACTATTAATATACTAAGAAAATATATCAAGGACGCCTCCCTGGTTGAATATCATTCACTAACCCTCTGTGAGATTTAAGTCCTATGAAAATCTGGTAATTCATTTTATGATGCGATTATACATAAAAATCTTATGTTGTCAAGCAAAATTTTGTATTTTCTGCAAAGTAGGCTGAGCCCAGAATTCCCGCATTGTCACCAAGTCTTGCCGGCACAATCTTCACTCTGCGATATTGTAATCCAAGAATTTTCTGTGTTACAGTTTTTCTTATCGGATCAAACAAAACCCTTCCAGCACGCGATATACCACCTGAAATGATAACAAGTTCAGGATCATAAAGATTTATTATATTGCTTACACCAATACCGATATAATAGCCAATCTCTTCAAAGATTTCTCTGGCTATGCAGTCTCCTCTTTTTGCCTCATCAGCAATAATTTTAGGAGTAAGTTTTTTATATCTACTCAATATGGTAATTGCCTTAGAAGTTTTTTTTCGGGCAAGTTGGATGATGTATCTTGAACCAACATATCGCTCAAGACATCCGTAATTTCCGCACAGGCATTTCGGTCCTGAATAATTTATGACCGTGTGACCAAATTCACCGGCAAAGCCATTTGCGCCAAATAGTAATCTTCCTTCACATATTGCTGCACCACCAATCCCGGTCCCTAAAGTAAACAAAAAGATATTTTTATATCCCCTGCCTGCACCGTAAATCCATTCGCCGAGCAAGATTGCATTAACATCATTGAGTATCTTTACCGGTCTTTTGAACTCCTTTTGTAGTATGGAAGCGAGTCTAATATTTTCCCAGCTCCTTAAATTTGGCGAATATCTGACAATTCCCTTTTTTGAATCAATGATACCCGCAATACCAATGCCAATACTCACCCATTTATCAACAAAATCTCTTATCGCTTTCTTTATCTGAAACAGACATTTTTCCGGACCCTCATCAGCATGGGTATCAAGAGTCATCCCGTTGATCACCCTGCCCTGTCTGACCAGACCCGCCTTGATGTTTGTTCCACCGACATCAATACCAATCGTCATTTTCATTTGCTTTTGTGATTTGCTCTTATCAAATTCTCATATTCCCGCGAAAGTATGATACCCCTTCGTGCCATCACTGCCCGTGCCGTCTGAATTGCTTTTTCTATATCATAATCCTGGTTTATATCCGGTCCAAGCCACTTAAAAGAAGACACATAATTAGGCATCATCCCGCCGCCAAAAAAATTCACAAAACTTCCAATTACAGCACCAGTTGGAATCAAAGTTCCAATACCCAATTTCGTATGGTCACCAATGAAACAACCTAATTTCACCATACCAGTATCATATTGTGTATTCCCAATTCTTACCCGAACATTTGAATAGTTATTCTTTAAATCTGAATTGGTCGTTAGCGACCCAATATTCACCCACTCGCCAATAAATGAATGACCTATGAATCCTTCATGATACTTATTTGAAAAACCCTGAAATACACACGCTTCTATTTCACCCCCAATACGGCAATATGGGCCAATTGTTGTTTTAACAACCTTTGCCCTATCCAGTATCGCTCCTTCACCGATATAGGCTGGTCCGACGATTGTAGTAAATGGTCCAATCTCTGCTTTTTTATCAATATAAACCGGGCCGGACTGGCAGTCAAAAAAAACAAATTTGTGGATAACTGCGTCACTGGCAATAAACAGCAGTTTCCTTGGGCCCACAAATGAAATATTTCTGGCAATTCGGCATGTTTTCTTTGTTTGCTGAAAATGTTCACTAATCATCTCTCCATTATATTTGATGATATCCCAAGGATGATACAATATCTTTCCTGAAATCTTTTTTGTTCTCTTTATGCTCTTCAGGACGGAATGAATTTCAAGGGCATTCTGCGGAAATGGTGGACTGACTTTCAAAAATCCTGCTTCATAGTCCTCAACGACAAATTTCGTTTCTTCATAAGGAAGATGTATCCGTTCTTTCAGAATTAATCTGGTTGATAGATACATCGTCGGCTCATTCTTTAATGATGGCCTGAAATTAAATAACTCCCGTCCAACATAATCAAACTTGAATTTTGGAAAATAGTCAGCGGTGTGTTCAGCGATTGTCTTCATCCCGATACGCAGATTAAATTGAGGATAGAAATTAACAAGTGGAAAAAAGTGTTCAGGATGGTCTTCGTAAACAACTATTCTCATCTTGAAAGAAGGATGCTCGCGGTCAATGCAAAGGCAATTCCCAGGATACGATTTATTGTTATCGGCTCTTTAAGAACCGCAAAACCGTAGATCACTGGGAAGAGCACATAAAGGTTGGTCAGAGGAATCACTACCGATGCCGGACCGCTTTTTAGCGCTTGATAAAATGCAAGGATTGCAATTAAAGAAACAAAACCCACGGGAATTGCATAAAGAGAATGATTACTAAATTGAAGACTACTTTTCAAAAAAAAGATGTAAAACAGCAAGAATATCAAAGACCAGAATGATATCCAGAAGGACAAACTAATGGTATTTAAATGGTGGCTCAAAATCTTACTGCCAATTGCCCAGAATCCCCAGCCCAGCAGGGCAATATAGGCATATTTGATATAATCCATACCCAATTATATTGATTAACCTTTACAAGTCAAGAAAGATCTACTATAAGAAAATGTCCTAACCCTTTATCAGCACTGCATAATTGCGACCTCTGTCTCCGCGACGGTACGAATAGAAATATTTAGAACAGCGGGTGCAATGATCTAAATCCGCAACCAGATATTCCCGGCCGAGTTCATTTATCACTGCCTTTTTCAAATCCAAAAATATTTTTTCATCTCTATTTATCACAGCCTCAGGATATTTCTGATCAAAAATGGATGCTACATCTTCTTTTATTTCGTAACAGCAGGGACCAATGCTGGCGCCAAGCGTATATCGGTAATCCACTAAAATGTCCTGTACCTTTTTCAAAATCCCTTTAATTATTGAACGCCAGCCGCAATGTAAGATTGCAATCCTTTCTTTTGAAAATAGATATACCGGCAGGCAATCAGCAATCTTTACACCTATAGCCTTATTGCAGGAGGTGATGAGTCCATCACCTGCGGCCTTCTGCCCTTTATCAATGTCAACAATAATATCGGAATGTATCTGTTTCAACAGAATTGGTTTGAATTTGTCCAAAAATCTATCAGTTCCAAATTTTGTTGAGTGCAGGAATAATCTGTTCTCAAATTCTAATTGGAAATATCTCAATCCTGGTTCTTCAATCAGTTTCCACATTCTTTAATTCTTTTATACGTAACACAACCTTTTTCTTGCCTACAAGTGAATCTTCAAATATTGTATATAAGCAGTCAATTCTGGTCTTCCCGGGGACCATATTTATTATCTTATCCGCCTGGTAGAATGCGATCGCAGGAAAAACTACATTGTCCTTTCTAACAGCGAATTTAAGATGGTCTTTTCCCACGACAATTGGTACTCCAACAACTTCAAGGTTTTCACCGAGAAAGACTGGTTGAGGATTTTCTATACCTGTCGGTTCAAAGAACTTCAAAAAATGCACGACTTCTTCCGTTATCTCTCTCAAATCAAGTTTTAGATCATAGTAATGTCGTTTGGCAAAGATGCTCTCGTCACAATTCTGGGCATATAAATTAATCTTTTTCCGTAAATTAAAAATATCTGCTCTTGCCAATTCCAGACCTGCGGCTTGTTTGTGCCCTCCAAATCTGATCAATACTTCAGTACAGTAACCCAGCGCCTCAGAAATATCAAAACCGCTGACAGAACGGGCTGAACCCTTAGCGGTGTCTTCTTTCAAGGAAAGAACTATTGCCGGTCTTGCATACTCTTCAGTAATCCTTGAGGCAACAATACCAACAACACCTTCATGCCAATTTTCTCTGCCAACGACTATCACCCGATCATCTTTTAGCCCTTCAAGTTCAATGGTCTGTTTTGCCTCATTGAAAATTTCTTCTTCGATCTGCTGACGCCGCTGGTTATCTAATGATAGTTCATGGGCAAGATTTAAAGCCTTTGCACAATCATCCGTGAGCAACAATTCAAGCGCTGAATTTGCATTATGCAATCTGCCACAGGCATTTATCCTTGGTCCAATGATAAATCCCAGATGATAGGCAGTCAATGCACTTCTTAGATCAGCCACCTGTATCAATGCTTTAATACCAGTCTTCTGGCTATGATTTATCTTCTTCAAACCCAATTTCACCAGATATCGATTTTCATCTATTAGCGGAGCAACATCCACAACAGTCCCAAGCGCAACAAGATCAAGATCAGACCATAATTCTTCAGTCTCAAGATTTAAGACTTCATAGAGTGCTTGAAGAAATTTAAAAGCCACTCCAACGCCGGCCAGTTCCTTGAATGGATAATTACTTTCCGGCAATTTGGGATTGAGTATGGCAAAGGCTTCAGGAAAATTTGACTGGGGGTTATGGTGGTCACATATAATGACATCCAGATTCTTTGTCTTTGCATACTTGATTTCCTCAAAGGCAGTAATACCACAATCAACTGTTATCATCAATGAGCAGCCTTTTTCTACCGCATAATCAATTCCTGCTCTTGAAATACCATAACCCTCAAGTAAACGATTTGGTATATAATAGTCAATTTCCAAACCAAATTTTTTTAAATTTCTGTATAAAAGCGCAATACCCGTGATCCCGTCTGTATCATAATCACCATGGATAAGGATACGTTCCTTTTTTTGTATCGCTACAATAATCCTCTGGATTGCCTTTTTCATATTACTTATTAAAAACGGATTATGCAAGTTACTTACGGTTGGCGCAAAGAATGTTTCAATCTTTTCTCTTGTCTCATACCCACGATTTTGTAGAATTTGAACGATGATTGCCGGAATTTTCTTGCCCCGGATTACCAGATCTTCACCAACAATTCCGCGGTATTTGCTGATCCACTTTGACATATTCCAGAAAGAATCAGTGCTCAATTAGCATGGTGGTGGGACACTCGTAACTTTTGGATATTTTTTGAATAACTTGTAGTACACCTCAGGATAATCAGTCTTACTACACAAAAGCAGGGTCGTTATTGGTGTCACTCTTTTTACCTCATCGCTCATCGCCCGGGAAATATCTCTGATATCCCACTGAGCAGTTGGGTCTTCACGCAGGCGAGCAATATGGTATAGTTCTCTCAAGTTCAAACTGACTAATATCCTCTTTCTATGGGCATTGGTCAAGATATAAGAACCAGCGCCTGGTGAAATTTTCATAATTTTATAATACAACTCCTCAGTCTTCTCAATGACCTGGTTGAATTCATTTTCCATTTTTATCTCTTTTATCGTGGGTGGAATTGTAACCCCTAAATCAGGCTCATAATCCTGACTCACTATTGTCATAAGGCGATGACGTTTCAATTGACCAAAACAACCCGCTGAGACAATAAGTGAAAATGTATAATTGACAAATTCAAATTCCCTCAAAATTGAATCATATAATTCAAGATGCTGGCAGGCTTTTTTGAATAATGCTATCTTTTCTTTCTGCGACATTTTTTTGATTATCTTTAAAGCGTTTTGATAATCGTATTTCTTAGCGGTGAAGAGTAATGCAGCAAGTATTCTATCATCACCGTTAGAGGTAGAATATTCAAGAGCGACTTTGTCATCTGAAGCATTCTTCCCCGGACCCCCGCTCATCTGCTCACAATATTCCCTTAATTGGGGATAGGTCTTCTGGTCGTAATCATTTGCCCTGTAAAAAAGGATTATTGAAGGTGCAATTTTCTTGACCTGACTATAGAGTTTCACGCCGAGTTCTCTGACTTCGGCAAGTTGATGACTGGCAAATCTGCGAATAATCAATTCAAGATTACGGGCATTGACCGTGGTTCCAACCTGGGTTTGCGTTGCCAGGGAAAGAATATACCGTGCGTCCTCTTTTGCCGAATTCTCAATAGATTTTAATACTTTGGGATTCTCTTTATCCCGACATTTTCTAAAATTGAAGGATTTTAGTGCCTTGAACAATTTTCTATAAAGTTCGTTTTGCAGTCTTATTACTGCACAGAATTCTTTCACTATAGGAGTATTCTTAATTTCTTCCGGAATCAAAAAATCACCTTTCAGAGTGACATACCGCTGTGATTTCTCAGTATAGGAGCACAGTCTGAATTTTTCAAGTTCTTCAATTGCCCGACGTGAGATTCTCGTGATATCAAAATTAAATACTGCGTGTTCAGCAATTGAATGGTGGCTCATTTCAAAGATTATTCTTTCATTGGACTTTCGTGCCTTTTCAATCTCCCGGCGTGCGTCCTTTCTTAAGGCACCAACTGATTTGGAACTCCGACTTATCCGTGCATAGGCTGCTGATATCGTTTCGGGTGTAGTAATAATACTTTTTTTGTTTCGGGAAAGTTCTCTTATTATACTGGTATCCAGATTATAACCGGCAATGGTAACTTTCATTGTGATATAAGCCTTTTCTTTATATCCTCAGCCACAAATCTTAATGAAGGATAAATTTCTAAGGCAGTATTGCGGTATGCTTCCAGGTCTTTGCCTACGGGGTCCGAAACCTCATTGTATTTTGTGCGCCGTTTATATTCTTTCAGCAAAAATGTCTTTATTGCTGCATTTGGCGCAAGCTCCAGGACAGTCTCGTAATGCTTGTATTCCATTACCAGAATCAGATCAGCCTCATCAATGAATTCCTTTGTGAGACATCGTGTTCTATGGTCAGATATATCTCCACCAAATTCCTTGACAACAAGCCGGGCATTTTCACTTGCCGGCAAACCATCAATTGCTGCAGTGCCTGCTGACTTTACCTTTACATATCTTTGGTCAATCATAGTTTTGAAGAGACCTTCAGCCATAGGGCTGCGGCAGGAATTACCTGAACATATAAATAACAGGTTAAATTTAAGAGATGGGTCTATCTTAATTCTTCTACCATAGACCTTTTCAATCTCCAGGATAGGAATTACTCCTTTTCGTCTTAAAACAGGAATCGGCGTGGTTAAATCAAGCACACTTGATGGGTCACATGATAAAATGCCGGCATCAATTATTAACTCAATTTCTGGAAATTTCTCAGCAATCTCCTGAGCCGTGCTCAGCACCGGTTCATTTGATAGATTGGCACTCGTTACTGCAATGGGTTTTTTGTAGTAATCGAGAAAATTGATGACAAATTTGAAATCGGGAATTCTTATGCCAACTCTATCTTCATTTACGAGCAGTTCTGCTTCGGGATTTCTTCTCAGAATTACGGTCAAAGGTCCGGGTACGAAATAATCAATAATTCGTCTCCTGGTCAAGGTTACATAATTTTGCAACAGGCTCCGTGAAATGAAAAAAGCAAAAGGTTTTTCATCTCTCTTTTTCAGATTTTTGAGCCTCTTAATCGCTTCCGGATTTGTACCATCCACAGCAAAACCATATACTGTATCTGTAGGAAGACCAACTATACCATCATCTTTTAGGACTACAGCAATTTTTTCAAAAATTTCCGGATTATCCTCGATCTTGATGATCATTATGTAGCTTTTATCGTACCTTTCTTTTCCGCTTCATCTTTTTCATACCACTGCTGCCGATATCTTTACGGTAGAACATTCCGTTGAAATGTATTTTCTTTATCTCGTCATAAGCCTTTTGTTTAGCGAACCTCAAATTATCTGCCGCACAGACAACATTCAGTACCCTGCCTCCAGCAGTCACAAGTTTTCCGTCTTCTACCTTAGTTCCAGCATGGAAAAGAAGTGTATTTGAGTCAAGTTGTTCCTTGTACTGGATCTCCTCACCGATTTTGTAATCATAAGGATAACCCGCAGAAACCAGAACTACACAGATTGACCAGAGATTTTTTTGTTTGATCTGTAAATCCTGAAAATTACCTTCCACCACAGCGAGGAATAAATCAGTTATATCATTTTCAATCAGAGGCATCATTGCCTGGGTTTCAGGGTCGCCAAATCGGCAGTTAAACTCAAGAACCTTTGGTCCAGAGGCGGTTATTATCAAACCAGCATATAAAACCCCCTTATAAGGAATTCCTTTATCGTGCATAACCAATATTGTAGGTAGAATAATTACCTGCTGGATAACATTTGTAACCAGTCTACTTGTTGGATAGGGCGAATATGCGCCCATTCCACCAGTATTGGGACCACGATTTCGGTCATACAACCTTTTGTGATCCTGAGCCGAAGGCAGATAAACTACTCTCAAACCATCAGTAAGTGCAAAAACAGAACATTCCTGGCCCGTCAAAAATTCCTCCACTACAATCCTTTTTCCTGCTTCACCAAGTTTGTGCTGGACAAGAATTTCATCTACAATTTTCTCGTATTCATTCTTGTTGCTCACAATAAAAACGCCCTTACCACTGGCAAGCCCGGCCGCCTTTATCACCACGGGAAATTTGTTTGTCGTCTTCAAATACTTCAGGGCCTGAGACGTACTATCATAAATCTGAAATCTCGGTGAAGGAATTCCGTATTGTGCCAGAAGGTTACGGGCAAATGCCTTATCCGATTCAATTCTGCTTGCGCCTTTTGTTGGTCCGAATATCTTCAGACCGTTCTTGTTGAATTCATCCACAACCCCCAATGCAAGAGGTACTTCAGGACCAACCACAGTCAAATCAATATTCTTCTCCTTGGCAAATCTGACCAGACCATTTATGTCTGTAGGAAGAATATTCACACAGGTAGCAATTTTCCCGATGCCAGGATTTCCGGGTGCAGCATATATGTTCTTGACCTTTTTAGATCTATGGATCTTCCAGACAAGGGCATGCTCTCTGCCTCCACCGCCAATAACCAGAACGTTCATATTTAACTCCTTTTGTTTATATTTTATTTCTAAAAGGTATCAAATTTTGTTTTTAACAAATTGCACAATCTGCTTGAATTTTTTTGGTGATCTTTCAATAATACTTCCCAGCACAATAAAATCAGCACCTGCATTTAGGATTTTTTTTGCATCAACTGCTGACCTGATACCACCTCCCACAATCAAAGGGATAGAGATCTGTTTTTTCACTTCTTTTACAAGAAATGGTGGAACCGGATCCTGTGCCCCGCTACCCGCTTCAAGATAGATTGCCTTCATTCCGAGGTATTCACCGGCGATCGCATGAGCAATCACAATCTCTGGCTTATGCCGGGGAATTGGTCGGGTATTGGAAACATATTCCACGGCAGTATAATTGCCCGACGAAATGAGGATATAGCCAACCGGGATCACTTCCAGCCCATAATTCTTTATCAAGAAGACGGATTTCACATGCTCGCCAATCAGAAATTCAGGATTACGACCACTCAAGAGGGAAAGAAAAAAAATCGCATCTGCATATTTTGATACCTGGTGTGCACCTCCAGGGAATAGTATGACCGGACACTGTGCCTCCTTTTTTACGGCTGAAACGAAGCCATCAAAATCTTCGTTTTGCAATAAAGAAGTTCCGACAAGAATCGCATCTATACTGAGTTCAGACACAAATCCAGTCAATTTTACAACATCTCTCTCAGGAATACGATCCGGGTCAAAAAGGGCGATTATCCCTGGTTTTGTACTATTTAATTGTTTCCAGATAGATTCCCTGGCCATCACATAGATTATAACTCACTTTTCCAAAAAATCAAGTATTATGTTCTTGCCTATTGACAAAATCCAATTCTTGGATATAATACATAATATGATTGAGGAGGTTGGATAACGGCCATTAAGATGTAGGATGACCAGAAAAACCGAATTAATAATTAATATCTTTGGTGATTCAATACTATTATTCTTTATCTTTTCCATAAGCTGGCGCGCTTCGGCAATTAATCAACCCGCAACAAGCGGACATGCGATCGTCGCAAATTTAGGATTGATACTATTCTGGCTATTTATTTTCCAGTCTTTCGACCAGTATAAGACTCGTTCCCAGATTCAGATAATGAATGGATTATTCTCTCTATTCAAGGGGATCCTCTTGGGAATGGCAATTCTGCTTTCTTTTGCTTATCTTATGAACATAAATTTCTTCAAGGCAAAAGGTTTTCTTCCTTCATACTGTATCTTGTCTTCTTCATTGCTGATCTGGCGGTTTCTGTTCTGGGGTATTGTTGGCGAATATGGAAGAAAGTCTCCACGTCGCGTAATTGTTTTTAAGAATGGTGAACAGACTCCTGGATATGAAGGTTTTTCAGCAGTGAAAGAGATAAAATTCTCTGAAATGAATTCAGATCTTCCCAGGCGAATATTCAAAGAAAACAAGATTGATGGAATAATCATAGACAGTAATGGCCAGGCGCCGATGAATGTTCTGCATCTGATTTCACAGTTCACTGAGAGTAAGTATGAAATATATGTCTCCCCAAAACTATACCCTCTGGTATATCAGCACTTTCTTATTAAAAAGATTCCGGACTCAAATCTTCTGCAAATAATATTCCATCCGCTTTCAACCTGGGACCGCTTTCTAAAGAGATTGACCGATATCTTGATCTCCCTTGTTATCCTCCTGTCTCTTTTTCCCCTGCTGGTCGTAATTGCCTTTTTTATAATAATTGACACACCAGGACCGATTTTTTACACCCAGAGAAGGGTTGGCTTCCGTGGCAAAAAATTCTCTTTGATTAAATTTCGCTCAATGATTCAGGATGCAGAAAAATACACCGGACCAATCTGGGCAAAAAAAGATGACAAGAGAATTACCCGTATGGGCAGAATTATGCGGCCCTTTCGTCTGGATGAACTTCCCCAGCTAATAAATGTACTTTTGGGTGATATGAGTTTTATTGGACCAAGGCCTGAAAGACCCCATTTTGTTTCTAAATTCGTCTCTCAAATTCCACTCTATTCACTTCGTCACACAGTCCATCCTGGAATTACTGGACTCGCTCAGGTAAAGTATTCTTATGACCGCACGATTGAAGATGTAAAAAAGAAACTTGATTATGACCTTGAATACATAAATAATATTTCAATACGGTTGGATTTAAAAATCTTTTTGAAGACTGCTTTGACAGTTATTAAACGTCAGGGCGCCCATTAGATGCTCATCCTGTTTATTCTATCTCAGAATCTTCCCATTACCTGGTCTCAAAGTTATTGCACCTATGATGAAGCACAAAATTTGAATCCCGGGAATTACAGTATTGGTTTTGGAATCAACAATTACTGTATCTACAGTGGAACCAATGATACAATTGCCTATGATGAAAGAAGGTTTGATATCTGGGTAAGAGTTGGATTACTAAGAAAATCGGAGTTTGAACTTAAATATTCCTATCCCACTGCAGGATTAATCTCCATAAAATATCATTTCTTTGAAAATTTTATCAGTAGCGCACTCAAATTTGGATTTGGTTATATGAAAGGAACAAGGATAAACTACATAACTGATTATGTATATGATTTTTATGGGATACTTTTGACAGAAAAGCATTTAATAAATGGAATTAAATTCTTATACGCCCCCAAGATCATTTATTCAATGCATTATCGCGATAGACAGGAGCATTCTGATAGACCACCGAGATATATTTCACATATTGGCCATTGCTTTGGCTTTGCCCTGGGTAAGGACATTATCTTTATGCCTGAGATAAACTGGCTCTGGGGAAATAATGAAGATACGAAATATATGGTCAATCAATTTGGCATAGGTGCAAATCTTAAAATCGATTAACAACTCGATTTTTCCCCTTGACAACAAGCGTAACTAAATTATAATATATATGTTGATACTTAAAACTGAATTATGGAAAGGAGGTGATAAAATAGCCAGATATAACTACAAATATTGGAAGTCGTAAAAAAATGCAGCGATTCGTAGGTTATGTAAAAAGGGGGTAAAATGATAGGGTTGGTCTCAATCTTGATATTGGCAGTATTGCCG
>CAYQKL010000032.1:0-29554 GCA_964418185.1 uncultured bacterium
GTTGTAAAGGACGCTGGAGGCCAGGCATGGGTGGTATTCATCGGAATATGGTATGAGCCAAGCGGTGAACAGCAGCTCTGGGCAAGAAGGGTAAGAACCGACGGTACGGGTGTAACTTTTGAACAAATAGCACCTGACAGTGTAAACTGGGCAGATATTGATGGTGAGGTTGGGACTGGTGGTTGGTTGTATTGCACCTATTGTAAAGAAGATGCGACTGGCGAAAATGATATATATGCTGCGCGCAATGCTCTAACTGGAACTGGCTGGCAGGACAACACGCTACTATTTGCTGACCCACAGGTATTACCTTATCCAGCAATCGCTGCTGGTGCTGGCGGCAATGTAGCGGTTGCATTTATTGACGACCGTCTTACAACAAATCAAGAAATCAGAATTAAAAGAAGCACAGATTATGGAGCAAACTGGCTTAGTTCAGAACAGGTTAGTAATAATTCAGGTGCTGCGCCATTAGCTTTTACCGATATTGGATATTCACACGGTACTACACAGACAGGTTGGATATTTGCTACATTTGCCTGGTCCAGTGATGATAATATTGCATACTACTACAGCACAAACAGCGGAGTAAACTGGACTTATGGAGATGTAATTTTTCCAGCTGGTGGTCATCAAAATATGAGCACAGTGCGGTGTCGTAAAGCAACTGGGTCAATAACCGTCGCCTATAATTGCGATACAGGGGATTCCACAATGTTTACGTGGGCAACAGCGGGGAACCCTACAGGGTTCGGTAATGGTGTAAAGATTAATGATTACAATGCCACGGGATTATGGCCGCCTACCGCCGGTTGGATTACTAATGGTGGAGGATTTTCTGCAATAATCTATTCAAGCCATACTATGGGCTATAGACCGTACTTTGATTGGTTTGGTAATACTGGAATAGAAGAAGGGAAACAAAAGATAACCAAGGGAGATTTACATCTTACCCCTAATCCTTCAAATGGACTCGTCCAGCTCTCGTATACTCTGAATAGTCCAGGAATCGTGAATGTATCACTTTACGATGCAGCCGGTAGACTTGTGAACTATCTAATTAACGAAACAAAACCTGCTGGCACCTACACCTTAAATCTAAATAATCAAACACTACCAAATGGCATCTACTTTGTCCGTGTGGAATCACCTGAAGGAACCGCCACAAGAACGATGACGATTGTTCGGTAAGCATAATGCAGACAAAAAAGGGGGAGTTTAAACTCCCCCTTTTTTATAACAGAATTGTATTCGCCCAATTTATTGGACTTGCAAGATAAGTCGCATTACAAAAAATTCTTTAATAATTCATCAATGATAAAGTCCGATTTTATACCTTCAGCCTCAGCAGCAAAATTTGTAATTATTCTGTGGCGCAAAACCGGATGGCATACATAACGGACATCCTCTAAGTTGGGTGAGAATCTTCCATCAAGGGCTGCCTTTGCCTTTGCCCCAAGGATCAAATATTGCGATGCCCTTGGTCCTGCACCCCAGGCAACATATTTTTTCACAATCTCCGGTGTGGTCTTATTTTCAGCTCTGGTCTCCCCTACCAGTGCCACTGCCTTCTCAATTATTTCATCACTTACCGGCATCCTGCGGATAATTTTCTGTAGATTTATGAATTCATCAGCACCAATAACCTTTTTCAGGTCTGCTTGATATGCTGAAGTTGTGGTCTTGACAATCTCAATCTCTTCGTCCTTTTCCGGATAACCAATGTTTATTGTGAACATAAACCTATCAAGTTGTGCCTCAGGTAATGGGTATGTTCCTTCCTGTTCAATCGGATTTTGTGTGGCAAGGACAAAAAACGGCGTGGGTAATGGATGAGTTGCTCCCGCATAGGTGACTTTGTATTCTTGCATTGCCTGGAGCAATGCAGACTGAGTCTTTGGGGGTGCACGATTTATTTCATCAGCCAGAATGACATTGGCAAACAAAGGACCCTTTACAAACCTGAAATTACGCTTGCCCGTGGTAAGGTCTTCTTCAATCACTTCGGTCCCGGTAATATCAGAGGGCATCAAATCAGGCGTAAACTGAATTCTATTAAATGTCAAATCAACAATCTGGGCGATCGTGTTAACAAGCATTGTCTTGGCAAGTCCTGGTACACCGATTATCAAGGAATGTCCATTGCAAAATAGTGAAACGAGAACCTGCTCAACAACTTTATGCTGCCCTATGATAATTTTGGAAATCTCAGCACAGATTTTCTCTACATAAATATTCAATTCTTTAATGTTATCTAATTCAGTTTGTTTCGCCATAATTTTCTATCCATAATTGTTAACAAAAGAAATTTTACCATCATAAAAATCCTTTCGTTTTGCCTCAAGCAATTCTTCTTCTCCGCCGCGAAATCTCGCCGCCGACTGAATAAGGGTGCTACTATTTTGATTTTTAAGCCCATCAATAAAATTCTGCCAGTTAGGATCACGGGGTAGATGGTGGTCTATAACAAGATTTTTTATCGTCGTCTGCTGAATAATCTTTTTCAGATAATTTGTTGCACAGTCAATATCACTCTTTTTGTAGTAAGAACCGAGCAAATAGGTGGATGGTCCATCGAGAAATACAATTTCAGGTTGATTTTCCATAATGAAATCAACTGGCTCTTGAGCAAGTGGTCCCTGGATATCCGAGCTGAAGATAAATCTTGGATCTTCTTCTATCATAACCATCAGGACAAAACCAAGGCGATTAGATAAACCATGGTAAACTGGTTTGGAAAATCTCAATTTTGTATTACCGAATTGATAGCACATACCATCAGCAATCGTGATGGAACGGGGATTACCCTCAATTTGGGCAAGAAAATATGCGGCACGGTTTCTCTGGCTTTCATTTATATACTCACGCGGATCTTTGATGAAAAGGTCTTTGTTCTTAAAGATTTCAGGTTCGTTTGGATTATGATGGTCGTAATGATAATGACTAATAATCACTATGTCCGAAAGTGCCACCCATTTTTTGATATCATCCCAGAGTTTTCGATGACGGTCAATTTCAATCTTGTGGGGAGGCAATGAATATCTGTCCGGTGATACAGACACACCCGGGTCAATGAATGCTTTAACATCTCTTGTTTCTACATAGGTTGCCATACTGCGCGCACCAAAAGAATCAAAGGCGACGGGAAGAATCTTCATAACACTAAGGGCACTGAATTCAAAAACACTGAAGGAAAAGAAACTGAGATCAATGAATTATTAGCACTGAAGCACTGAAAATTTAACATCTTAAATTTTTGATTATTTAACAATTTGCTTCTTCTCATAGTTCTTTATAATATCCAGTCGCCGCCGGTGTCTACCACCCTCAAATTTTGTATTAAAGAAAGTTATAACTATTGGTTTCCACTGATTTTTGTGTTTGATTGAACGCGCAGGAAGCACAAGTATATTCGCATCGTTGTGGGCGCGGGCATAATAAGCAAGTTCTTTATCAGTACAGATTGCCGCCCTTATGCCTCTTACTTTGTTCGCAGTAATTGCCATTCCCTGTCCACTAAAACAGGAGAGTATTCCGAATTTAATCTTCTTTTCCGCTACAGCTCTCGCTACTTTCATCGCAATTTTGGGGTAATCTACTGGTTCTTCAGAATTAGGTCCAAAATCAATCACTTTGTTGCCATTATGCAGAAGATACTCTTTCAGCCTTGTCTTTAGTTTAAATCCACGATGGTCTGCGCCAATACCAATTTTCATAGCACTGAAATCATCGAATTATGAACACCGAAACATTGAAGATTCATTTGTTAAATAACAACTTGTTAAATGGTTAAATTTATGAAGTCTAAAAATCAGTGGATTTCTTCCATCTATTTTGACCATTTAACGATCTACCTATTTAACCAACTTTAGTGAGCCAGCCGTGTTTATCTTCTATTCTACCTTCAATTATATCAAAGAAATATTTTTGGAGTTTTCTGGTAATCGGTCCCGCCTTTCCTTCGCCAATGGTAATTTTGTCAATGGCTCGTATTGGTGTTACTTCAGCCGCAGAACCCGTGAAGAAAACCTCATCCGCAAGATAGAGAAATTCTCGATTTAACATCTCCTGAACAAACGGAATTCCCAAATCCTTGCAGAGTTGAATCACAGTATTACGTGTAATACCGGGCAGGATGCAGGCATGAAGCGGTGGCGTATAAACAACCCCTTCCTTTACTACAAATATATTTTCTCCCGACCCTTCGCTTATATAACCTGTATTATCGAGTGCAATACCTTCAACAAACCCGTAGAGGAGTGCTTCCATCTTTATAAGTTGTGAATTCATATAATTGGCACTACACTTTGCCATTGCGGGAAATGTATTTGGAGCCATTCTATTCCAGGAGGAAATCATTACATCAATGCCGTTTTCAAGGGCATCAGCACCGAGATATTTTCCCCATTGCAAGGTTGCAATAGAAACACAAACCGGACAAGGGAAAGGATTGACCCCCAATTCGTTATAGCCGCGATAGGCGATGGGTCTGATATAAGCAGATTTTAAACCATTCTTTTTAATAAGTTCAATCGTAGCATTGTTAATTTGCTCCCGTGTATAAGGAATTTCCATGCGATAGATCTTGGCAGAATTGAATAAGCGGGCAGTATGCTCTTTTAAACGAAATATCATTGGACCTTTTTGGGTATCATAACATCTCAATCCTTCAAAAACACCTGTTCCATAATGTATTACATGGGACAAAATATGTATCTTTGCATCATCCCATTTCACAAAATCGCCATCCATCCATATAAATTCAGATTTTGGCATCGCCATAAACGACCTCCTTTTTATCAGAACCTTTTTAGTAAATTTCGTCTTTCCCAAAATGTCTGTTTTGTTAAAAAGAAAAATGCATTATTAATACTCATAAATATAATTAATTCCTGCCATAAGTCAAGATATTCCATTGAGTAGTTTTTCATATATTCCTTTGTATTCATCTGCAGAACGGTGCCAGGAAAAATCATATTTCATACAATCTTCTGAAAGTCTTTCAAAGATTTCTTTCCGGGAATATATGGAATATGCCACCTTCAAAGCATCCAGCAGACTTTCAGCCGAATATGGCTCAAAAATGAATCCATTACCTGAGATATCTGTGGGGTTGAACTGTGTAATTGTATCTGCTAACCCACCGGTCTTATGCACTATCGGAACTGTTCCATATCTTAAACTAATCATTTGTCCCAGACCACAGGGTTCGTATCTTGAAGGCATCAAAAAGAAGTCGCTGCCTGCATATATGCGATGGGCAAGAATTTCATCAAATTTGATGTTGATAGAAATTTGCCCCGGATAAGCATTTCCAAATCTTGTCAATTTTTCACAATACTGTTCCTCACCAAAACCAAGAAGAATAAAGGCATAATTGAGCGTAACGATGTCATCAAGAATCTTCGTTAATATATCAAATCCTTTTTGACCAGCAATCCTTGAAACCATACCTATCAATGGTTTATTAAAATCAAGAAGACATTCATTGGTTAGTTCAATTTTGTTCTTTTGTTTCCCCTTGAAATCAGCATAGGGATTATAGACATAAGGATCCTTTTCAGGATTCCATATTTCGTAGTCTATGCCATTAAGAATTCCAGATAATTTATAACTGTATTCTTTCAGAACACCTTCAAGACCAAAACCAAATTCCGGGGTTTGAATTTCGCGTGCATAGGTTGGAGATACAGTGGTAATAATATCTCCATTGATAATCCCCGCCTTGAGAAAATTAATGTCGCCATAGAACTCAATACCTTCAGGTGTAAAATATTCCCATCCAAGTTCAAGAACAGGAAATTTTTCTTTTGGAAACCTCCCCTGATATCCAAGGTTGTGGATTGTGAAAACACTTTTTACATTAAGTTTTTCTTTTTTGACATACAAAGGCACCAATGCGGTCTGCCAGTCATGACAATGGACAATATCAAATTTGGTCTTTTTCAGAAGTTCAATCACGCTGCGCGAAAATAGTGCAAAACGTTCACAATTGTCTGGATAATCTCCTGAAGGAGTTCCGTAAAGACCATCGCGGAAAAAATATTCAGGATAATCAATAAAATAGGTTAAATTATCTTTGTAGACATCAATTCTTTTTTGTCCGTTGAAATCAACGGTCAGTTCCATTATTTTTGCAGCATGGATTTGTTTATATCTGGGTGTAATTATGGAAGTTTCAACACCCAATTTGCCAAGAATCAAAGGCAATGTACCACAGACATCTGCGAGTCCACCAGTCTTTGTGTATGGAATTGCTTCAGAGGTTACAAAGGCAACCCTCATAGAGAGCAAAATACTAAACTCAAAACACTAAATCCTAAACAATATCCAAATACCAGACAGGAAAATTCAAAACAAATGCTTGAAACATTTAAACTTAGAATTTTAAATTTGTTTAGCATTTCGCATTTTGAATTTGGAATTTCATTAATGCACATTTATCAGCAAAAATGTAGTGTATTCATTGAACACTCAATTCATTCACATTTACATTACATTCTTAAGATATGATGCGGATTCTTCAGGTGCAGTAGGATTTATATAGAAACCTGTCCCCCATTCAAAGCCCGCAATCCGTGTAAGCACCGGAATGATTTCTATATGATAATGATAGAATTCTATACCCTTCAAGGTTACTGGCGTAGTATGGATGACAAAATTATACGGTGGCGTATTGAGCGCCTTCTTCAGTCTCGCCAGACAATCCTTCAATATCAGGGCAAGGTCATTGAGTACTGGTTCATCTGTATCCTCAAAGTTTGATATATGGCGGCGTGGTAGGATCCAAATCTCAAAAGGAAATCTTGGAGCAAACGGGCAGATGGCAATATAGTTGTTGTTTTCTGAAACCATTCGTTTGCTCACCCGGGTTTCCTGGGCAATAATGTCACAGAATATGCAGCGGTCTCGGTATTCAAAATACCTCTTTGCACCATCCATTTCTTCTATCACACGTTTAGGAATGACCGGAGTGGCGATCAATTGCGAATGGCTGTGTTCAAGTGAGGCGCCAGCAATCGCCCCAAAGTTTTTAAATATCATAACATAACGCAGTCTCGGGTCTTTTTTTAAATCCAGAATTCTCTTTTGATAGGTCAACACAAGTTGAATGAAAGACTCATTGGTCAAGTCAGCAAGGTCGTATTGATGTTCATTTGTTTCAATAATGACTTCGTGTGCACCAATTCCATTCATACGGTCGTATATACCTTCGCCTCTACGACCCAAATCACCTTCAATCCTTAGTGCCGGGAATTTATTGGGAATAACTCTCAGGTTCCAACCTGGAGAATTAGGTGCGGTTCCATTATTCCTTATTACATAGATTTCAGGTGGTGTCGCATTTTCATTACCCGGGCAGAACGGACATTCCGCGGGCGTAATCTTCTTTTGTTCAGGCGCAAACTTAAAATCCTTTGGTCTCTTTGCCCGCTCAGTTGAAATAATGACCCAGCGTCCCAGAACCGGGTCTTTTCTTAATTCCGGCATTATTCCTTTGGAGAAGGTTCAGTTGCCTCAGGTTGCTCTTTTTCTTCCTCATTTTGTTCAGATTCAGATTTTGCTGGTTCAGGCAAGGTGATTCTTATATCAGCCTCTTCCTTTATTTTTTTCAAGTAATCCTCAGCAATCTTGCGTTGTTTTTCTCTGAGCAGATTCATCTCAATGGACGGCTTCACTTCTTCTAATGTTCTGTACCTAACTGGTGTGTGTTCGGTTTTGGTCACAAAGGTCCAGTTAGAGTCTCCAACAAGAAATACTTTACTAATTTCACCAATCTTCAATTTCCAGACGATGTCTTCAAACTCTTTTGGTCTGGCGCCTGTGGTGATTGGACCTGTATCACCGCCACGATTACTTGTATACGCAGTAGAATGGGTTTTTGCAAGCGAATCAAACATCGAAAAATCCGAGACCTTTGCCTTTTTATTCAAGAACGGAACGATGGATTTTTTCTCTCCATAGTACCGTGCCAGTTCATCGCGAATCTTCTGTGCTTGTCCTCTATCCTTCATTACGATCTCACGACATCTCACTGTTTCAGGGATCTTCATTTCTTCTTTATGGACATTGTAATAATCTTTGACTTCTGTTGAATCTACTGACGCATTCTGTAAAACAATCTTTGTGTATAAACCCTGTTCAAGTGTTCTTTTCACTGCCTCGCGATACTTTGTGACAAAACCTTCATAAAGATAGTACTTATTTTGCTCACCGGTTTCTAATTTCAGTTGTTCCTCAATCATTACCTCAAGAACTTTTTCAAATTCTTCGGGTTTGGATATATCCACCTTAGCGAACATGGGCTGAGAGGAATTTCTTTCTTCAACTTCCTTGAAAGTCACGGGTCTGCCGTTTACATTCGCTACAATTCTTGTTTCTGATTTCTTTTCAGGCTCAGTAATAATGCTATCTTTGAAGATTTCAATTTTCGCCTTAACTTTAAGATTCTTTGTGAAGTTTTCTTCTGTCTTTTGAATTTTTTCAGCGCGTACAGTTGCCTCAACCTGAGATTTTACTTCATCAAAACTACGAAACCGTTCTGGTTTTCTTTCATAGACAGTATATAATCCAAATTTGTTGTCAAATTGTACAATATCAGAGACTGTATTCAATTTTATTTTAAACAGCACATCCTCAACTACCTTAGGTTTTGTTCCCGGAATAACAATACCCATCTCTCCACCGCCCGCCTTTGTGGGGGCAGTAGAATAAAGTTTTGCAAGGGTATCAAAACTTGTTGGGTCTTTCTTCAAAGAATCCGCCAAGAAATGAGCAAGGCTCTCTGACTCAACAACAATTTCTTTTCCTCTTACCTCTTTTGAAAGTTTATAATTGTTTTTGTTCTTTTGATAAAAAGCCTTTACTTCTTTGTCAGTAGGGTTGGCTTTTGCAATTACATTCACCGCCCTTACTTCGTCTAACATAGTTGAAAATCTCACCGGTTTTATATTACTCCTGTATTCGGGCATTGCCTTGACATTGTTTTTTAATCCTTGAACATAAAGCAATCTTTCAAGAATCATTTGATCAAGCACTGCCTTTTCATCCCGTTTGCCAAATGGTGATTGTTTTGCCATTTGTTCATCAAGTTCCAACCGTGTAAATCTGTAGTTATCAACGATGGCAACTGTATCCTGATAGTTTTTCTTAAAGCAACGTTCAACCCCTGAAAGTGCAAAGGAGTCAAGCGGATGAGATCGAAAACGCGTAGCAACAATTTCGTATGCCTTTGCGGCATTTAAATAATCTTCCTGAGCCTCAAGCGCAAGCCCCAGACGATAATATACCCAACCATCCTTTTGGGGATACTTGTCTAATATTTCTTGATAAACCTGTTGTGCCTTAATCGGTTCATCAAGTTTATCAAAATATAGATCTCCAAGTTCCAGATACCATTTAAACCCTGGAGTTTCATTTATCATTCTTTTGCAATATTCTGCCGCAGATTCATAATCTTCTTGCATCAAGAGATTAACATAATCCTGCGGCAATGCAACTAAAAATAATGCGAAAAATGCTATCATTAAACCTCCTTTCTAAGTTTATAGTATATTCAAGTTATGTGGACAAGTCAATACTTGACTTAACTGAAGGATATACAATTCCCATATCCTTATAGTGTGCCTCAATTCTGTCCAGAGCATAATCAAGGTCGTTTCTTGAGTGTTCAATTGATAACACCATTCTAACTCGTTCTTTATTAAAATTGACCAGTATTCCATCGTCAAAAAGATACCGACTGAAAGTTTCGGCTTCATTGTTATTATTGAAAATGATCACAACAACCGGGGTTTCACTCACTGTCTTAAAACCGATTTGCTTCAAACGATTGATAAAGAAGCGGCTGCGGGTCCAGAGTTTTGATGACAGGGTGCGATTTTTTGATTCATTTTTCAAGATTTCAATTCCCGCAACATTTACTGCAAGCATGAATTTGGGAATAGGTGCGTATACTCCATCTGTACTTTCTATTATTTTGTTCGTAAGATATTTCTTTGCACCAAGATATGTGCCATAGCCACCAAGATACTTGCTGAAACTGCCAATTTCTATATTAATATCATCGTAAAGATAATATAAATCAATAAATCCTCTGCCGTCTCTACCCAGAAGTCCAAAGGAGTTCAACTCATTAGCAATAATCGTTGTCTGGGTTTCCTTCGCTATTCTGACAAGTTCGTTTATTGGACCCGAACAACCAAGCCACTCATAAAGTCCATCAACAATGATTACCTTTTCTGTATGCATAGTTAGCATTTTTGCTAATTGCTGTGGATCCTGGTGATTATAGAATTCAACATTCCGGTATTGCAAGAGAGCAAGTATGCTTGGTGATGTTTCGTAATCTATGAAGAAGACGGTTTTCGGACCAAAAATTGAAAAAAGGGCATAACTTGCAGAAACATCATCAGGGAACAAAATTATGGAATCCAGTTTCTTAAATTCCGTCATCTCATTCTTCAGAGTCTCCAAAAGATTATCAGGATTTCTAATATCCATTAAATTATGACTATCAATATTCAACCTTGCAGTCTCACGCAAATATTCATTATTGTGTCGGTTAAAACAATCAAATAGAGCAAAATTTATATATCTTTTGTTGTTCAACACAAAAGTTGGTTCGGATGGCAAAAATATCGATGCTCTTTCACTTTCATTAAAGAGATTCACCTGATAAGGTTTCATTCTATACTACTCCCTTGCCACAGCACTTCTTATATTTTTTGCCACTACCACAGGGACAGGGGTCATTTCTCCCAATTTTCGCAGCTTTTGCCACAACCGTTCCTTGAGTTGCAGGTTTTCCCTGTTGAGGTCCTTTACCATCCATACCGGGTTTGAACTCCTGTGTCACTAATGGTTTTCTCTGGATCGGCCTGGGTGTGGCACGGAACACAATTCCGGAGACATCTTTGGCAACATCCCTGAGCAATTCGTCAAACATCTTGAACGACTCCTGCTTGTATTCAACCAGAGGGTCTTTCTGTGCATATGCCCTCAAACTGATTCCTTCTCGCAGTGCATCCAGGGTATATAAATGTTCGCGCCATCTATTATCTATAGTCAATAAAAGAATTGATTTGAGCATTTCATTGTAGGCTTCCTCTTCGTAATTCTGCTTTTTTAACCTATAGGACTCCTTTGCCTTTTCAAGGAATTTCTCAAAAAGTTCGTGCTGCTTTATCCGTTCCTTTTCGTGTTTATCAATGTAGAAACCTGTCAAAAACAACTGGTTAAATTCACCTACCATTCCATCCCAATCCCAGTTTTCAGGTGGCTCTTTTTCATTGGAATATTTCAGAATTATATCTTCTATTGTATCTTCAAAATTCTTATAGAGCAGTTCTTCAAAATTACTACCCTTTAGTATTTTATCTCGCATCTTATAGATAACCTCACGCTGACGGTTCATAACATCATCGTATTCCAAGAGGTGTTTTCTAATTTCAAAGTGGTTCTCTTCTACCCTCTTCTGGGCATTAGCAATTGCCCTTGTAACCAGTGGATGAGTAAGGGGTTTCTGCTCCTCGCCACCAAAGCGATCCATAATATCCGCAACCCGGTCTGAACCGAATATTCGCATAAGATCATCTTCGAGCGATAAAAAAAACCTTGATGAACCAGGGTCGCCCTGACGACCGCTTCTTCCTCTTAACTGGTTATCAATTCTTCGGGATTCGTGTCTTTCAGTTCCTATGATATAAAGCCCGCAGGGCAAGTCTTTAAAACAATCATTTTTCTCTTCGTGGGTACATTCAGCACAGTTGTAGTCCGAACAGTATATGCAACATTTGCTGCACTGAACAACGCCCGGACCAAGTTTAATGTCGGTTCCGCGACCAGCCATATTGGTAGCAATTGTTACAGCACCTGGTTGTCCGGCCTGTGATACAATCAATGCTTCACGCTGGTGGTGTTTTGCATTAAGAACATTATGCGGGATACCCTTTCTCTGTAATAATCGTGAGAGAACTTCAGAGACCTCCACGGATGTAGTGCCAACAAGAACGGGCCTTTTTTTCGCATGCCATTTTACAATCTCATCAATTATTGCATTATATTTTTCGCGTTTGGAACGGTAGACAATATCTTCATAATCAATGCGACGAACCGGTTCTTTGGTGGGAATCTCAACCACATCAAGTTTGTATATCTGCCAGAATTCATTTGCCTCAGTTGCTGCGGTACCGGTCATGCCCGCGAGTTTTTCATACATACGGAAGTAGTTTTGAATTGTTATCGTCGCAAATGTTTGGGTTTCTTCCTGAACGCGCACGCGTTCTTTTGCCTCCAGTGCCTGATGCAGTCCATCAGAAAATCTTCTCCCGGGCATTAGCCTACCTGTAAATTCATCAACTATGATTACCTTACCATCCTGAACAACATATTCCACATCTTTTTCAAATAGAGAATAAGCTTTCAGCAGTGCTCTCAGATTTGCCAGTATCTCGCTCTTCTTTGCATATTCTTCATACGCCTTTTCTTTTACGACAATTTTTTCCTTTGGTGACAATTGCTCATCCTGATCAACCCTACCAATCTTTTCACTCAAATCAGGTAACACAAACATTTCTGGATTATTGGGTGATATGAAAATTCTTCCCTTCTCTGTCAGATCAACGATATGGGATTTCTCATCAATGACAAAATACAGCTCTTCATCAATTTTGCTGAAACTTTTATCCCTTAAGAAACTCAATTCTGTATCCTCAACCAGTCTTTTAATACCGGTTTCCTGTTCCAATTTCATTAGCTGCTTATTCTTTGGTGCGCCCCTGCGTGCTTGAAGTAACTTCATCCCGGCTTCTTTTTCCTTGCCTTGCTCAAGCAAATTCTTTGCCTCCTGAACTATTCTATTGACAAGGACTGTTTGGGCAGAATTCAGGCGCTGGACAACAGGATTCAGCTCATCGAAACTCTTTGTCTCCCGTTCAACAGGTCCGGAAATGATCAAAGGAGTTCGCGCTTCATCAATCAATATACTGTCCACTTCATCCACTATTGCATAAAAATGTCCTCGCTGAACCTTGTCTTCAAGGCGCCAGACCATATTATCCCGTAAATAATCAAAGCCAAACTCATTGTTTGTCCCGTATGTGATATCACAATTATATGCTGCCTTTCTTGGTTCGTTTTCCATACCCTGCTGTAGTACACCGATGGTCAAACCAAGAGATTCATAGACAGGTCCCATCCATTCACGATCTCTGCGCGCAAGGTAGTCATTTACTGTTACCAGGTGTGATCCCTTGCCTGCAAGCGCATTTAAATACAGTGGCATAGTCGCAACAAGAGTCTTACCTTCACCAGTCTTCATTTCCGCGATCTTCCCTTCGTGCAGGACAATACCACCAATTAGCTGAACATCAAATGGAATCATATTCCATTCGGTCTCAATCTCAACAACCGGCCATTTCTGCCCCACAAGCCTTCTGCAGGCTTCTTTTACGAGGGCAAATGCCTCAGGCAGTAATTCATCAAGTGACTCACCCTGGGCAATGCGTTTTCGGAAATCCTCACTCGTTTTTATCAGATCAACATTGGGCATCTTTTCATAGAAATGATTTGTCTCTTCAACAATTGGCCAGAGTCTTTTCAATTCTCGTTCAGTCCTGGTGCCGAAAATCTTGCCTAACAATTTCTGAAGCATCTGTATATTATACTGAATTATTTAATAGTGTCAATACAGAATTGCCTTCACTTGCCCAAAATAGCCTTCTTTACTAATGTAGGTATCTCAGTCAATGTTTGTTCAATTATTGCTCCATTCTCTTTCAATGCAGAGATCTTACTCTGGGCAGTGCCCATATTTCCCTCAATTATTGCTCCGGCATGACCCAATCGCTTTCCCTGCGGCGCTGATTTTCCAGTGATGTATGCAATAACAGGTTTTTTCATTTGTTTTATATATGGTGCAGCAAGTTCTTCATAAACACCACCAATCTCTCCAGCCATTACGACTGCATCGGTCTCAGGATCCTGTTCAAATAGTTTCAATATATCCTCAAAATTTGAACCTAATATTGGATCACCACCAAGGCCCACAGATGTTGATTCACCAAGCCCGGCAAGATTTAAAGAATTTGCAATATAATAAGTTACAGCACCGCTGCGCGCAACCGTTCCAATTCTACCCGGTTGGAATGCAATTTTTGGAAGCATACCAACAAGGCATTTGCCCGGAGATATGACACCCGGAGTATTACCACCTACTACCACAACCCCTTTTTCCTTTGCCCTCTGGCGAACATAAAGCATATCCTGGATCGGAATCCTCTCGGTTATCACAATCACTGTCTTTATCCCGGCGTCTATCGCCTCTAATATTGCTTCTCTGGCAAATCTTGCTGGCACCCAGATACTTGATACCGTCGCATCAGGATGTTCAATCAGACATTGCGCAACTGTATCATATACCGGCACACCCTCAACCATCTGTCCACCTTTTCCCGGTGTAACGCCGCCAACTATCTTGGTTCCATATTCAAGCATCAATTTTGTATGTAGTGCTGCATTTGCACCGGTGATACCCTGAACAATGGTTTTTGTATTGTGGTCAATTAGTATAGCCATATTCTCACCATCTTATCAATCTCTAAATTCTAATATCTAAATCCTAAATAAAACCTAAATTCCAAATTTTCAAATTCAAAACAAAAAATTTGATATTTAGAATTGGGTTTAGGGTTTTGCAGTGAAAAATTTGCGAATATAAGGGTTCTCATTTTCATTGAATTCCTTTTGCAACCTGAACCGTCTCCTGTATCACATCTTCAATCGGCGTGTCATAGGCATAAACCTTTATGTTTTTGAACAGTTCTGGATGTTCTTTTTTTGCCTGTTCAAAAATCTTTCTGCCCTCTTCTTCCATATTTCCTGCCATTCGCATAATCATTGGCTTTTTAGGTCTATTCTCTATTACATACTGGACAACTGCCTTTGCCCAATCATCGCAACGAGAAATTCCGCCAAATCGTGCACCAAAGATTACCTTTACCTTGGGATTATCCATCAATAGCCCGAGCATCGCCTTTAATTTTTCCTGTGTTGGTGCTCCTCCTGAATCCATAAAATTTGCAGGTCTGCCACCGTAATGGGTGATTAAATCCAATGCAGCAATACCAAATCCAGCACCACCAGGAAATACACCAATATCACCATCAGGGTCAACATCAGCATAAGGAATTCCAGCGGCTTTTGCGATTTTTTCCCGCTGGGTTAATTCACCAATCTCATTGCGCGCAACTATTCCCATTTCTCTCAATTCAGGATGCCTGAACATTGCGTCTTCATCTAAATCAACCTTTGCATCAAGGGCAAAAATCCTTCGGTCCAAGGTTATTGCAAGAGGATTTATTTCAACAAGTTTACAGTCAAAATTAACAAAAAAATTGAAAAGACCGGAAACCACACTCGTGAACCTGTTAGATAACTCGCTATCAGGTTTTACTTCACCAGAAATCTTTCTTGCCTGATATTCCATTAAATTTTCGCCAGGGTTAAAGTAATACTTTTTAATTGCATTAGGATTTGTCCTAACTATTTCTTCAATGTCCATTCCTCCTTGAGTGCTTATCATTAATAATGGTTTGTGTTCTATTCTATCAATGAGTGCGGCAATATATAATTCCTGTGCAATATCAAGCCTTCTTTCTACGAGCACCTTTTCAATAACATATGGTCCGTGTTTTTTACCTAATAAAGAATTTATCTTTGCTTCTGCCTCAGTTCTATTTTCAGCAAATTGGATTGCACCTGCCTTTCCCCTGCCACCCAAAAAAACCTGTGCCTTAATTACTACCGGATAAACGACCTTGTCAAGTTCCCCGAATGTATTTCTATCAACAACTACTCCATCTGGAACCGAAATCTTATTCCGTCTAAAGAGCATCTTACCTTCGTATTCATATAGTCGCATAGAAGATTATATAGATTTTTTCAAAAATTTCAAGTGGTCTCTAACTTATCAATATCTCTAATCTCCTGCAACACTTTGGGGGCTGCCCCCAAAGTGTTGCATTTCTCACCCTTATACCAATCTCCTCCTACCTATTTCATTGTTGCAGATAATTTGTCTCTATTGCTCTTCATATCCTTGATTTCCTTTATCACCTCAGAAGTATAAGTTTTTTGATCTGTGAAAAGCCGCCTGCTTCTAATTTTACAAAATATATCCCTGAGGGTAGATAATTTTCATTATCATCCTTACCATCCCAACTGACCTGGTTAAATGATTGGATTCCACGATACATTGTGGCACATAAATGGCTAAATTGTCTAACTACTCTACCCGTTACATCGTAAATCTTCAGATTTATATCTTGTATCCTGTATCTTGTATCCTGTATCATATATCTAATTTCGGTCTTATCATTGAATGGATTGGGAAATACTTCAAAAGATGAACCACATTTTTTTGCTACAGACATTTGTTCTTCCTCTATCCCAACCGGTAGAAGGATAGGAACTTTAATATAATAAGAATTTTGTTGAACCGCACGAAAGGCATTTATCTCCCCAGTATAACGACTACTATCTATCTGGAGTCCAGTGTGAACATAGTCACTATCGTAGCGGTCAGAATTGACATATGTCCATCCCTTTATCATTGGGAAACTATCCTGAAAATACATTGTAAAGTCATTCACAAATGTATTTGTCATATCCGAGATCCCTGTGTTATCTTCTGTATGAACTGCAAACTCAATTATAATGATGGGTTTGGTAGGGTTGAGGGACATAAGGGTATCATAACATTCAGAGATAATGTAAGATAAAGTCCTCAATGTATCATTTATGTAGCCATGGTGGGCGCTCATTGAATGGCAGTCAACAAACTGTTCAGAATAGTAATTGGACAGATTTGACCAGTTGCCAAAATGGGCACCTTTTACAATCGGATGTGTCTGCATCGTCCAGATAATATTAGACGCTCCGACATTTTCAAAGATATTTTTGATGTGGAGTAGGGCATCTTTGAGCCTTTCTGGGCCATCCGGGATATTATGATCGCCGTAGTAATTAGATATGCTTTCCGCAGGAACAGTATCACAATGATAGAGCAAACTATCTACTACCCAGGAACCAGCCATTTCGCCTAAAAGCGAGCGCGGAGGCATATGTTTACCATCAGCTCCGAAATTAGACAATCAATGATAGGATTCCCAACCCTGATTATATTCAACCACGGGATTGAGAATAATGGGCAATTTCCAATTCTTTATTTCATTTGCAAATTCCATAAGTTCTGCATCAAATCTTCCTTCAATTATATCTTTCAATCGGAACATTGAATCTAATATTGCACCGTATGAATTGATTCGGCTGGCATTGAGGATAGGCCATTGATATACGGGAACCGCACCACATCTTGCAATAAAATCGCAATTTCCTCTATCAAAATGATAGAATGTAGTAGTATCGCCCCAGCCGCGGGTAAAGATCGCAAATAAAGCGCCTTTTAGAAAAGTGAGCTTTTCAAAATTATAGAATTCATCGGTCCAATACATAAGGGGAAAGATTCCAGTATACGCACCTACCACAGGGAAGTATAATCGGGATTGTGGATAAGAACCTCCATTCAAGGAATCGGTTCCGGCATAACCCTCTAAGATGTTGAACCATTTATCATTGTCTGCATCCCAGTCAGATTCGTTTGGAATCCCATCGCCATCAACATCCTGGGGCGAGATACTATCTGCAGAGAAATAACCCATATTATCAATATAGAATTGCTCGTTCTGTCCTTTTTGCTGACTTTGAGGAGATATATATAATGTATGGATATGACTGGGAATGATCTCTGGCCTATTTACTGCACGCGCTGGATAACAAAACTCATCCCATAGGATGTAATAAGCCTTCCAGGAAGTATCAAAAACTACCTTAACAAAAGGCATCGGGTCATTATTAGGGTTAATGTCACTGGTAATGAGATTGATATTCCAGATTCCATTGCCTTTGGCATAAAATATAATACCATCACCAAGGAATGAACCAAAAAAGTTTAAACCAACAAAAACGCACCATTTTTTATTCCCCAGTATTGAGTAATTCCCATGCCCCGCATAAATGCTCTGATAACCACTTCCCGAATCTGCAGTAAAAGAAGCAATGCACGAATCAGACTTTATAATCCTCCAGAGGTATGGGCTTATTGTATCCCCGTCTTCAAAATCTTCTAATATTGTGACCGCTGCTTGAACCGGTTGAACCAACAGAAAAAAAATTCCTGTTAAACACAAAAATCCACAGATAGGCCCTGGTATATTATTTCTACATTGGTGATTAGATATATAAACCCCTTTCCCCACTTCTCTTAAATAAATTCAGGACAAGTCCTATCTCCTCAATCATCATCTCCTGTTATCTCAAAACTATCAACTCATTGTTCTTACATAGACTATTTCCAATCTTCAATGATACAAAATATACACCATTTGCCAAACCTGTTGCATTATAGATGTAAGAATATTGCCCGGGGTTAAGTTCTCCCTCAAAAATCGTTGCAACCTCAGAACCGGAAATATCAAAGATTTTTAATACAACATAGTCTTTGTGGGAAATTGAGAATTGAATTTTTGCTGTAAGATTGCAAGGATTTGGAGAAATTCTTAAAATCTTTAAAGAGTTTTTCAGAACCTGTCTTGAATCGGTAATTCCGCTCACATTACCACTGGTATCTGCCTTTATCACCCAGAAATCAGCCGGACCTAATGTAAGACTATCCCAGGAATTTGCATCACGCCAGCCGGCAATTATTATTCCTCCGTCAGAGGTGGGTATAATAGAAGCCGGATCGTCATTCAATGGACCTCCCCACCACCGTGTCCATACTGTATCACAAACGTCATTTAATCTCAAAAGCCACAGGTTATCAAAATTCATCTGCGGTGTCTGATAACTCTGGGAGTATGCAGCAAGATAATACCCACCGTTATTGCTTTGAAAAATACTCACTCCGCCATCGTATTTACGATATGTGCCAATAGTCTTTGTCCAGACTGTATCTGCATTGGAATCTAATTTTAATATCCAGATATCACGCGCAGGATAAATATCATATACGCTTCTGCTCCCCGCTATTATTAACCCACCATCGCTGGTCGGGCTGATCCCAGAAAATTGGGTCAAACTGTCCTCATCAAATAAAACAGTTTTCAAAACATTACCCAGAGAATCAATGACAAAATAAGATGCAAAACCAGTATATTCGGGTGGAATGGGCCAGACACCGGTGATACTGGACACAGTTACCAGATAATTACCCGACTGAAAAGGGATTATCCCTGTGCCGACATCTCTATATCCAAAATCGTAGGTTCTTGTCCACAGTGTATCACCATTTTGATTGACTTTTAAGAGCCAGACATCCTTACCCCCATTCTAAGTACCAAAGGATTTTGTATCACCAATAATCATATATGTTCCATCCGGGTTCTGAATTATCTCGTTACCATTGTCTTCCAATCGCCCACCTATAGTTTTATCAATCAACGAATCGCCATCAAGACTATATTTAATAAACCAGACATCTCGACTGGGATTTTTGTATTTAAAGCCGGTAAAAACGAGTTCGTTGTCATTATTTATCAGCACATCAAGAATGTAATCTGAACCAGCACCCAAACCCATACTTCCAATCACTCTTGTCCAGATTGTATCACCAAAGGCATTTATTTTAATGAATAGCCATTTTGGTCCCAGGTGATTAATGGGAACCTGTTTAGGGTCGCTCCACAAACAACAAAATCGCCATTATCGGTTTCAACAATCCCGCCGAATGCAAAATCCGCACGGTCAGGTATACCATATCGTTTTATCCAGGTTGGAATCTAGGCATTGCTGGATGACGAAAAAATAACAAAAGATAATAGAACTCGACACCATATTTTTTTGCCCAACTGATTGATTTTTGCGAAAAGTTTTGTTCTATAATTTTTCGATTTTCCTATTTTCAATAATATACAGTACCTACTTTTTGTCAATAACCAATCAGCTAGATTTTCGCCGATCAGGGAAACAAATATAATTTAAAATCATTTCAAATTTAAAATAATTGTTGATTTTATAGTTAACCTTTTGCTTGACTTCGTGTCTAAATTGCGTAAAATATAACTAAAGGAGCAATTATGGAAAAGGCAATTGAAATATTAAAGACTGGTGTTGGTATTGAAAAGAATGGCCTTTCTTCCTACCTTAATTTTGCTTATCGGACTAAAGACCCGACGGGAAAGAATATGTTTATAAAACTATCACAGGATGAACTGCAACATATGGAAGTCTTAGAAAAAATGCTTGATGGTATAATGTGCAATAAAACCTGGGTCTGTGAAACTATTCCCGAGTCATTTATTGAAAAGATTGCACCGAGGCTAAGAGAGATTGATAAGATGAAATCAGAAGAGGGCCAGGATGAACTTTCCGCATTGAAGACTGCCCTTGACCTTGAAAAAAGGTCTATTGAATTCTATAATGAAAATAAGCGCTTCGTTGATAACGCGGAGGCAATAAAGATCTTTGACCGAATAATTGAGATGGAAGAATCCCACTACGACCTTCTCCAGGCTGAGATTGACCATATTGAGCAGACCGGATTCTGGTTCGGCATAAGGGAATTTACAATGGAAGGAGAAAGAGAATAAATAAAAGGAGAGGATATGGAGACAAAAAAGGCACTTGAGGGTTTGAAGATTGCAATGCAGACTGAACTTAATGGAATTGAGTTTTATAGACTTGCCTCAGAAAAGACTGGTGACTCTAAGGGCAAAGAGGTCTTTAAAAGTCTTGCTGAAGATGAGACAAAACATTTTAATGAACTGAAGAGGCAGTATGAATATTTGCTTAAAGAGAACGAATGGCTATCTCATATTGAACTCGGTTCACCATCCATTCTTGAAGGTGAAAGTCCGATATTCACTGAAGAACTGAAATCCCGAATAAAAGAACGGCATTTTGAAATGTCTGCTTTGAGTATTGGTGCATTGTTGGAAACAAATTCAATAGATTTTTACCGTAAAATGAAAGAAGATTCTGATGACCCTGCTGCCCGGGAATTGTTTGGAAAACTCCAGGAATGGGAACAAAGGCATCTCTCTGCGATTACAAAACAAATAGACCTGTTAAAAGAAGATTTCTGGGCTGATGCCCAATTTACGCCATTATACTAATGGAAAATCCGAAATACAAATCCGCCATAAGGAGTGGTGGACGAAATACGAAACAAATCCTAATTGGGAAGATACAAGATTCAAAACAATGTAGTGTGGTCTATAGATTCTGGAATTTAGGGTTTTGGTATCGTTTGGGATTTGGAATTTGGGATTTGACCGAATAATTGTGAGGTGATTTTATGCCTTTCTATTCAGAAAAAGTAATGGACCATTTTCAGCATCCGAGAAATGTTGGTGAGATTTTGGATGCTGATGGTATTGGTGAAGTTGGCAATCCGGTTTGTGGTGATATGATGACATTCTACATAAAGGTAAAAGACAACCGGCTTGTTGATATCAAATTCAAAACCTTTGGCTGTGGTGCGGCAATTGCGGTCTCTTCAATGGTAAGCGAGATGGCAATAGGTAAAACAATTGAAGAGGCATTGAAGATTACCAATGAACTCGTTGCCCAGGAACTCGGTGGTCTGCCTCCTAATAAGATGCATTGTTCCAATCTTGGTGCTGATGCTTTGCATAAGGCTATTGAAGACTATTTAAAGAAAAAGGAGGCGAAAGATGTCGGAAAAGTGTAAATGTCCATTTTGTGACAGCGAGTTACGAATGAAATGTTTTGAGCCAGTCTTCTGCACCACCTGTAATATAGAACTTATAAATTGCCATAGTTGTGGTGAACTTTTCAAAATTGAATTTAAAAAATGTCCCCATTGCGGGGCGATAAATAAAAGGAGTAAAGATGGGGCTGTTAGAAGAACCCGTAAAGGCAGAGGTAAAAAAGGTTCTTGAAAGTTTAAAAGAACCAGTAAAACTTATCGTCTTTACCCAGGAATCCCCTATTGTAATGCCTGCATTAGAATGTGAAAATTGTAAAGATAATCGCACATTGATGGAGGAAATTTCTGCCCTTTCTGACAAAATAAATCTTGAGGTCTATGATTTTTTAAAGGATAAAGATAAGGTTGAATCATTTAAAATAGATAAAATTCCGGCAAATATCATCCAGGGTGAGATTGATTATGGGATAAGATTCTATGGTATGCCAGCCGGATATGAATTTGCATCATTGCTTGATACGATAAAACTTGTCTCCAATAGGGATTCAGGTTTATCAGCAGAGATAAAAGAAAAAATAAAAGTATTAAGTAAACCTGTCCATATCAAAGTCTTTGTAACTCTTACCTGTCCTTATTGTCCCCAGGCAGCAATAACTGCATTTAAATTCGCAATGGAGAACTCTTTAATCACAGCAGAAACGGTAAATGCCCAGGAATTTCCTCACTTGACCCAACGGTATAATGTCTTTGCTGTGCCTAAGGTCGTTATTAATGAAACGGTCCAGTTTGAAGGCGCAATCCCAGAAACAATGTTTTTGGAAAAGATTATTAATTTGTAAAAAAGGAGGCATTTATGAAGAAGGTCAAAAAACCAGCAAAAAAAGGCAAAAAATATGTGTGCAAGGTTTGTGGTCTTGAAGTAACGGTTGACAATGTCTGTGGTTGTGCCGAGGCACACCCGATAATCTGTTGTGGAACCGAGATGGTTCCGAAGAAGAAAACAACAAAAAAGTAATAAAACAAAGAAAGGAGAAACAATGGCTTCAAAAGAACTACTTGATTTGTTAAATAAATCAATAGCCCGTGAACTTCAGGTTGCCATTCAGTATATGTGGCAACATGTGCAATGGAAGGGTGTAAAGGGTTTTGCGGTAAAGGATGAATTAAAAAAGATCTCAATTACCGAAATGAAACACGCTGAGGCGATTGCTGAAAGGCTCAATTATCTTGGTGGAAAACCAACTACAAAACCCGAACCAATAATTATTGGTGAGACACTTAAAGAGATGATTGAACAGGATAAAAAGGACGAAGAAGGAGCAATAAAACTTTACAAACAGGTGATTGAACTTGCCCGAAAAGAGAATGACGAGGTAACGAGAAAACTATTCGAAAGTATCCTTGCTGATGAGGAAGAACATCATGATACATTCACGAGTCTATTAGAGGAAATCTGAACAAGAAGGGGTAAAGAAGGGATAACGCGTGAAACGGTTAACGTGAAATGTGAAATGGAAATAACAAAAGGGGCGATTGAAAACAAAATCCTCCTCATTCCCCTTTTAAAAAAGAGGGACACAGGGGGGTGTGAAAAGGTATATTGCGAGAAACGGAAGGAGATGTAGGGCAAACATTTCTTTAAGAGCCAATGGTTCTTTCAGAACCAGAAGTTAGCCTTGCAAATCAACGGTGGAAAGGTAGGGTTGAACGTTTACGATGCCTGTTTTGTTATTAGAGGAAAAAAATCACCGGTGTATCTTAAGTTAAAATGAAAAGAGAAAATATGAAGAAACTCAAGTGTTTATTGGAAAACTTTGGATGCAGACGGATTAAAGTAGATGCAGATAGAGTTTTGAATAGATTTATTTCCAGGCGTAGCGATATTGCGAGTCCCGAGTTCCTTGTCAGGACGATACTGCGTTTCTTGCGAGCCCCGACTTTTTTGTCGGGACGATACAGCTTAATTCTTATCCTCT
Organism: uncultured bacterium; assembly: GCA_964418185.1. Taxonomy (GTDB): domain Bacteria; phylum Hydrothermota; class Tepidihabitantia; order SM23-42; family JAOAFX01; genus JAOAFX01. The sequence goes on from CAYQKL010000032.1 coordinate 23,707, forward strand.
ACTTTCTCCTCGCTCCTTTTTCATTTGCCCAGACCCCAGAGTGGGTGTATCAGTATGTGAATCCACAGTCTAGTGAATATCCTAATTCAATTATCACGGACAACTCTGGAAATGTTTATGTTACCGGCTGTATTTTTGTTGGAAGCAGAAGAGGGTTAGGGTTAATACAATTAAACGGTATGGGCGTAAACGAGTGGTTTTATTTTGATGATACATTAGGGTGGGGTGAAATTGGTTGTGATATGACCTATGCATTCAATAATGTTTTTCTGACCGGCGGGACTGGAAGTTTTATGATTGTGCTATGTGTAGATACTTTGGGGCAGGGGTTGTGGCTATATAGAGATAGTATTGCTGCTGAAGGTCGGTCAATAGCGGTCTCATCTTCGCATCATATTTATGTTTGTGGGATAAAGTATCCCTCTCCTTCGGATTGGGTGGTTGTGAAATTAGATTCTTTGGGCAATGAGTGCTGGCGTTATGTTTATGATGGTCCAGCTGGAAGTTATGATGAGGCAACGAGTATTATTGTAGACCGTAATGAAAATATCTATGTTGGTGGTTATTCCACGGGGTTTGGCACATCTACTGATTTTACTGTCTTGAAGTTAGATTCTGCAGGCCATCTGGTATGGGAGTATCGTTATGATGGACCAGCAAATTATAGGGATGAGCTCCAGGCAATGGCTCTTGACACTTTTGGAAATATTTACATTGCTGGTTCGTCCAGGGGTGTGGGCTGGGATTTCTGTGTGGTCAAGATTGATTCCTCAGGTCAGGAGGAGTGGGTGTATAGATACAATGGGTTGGCAAATGCTGCAGACCTTCTTTATGACCTAACTGTGGATGATTCAGGGAATGTCTATGTGAGTGGTTTGAGCGGTACCACAAGTAATGATACTCTCCAATTATTCACATTAATAAAAGTAGATTCCGGTGGCAGCGAGCATTGGTGTTATATAGACGCTGGTCCTGCTGGCTATAAGGGAGGAATAGCTCATCGGATAGAAGTGGATGGCTTGGGTGGTATTTATGGAGCTGGTTTTTTAAGAAATATGGGGGATATAACCCAGATTGCGGTGGTTAAGTTAAATTCATCGGGTGATTTACTATGGTGGTATATTTATCCTCATAATCCGCCTTGGCCCTGGGCTGATGTAACTCATGATATGGTTGTAGATGTGTATGGAAATGTTTATCATGCGGGTCGGATATGTGTCAGTTCCGGGAATGATGATATTGTGGTGATGAAGTTTGCATCATCACAGGGTGTAGTAAAGGAGGTGATGAAGAATGAGATAAGAGATAAAGAGAAAGGTGCCACAATCTTCAAGGGTGGTATAGAATTTTTGCCTGATGAAGATTGTGGACTAAGAATCTATGATGTTTCAGGTAGGATGAAAGTAGAGAAAACCTTTCAGCGTGGCAAAAAGGAATATATTCCACTCCAACCTGGTGTTTATTTTTTAAGGGTTGAAGGAAAAGATGATAGAATAGATAAAAAGGTAATTGTTTTTTAACAGGGAGAAAAAATTAGAATCATCATATCACTGCTCCTTTTAGGAGCAACCATTCTCACTGCCGGGTATATCACACCGTCCTTACAGGCGGTGCTGGATACATTATCACCCGGTAATAAGACCTGGGTGAGTGTCCATTTAAGAGAAAAGCCTAATCTTGTTCGTTTTCCACAAAAAGCCTATGCAGAAAAGATTGCGTATCTTAAGGAATTTGCCCAAAGGACCCAGATGCCATTGCTTGATTTTGCAAACTCATTTGGTAATGAGATTGACAGTCTCCAGTCATTCTGGATTTATAATGGTTTCTGTCTGAAGGCGACAAAACCGGTGGTTCTTGCACTTGCTTCAAGGTCAGAGGTTGATTTTGTCAATGGTGGTGAGGCAGGAAAGATAGAATCGCCTTCGGGTTATGGTGCACCGCCATCCCGTCAGATTGAGTGGAATATTGAGAGGGTTCGTGCGCACCAGGTCTGGTCAAATGGTTATACCGGTAATGGAATAGTGGTATGTATATTTGATTCAGGGATACTGATGACTCATGAGAGTTGGTGGACAGATGCGGTGAATAATAAATGGCGGAATAGAATAGATAATGAATTACACTGGGAATACGCCTGGTTTGATCCATTGTATAACAGTAGTCAACCCCACGACACCAATGGTCACGGCACCCATGTTGGTGGGATTGCGATTGGTGGTGATGGTTATGCAGGTAATTTGCCTGATATTGGGGTTGCACCCGGGGCAAAACTGATAGCCTGTGTAGGAGGAGGAGATGGTGGTCCAAGTGTGGCTCATGCCTGTTTCCAGTGGATTGCTTGGTTGACCAATACTCCCGATGGTAATCTTGCACCTGATGTAGTTAATTGCTCCTGGGGAGATTGGAACGATTGGGAAAACACTGAATTTTGGGAAGATGTTACTTTGTTGCGTAGTTTTGGAATTATTCCTGTTTTTTGCATTGGCAATAGAGGTTTATGGTCCAGAAGTTGGCCACCTGGAAATTTCCCTCACGCTTTCGGTATTGGTGCAACGGACACCAGTAATTTTTACGCATCCTTCTCATGTCCTGGTCCATCTCCAAACACAATGCCCTGGAATAACTCAATATACTGGTCAAGACCTGATTGGAATTTTATTAAGCCCGATATTGTGGCACCAGGAACTGATGTAAATAACCCGTCACAAGGTGATGGAATTCGTTCAGCAGACAAGAATAGTAATCAAGGATACATCAAGATGTGGGGCACTTCCCAGGCGACTCCCCATGTTACAGGTGCGATTGCCCTGATGCTTGAGGCATCGCGGGATAAATGGCATTATGACCTGAATTATTATGATATTTATGATATTCTTCTTGAGACCGCAAATCGTGATGTCAGTGGTCCTCCAAATATCTATTATGGTTGGGGTCGTCTTGATTGCTATGCAGCAGTGAATGGCGTACTCAATTATCACCTCAAGTCCTCAGACCCAGTGGCAACTGGTCCGAATAATGCTGACCGCATTGGTTATGGTAATGGCATATGGCATATGGTTTATGAATCAGGCGGTCCGATGGCAAAATATGTGCGATATACGGTTTCTACGGACAATGGTGCTACCTGGTCGTTAGAAGCAAATGGTGCACAGGGCGAAAGGATGGGTAAGATAGGTGAAGGTAATTCGCCAGCCCTGTCAGTATTACCCAATGGCGATGCCCATGTGGTCTGGCTTGATGGTTCATATTTGCTATACTCAAAAAAACCTGCCTCAAGTTCGGTCTGGACCGAACCGATAGTCCTCTATTCTGAGGAATCAGTGCAGAAGACCCCTTGTTTAGTTGTTGACCCGAACACGAACATCGGGCATCTTACCTTTATCAATGAAAGTGTCTTTGGCAAGAAGGTAATTTACGCTTGGTTTGATACCCAGGCTCAGAGCCCGGTATTAGATTATTTTACTATTGACCAGGGCGAGGTGAGTAATCCGAGCATTGGTCTGGGTATAGATGGTCGTCCTCATATTGCCTGGTGCAAAGCAACTGGGTTGATGCGGGCAATTTATTACACCTGTGCTCCTGATTGGATAATTGAGCAGATATCCAGCAGTGTGAAGAATGGTATCTTCGCACCTGATTTAGTGGTCAGTCCATATAATGGAACCGTGGCAGTGGTCTGGGAAGAGAAGAATGGGAACAATTTTGATATTTGCTGTCGCAGGAAGGTGGCTGATTTCTGGCAGCCTCTGGAGTGGGTATGCCAGACTGCGGAGGAATCCCGGCATCCGGTGATTACTGCCAATGCCTTTAAGGACCATTTTTATGTAGTTTGGGCGGATTCAACGGCTGATTATGATTGGGAGATTTTGTTTAGTATGAATGATGGTTCGGGCTGGCAAAGTCCGGAAAATTTAAGTGGTTTTACATACGCTGGTTCAAAGAATCCGCAGATTGGTTTTTTATCCAATGAAACTGGTGTTGGTGATATGGCGTTGATTAGTTATGGTGTAGGCAATTCAGACTCTTTGTTATGGGTTAATTCAAGATATGTGCCGGTCTATGATATCAAAACAGTTGCTAAATTCTTTCCAGTTGGTGGTGGTCCTCAGGCGAAAGGAAGAGAACCGGTAAAGGTTGAGATGTATGTTGCTTCACCTAATCCGGCAACACAGATGATTAATATAGGATTTAGTATATCACGGGATGTTGAGGTTAAAATGGTGGTTTACGATATTTCAGGCAGGGTAATAAAGACTATTCTTAATGGATATGTTAATGCGGGGATGCATAAAGTTATCTGGGATAGAACGGATGATTCTGGTCGTCGGCTTCCTTCTGGTGTTTATTTTGTAAGATTAGAAACAGATGGATTCAGGAAGACGGAGAAAGCAATACTTTTAAGATAGAGTAGCGAGTAGCAAGTAGAGAGAAGGGCAAAAATCCCCCTTACTCCCCCTTTAAAAAGTGGGATACAGGGGATTGTGATAAAGGAAATTGTTAGAGGAAATTGAAGGCAGAAGAAAAAGAATGGTCTTATGGATATAAAACCGAAAGTAAGTCTTGATTGTGTTGGTCTTTTCTGCCCACAGCCGATTTTTCAGACACGGCAGGAACTTGATAAACTCCAGCCAGGTGAGATACTTGAAGTCCTTGCTGATGACCCGGCTGCAGAAGAAGATATAAAGGCATTCTGCAAAAGAACTGGAAATGAACTCCTGACAATAGAAAAGGGAGAAAGAGTAATTAAATTCATTATCAAGAAAGGGAAGAATTAGAAGGAAGAAATTACGGACAACCCGCCACGCTTTTTGGCGGGTTGTCCCTACACTATAAAATATATGAAAGAGAAGAAGACCGTAAAAGTTGGTGGAATGCACTGTGCTACCTGTGTGAGCACAGTTGAAAAATCACTAAAGAAACTTGATGGCACAATTGATGTTGTAGTAAACCTTGCGACTGAAGAGGCACAGATAGTCTATGAACCACAAAAGATTGGAGTAAATGATATAAAGTCTGCTATTGAAGAAGCAGGCTATGAATTTTTAGGAATTGCTGATGAGAAAACTACTCAGTATGCTGAAACATTGAGGAAAGAAAACCTAAGTAGAATGAAATTGCGTTTTATTATAGGATTCATTGCGGGCATTCCCTTGATGATTTCTATGTACCTACCAATCCATCACACGATGTTTCCTCTTCACTATATCCAATTCACTATCTCCACCCCTGTGTTTATTTATCTCGCCTATCCAATATTTAAGGCAGGCATATCGGCAATTAAGAATCACAATTTAAATATGGATGTTATGTATTCAATGGGTATTGGGGTCGCATTCATTGCCAGTGTGATGGGAACATTTGATATTATTCTTAACAGAGAATTCTTATTCTATGAGACTGCAATACTCCTTGCCACATTTCTCTCCCTGGGTAGGTATCTTGAAGCAAAGGCAAAAGGAAGGACATCAGAGGCAATAAAGAAATTGATGGGGCTCCAGCCAGAAACAGCAATCGTGATAAGGAATGACAGGGAGATAGAAATTTCACTTCAGGATTTGCAGGTAGATGAAATAGTCCTCTGTAAGCCCGGTCAAAGGGTTCCTACAGATGGTGAAGTGGTTGAAGGAATGAGTTTGGTTGATGAATCTATGGTCACAGGTGAGCCTTTGCCGGTTGTAAAGAAGAAAGGGGATAGAGTTATTGGAGGAACGATAAACAAGAATAGTGTGTTGAAATTCCGCGCGACAAAAGTGGGTAAAGATACACTCCTTGCCCAGATTATAAAATTGATTAAGGAGGCACAGGGGTCAAAACCACCGGTTCAAAGAATTGCGGACAGGGTAGTAAA
>CAYQKL010000033.1:0-27969 GCA_964418185.1 uncultured bacterium
CAAAAGGGTTGTAAAACCGCAAGGGAATACCACTGCCTTGAAAATGCTTGAAAAGGTTTTTGAGCCGATAGACTCTGATTGGCGTGGCATTGGCAGGATCCCTGATTCTGGTCTGACCCTTAGAAATAAATTTAAAAGATTTGATGCGACAAAGAGATATGATATAAAAATCTCAGAGTCAAAAGAACCTAAAGGTTGTCTCTGTGGTAAAATTTTGCTGGGCATAAAGATTCCACCTGAATGCCCTTTGTTTGGTAAAAGATGCACACCTTCAAATCCAGTCGGTGCCTGTATGGTATCTTCTGAAGGTTCGTGTGCGGCATATTATAGATATGGGGATCATTAGAAATGCCTAAGGAGATGGTTAAATGATTAATAGGTTGAGGTTAGGAAGTTAGTTTAGGATGTAGCGGTTGGATTCATCAAAAAATGAAAAAAATTACCAGAGAACTGATTGATAAATTCTATAAGTTGTTAAATCCCTGCCAGGTATGTCCGAGACAATGTGGGGTAAATAGACTTAAGGGTGAAATCGGAAATTGTAAGGCAGGGCTAAAACCAAAGGTCTCCTCTTATCACCAGCATTTTGGAGAGGAATACTGTTTGGTTGGCAGGTTTGGTTCAGGTACTATCTTTTTTACGCATTGCAATCTCCACTGTGTATACTGCCAGAATTCTGATATTAGCCAGTTTGGTCTCGGCAGGGAGATTAATACTGAAAGACTCGCCCAAATGATGATGGAATTACAGGAACTCGGGTGTCATAATATAAATCTGGTAACACCGACACCATGGGTGCCACAAATTGTTGAGGCGATTGGCATTGCCCAGAATAATGGCCTTAATGTGCCGATAGTTTACAACTGTGGTGGTTATGAAACAATTGAGACTTTAAAGATGCTTGATGGAATAATTGATATCTATATGCCTGATATAAAATATGGAGATAACAAAAAGGGCGAAAAGTATTCAAAGGTGCCTGATTACTGGGATGTCGTAAGAACTGCACTGAAAGAGATGTACCGGCAGGTTGGAGATTTGGTGATAGAGAATGGTATTGCAAAGAAGGGACTATTAATTAGACACCTTGTTTTGCCCAATAATCTATCGGATTCAAAGATGTGCCTTGATTTTATTGTAAGTGAGATATCTAAGAATTCTTTCGTGAATATTATGGACCAGTATTATCCAGCATATAAGGCAAATGAATATCCAGAACTCAACCGCAGAATCACACCAAAGGAGTATCGTGAGGTTGTTGAGGCGGCAAAGATGGAGAGGAAAGATGTCTTTTAAAAAAGGGCGACAAGAAGGGGTAAAGAGGGGTGAATAAGGGTAAAGAAGGGTGACAAGGGGATAATAACTGAAATGATAAACCAGAACAAAAATTTCTTCTGGCAGAAAACTTTTCTGGCACTCCAGTATCCAAATTACAGACGCTGGTTTTTCGGACAACTGGTATCACTATTTGGAACCTGGATGCAAACAACTGCCCAGGGATTTTTCATATATGAACTAACCCATTCACCCGCATACCTGGGTTATGTTGGTTTTGCTGCTGGCTTACCTACCTGGCTTTTTATGCTCTATGCAGGTGTGGTTGCGGACCGTATTCCCAGAAAGAAAATTATGCTTTTTACCCAGACCACGATGATGATACTTGCCTTTGTCCTCGCAGCATTAACCTTTCTCAAAATTGTCCAGCCCTGGCATATAATTATTTTGGCGCTGTTAATGGGAACTGCGAATGCCTTTGATGCCCCTGCGCGCCAGGCATTTGTACGCGAACTCGTAGAACCAGAGGCAATGACCAATGCCATCGCCTTAAATTCAGCAATGTTCAATACTGCAATTGCAATTGGCCCTGCTGCAGGTGGCATCATCTACGCTGCGCTCGGGCCTGCCTGGTGTTTTACAATCAATGGATTAACCTTCATCGCAGTCATCTCTGCATTATTGGCAATGAAGTTGAAAGTCCTTTATAAGCCAGGAACGGATAATTCTGCGATTGTGGATTTGAAGCACGGAATCAAATATACAATCAATCATCCGACTATAAGATACCTCATATTGACGATTGGGGTCATTGCTCTCTTCGGAGCCACCTTTGTTACCCTTTTGCCTGCGTGGGCAGTAAAGATTCTACAGGGTGATGCAAGGACCAATGGGTTTCTGCAGACTGCCCGGGGACTTGGTGCACTCACTTCCGCTCTCTTCATTGCTTCCTTAGGAATATTCCATTTCAAAGGCAAACTCCTTACAATCGGAACATTCCTGTATCCTATCTTTGTCATACTCTTTGCCTCCACAAATAATTTCCCTATTGCCCTGGTCTTTCTATTTTTTGCCGGAATGGGTCAGATTCTGATTATGAATCTGAGCAATTCTCTTGTTCAGGTACAGGTTGATGAAAATATGCGCGGCAGGGTAATGGGAATATACACATTCTTCTTCTTTGGCCTTTTGCCTTTTGGTGCACTCTGGATAGGCTCGGTCGCCCAATTACTGGGTGAAAGATTTGCAATCTATATTGCCTCATCAATAACTTTAATTTATGCAATTCTGATTTATGCTTCAGGCCGCCCAATCTGGAAATTGAAGTGAATAACACAAAGGCGGTATCAGGTTTTGTAGGAACGGTTTCTAATCGCTACCATCATGCAGGGCAGGGCTTTGTCAGATAAATCCGACCACTACGAAATATTACCAAAAAATATGGATGAATCTCAGCCATTATCTTGACTTTGTGCTTTTTATCAGTATAATCATCGGTGTAAGGAGGTCATTTGAAAATCCACGAATATCAGGCAAAAGAGATATTTAAAAAATACGGCATTCCCGTGCCAAAAGAAAAGGTATGTTTTAATCTTGATGAGGTTATTTCAGCATCAAAGGAAATTGGACTACCCTGTGTTATCAAGGCGCAGGTGATGGTCGGTGGTAGAGGCAAGGCCGGTGGAATTAAGGTGGCAAAGAATGAAGAAGAGGTCAAGACCTTTGGCAAGCAGATACTTGGAATGGAGATAAAGGGCATACCAGTAAGAAAGGTCCTTGTTTCACAGGCAATAGGAATTGCATCTGAAGCATATCTCGGTATAATCATTGACCGGAATGAAAAAAAGACGGTCCTGATGGCATGCAAAGAAGGGGGTGTGGAGATTGAGGAGGTTGCAAGACAGAAGCCTGAGGCGATATATAAGGTCTATGCTGATCCACTTCTTGGTTTGCTTGAGCATAAGGCAAGGGAGATTGGATTATTCCTTTATGGTAACGTTAGGAATGCTTTTGATTGTGCCTCAATTGCGGATAAGTTATATAAGCTCTTTGTTGAGAATGATGCATCACTTGCTGAGATAAATCCCCTGGTCATTGATAAGTCCGGCAATCTCATCGCCCTTGATGCCAAGGTAAATTTTGATGATAACGGACTCTATCGGCATCCTGAGATTGAGGCGATGCGTGACCGAGAAAGTGAAGATGAAAATGAACTCCTCGCAAAGGAACACGACCTTTCTTATGTCCGTCTCAATGGTAATATAGGCTGTGTGGTAAATGGCGCTGGTCTGGCAATGGCAACGATGGACCTCGTAAAGCATTTTGGTGGTGAACCAGCAAACTTCCTTGATATTGGTGGTTCTTCTTCTCCGGAAAAGGTCAAGAATGCCCTTGAGATACTTCTTCGGGACAAGAATGTCAGGGTAATATTTTTTAATATCTTTGGTGGCATAACTCGTTGTGATGATGTTGCGCTGGGCATACTTGAAGCAAAAAAATCATTGAATATCAAACAGCCAATTGTAGCACGACTCACCGGAACAAATGAAGACAAGGCAATGGAGATATTGAAAGAGGCAGGACTGATATTTGCAAAGACTATGGATGAAGGTGCAAAAAAGGCGATTGAACTATTAAGATGAGAACAAAGAATCTGGACACGAATGAGGTTAAGAAAAAAATTGACCAATGGTCAGATCTTTCTGAGTTCTCTATAGATATCCTGAAGGCATTTTTCAAAAAGAGGTTTCCTAAGATTGAACGGTCTTCGATGAGATTAAAGATTTTTGATAGATTGCAGACGGGATTAAAGGGAAAATGGCAACGTCAACATTGAAAAAGGGGTTGTTTTCCCGCATTCAATATTTAGATAGATTGAAGGTTGATTGTGCAATTATTGATGGGATTGCACTTGGAGTCTGGGCAAAGCCAAGGGCAACGTATGACTTTGATTACTTGGCTTCCATTACAACGAAAAATGCTGATTTTTTCACAGAAAAATTGAAAAGGAGTTTCGTTATTCCTCAGGAAAAGCCAATGGATGTTAAATACATAACATTTTTGCGGATGCTCACGAAGAAAGATTTGACCGTCATTGATCTGGTCTTTGCTGATGACCAATACAAAAAGAATGCTCTATCTGGCAGGGAGCAGGATAAACTTGATGTCAAGGAAATAATTGAACATCAAAGAAATTCTCTTGACCTAAGATATTTAAAAAGTTGGTTGAAAAAAATGGGGTTGGAAAGGAGTATAGATGAGTATCTTGGTAAATAAGAATACAAGGCTTGTGGTTCAGGGAATCACAGGTCGGGATGGAAGTTTTCATACAAAACAGATGTTGAATTATGGAACGAATGTCGTTGCCGGTGTGACACCGGGCAAGGGTGGAACCGAGGTTGAAGGTGTGCCGGTGTTCAATTCGGTCGCTGAAGCCGTGAAGAAAACCGGAGCCAATGCTTCGGTGATATTCGTTCCAGCAAAGTTCGCTCCGGGCGCAATATATGAGGCAATTGATGCAGGTGTTGAATTGATTGTGTGTATTTCTGAAGGCGTTCCCACAGTTGAACTCGTAAAGATAGTTGCTTATTTAACAGATAAGAAATGTCGGCTCATTGGGCCAAATTCACCAGGGCTTGTTTCTGCAGGTGAGGCGAAAGTGGGAATCCTACCTGGTCACATCTTCAAAAAGGGAAATATCGGCGTTATATCACGGAGCGGCACACTCACTTATGAAATCGTTGATCATATAACAAAGGTTGGCTTGGGTCAGTCAACCTGTATTGGTATTGGTGGTGATCCAGTGATTGGCACAAAGTTTATCGATTGCCTTAAACTATTTTCAAAAGACCCACAGACCAAGGCAGTGGTGATAGTTGGCGAAATCGGTGGTCGGGATGAACAGGATGCAGCGGAATATGTCAAAAAATACTTTAAGAAACCGGTCTTTGGTTTTATTGCTGGAAAGACTGCTCCAGCAGATAAGAGGATGGGGCACGCCGGCGCAATAATCTCGGGAACTGCTGGCACCGCTGCAGAGAAAGTAAAGGCTTTTGAATCCAGCGGTATAAAAGTGGGTGAGACACCAGCACAGGTTGCAGAATTGATAAAATCAACGCTGCGATAGGGAGTAGATATGCCAAAATCATTAAAAGGGACAGAGACCGAAAAGAATCTCTTGATTGCATTTGCTGGCGAGAGCCAGGCAAGGAATCGTTATACATATTTTGCCTCAGCAGCAAAGAAAGAGGGATATGAACAGATCTCGGCAATATTCCTTGAGACTGCAGAGAATGAAAAAGAGCATGCCAAGATCTTTTTTAAGTATCTTGAAGGCGGTGATGTGGAGATCACTGCGGCATATCCTGCAGGAATGATAAAAAATACACTCGCAAACCTTCAGGCGGCTGCCGATGGCGAAAAATTTGAATGGTCAAAACTATATGCGGATTTTGCAAAGATCGCCGATAAAGAAGAGTTTTCAGAGATTGCCAATTCTTTCCGGGAGATTGCCAGAGTTGAAAAGTTCCATGAATCAAGATACAGAAGATTGATTGAGAATCTCAAGAATAACACGGTCTTCAAAAAAGACAAAATTGTGAAATGGCATTGCCGGAATTGTGGCTATATATTTGAAGGAAATGAAGCACCAAAAGAATGTCCGGCCTGCAGGCATCCCCAATCTTATTACGAGATTCTATCGGAAAATTATTAATCTGCAATTAAGGGAACCGAATTCAAGAAGAGCACATTGTAGTGATTTGATTTATCAAAAATAACTAAATAAAAATCGTATTGGCAAAGGTTGTTTTGTATGACTAATTTGCTATTTCCTGCATCCTTATGGAGCCCTCTGAATGACATAATGGGATGTCATTCTCAAGGAGCGAAGTGGCCGAAGAATCTTACTATTATGGTTCTTTAATTTGTTGATTATTGTTTCATTGTGCCAAGCTCTGTGATTGTCCGGCGAGTTGACCACAGGCTGCAAGAATCTCTTTACCCTTTGATTTACGCAGAATAACTGGATGATTTGAATCAAATAGTATTTGCTGGAATCGGGCGACTTTATCAGGTTCTGGTGATTTGTAGGGCAATAGCGGATGCTCATTATAGGAAATGAGATTTATCTTTGAAGGAATATTTTTCAATAACTTCATAAGTTTATGTGCATCCTGCTGTGAATCATTTATATCTTTAATCAGGATATATTCAAATGTTACCATCTGCTTTTTTTCTGAATAAATCCGCGCCAGTTTAAGAATTTCTTTTAATGGATCTCTTCGTGCTACAGGCATATATTTTTCACGCATTTTTTCATCAGCAAAATTTAAGGAAATGGCAAGTTTTGTCTTCCATTTAGAATTTAAGAGATACTCAATTCCCTCAATTATTCCAGCTGTTGAGATTGTGATATGGTGCTGACTTATACCAAGCCCGATTGAAGAGGTAATTATCTCCAGTGCTTCGTTAAGATTTTCAATATTCAGAAGTGGTTCGCCCATACCCATAAACACAATGTTGGTTAGTTTCTCGCCGATTGATTTTTGCACGAGTTGGATCTGATTGGCAATTTCAAATCCTGAAAGATTTCTTTTGAATCCAATCAAACCCGTAGCGCAGAAGAGACAACCAAGCGCACAACCCACCTGGGTTGACACACAAATGGTTCTTCTTGGTGGTTCAGGGATGAATACCGATTCAATTGTGTTTTCATCTTTAAGTCCCCACAAAAACTTTTCTGCGCCATCAGATGCCTTTAGACTCTTCACAGGTCTCATATCCTCAATAGTATATTTTTCTCCGAGCAATTCCCTCAGTTTAAGGGATAGATTGGTCATCTGCATAAAATCATTGGCACCCTTCTGCCATAGCCATTGAAAAACCTGCCTTGCCCGATATGATTCAAGGTCTAATCCCTTAAGTTCCGCTTCAATTTCTGAGAGCGAAAGACTTTTGATATTCTTGCGCATAGAGAATTATAGCAAAAACCATCTAAATTACAATAGTTTTTGTGAATGCATTTTTTTCTTGACTTTTCTTGAAAATTAATTATAATAAATGCTATGCTTATTATCAATAATTATGGAGAATCAAACCGGAATTTTGGAATCTTAGGAGGTATTAGTGGATCCAATTGCTGATATGTTTACTATTATTAGAAATGGTTGTCGGGCAAATAAGACTGAGGTGGTTGTACCATATTCAAGGATGCATACGGAAATACTACGTATTCTGCTTGAGGAAGGTTTTATCAATAATTTTACCCTTGATTCCGAAAAAAGACCGCGAGCGATAACGGTGATATTGAAATATTCAAAGGAAGGCGAATCTGTTATCAGGGATTTACAGCGGGTTTCCCGGAGTTCACGCCGGATATATGTGGCAAAGGATCAGATTCCCACGATTTTAAAGGGTATGGGTATAGCCATACTCACGACTTCCAGAGGTCTGATGACTGACCGTGATGCACGGAAGAAAAAAATTGGTGGTGAAGTAATTGGTTATATCTATTAAGAAGGGGTATTGAAATGGCAAAGATGAGGGCAAAACCGATATTGATTCCTGACAAAGTTCAGGCTGCTATTGATGGTCAGAAGGTAAAAGTGAAGGGTCCGCTCGGTGAATTAGAACTTCTGGTATCAAATAATCTGAAATTGGAATTGAAGGAGAAGCTGCTGACAGTTCTTGTGGCAAACGAGAATATTGAGACACAACATCAACAGGGGACAACAAGAACACTCATCTTGAATATGATAAGAGGTGTTACTGAAGGTTATTCAAAAACCCTTGTGGTGCAGGGAACTGGTTACCGGGCTCAACTTGTGAGTGGAGGCATTCAGTTATTTTTGGGTTATACAAAGCCTGTGACGGTTTCTATTCCTGCAAGTATCAAGTGTGAATTGCAGACAATAAAGAGTGCTGACAAGGGAGATCTTACGAATATAACATTAAAGGGAATTGATAAACAATTGGTTGGTGATACTGCTGCGAAGATCAAAAGATTGCGCGTGCCTGATCCTTACAAGCATAAAGGTATTCGTTATGCCGACGAAGTCATAAGAAAGAAGGTCGGCAAACGTGCCGTTACGCAGGCAACATAATTTAAGTGGTGAGCGAATATGATACTAACAGGCAGAATAAGAAGACATAAAAGAATCAGAAAAGACTTATGGGGTACTTCCCAAAAACCCAGATTGTGCATTTTCCGAAGTAATCAACACATCTATGCCCAGATCATTGATGATGCTAAAGGTATTGTAATCTGCGGTGTATCTTCAGTTAATAAAAAGGATTTGAAATCTAAGAAAAAGATTGACATTGCTCAGGAAATTGGCAAGTCCATAGCAAAACTTGCCCTTGAAAAAGGGATAAAAGAAGTCTGTTTTGACCGTGGTGGATACAGGTATCATGGTCGGGTAAAGGCACTTGCTGAGGGTGCAAGACAGGCAGGATTGAAATTTTAGGGGGAAAATTATATGCAGGAGAATGCAGTTGAGTTTATAGAAAGGGTTGTAGAACTAAAAAGGGTTTCAAAGGTCATTAAGGGTGGTAAGAGATTGAAACTATATGCCTGCGTTGTGGTTGGCGATGGTGCAGGTAAAGTTGGCATAGGACATGCTAAATCGGCTGAGGTCGCGCCGGCAATAAAAAAGGCAACGGAAATTGCCAAAAAGAATATGGTTCAGGTCACGGTTGTTGATGGTACAATTCTGCATCCAGTAGTTGGAAAGTATTCGGCAAGTCGGGTAATTCTCAAACCAGCACTTCCGGGGAGTGGTATCATTGCATCCAATGCAGTGAGGGCAGTGTGCCAGGCAGCAGGAATAAGGGATATACTTTCTAAGGCACTGGGTTCAAGGAACTCAACAAATCTGGCAACGGCAACGATCAAAGGTCTGCAATCAATTCGTTCAGTCCAGACCGTTGCGGAGATGCGCAATAAACCCGTTGAATATTTTGTGAGGAAGAAATATGAAAAAGATAAAAGTGATCCTAAAGAAGAGTCCAATTGACAAAATAAAGAAACACAAACTTACCCTCAAGGCACTGGGTTTAACCAGGATCGGCAAGTCGAGGATACTTCCGGATAACAAGGCAGTTCGTGGTATGATCAAGCAGATTTCCTATATGGTTGAAGTACAGGAGAATGTGCAATGAAACTGATTGAACTCAGGCCGAAAAAAGGTAGTACCCGTAAAAGGAAGAGAATCGGTTGTGGACCTGGTTCAGGTCATGGAAAGACATCCTGCCGTGGACACAAGGGACATAAGGCGCGTTCGGGATACAGGGTGAAAATGGGTTTTGAGGGTGGGCAGATGCCTTTAATCAGACGTTTGCCAAAACGCGGTTTCAAGAATTTTACAAAAAAGGAATTTGAGATCGTTAACCTTGTGCAGCTCGGTAAATTTTCAGCAAATACTGAGATAACGCCTGAATTTTTAAGAGAAAAAGGGATTATTAAGGATGGTGTAAGAATAAAGATTTTGAGCCAGGGCAAACTTGAAAAACCGCTGATTGTAAAAGCCCATTCATTCTCTAAAAAGGCTGAAGAAAAGATTATTGCTGCTGGTGGCAAGGTGGAGAAGATTCTATGATGTCATCATTCCAAAACATTTTCAAAGTTCCTGATCTAAAAAAGAAATTACTATTTACCCTGGGTGCGGTTTGTATATATCGTCTTGGTGCGCATGTGCCACTGCCAGGGATAAATGCCCAGGCACTTGGTCAATTAATGCAGCAACTGAAACAGCAGGGTTCCTTATTTGGAATGTATGATATTTTTGTGGGTGGTGCACTGTCAAGGGCAGCAATATTGTTTCTTGGAGTGATGCCCTATATATCTTCTTCAATCATATTTCAGTTACTTGGTTCAGTTTTTCCACAAATAGAAAAACTCCAGCGAGACCAGGCAGGTCGGAGAAAAATAACCCAATATACAAGGTATTTGACCGTTGCCCTTGCTGCATTCCAGGCGTTTGGTATTGCGGTCTATCTTGAAATGCAGAAATTTTCAAGTGCAACTGGCGTAGTACCGATTGTTTATGAACCCGGCTGGGTCTTTCGTTTGTCATCAGTATTGACCCTGACCTGTGGCGCAATATTTGCAATGTGGATTGGTGAACAGATTACAGAAAAAGGTATTGGCAATGGTATTTCTTTTTTGATATTCATTGGTTGTCTTGAAGAATATCCCATTTACTTTTTGAGAACTGTTCAACTTGTAGCAACTCAGGGGCTTTCCATAATAAACCTCTTTATTGTAGTAATAATTATGGTCTTGATTGTTGCATCAGTTATTATTATGACCCAGGCAACCAGACGTATTCCGGTTCAGTATCCCAAGAGGGTAATTGGCAGAAGGATGTATGGTGGTCAATCGACATTTTTGCCTCTGAGAGTAAATACTGCCGGGGTTATCCCTATAATCTTTGCGCAGTCCCTTGTGGTATTTCCGGGAACGATTGCGGCATATGTCCCTGCCTTGAAGTATTTGGCTGAGATTTTCATACCTGGTTTCTGGGCTTATGACATTGTATTTTTTGCACTCATTGTGTTTTTCACCTATTTTTATACCTCCATTGTGTTCAATCCTGCTGAACTGTCTGAAAATATGAAGAGATATGGCGGCTTCATTCCAGGTATAAGACCCGGGCAGAAGACTGCGGATTATGTTGATGGAGTTCTATCAAAAATCACGCTTCCTGGCGCATTGTTTCTGGGATTTATCGCTCTTGTCCCCTGGTACTTGATAAATTATTTGAAAGTTCCTTTCTATTTTGGTGGAACCACTCTATTGATTATTGTTGGTGTTGCCCTGGATACTGTCCAGCAGATTGAATCCCAGTTATTGATGTATCACTATGAAGGGTTTATGAAAAAAGGTAAGATTAGAGGACGTCGGTGATGGTCTTTCTATTTGGTGCACCAGGGGTAGGAAAGGGAACTCAGGCACAATTGCTTGTAGAAAAATACAATTTTAAGAAATTCTCAATGGGCGATGTGCTCAGGGAAGAGGTGGCACTCGGAAGTCCGATTGGCAAACAGATTGAGACATATCTCAAATATGGGGTTCTGGCGCCGGACAACATTGTTTTTGAAATAGTGGAAGATTATGTGCTTGAGAATATGAATGCTCCGATTTTATTTGATGGTTTTCCAAGAAATTTAGTTCAGGCAATGGAACTGGAAAAACTCCTTGCCCGACACAACAAAAAGATTGGAATTGCCATTGAACTGCAATTATCAAATGAAGAGATAATTAAGAGAACGCTTGCTCGTTCTTACTGCCCAAAGTGTGGTATGGTCTATAACGAGATAACCAGCCCACCGCGAATGCCCAATGTGTGCGATAATTGTAATACAGCACTGGTAAAGCGGAAAGACGACAATTTAGAAATCATCAAGAATCGGTTAAAGATCTATGAAGAGATGACCAAACCTCTGAGTGAATACTACAGAGCATTAGGTGTATATGTGCCAGTAGATGCTTCGGGTTCTAAAGAAGATATTCTTCAGAGAATAATCAAGGTTATTGATGGCATTGTTAAATGATGAAGGTATTAACAGTATCATCCGGGCCGGCGATATTATCAATAGGATATTCAAAAAAATTGCAAAAATGGATCTGATCGGTAAAACAACTCTGGAATTGAATGATTTCATTAATGATACAATTATTGAGCAGGATGCCAAACCGGCGTTTTTGAATTATCGTGGTTTCCCAAAAAGTGCCTGCATTTCATTAAATGATGAGGTTGTCCACGGAATACCAGATGAGCGGGTTATAAAAAACGAAGACCTGGTGAAGATTGATGTTGGGGTTTCATATAAGGGTTATATTGCTGATGCCGCCAGAACATTTGTTGTTGGTGTGGTCTCTAAGGATGTATTGAAGTTTGTTGATTTGACAAAAGAGGCTTTGAAAAGGGGAATAGAAAAGGCACTGCCCGGTAATCGTGTTTCTGATATATCCCAGGCAATCCAGCAGTTGGTTGAAAAAAATGGTTACAGTGTAGTACGGGAATTGACCGGCCATGGTGTGGGTAGGGATCTGCACGAGGAACCAATGATTCCAAATTTTGTTTCACATGGCCCAGACCCCAAATTGGTTCCGGGTATGGCATTGGCAATTGAACCGATGACCAATATGGGTGGGTTTGAAGTAAAGACCGGGAGTAATGGCTGGACCATTTCGACCAGAGATGGTTCACTATCAAGCCATTTTGAGGATACGGTTATTGTCCTAAAAAATGGCAATTTGAATGTAACAAGGGTTGTAGAGTTCTAATATGGCGCGAAAGGATTTGATTCAGACTGAAGGAACAATTACTGAAACACTGCCTAATGCTATGTTCCGGGTTGAACTTGATAATGGGCATAAGGTTCTGGCACATGTTTCAGGCAAGATGCGGATGAGTTATATAAAAATTCTACCTGGCGACAGGGTTCTACTGGAGCTTTCACCCTATGATCTGTCCCGGGGTAGAATCGTTTGGCGCTATAAATAGTCCAGATGCAGATATTGACTTTTTTGAAAAAATTGATACAATATTTATTTAAGGAGATAATTTGAAAGTGAAGTCGTCTATTAAGAAGAGATGCATAAAATGTCGGGTCATCAAAAGAAAAGGTGTGGTGAGAATTATTTGCAAGGACCCGAGGCATAAACAGAGACAGGGTTGATGGGTTCAGATATTCAGAGTGTAGCACTTATGCTGGCACAGAATTATCTGGGGTCTAAATTTTTTCACATCTATAACTGTGTCAGTTTATGGTGTTCAGTCCATTAAAGGAGGTATATGCCAAGAATTGCAGGTATTGATTTGCCTTTGAATAAAAGGGTTGAATATGGGTTGACTGCAATATATGGGATTGGTATTCCAATTGCCCAGCAGATAGTTTTGAGGTGTGGCATTGACCGTTCAAAAAAAATTAAAGACCTTACTGAAGAAGAGGTGACGAAGATAAGAAAACTGATTGAATCTGACTATAAGGTTGAGGGTGCTCTGCGTGCTGACCTTGCCGCCAATGTTAAGAGATTGATTGATATTGGCTGTTATCGGGGATTGAGGCATAAGATTGGACTTCCAGTCAGAGGTCAGAGGACGAGAACCAATGCGCGTACCCGAAAAGGTAAGAGAAAGACCGTGGCCGTTACCAAAGCCGCACCAGGAGAGAAAAAATGAAGAAGGTGATAAAAAGAAAAAAGACAACCAGGGTTGAACTAATCGGTATTGCAAATATCTTTGCAAGTTTCAATAACACAATTGTTTCAATATGTGATAATCAGGGTAATACACTCTGCTGGTCAAGTGCAGGAAGGGTTGGTTTTAAGGGAACAAAAAAAGGTACGGCCTATGCCGCGCAGCAATGTGCCACGGCGGTTGGGAAAGAAGCGCTATCAATGGGTATAAAAAAGATTGAGGTGCGCATTAAGGGACCTGGTCCCGGCCGCGAGGCTGCAATTAGAACCCTGCAGACGGTTGGTTTGACAATCACAATGATTAAGGATGTTACGCCATTACCCCATAATGGTTGTCGTCCGCCAAGGAAAAGGAGGGTGTAAGTGGCGCGCTATATTGGACCGAAATGTAAACTTTGCCGCCGTGAAGGCGAGAAATTATTTTTAAGGGGAAGTAGATGTTATACTGATAAATGTTCTTTTACAAGAAGGGGTTATCCACCAGGTATGCACGGTAAGGTTGGGCGTAGAAAATTGACTTCTTATGCGACACAGTTGAGAGAAAAACAAAAGGTGAAGGCAATCTATGGTATTCTTGAGCGGCAATTCCGCAAAATCTTCCGTGATGCCACTAAAATGTCCGGCGCGCCGGGTGAAAATCTTTTGATATTACTTGAGAGAAGACTTGATAATGTGGTTTATCATCTTGGTTTTGCTTCATCAAGAACTCAGGCACGGCAGATTGTAAAACACGGCAATATCCTGGTGGATGGGAAAAAAGTTGATATTCCAGGGTATCTCGTAAAACCAAATCAGATGATTTCACTTACCGAAAAGATGCGGAAAAATCCATTCGTCAAGAGGGCGCTCGAGGAGAGAGATCCAGAGAAAATAATTGGCTGGTTGAAGATCAATAAAGAGAATCTGACCGGGACAGTCCTCAGGTTGCCCAAGCGCGAAGATGTAACAATACCCCTGCAGGAAAATTTAATTGTTGAGTTATTTTCCAAATAAGGAGTGTTATGGCTCTTAAACCGATAGTAATGCCCAAGGGCATTGAAATTGAAAAAGAAACCGCAACCGAGGTTTTCGCGAGGTTTGTTATTTCGCCCTTGGAGAGGGGATACGGGATAACAATCGGCAATGCAATGCGTCGCATTCTTCTATCATCAATCCAGGGTGCGGCAATCACGAATATCCGGGTTACAAATGTAATGCAGGAGTTTTCAACGATCCCTGGAATCTATGAGGATGTTGTTGAAATTATTTTGAACATAAAGAAGATTAGAGTAAAATTACTGCAGGAAGAACCTACCACCCTTACCTTAAAGGTTAAGGGTAAAAAAGAGTATCTGGCTGAAGACATAGAAAAAAATCCACTCGTGATAATTGCTAATCCAAAACAGAAAATTTTGACCGCCACCGAAGCAAAAGTGAACTTTACAATGGAAATGACCGTGGAGACCGGCCGGGGTTTTGTCCCAGCAGAATTGCTTAAAAAGGGTGAAATGCCGGTAGGTACGATCTATGTTGATGCACTATTTTCGCCTGTGCTCTCGGTAAATTTTGATGTGCGTAACACAAGGGTTGGCACAAAGACCGATTATGACCATCTGGTGCTGGAGGTAAAGACTGATGGAACCATAAGTCCGGTACAGGCAGTTGTTGAAGGTGCAAGTCTGTTAAGACATCATCTGGCATTTTTTGTTGATCTGGGTAAACCGTTTCTGGCGATCGACGATGTCACACAGAAGAGTCTTGATGAGGTGAAGAATGCCGTGAACAAGAAGGGTTTAGAATTGTTGGTTGAGCCGCTGTTTTCATCCAAAGAACAACTTGATGCTGAACATCGCAGGATCCGGGAGATGTTGAAAAGAAGCATTGATGAACTTGAGATATCGGTGCGGACATCAAACTGTCTGAAAAACAAGAATATCAAAACCATTGGTGATCTCGTGCGCAAGAGTGGCAAAGAATTACTAACCTATGATAACTTTGGCAGGAAGTCCTTAAAGGAACTGGAAAAAATATTGCATGGAATGGGATTGCATCTGGAAATGGAAGTTGATAGATACTTGAAAGAAGATGTTTAGCCAAAAGTAGATACGGAGCGATAATGAGACACGGAGACAAAGTTAAGAAACTGGGTAGAAAAAAGGCACATCGTGTAGCCCTTTTGAGAAATTTGTGTCGTGCGCTATTCATTTTTGAAAAGATAAAAACGACACTGCCCAAGGCGAAAGAAGCAAGGCGAATAGCTGAAAGATTGATTGAATTCGCCAAGGAAAATAGCCTTTCGGCAAAACGATTCATCTATCGGTTCATTTCTGACCACAGACTTGTAAAGATCATCTGCGATGAGATTGCGCCTAAATTTGCGGATCGCCAGGGCGGCTATACAAGAATCTATCATCTTGGACCAAGATTAGGTGATGGTGCAGAAATGGCAATTCTTGAATTGACCGAAAAGAGTGAGCCCGGTATCATTGATGAACGTAGAAAATTGATTGAACGCGGCTATATACCAAAAGAAGAGAAGAAAGAAAAGAAACCAAAAAAGGAAAAGCCAAAAAAAGAAGAGAAGAAAGAAAAACAAATACCCAAAAAAGAACCAAAACCAAAACCAGAGAAGAAAACCAAAAAGGAAAAGAAAGAGATTGCCAAAAAGGAAAGACGGGAGAAAAAGCAGAAGAAGGGCAGGAAAAAGAGGTAGTCATTTTGAAGCCCGTAATTCCTACGGGCTTTTTTTATCAATATGATAACAATCGGCATAGAAACATCCTGCGATGAGACATCTATCGGAATAATAAGAAACAATTCGGTCCTGGCGAATATTGTATCATCCCAGATTGCCCATACAAGATTTGGCGGCGTGGTACCTGAACTTGCTGCGCGTAATCACATAAGAGTAATACTACCAATTATCCGGATGGCACTTGAAGTGGCAGGCATTGAATTGAATCAAATTGACTTAATATCAGCGACCAGAGGCCCTGGATTGTTGGGGGCTTTACTGAGTGGACTCTCCTTTGCAAAGTCACTTGCAATTGGTCTGGACAAGCCATTTGTTGGTGTAAATCACCTTGAGGGACATATCTATGGATTATTTTTTGGTAAAAGAATTCCCGCATATCCATATCTGGTCTTACTCGTTTCGGGCGGGCACACTGAAATCATTCTCGTTAAGAAAGAATTTAAATATCATACTCTGGGCAGGACACTTGACGATGCCTGTGGTGAGGCATTTGACAAAGTAGCAAAGATGCTTGGGCTGCCGTATCCAGGAGGTCCATATATTGAAAAGACAGCGCAAAAAGGTGACCCGCGTGCAATAAGATTTCCAGTACCCAAACCAAAGGGATTCAACTTCAGTTATGCAGGGTTGAAGACTGCAGTCTTGTATTATTTAAAAGAGCATAAAGTATATGACACAAATGATGTCTCAGCATCATTTCAAGAATCTGCCCTTGCGCATCTTGTTCAGGTTGCAAGAAAGGCAATTGAGTTCACAAAAGTGAAAAATCTGGGCATTGTTGGAGGGGTTTCAGTCAATAGAAGACTTGCTGAAAAATTCAATGAACTTGCTAAATCAATAGGTATTGATCTTTTTATACCTGATCTTCAGTTTTGCACTGATAACGGTGCAATGATTGCCCTTGCTGGCGAGCGGCGATTCAAAAAGTTTGGTCCTTCTGACATTTCCATTGACGCCATTGCCCGCGAACCATTAGACTCAATCTACTGCAACAGAAATTTGTAAAAAATTCTTTAGTCCGTATTATCAAAAACCTCATTATCCCCGCATTTCACTCTTGACATTAACAAACTTTTCATTATACTATTAAAATAGAGGTGAAGAATGTATACTGGAGTGATAGTTATTAAGGCTCTCGTTTGTAAAAATGGAAACTATGTGGTGTATCTCAGTTGGATCAGAAATGTGGTTAAGAAATTTAGCAGTTTAGATAAAGGGTTTTCACTTCTTAAAGTTCGTTACCATTCTTGTTCTGGTTTTCATTATTACGAAAGCAACAATCCATCCACAAAGAGTCATTGAGAGGAATAAAATGACGAAGCAATCTCTTTCTGTATTACCAACATTCCGAACTTGTTTCGGAATTAAAACATTCCTCATTGCAAACACATTCGTCTTACTCAATCTGAACCTCCTGAGTTTTTTTATTTTTCTTTATAGCGGTGATTATGAGAATTGAAAAGACAGGCTGTGATGAGCGTTTTGAAGGTGGCTAAGGAGCAGCAAATAGATTCTTCTAAAGAATGTATAGATTTTTGTAGATTGGAGAAAGTCAAGTGAATACAGCAGAAATCTATAATGATATTTGTAGTTTTTCACCTACACGCGAACAAATTGAAGTATTTGATGCATTGACTAATTTCAATATATCAAAAAACCCTATCTTATTAAGGTTACCGTGTGGATATGGAAAAACTGAGTCAGTTATAATTCCTTTCTTGGCCCAAGTAATAGCCAATAGATGGTCTTTAGCACCTCGTTTGATTTATATCTTGCCAACAAAAGCATTATGCAACCAAATCAGGGAAAGAATTCGTTTGTATTCTGAAAAAGTTCATGAAAAAACAGGCAAAATTATAACAGTTGGCATTGAGCACGGTATAAGTTCTTTAGACCCTTTATTTTTCTCGGATATCTGTATTACCACCTTTGATCAGTTTGTTTATGGGTATGCCCGAACAAAACAACAAATTGGAAGACATTTTGATCTACCATCTGGTTCAATAGCCAATTCTATAATTGTTTTCGATGAAGCGCATCTTTATTCTCCTTATACTCATTCTCTTATGCGTGCAATGATTGAAATTTTAGTTATGAGTAGAATTCCTGTTGTAATTATGACTGCAACAATGCCAGAAACTCTCCAAAAAGATTTATTAAGGGGTAATCATCAAATAATTAGTTTTCAAGGAAAATGGCTTGAACATAAAAATAGAAAAATAACATTTAGCCTAAAGGATTGGGGATTATTACATAATTGCTCAATTAATCAGGAATTGGATAAAATATTAAAAGACAATAATGATAAAAAAGTCTTGATTGTTGTAAATAGAATTGATACTGCACAGAAAATTACGAGCCTACTTAAACAGAGAAAAGAATTTATAAATCTAATACACTCTCGTTTTACCATCAAAGATCGTGAGGAGAAAGAAAAATCAGTATCTAAACATTTCGGGAAAGATAAATTAAATCAAAAACCAGGAATCATTGTGACAACTCAAGTCTGTGAAGTAGGACTTGATATAAGCTGTGACCTTTTGATAACCGAATGTGCGTCCGCTGATGCCTTGGTTCAAAGGGCAGGTCGTGTAGCAAGATGGGGTGGTGCTGGTGAAATAATAATAGTAAGGCCAATGGGTTTGGAGAGTTGGATTAACGATGACCAATGGGATAAAGCATTCCCGTATGTTGATCAGAAAAGAGACTCGGCATCAATTTTTGACGATATAAAAGAGGGGGAATTCGCAGGTATTGCCTGGAAATATTTAGAAAAGAATAGAGATAAGTATATTTTTACCCATTGGAATGAAATAATAAATTTCTGCAATGCTATGAATTATCACACCGATGATGTAGAGGCAAGATCTGCTTTAGGACAGCTCTTTGAATCAACCCTTTATGCGGATGAACGACCATGGAATCTTTCTGCAAGAGGTGAACTTTATTGTACTCTTGCGGTGGTTTCTGGTGACATTTTGACTGTAGAATCTAAGGCAAAGAAGGTTGTAAAAAGTAGGAAAAAGAAAATGCAAGAGGCACATATTCTTTATAGTGAGCTTAAACCATATTTCGTCAATGTGCCATTTCGCTATCTTGTCAATAAGGATACCAAAAAGATGAGGCGATATAATTTTTCAGAAGGTAGGGTTGAAGATGAACTGGATAAAAACCGAGTTAAGCCTTTTCAAACATACTTAATAGATTCCTCTGGATATTATGATCCGGATATGGGGTTAACAATTTCACCGGAAGACAAAGTTACTGAGACAGAGGAGGCATCGTGTCTGATTTTGTAATATGGAGTGCTCCTGAGGAGCCATTTACAGAGCATATAAAAAAGACCATGGAAGAATGGAGAAAAATCAAGGATAGAATGTTGCCTGTCTTATGTCGTTTATTTTCGAGCAATAAAGACTCTATTAATGACTTCATAGAGTTTTTCATTGTGTGCCATGATATTGGGAAACTTACATATCAGTGGCAGCAGTATATTCATAAACCGTCCTCGGAAAGGAAATTTGGTCCGCCACATGCTACACTTGGGGCATCTTACCTGAATCTATCAAAGGGCGATTCTGATTTATCAAACGCCTCAGCAGTTGCTATTTTAATGCATCATACTGACAGCGGTCTTGCGCAAGGCAATCTTGAACATCCTGCAGAAGATGCTATTAACAGGGGACTGGTGGATTATCGGACTGACGCTATCCGATGGGCAAATGGCGCAGAAGATGCATTCAAAGAAACTGTAGAATTTCTTTCAAATGTAGGTACTCTTAATTCATTAAGCTCTGTAAATTTACAATCTCTTGAGGAAATGGCTCTTAAATTAAGAGCCTGGTCTCGGTGTCCAAAGGAGATTGAAAGACACAAGCACAGATTACAGGCACTGTCTATTCATCACATATTAAAAGTATGTGACTGGCGAGCAGCATCAAAAAGATCACAACAAGAAGATGAAGAAGGTGAGCCTATTGATAAAGATAAAATTCATTGGAAAAAAAGTATTTTAATGGTTTATCTTGAAGGTGGACTTTTACCATGAAGTTTTATACCCCCGGAACAGGACTACCTGATTTTGAAATGAGAATTGCTTTAGGGTTGTGTGCCGCTGCATTGAATGTTGTTGACCCCGAAAATATCAAACTACGTGAAGAATTTGATAAATATTGCATTGAGATTACTGACGAACCTGATGTGGTAAACAAGGTTCAAAAATCTCTCGGCTGGCTCTGTCAAAATAAATTATCTGACCAGTCATTACTGTTGCGAACTCCTGGATTTAGGCCCCTTCATCTTGAGAAACAGGCAGAGAGGATTGCTGAATTTGGTAAAAAATTAATGACTAATCAAGCAAGTTGGCTCAATGAAATTTTTGTCGTTAAAGATAATCTACGAAAAGGCGCTCATGATTATCCTTGCGGTCATACAGATTTTAAAAAAGATGAGCCTTTTGGTGCGTTGTTAACTTTTTCTCCTTACCTTGGTCAACCACCAAAGAGAAACAATGTAAAACACCAAATAACCCTTCCTATTTGCCCATATTGTGGTGTAGCTGGTTTAGCAGGCACGGCATTTTTTCAAATTGATATTTCCATTAGCAGTAAAGATAGAAAAAAAAGAGAAAGATTTTTCTTTCTCCCAAAATTTAAAAATGAGACAATCGGCGAAATTTTGGCTAAATATCTTGCCGCATCCAAACATATTATGGGAAATTTAGATGATATTCCAGCTTATGCCGCCCCTCTTGTGTTATTATCCTTATATCCGCATTTGATTGATGTGATAGGCACTTCATCTCCTAATATTTTTGTAGGAAGATTAGATATCAGTGGAAATGCCCCAAGATACGGTTATAGCGTTGAGCACCCAGTACAAACAGAAAATCATTATTTGCAATCAGTTTTTAATCGTGCCTTTGTCCAGAGTTGTAATAGGATGGATAAAAAAAGTGATTTAGTAGGACTTCTTGCTCATTCATTACAGATTTGTGATGTAAAATCAGCACTTGATTTTGCAGGGACATATGCAAGTGCCACAGAATCAAAGGTGTTACTCCCTTGGTCAACAACAGAATTTTTTATAAAGGAGGTTTTCAAAATGGATAAATTACTTTTGGAAGGCGAGAGATTTAAGGTCATCAAAGAAGTTGCAGATATGCTCCAGTATTTTGTCAAGGAGCGCAATTTTGGATACGTAGATAATCTTCGCAAGGCAAGGGATGCAGATGAATTTGCTAAACTTCTACTTGATGCTCAAAGGGAATCTCAAAGCATTATGCTTGATCCTAAAAAGAGAGACAAACCTTTTCTACCTGGACAGCATACTATTCAGCAATTATTACAAATTATCAATGAAGATGAAAACCAGTTTCAGTCTGTTCAAATTTTATTAGGATTATTAGCATTTACTTATTATAGAAAGGAGGAATGAAATGGGTGGGTATCTTTCTTTAGCAGTAAAATTAGTTTTGAATGTTCACGACCTCAATAACGAAGGGAGTGTGGGACAATCTCTTGACATAAGGCAAATCAGAATGGTGGATGAAAAAGGGAATCCATTACCTGAAATGCCTGCTGTCAGCGGTAGGATGATGAAACACTGGCATCTGGAGCATATGCGGAAACAAGAGTTAAATCAACCCAATCCCATCTTGTGTGGCCAGTGTAAAGTTAGTGAACCTGAGCGCAAACCTCAGGATGAAAATAACGGCGTAAAAACGTGTGTAATTTGTGATATACATGGATTTCTATGCACTGATAAGCCCGGGTTTAGTGCAGTCGTGGAGATTTTGGGAGACGATATAGTGCTAAAAAATGAAGCCAAAAATGATGAGCCAGAAGAAACCATTAGTGTAATTCCTTGTGGGCATAATTCCGAAGATACAAATTGCCCTACCTGTTCACTTAGGAAGCTCAGCGGTAAAAAAGTTAAAGTGGCTGGGGAATTTTCGGGAGAAGAAGGCTCCAGATCAATAAAAATAACATACCTTCAGTCAGGTAGAGGAAAAGAAAAAGTAGAAATAGGGATAAGTCCAAAAGGTCTCAGTCTTCGTCGCTCTTCCTGTGTAAACTTTTCATGGCTGTTGCCAGTATTGAATGTTGATGAACAGGGTAAAGTGATTGCTCCACCGGCAAAGCAAGTAATTCATTCCAGAGTCGCTTCGGGAGAGATAGGAGAGGAAGGAGATACTTCTCAGATGATATTCCATAAGTCTTATGCTTCTGGAATGTATGGATTTGTATGTTCTATTGACCTTTTACGTATAGGAAAACCAATAATTGGAGGAGGTATAACAGATGCTGTTGAACTTAAAAGACGCCAAACTCTTGCTATTAAGGCTCTTTTGCCTATGTGCCTTGGCTCATTTGGAGCATCTCAATCGCATGCACTACCACACACCAAATGTTTAGGATTGTTAGCTGCCCTTTCAACTACTGAAAAACCTTTGCCTAATCTAATAAGTCCAATTTATTCTAATGGTTTTGAAGAATCCATAAAATTATTAAAGTCCATGAATGATTCCGTTAAATGGTGGACTTATGGTGATGGTATGGAAAATTGCAAGGGAACCATAAATGAAGTGTTCGATGAGATAATCAAGAATATTTAGGTGAAACCTATGATAGGTCTTGAGTTTAGACTGAAACTTTCCTCTGCCTATTCTATTCGTGTTCCTTATAGCTACCAGTGTGCACGCACTTATCCGTTACCCGCTCCATCAACAATTAAAGGTCTTTGTGCAAACGCATTGTGGAGATTACAAGGTGGTGATCCTGTTCAAATCTTAATTGATATCAATAAAAACTCTATAATTGCAACTTCAAGAACAGAGTATCCAGTAGCTATTACTTCCTGTACTGTTAGAGTAGTACCTATGGATGCTCTATTAAGACAGTTTGCCTTTACTCCTTATATTGACTGCATGATTGGCTTCAAAGATGATGTCAAAGACTTGGTAAAGCAGATTGAAGAGTCTTTAAAAATCTCACCTGTTTATCTCGGTGATAGTGAATCGTTGGCAAGCATAATACCTGAGAGTATTAATTCTGAAATAAGGTTTTATTCTATCAGTAAGGATAAAGATGTTGAAGTTAATGCATTAGTTAAATATAATGCAGTGCAGAGCAATACCTTAAGTGAAAAAGGAGTTGTCCTTTATATGCAAGATGACCCTTGCTCATCAGAAGCAATATTGCACAGATATATTGCACCATTGAGACAGAAAGGAGATTCTTACGAGCCATTAAAGTCTGTTTCCTTTACTACATCAAAAGATTGTATTATCGTTGAAGGAAATCTTATAAAGGGTCTGTTCTGCGAGGTTATGGATGAAACAACAGAAGATAAGCAAAGATCAAGGAAAAAGAAAGCATGAATTCATACAGATTAAAACGAAATATTGCTGTTCCAACTGTTGAAATTTCATTTAAAACCTCACCCCCGTTGAATTTTAGCGATACCGTCCGATTAAGAGGTTTTATAGGAAGACTTTTTTCAGGAAATATTCTATTGCACAATCATGAGAATGAATGCTTAAGATACACCTATCCAAGAGTTCAATATAAAATTATTGATTCCCATTCTATTATCATTGGATTGGCGGAAGGAGTTAAAGCATTGCGACTTCTAGCGCAGCTTGATAGAATTGTCATTGGTCATGAAGATATGCAGATTGAAGATTTTCAAATCATTGAAGGTCAAGCCTGTTTGGGAATCCTAAATAACCAACTCGCTTACTCCTTCCTTACCCCTTGGCTGGCATTGAATGAGAAGAACTATGAAAAATACCAGAAGCTTGGTATATGGCAGAAAAAGAAGGAATTGCTTGAAAAGATTCTTGTCGGTAACATTATTTCCATATCCAAAAGTTTGGGCTATACTGTATCAGCTCCGCTTGAGACGCGGATTATCAAAATAAAAGAAGTAAAAGCATCGTTAAAAGACGTCTTTATGCTAGGGTTTTTGGGTACTTTTTCCATAAACTTTGAAATCCCGGATTACTGGGGCATTGGCAAGTCGGTTTCAAGGGGATTTGGAACAGTTATAAGAATTAGAGCTGATAAATGAATCGCAAGATTTCTGGATGTTGCCAGTTTGTTCAGTGATAAACACGGGTATGTGGTGCAAAAGATATGGTTTGATAGGTAAGTAACTATAAAATAGTCTAAGATGAAAACGATAACTCCTCATATTATATTATATAAACAAAGCATAATCAAATGAAGGTCATAATCCAACGCGCACCAGTAGATATGCCTCGTGTGATAATCCGTTTTCATCGCGTTATTGCTTTATTTACAATGGTGCACATGCCCATATTTGCATATGCACATATTTCGATATAGAAAAAGGGAGGATTTGTGAATAAAAAATACACTATTACAAGACCGATGAAAGAAATGTTGTATCGAGAATCAAGAGTCGCAAAGGCACTCGGTGAGCCTGCCAAATATATGATTGTCATTTTTCTATTAGAAAAAGGACCTTTGACAGTCAATGAGATGGTTAAAATGCTTCATCGCTCACAACCCACTATCTCACATCATCTGGCGCAACTGCGCAATTTGGAGATCGTTCGCTATGAGACGAAACCAGGTGGAAGTTGCTACTGGATAAAATATCCTGAGAGAGTTCAGATTATAGTGAAAGCACTTAAAGATTTCGTTGCGAGAACAATGCATGGTGTAGATTATGAGACTTGATTTATATATTCGCAATGGTGCATATTTGCATATGCACATACGTCAATATGAGCGTATAATAATCGAATGGGTTATTTTGGTGGTTGCTACGTTCATAGGTTATAATGAATTTGCTTTATATTTCCGTTGCTATAGTATGGTTTGGTCTTTCGTAGTCAAATGAATTGAGGCATATTATGCAGTTGGTGATTAATTCTTTTGGGTCTTATTTGCATAAAGAGGGGGATTGTTTCAGGGTTAAACTTCAAGATCACATTTTTGAAGTTTCGGCAAAGAAGGTTTCTTCAATTTTGATTACCACCGCCGCCTATCTTACCACTGATGCCGTTAAACTGGCAATGGATAATAATATTGATGTTATTTTTCTTGATGAATTTGGTGAACCCTATGCAAGAATATGGCACAGCAGAATTGGAAGCACAACTATGATTAGAAGGCGTCAAATTGAGATCGCTGAGACGGATAATGGGTTAAGACTTGCCCTCTCTTGGGTTAATAAAAAATTTGAAAATCAGATTGAATTCCTTAAACGTTTACGTAAAACACGGACGCAGAAGTTCAATGAGATTACTGCCTATATTCGTAAGTTGGAAGGGCTTCAAAGTTCACTGGAGAGTATCTCTGGCACCATTGATGAAAAACGGGGTACAATAATGGGGATGGAAGGGAGAGGCGGCAGAATATATTTTGAATGTCTGAGTTTTCTTATGCCTGATAGGTATAGATTCGAAGGGCGGAGTAGAAATCCTGCAAAGGATGAGTTTAATGCATTATTAAACTATTCCTATGGGATTTTGTATTCAAAGGTTGAAAAGGCTTGTATTATTGCCGGACTTGATCCATATGTCGGTATAATCCACACAGATAATTATAATAAAAAGTCTCTTGTTTTTGATATTATCGAAAATTATCGGGTATGGGCAGAAGAGGTAGTGGTAAATCTCTTTGCAGCACGCAAGGTTAAACAGGAACATTTTGATAAACTGGAAAACGGGTTCGTTTTGAATAAAGAGGGTAAGACGTTACTAATTGAAAATATTTCTAATTATCTTGATGAATCAGTTCGCTATGAGGGCAGGAATATTAAACGTTCAGATATTATTCAATTTGACTGTCATAAGCTTGCAAATAGTTTGATAAAGGAGCAATATGGCACAGGATAATTTAGTTTGGGTTATTTACGATATTGTAGATGACAAAACTCGCACACGGATTGCCAAGGTATGCAAAAATAAAGGCTTATACCGGGTCCAGAAGAGCGCATTTTTGGGGATATTAAATAAGAATCAGATTGATGAATTGAAAATAATTTGTGAAGATATTATAGACAAGGAAGTGGATTCGGTCTACATATTTCCTATGTGTCAGGATGATTTTAAGAAAGTGAAACTACTTGGTCAAGCTTTTGATAAAAATCTGGTTTCTGATGAAGTCAGGGCGTTTTTTGTATGAATCTTGAATCGAATATTTCCTGGTTGAATCTTGATACTGAATCCACAACTATGATAACACCATCTGAGGTTATAGAGTATCTCTATTGCCCCCGATTCATTTACTTTATGAACTGTCTCAAAATACCCCAGCATGAGGAATTAAGATACAAGGTTATTAAGGGCCGTCAATTACACGAGCGGCGTGAAAAAGAAAACAAAGAATATTTAAGGAAAAAGATTGGTTGTGTCAAAAGAGAAATAAAGGTATATCTTGCATCTCAAAAAATAAGGGTTAGAGGCGTTGTTGACGAAGTGCTTACTCTTGAGGATGGAAGTATGGCGCCACTTGATTATAAATATACTGAATTCAGGGAATACATTTTTAGAACCCATAAATACCAGTCTATTATTTATGCAATGTTAATAAAAGAAACCTACAATAAGCCAGTTCACAGTGGCTATATTTGCTATGTTAAAGATACAGCGGTACTAAAAGAGGTGCTTTACAAACCGCCTGAATTTGAATATACTTTACAGATGATTGATAGGATATTTGAAATAATTCAGACAGGGCATTATCCAAAGAGAACATCCCATCGAATGCGTTGCATTGATTGTTGTTATAGAAATATCTGCGTTTAGTGACTTGTTAAGGCAAAGTTATTTGCCTGTGTTCTTTGACAACCTATTTGTTATTAAATTTCAAGACTTGTGAGGAACAGGAGCTTGTAAATGAATAAAAAATGCTTGGTTTTTGGGGGGATTTTGCCAGCAAAATACTCAAAAATCCCCCGAGTAAAAACATTAAAATTGCTGAAAATTCAAGAGATGTAGGAAAAGTTCTGTATAAAAGCAAGTTCCATTAAAACAAGGATTGAAACTCCACTCTTGAATCTCTGTATCATTTCCTGTTTCTATGTATAAAAGCAAGTTCCATTAAAACAAGGATTGAAACAAAGCAAAGTATGGGGAAGAGGGGTTTAGAAGGGTATAAAAGCAAGTTCCATTAAAACAAGGATTGAAACCGCGGGCGAAAGGAATATGAGGTTGTTTAGTCCAAGTGTATAAAAGCAAGTTCCATTAAAACAAGGATTGAAACTCAAATATGCTTGTTATAAATATCCCGACGTAGTAGAGTATAAAAGCAAGTTCCATTAAAACAAGGATTGAAACAAGAAAAATCAATATCTTTTCTTTTTGACACAATAACGTATAAAAGCAAGTTCCATTAAAACAAGGATTGAAACCATAATCATGATTATTAATGATAGGATTGACCTTAGTGTATAAAAGCAAGTTCCATTAAAACAAGGATTGAAACCCCTATAAAATAGATTTGAAACAAGTTATCGGGTCGTATAAAAGCAAGTTCCATTAAAACAAGGATTGAAACGTAATATTTCGCAGGAAGTATGGGATAGAATATTTAGTGTATAAAAGCAAGTTCCATTAAAACAAGGATTGAAACCCCAACATCTGCTCATACTTTATACCTCTTGTAATAGTATAAAAGCAAGTTCCATTAAAACAAGGATTGAAACCCGTCGATTCAAAAATGGGTTCATTGCGTAGGCGTTGTATAAAAGCAAGTTCCATTAAAACAAGGATTGAAAC
>CAYQKL010000034.1:0-24593 GCA_964418185.1 uncultured bacterium
AGCACAAGCCAGTTCTTTGCCGGTACATAATCAACACCATCATATTTATAGTGGGCAGGTGTCTTATTTTCAGGGTTTGCACCAAATAGTCCTTCAAGAATTTTTCCGTAGACACGATATCCAATACTAAAGACAAAGATTGCAATCCCGGCAAGAAAAAGCGAGTTCATTTACGCCTCCTCAAATGTGCTCAAAAATTCTAATTTCTAAATAATATCTAAATCCTAATTCTTCAAAATTCAAAACTTATTGGGATTCGTTCTGGTAGACCAAACCTATTTTTCTGGTTAGGCATCAATGCCATTTCTATTTTTCTATTCTTGTCAGATTAAAAACAACTGGATTTTTATGATCAGGACAGGCGATATATGCTTCACCTTCTTTTTCCCAGGGCAGATTACCACCAAAAGATAAAATCCGCACATAAGGATAGATAGAGTTCCAGGCAGATGGGCATATCTTGGGTAGTGTTCCTTTATAAATAAACTTCTGCCCTTTTTTATGCTTTGCTGCACACTTACCTTTTTGTTTATAGACGGTTATCAAAACTTTCTTCCCAACCATATAACCCCCTTATTCTCAAATCCCAAACATAAATCAATAGACGACCTTTCAAATTACAGTGATGGTCCAAATTTGTTTACCGATTTCAGAATTGTTCTCGTCGCAGTTTTAAGGTTACGGCAAATTTTTATTCTCTGGGGGACACTTTCATTCAACTCGTAATAATGTTTGCCTCCGTGTCCACTCAACAGATATATACCTCTTGCATTACTTTTGATTGCCAACTCTATATCTGACGGATGGTCACCAATCACATAAGAGTTGTGTATATCAATTAAATATTCTTTCTTTGCCTTGTTAATAAAAAAAGGATTTGGTTTTCTACAAAGACATTTATCTTCTTTGCTGTGCGGACAAAAATAAATTTCCGTTATTTTTATACCATTATCTTTCATTTTTTTAAGAATATAAGAATGAACCTTCTCAACATCATTTTTGTTAATGAATTTCTTTGAAATTCCTGGTTGGTTTGTAACTATAAAGAGTAAAAAATATTTTTGTAGTTGCTTTAGACAATCAAAAGTATAATCATAAAACTCAACATCTTTTTCACTCCTAATATGTCCATTGTCTTTAATAATAGTTCCATCCCGGTCTAAAAAAATTGCCCTGGTCATTTTAATTATTATGGAAAACTTCTGCGAAAAATATTTATGCGGTTAGACATCTATTATCTTGTCTTTTTTCATTCCTTTCAACTGGCCGAATACTAAGAATGTGGATGGAGACACCAATAGCTATAAAAAACAGAATGACTCTTATATAAAGTTCGCGGAAAAAGATAATACCAGAAAATACAATTGTAACCCATAATAAACAGATCGTAAAGATTTTGATTTTTGCTGGTATCCTTTCCTTTCCCTGATAACCTTTAACATATCTTCCAAATAGTCTGTGATTTAAAAGCCAGTTATGGAATCTTTCTGAAGACCGAGCAAAACATACAGCGGCGAGCAAGAAGAATGGCGTAGTAGGTAAAAGTGGTAGAAAAATACCAATAATTCCGATCCCTACAAAGAAGAATCCAATAATAATCAACACTTTTTTAGTCAATTTACCGTAAAACTTCAAATTTATTGCCCTTTTAATGCCTTAATAATCATCTGTTTTGGCGGTATTCCACTATAACCATCATCTGTTTTATAAATCCTGCAGCCAAAGACCGGTGGGCTTTTCCTTTTTTCTTTCTCTATATCCAGACCATTAATCTGTATGGAGGGCGAACCTAAAAATTTATACCTTTTTGCATCTGCCTCTGATTTTATTTCTATCACTTCTATTTTATCTTTAATACCTTTCTCTTTTAAAACTTCCTTGAGTAATTTCAAGGCAGGCTTGACATTAGGACAACCTTTAAAATATAAAAACCGAATTTTCATATTTAACTCCTATGACAAAACCAATAATTTATTCCCCACAGCAAAATTTTCCAATTCTTGTATTGACCAATTGTAAAGCAGCAGAAAGTCCAGCCTTTATGATTATCTCGGATGGAATTGTTTCATATACCTTTTCTTCTATTTTGACGGTTCTGCACTCGCTAGGACCACAAGCATCACAGCAAGAACTCTGACCAACCCTTCCCTGGATATAATCCTCCAACGGACGGTTGTTAATCCAAATTCTATTTGACTGCAAGGGATCTTTTTTGAACCTGGACATAGAAATTTGTCCCTTTTCTAAGACAACTTCAATACCCAGTGCCGCAAGAGTTTTTTTGAGAACAACGATTGCCTTATAAAGTTCTCTTTCGGTCGCCCCGCATCTCGGACATGTTTTCCCCCTGGATATCAATCGTTGCCATTTGATTTTTAAAACTTTCTTCTTTTTATTCATTTATTACCCCTTTATTAACATAATTTTTCCACTGTCTATCAATCCATTGCTCAAGCCCTTCCTCCTTGATTTCTATTAAATTCTCAAGACAATGGAATTTTATAACACCAGGATTTGTCTTCAATAATTCACAGGGAAATTCTGCACATTCAGAACATAAATCAAAACCCTTACGAGAACAACATTGCCGAATTTTGCATCTATCTTCTTCTGGATTTTTAGCAACTTCTGCCTTACAACCCGAGCATATCCCTGAATCAGCAAGTGTCTCTAATCCTTTTCTGAAATTATCTATATTAGCCTTACCCTCAAGGAGTCTTTTAAACCCATATTCATTTAACATCTTCAATGCCGATTGAAAGGTTTTTCTTATTTTTCCTGTAAACCAGTCACAGGTGTGGCAATATGAGCCACAAAATGATATATATCGTTTTTTTTCTTCTTCGTAATTCATCTCTCTTCTCCTTTTTATTCTCGTAACTTATTTCCACACCAATGAAAATTCTTGAATTCACAAGAAAGGTTCATAATCATCTCCGATGAATTTTAAAATCATTGAGAGACTATCTATATGACAGAGCTGGGCAGGAGAGTGGACAAGCGGCACATTCAATTTCACTTCCTCTTTGAGCACTTTAGTCATACTCATCCTCTAATTTTCACCTGACTTCTTATTTAAGGCATCAAATAATTTCTGATTATCTTCAGGAGTGATAATAAATATCTGTCCACTTTTTGTCTTAATATGAACCGCATCACCTTTGCGCAATTTGAATACTTTAAGATCTTCTAAAAACTCAACCCCCAAATAGATCTTAATGTGCCCCCGATACGGTTCAGGAAGCAAATCGACATCTTTAATTTCTATTAATTCTATATCAGAAATCTTGATTTTGAAGGTTAAGAACCAATACTTTATCGTAAATTCATCATTAGTCACGGATAATTCAGCTCTTTTCAATGTCAAAACCATACCAATTATGAATATGAGTGTCAATCCTGTAGATATGAATCCTGGTAATATCTTTGTAACAATAAAAATAATCGTTAATACTGACAGGAGAAAAATTATCCCTATTACAATTAAATTGTAGATTTTACCGAAAGGGATGCTCTCCTTGTATACAATAAGAAATTAATAATTTAGTTTCTAATTCATTGCGGAGCCTGATAAATCAGGCAACCACAATCTATTTAATAACTCATCGTAAGCCGAATTTTTTCGCGGTTGGAAACCGCTCCTACAGGATTATGTGCAACAAAGTGCACCGCTACACAGACCTGCCCGAGCACCAAAATGACAGAAAATGATGATGCTGATTTTAAGTAGGTATGCAATCCTTTGCCTTTGCTCTGGTGTTAGCGCTCTATGTTGCATTATGTCATATTCTTCTGCCTCTTTAAAATCTTTTGCCTTATGGACAATTCTTTTCATACTTTCTCAAATTATCTTCTGTTCTTTGTATTCACCATAGACCTTTTTTAATTCATTGGTTATATCACCCACTGTAGCGTAAGTTTTTACACAATCAAGGATAAAGGGCATTAAGTTCTCTCCTTTCTCGGCAGCAGATTTTAAACGGGCAAGCATCTTATTAACACGACTATTATCACGCTCTTTCAGAATCTTTTTCAACCTCCCTAATTGTTTCTGAACTACCTTCGGATTGACCTTCAAGATCTTCTGCTTTGTCTCCTCTCCGCTTTTGAATTTATTTACACCAAGAATACTAATCTCACCACTCTCAACCTTCTTCTGATATTCATACGCACTCTTATGAATCTCTTTCTGGAAATATCCCTGCTCAATTGCCTTTATTGCACCCCCCATCTTTTCAATCTTCTCAAGATACTCACTTACCTCTTTCTCAATCTTATTGGTCATTGCCTCGATCGTATAAGAACCTCCAAGCGGGTCGATTATCTCAGGTATACCTGTCTCATAACCAATCACCTGCTGGGTTCTTAAGGCAAGTCTTACTGATTCTTCGGTCGGAAGTCCAAGCGCCTCATCATAAGAATTTGTATGCAAGGATTGGGTTCCGCCAAAGACTGCAGCAAGTGCCTGATATGCAACTCTGATAGCATTATTTAAGGGCTCCTGGGCAGTTAAAGTGCATCCTGCAGTCTGGGTATGGAATCTCAACATGCAGGATTTTGAATTCTTAGCTTTGAATCTTTCTTTCATTATTTTTGCCCAGAGTCTGCGTGCAGAACGGAACTTTGCCACTTCTTCAAGGAAGTTGTTATGACAATTAAAAAAGAAAGAGAGCCTCGGTGCAAAAGAATCTACATCCATCCCCCCTTTCATTGCCTCTAAAACATAAGTTATTGCATTGGCAAATGTAAAGGCAATCTCCTGAACCGCAGTAGCACCTGCCTCACGAATATGATACCCACTGATTGAAATTGTATTCCATTTTGGTAGATTTTTACTACAATATTCAATCAGATCAATGGTCAATTTCATTGATGGTTCAGGTGGAAAGATATATGTTCCACGGGCAATATACTCTTTTAGAATATCATTCTGGACTGTGCCTTCAAGGACTGCAGGAGATATCCCCTGTTTTTCTGCCACTGCAATATACATACAGAGGATTATTGAGGCAGTCGCATTTATGGTCATTGAGGTACTCACTTTGTCAAGTGGAATGCCATTGAATAAAATCTCCATATCCGCAAGTGTATCAATTGCAACACCGGTCTTACCAACTTCACCCAAAGCCATCGGATCAGATGAATCATAACCCATCTGGGTTGGCAGGTCAAATGCTACAGAAAGCCCGGTCTGACCATGCTGGAGCAGATATTTGTATCGTTTGTTGGATTCTTCAGCAGTTCCATAACCTGCATACTGGCGCATTGTCCATAATCTACCCGAATACATTGTGGGATAGACCCCACGAGTATATGGGTATTCACCAGGACTACCTAAATCCCTGTTATAATCAAAATTAAATAAGTCCTCAGGTTTGTATAACATAATTTCCTATTTAGTTCTAATTTCTAAATCCTAAAAAAATTTAAATTTCAATGTTTCAAATTCAAAATAGCGCTCAGGGCATTGGAATTTAGGATTATAAGTTTGTTTAGTATTTAGTGCTTGGGATTTAGAATTTGTAAGAAATTTCCTCAACATTTTGTGTAATATACGACCTAAAATTTATTATTCTATTATTACCAGAGTATCTTTGCTATTAACGGTCTGTCCTCTTTGAACCATTATTTTTTTCACAATCCCGTCTCGCGGTGCTTTAAATTCATTCTGCATCTTCATCGCCTCAATTATCAAAAGCCCCTGGCCCTTTTTGACGCTGTCACCTTCTTTTACTTCAACTTCTATGACCAATCCTGGCATCGGTGCAGTGACAATTGCCTCTTTTTTATGTGCTACTTCTACTCCAGATTTTAATACCTTCGCAACCTGCTCATCAATGACTTCAAAGTTGTAGAGTTCACCATTGATATTAAGCGTATCATCAGAATCAAGGAATATCTGATATGGTTTATTATCAATTATCAGTGTGAGTTTATCTTTATCAGATTGTGCTACTTCAACCTGGAATTCCTTTCCATCAAGCAGGACTTTAAAACTATTTCCTGCCTTTGTAATGTCTCCCTTGAATTCCTTGTTTTCAATCTTTATAATGTATGCCATAGTTTAATTACTAAAGTTTTTTATTAAGTAAATTAAAGTTATTATAACGCACTGCTACATCTTTCTCAACATTGATTGCCGGGCAGAAAGTTTCCAGGGACTTATACCTGCAGATGTAGACTTCAATTCAGAAATCGTTGTTTTCTGTTCCTGGAGCGATTTTGTAACTACCGCCGCAATTGCTGCAATCAGGTGATTTTCTTTTTTGTATTCAATCTTACCAAGTATCCTATCAATAAATGTCGTATCATAATCACCCGCGATAAACTGTGGGTTTTCCATCACCAGTAAATGGAATGGGATTGAGGTCTTAATACCCCGGATTGTATACTCCTTCAATGCCCTTTTCATCCGCTCAATCGTTTCTTTCCTTGTCGGTGCCCAGACCAGTAATTTGGCAATCAATGGGTCATAGTATATCGGCACCTCAAATCCTTCATATATTCCACTCTCCACCCGTACACCCGGACCACCGGGTTCAATCAACTCTACTATCTTACCGGTTGATGGTGCAAAATTGTTCTCCGGGTCCTCGGCAGAGATACGACACTCAATTGCTGAACCGTTTATTTTTATATCTTCCTGTCTTAACGACAACTTCTCACCTGCGGCAATCTTAAATTGTTCTTTAACGATATCAATTCCGGTGACGAGTTCAGTGACTGGATGTTCAACCTGTAAACGGGTGTTCATCTCAAGAAAATAGAAATTTCTATCTCTATCAACCATAAATTCCACAGTCCCGGCATTATTATAACCTGATGCCTTTACTGCCTTTATTGCAGCCTCACCCATCTTTACTCTTAATTCTGGGGTCATAATTGCCGATGGTGATTCCTCAATCAACTTCTGATGTCTGCGCTGGATTGAGCATTCTCTTTCGCAGAGATGCACAACACTGCCATAATTATCCGCAAGAACCTGGAACTCTATATGTCTTGGCTGTTCAAGGAATTTTTCTATAAATATCGTAGGATTTCCAAATGCTGATTGTGCCTCACCGGTCGCCTGTTTTATCGCCGTTGACAACTCTTTCTTATCCCTGACAACACGCATTCCTTTTCCACCACCACCACCGGCTGCCTTAATCAAAACTGGTAGACCTATCTTCTCAATTACCTTTAACGCCTCTGCCTCGTCTCTTATTGCACCTTCGCTTCCTGGAATCACTGGCACTCCTGCCTTTGTCATTGTTACCTTTGATGCAATCTTATCACCAAGAAGTTCGATCGCCCGTGAATTAGGACCAATAAAAACAATACCTGAATCCTCACACGCCTTAGCGAATTCAGTATTTTCAGCAAGAAATCCATATCCCGGATGAATTGCCTCAGCACCACTCCTCTTTGCAATATCAATTATCTTATCTATTCTTAAATAACTCTCATTTGCTGGTGATGGTCCAAGATAATAGACCTCATCTGCATAGCGGGTATGCAGGGCAGTTTGGTCCGCATCAGAAAAGACCGTAACTGACTTTATGCCCATTTCTTTGCAGGCACGCAAAACCCGCACTGCAATTTCACCTCGGTTTGCTACTAATATTTTCTTAAACATAGTTTTAAAAGTTTAAGGGCACTGGTTATACGGTTTCGCTGCCCGTATCGTCGGAAAAGTAAATTGGTTAAAAGGTTAAATAATAAAACCTTTTCCTGACAGGTTCAAGAATATTTACCCATTCACCGATTACCATTTTACCAATCACGAAACGGGCTGCCAAACCTTAAAACGTTCAACCATCCTTACACTTACAAAGGAATGTTTCCGTGTTTTCTTGGTGGATTTGTATCACGCTTATTCTCAATCATCGCAAATGCCTCAATCACCCTCGGTCTTGTCTCACGCGGTCTTATGATAGCATCAATATAACCTTTACTCGCAGTCACAAATGGATTGGCAAACTTATCTGTATATTCGTCTATTAATTTCTTCTCCAGTGCCTTCGGGTCTTTTGCTTCCTTGATTTCTTTACGGTATAGAATTTTCACGGCGCCATCAGGACCCATCACTGCAATCTCAGCACTGGGCCAGGCGAAATTTGTATCGGCACGGGTATGTTTTGAACTCATAACACAATATGCACCACCATAAGCCTTTCTGGTGATAACTGTAACACGGGGTACAGTTGCCTCACAGAAGGCATATAAAAGTTTTGCCCCATTCTTTATCACGCCACCCCATTCCTGGGCAGTGCCGGGTAAAAATCCCGGGACATCTACAAAGGTCAGAATGGGAATATTGAAACAATCGCAAAAACGGACAAATCTTGCACCTTTCATTGCTGAATCACAATCCAGCACACCAGCAAGGACTGCAGGCTGATTTGCAACAACACCAATTGATTTGCCATTTAATCGGGCAAAACCAACAATCAAATTCTTTGCATAATGTTTATGAACTTCAAGGAATTCACCACTGTCAACAACTCTCTTTATTACCTCGGACATATCATAAGGTTTTGTTGGACTATCTGGAATTATTTCGTCAAGTTCCCTGCCCTGGCGATTTATATCATCTGTGCATTCAAGAGCAAGTGGGTCCTCAAGATTATTCTGTGGTATATAAGACAATAATTTTTTAATCAATTCAATACACTCAACCTCGTTCTCCACAGCAAAATGGGCAACCCCGGATTTTTCATTATGTACCATTGCACCACCGAGTTGCTCAAATGTCACATCCTCATGGGTTGCAGCCTTTACTACATCAGGACCTGTCAAAAACATATATGAACCCTGGACCATTATCACAAAATCGGTCATTGCCGGAGAATAGACTGCGCCTCCTGCACAGGGACCCATTATTGCCGAAATCTGGGGAACAACACCAGAGGCCATCACATTGCGCAAAAAGACATCGGTATAACCAGCAAGGCTATCTACACCCTCCTGAATCCTTGCCCCACCAGAATCCTTCAAGCCAATTATTGGACAGCCCATCTTCATTGATAAGTCCTGAAGTTTACAGATCTTCTCTGCGTATGCCTTTGACAAAGAACCACCAAAGACCGTAAAATCTTCAGAAAAAACACATACCGGTCTGCCATTTACTCTACCATAGCCGGTTACCACACCATCACCTAAAATCTTTTGTTTATCCATATCAAAATCTGTGCAGCGATGGGTCATAAACATATCGGTCTCGCGAAATGTGCCTTTATCAAGTAGCAAATCAATCCGCTCACGGGCAGTGAGCCTACCTTTATCGTGCTGTGCCTTAATCCTTGCCTCTCCCCCGCCAAGTAATGCCTGTTTTTCGAGTTCTTCAAGATGTTTCAGTTTGTCTTTTATCTTCATAAACACTCCTTTTAATATGTGTGATAAATCACACCGCTACAATAACAAATCGGTTAAATGCGATACATCAAACTACTACAGATTTTAAATATTAATTGGATGTAAAACCTGCTTTCCATCTTCTTCCTTGATGTATGCGAATACTACATTTGGGTCGTGTTCAAAAATCAATAACCAGTTTTCTAAAACCGCTTGCCTCAGGAACTTCTTCTTCAATTCTATCAGTTCAAGAGGGTAGAGGTCAAAACTCGTAAGATAAGGTACCCTTATATGGGCGGAGGTAGGCATAAAATCTCCCCAGAATATTGCCTTTTTGCCTTCAGATTCAATCATAACTGATTGGTGCCCTTTTGTATGTCCAATTGTATTTATCACCTTTACACCGGGGACAATTTCGTATTCACCTTCTACCAGTACCAGTTGTCCAGAATCTTCAAGGGGAATAAAATTTTCTTTTATATAACTCGCTCTTGTTCGCTCATTAGGATGTGTTGCATCATACCACTCCTGCTTTTGAATGATATATTTAGCCTTAGGAAAAGTAGGTATACAATTGTAACGATCGAATTCGTCTGTTTTTTTTGTGCGATGAGTCACACCGCTAAAGGATGGATAAAACGAAGAGACAATTGTATTCCAACCACAATGGTCAAAGTGGAGATGAGTATTTATGACAAAATCTATATCATCTGGTTTCAGCCCAAGAACTGCCAACCCGCTTTCCAGGTCCGGAGGTTGTTTAACCAAATATATCTCACGGAATTTTTCATTAAGTTTCTTTCCGATACCCGTATCCACAAGGATATTTGCATCAAATGTCTTTATAAGAAGACAGTTTAATGGTATTCCAATACGATTTGATTCGTCAGGCGCATATATCTTTTCCCACAAAACCCTGGGCACAACTCCAAACATCGTTCCACCATCAAGAGAGAAAGAACCATCTGATATCGATATCAAATCAAATTTGCCAAGTATCAAATCCTGCTCCTACTTTATTTTTTATTCAATTTTTTCTCAATCGGCTTAAGGAATTGCTCAATGGTAATACAGGGATTTACCTTCATCAATTTTTCAAGTATTGCTTTCCGCTCCTCATCAGTTTTTGCATTTGAATATCTTATCCGTAAAATATTTGTCTTCTCCCTTCTTTTTTCCCTTTTATGCAATTCAGATTGTCTGATTTGTCCTTTTCTCATTTGCACCTCCTTGTTGA
This sequence comes from uncultured bacterium, assembly GCA_964418185.1. Taxonomy (GTDB): domain Bacteria; phylum Hydrothermota; class Tepidihabitantia; order SM23-42; family JAOAFX01; genus JAOAFX01. Next base: position 10,574 of record CAYQKL010000034.1, read on the forward strand.
AAACCTAAAGGACAATGTTTTATTGGCACCGCAGTCAGTAAAAACGATTCTTTTATTTGCCATTTACATTAAAATGAGCTATTTTTGCGAACATCTCTCATTTTCGCTTCTTTGGCTTTTTTCGTTTTGTGTTTACAATTTTGAATTCCTTTGCTACATTATTGTTTATCCAATCTACAATTTCACTGGACGGTGTCCCTGGACCAAAGAGTTTTTTTACGCCCCTTTTTTCAAGTTTCACAATGTCATCCTGAGGAATAATTCCACCCCCGATAACCGGGATATCCGCCTTTTTCTCTTTAAGTAGTTTCAATATCTTTGGAAATATCGTCATATGCGCACCCGAGAGAATAGAAAGTCCAATGACATCCACATCTTCCTGTATTGCGGCTTCCACGATTGCCTCACAGGTCTGATGAAGACCTGTATAAATAACTTCCATACCTGCATCCCGCAGGGCTGCGGCAACAACCTTTGCCCCGCGGTCATGACCATCAAGACCCGGCTTACCTATCAAGACGCGAATTTTTTTGTCCATGCTACCTCCTTCCGGATTAAATCCTAAATCCTAATATCTAAATCCTAAACAAATTAAAATAAATAAAAATTTTTCGTGGGGGGATTCTTGTTTTGAATTTGGAATTTTTGTCATTGGTGATTGTTTAGAATTTAGGATTTAGTGCTTAGATTTTTTAAAAAATAATTGGTTCATGATACACACCGAATTCTTCTTTTAAGGTAGAACAAATCTCTCCAAGCGTAGCATAGGCTCGGACACATTCAAGAATTCTGGGCAATAAGTTTTCCCCATTTGCTGCTGCCTTACGCAAATCTTTTAATTTCTCTTTAACACGCGCATTATTTCTTTCTTTCTTAACCTTCTTCAGACTCTTTATCTGCTCAATCTCAACTTCAGGCGGGATCTTTAAAATCTCAATATCCGGTTTTTCTTCTTCTTCAAAGATATTTATTCCTACATGGTACTTTTCCTTTTTTTCTATTGCTTGTTGATATTCATAGGCGCTACGTGCTATCTCCTTCTGGAAGAATCCTTTTTCAATCGCCGGTAAGACACCTCCAAGCGCTTTTATCTTATCAAAATATTCGTAAGTTCTCTTTTCCATTTCATTGGTTAGATATTCAATGTAGTAAGAACCACCTAAAGGATCAATTACATTTCCTACACCGGTTTCATAGGCAATGAGTTGCTGGGTGCGCAAAGCAATCTTCACTGCCTTTTCAGTAGGTAATGCATAGGTCTCATCCATTGAATTCGTATGTAATGACTGGGTACCGCCGAGGACTGCAGCAAGTGCCTGGAAAGCAGTTCTGACTATATTATTTTCTGGTTGCTGGGCAGTTAAAGTGCATCCCGCAGTCTGGGTATGGAATCGCATAAGCCAGGAGCGTGGATCACGGGCATTATATTTTTCGCGCATCAACTCTGCCCATATCCTTCTTGCTGCACGGTATTTGGCAATCTCTTCAAAGAAATCAAGATGGGAATTAAAGAAAAAAGAGAGACGCGGTGCGAATTTATCAACCGGCAGTCCAGCCTTTATGCCATATTCAACATAGGTAAATCCATTGGCAAGGGTAAAGGCAAGTTCCTGGACTGCAGTTGCACCAGCCTCACGAATGTGATATCCTGAGATTGAGATCGTATTCCACTTCGGTACATTGTCTGAACAATATGCAAGGATATCTGTAATAATCCTCATTGATGGCTCAGGTGGATATATCCAGGTCTTTTGTGCCTGATACTCCTTTAACATATCATTCTGAATTGTTCCGGTAAGCATATGTGCTGGGACACCCTGCTTTTCACCAACAACAATATACATCGCAAGTAGCATTGCTGCGGGTGGATTGATGGTCATTGAGGTAGAAATTTTATCAAGGGGAATTCCATCAAATATAATTTCCATATCCCTCAATGTATCAACCGCAACCCCGCATTTGCCAACTTCACCGTGAGAAAATGGGTCATCAGAGTCTCTACCATATAATGTCGGAAAATCAAAGGCAACAGAAAGACCAGTCTGCCCATGTTTCAGAAGATATTTATATCGTTTGTTTGTATCCTTTGGTGTGCCCATTCCGGAAAACTGGCGCATTGTCCAGAGCCTGCCCCGATACATTGTGGTTTGGACACCTCTGGTAAATGGATATTCACCCGGATAGCCGAGATCGCGTTCGTAAACAAAATCAGATATATCATCAGGGGTATACAGTGGGTTTATCAGGTTACCGGAAATTGTTGTAAATTTGTGCTCTCGTTCCTTACAGGCTTTATACTTTTGTTCCCATTTATCTTTCTGCCTCATAGACATTTCACCCCCTTTCATTTTTTTCGGAAACTGTGGAGGAACCACCAGCCCTCATCAGTATCACGGTTAGGAAACCGCTCCTACTTTGGTCTTGTTACGCAAAATCCGCGCATAGACGCTCATCTGAATACCGATTCACGCAGAAAAAATTTTACCTATGGTTTATCAAACTTCTCACGATTTTTTTCGCTAATTTGTACGGACTAAATTTTCTTTTCTCAATCCTTTGCACAAATCTATCAAGTTTTTGATTATTAATCACAGATTCGTGCAAGTGTTTTTTTATCTCCGCTTCAATCAATTCGTGTATTTGATTGAGAATGCGTGTTTTTTGAATTTTCTTATATTCACCGCTTTTCTTTAAAAAATTCTCGTGACCTTTAATCTCGTTTAAAAGTTCCTCTACTCCGGACTCGTCCGTAGCAACAGTCTTTAAAATTGGAACACGCCATAGGATTTTGGGTCTCAGGTCAAAGGCAAATTTCAACTCCATCAAAAGTGCATCACTTCCCTCACGGTCTGCCTTATTTACAACCACAATATCTGCAATCTCCAATAATCCTGCTTTCATTGCCTGTATAGAATCTCCAGATTCAGGAACAAGCACCACAACCTTTGTATCGCAGACCTGGGCAATATCAAGTTCTATTTGACCAACGCCAACGGTCTCAATGAGAATATAATCCATTCCTGCTGCATCAAGAACCAATGCAACATCTTTTGTCTTTTTTGAAAGACCTCCAAGGCTTCCCCTTGTTGCCATACTGCGGATAAAGACATTCTTCTGTAGTGCTAAATCGCCCATTCTTATTCTATCACCAAGCAATGCACCACCAGAAAATGGTGATGTTGGGTCAACAGCAATTATACCAATTTTGTGATTTTCTTTAAGTAATCTCTTTGCAATTGCATTGACCAAAGTTGACTTTCCTGCGCCAGGTGGACCGGTAATACCGATTTGATAAGCCCTGCCTGTATAAGGGAAGATTCTATCAAGAATATCCATTCCTGTATCATTTTCAACCAGACTGATTATCTTTGCAATGCTTATTTTATCGCCTTTTAAAAGATTCCTTATTAAATCCATTTAAAGCTCCAGTTTCATTTTAATATCTATTGAATTACGAACATTTATCACTTAATCTCTTCAAATTCTCCGGTCTTTTTGTTTTTCCGAACATTGTCATAAATAAAATATCTGCCATTCATTGCAATATATACGCCGGGCGAAAGAACCTGTACAAATGCCAGAGCACAGCCGAGATTAAACATTCCATCCGAACTACCGAATGTATACGGAATCATTGCTCCAGTAAGGACAACAGTTTTATTTTTTACTTTTGTAGCAAGATATTTTGCGGTTTCAACCATTGTATCAGTGCCATGTGTGATAACGATCTTATCCTCTTTTGCATTAAGACAATTGCGCGCAATTATCTCCCGGTCATCATCGGTCATATTTCTACTGTCTATCATCATCAATGTTCTTATGTCAACAGAAAGCCGGCATCGTCCAAGACGGAGCATTTGAGGAATATGGGTGTCTTTAAAGAACAGTTCGCCAGTCAACTCATTGTACTCTTTGTCAAATGTGCCACCGGTTACAAATATCCTTATGTTCATCTTCCTCCTTTAAGCCTTGCTTCAATCTTTGCCCAGGTATCCTTCAATGTAACCGAGCGGTTAAAGACCAAATTATCAGGGGTTGAATCTTTATCAACACAAAAATAACCAAGTCGCTCAAATTGAAATATTTCGCCAAGTTTTCTATTTTTAAGTGTGGGCTCCAATTTACAATTTTTTAAGATTTGTAGAGAATTTGGATTTAAATTTGCAAGAAAATCTCCACCCTCATCAGGGTCTGCGGTTTTAAACAATCTATCATACAATCTAACTTCAGCGTCAACGCAGTTTTCGGCACAAACCCAGTGTAATGTGGATTTAACCTTCCTTCCGTCCGGCGCATCTCCACCTTTTGTCTGGGGGTCATATGTGCAATGTAGTTCAACAATGTTGCCTTTATCATCTTTTACTACAGCTACACACTTAACAAAATATGCATATCTTAATCTCACCTCCCTGCCTGGTGCCAGACGGTAAAACTCTTTTGGTGGGTCCTCGCGAAAATCATCCTGCTCAATGTATATGACCTTTGAGAATGGTATCTTCCTCGTCCCCATACCCATATCTTCAGGATTATTTATGGCTTCAAGTTCTTCAACCTGCCCATCAGGATAGTTATCAATGACCACCTTTATTGGTTTTAAAACCGCCATCATTCTTGACGCCCTTTTATTCAAATCATCGCGCAAGCAATGTTCAAGCAATGCTATATCAACAACTGTATTATTTTTTGCCACACCAATGACATCACAAAAAGTCCTTATTGCCTCGGGTGTATAACCCCTTCTTCTCAATCCTGAAATCGTTGGCATCCTTGGGTCATCCCAGCCACTGACAAATCCTCGTTCGACAAGTTGTAATAATTTTCTTTTACTTAACGCTGTATAAGTCAGATTCAGTCTGGCAAATTCGATCTGTTGTGGATGGTGAATTCCAAGTTCATCTAAGAACCAGTCATACAAAGGACGGTGGTCCTCAAACTCCAATGTGCAAATAGAGTGAGTAATACCCTCAATAGAATCTGATTGACCGTGTGCCCAGTCATAGGTTGGATAGATGCACCATATGTCACCAGTCCTATGATGTGTAGAATGTAATATACGATACATTATCGGGTCGCGCATATTTAGATTTCCGTGTTTCATATCAATCTTTGCGCGTAAGGTTTTCGAACCATCGGGAAATTCACCAGCACGCATGTTTTCAAATAATTCAAGATTCTCTTCAATAGAGCGAGAACGATGTGGACATTCTCTTCCTGGTTCGGTCAATGTGCCACGCATTTCTCTTACTTCATCTGGTGAACAATCACAAACATAAGCCTTTCCCTTTTTTATTAAGATCATTGCGAATGCATACAATTTTTCAAAGTAATCCGATGCATAGTATTCCCTATCATCCCAATCAAAACCGAGCCATCTTATATCCTTTTTTATTGACTCCACATATTCAACTTCTTCCTTTGTCGGATTTGTATCATCAAATCTAAGATTGCATAAACCACCATATTCTTCAGCAATACCAAAATCAATACAGATTGCCTTGGCATGACCGATATGGAGATAACCATTCGGCTCAGGCGGAAATCGCGTATGAATGCGTCCACCAAACCTCCCGGTGCGGTTATGTTCGTCAATTATTTCTCGAATAAAATCTTTTGGTTTATTTAACATAGTAAAATATCTTTTACCTCTCGATCGTCAATCCTAAAGATGTACACGGCAGGATTAAATTGACTCGGATAGAATTTCGGCAATTTCCATTACCTTTATATTAGAGTTCATTGACTTCAGTGTCTCTTCAAACATCTGGAGACAATATGGACAGGCAACGGCAATCACTTCTGCACCTGTATTTAGCAATTGTTTCAATCTTAAGTTTGCGAGTCTCTCTTCATTTGCATACTCACGCCATAAGCCCATTGAACCTGCACCACAGCAGATGCTATTCTTTCGGTTAAAGAATGGCACTTCAACGAACTTCAATTCCGGAATAGATTTTAATATCTCTCTCGGTTCTTCATATATACCACTCTGCCTTCCCAAGGTACAGGGGTCATGATAGACAACGATCTTATTGAATTGCTTGCTCGGCTTTATCCTACCTGTTTTTATCTGTTCAAAAATAACCTGTGTGTAGTGTAAGGGCTGGATATTATGATAATTTTTATACTCGTTATTGAAAATCGTATAGCAATGGGGTGAAATCGTAATTGTATTCTTCGCTTTCAAATCTCTGAACATCCGTAGATTACTATCAAAGAGTTGATTGAAAACCTTTTCTCCACCAGCACGGCGCACTGCCTCACCACAACAAACCTCTTTATCACTATTTATTCCAAATTTTATTCCTGCCTTCTGAAAGACCTTTGCTATGGCAGATGCTACACTCTTTGCCCTTGCATCATAGGCAGTTATACAACAGATAAAAAGAAGATAATCAAGTTCTTCAGTAAATTGTGGTATTTGCAGTCCATCAGCCCAATTCTTTCTCTTATCCTGTGGTTCACCCAGAGGATTACCATTGCTACCTAACCGTAAGAATAAACTCTTCAATTCCTGTGGATATGAACCAAAATCAATCATTATTCTGCGTGCGGAGCGAAGAATATTAGATATATTCACTTTTCTTGGGCACTCATAAAGGCAACTATCACAGCCAACACACCGGAAGACTTCATTAGTCTCCTGACAGATCGCTTCTTTTTCTTCACTACAGAGTATCGCCCCCAGTCTTATTAAATCAGGGAATTGGTAAGTTGTATAATTCACACCCTCAAGCATATTCCAGGGGCAGGCAGCCATACACCTGCCGCATTCGTAACATTTTATTGCATCTTCTGCTCCTTGTTCAAGGAGCAGCTCACGGATTTCAGGGTTGAGTTTAAGTAAGTTAGACATAATTTTGTTCCCCGTTAAAAGTTATACGGTGTCGCAGCCCGTATCGTGAACCGTTTATCGTCACAAAAAACTAACATCTCTTACCCCCTAGCTGTTATGTTTTTGTTTGTTTCAACTCAAGTATCTTATTCTTCAAAACCGACACGACCTTGAAAAGGTCTTCAACAATTCCGTAATCTGCTTCGTTGAATATTGGCGCGTTCGGATCTTTGTTTACAGCAATGATTGTGTCAGAATTCTTCATTCCCATAAGATGTTGAAATGCACCGGAGATTCCAAGGGCAACATATAACTTTGGTTTCACCGTCTTTCCTGATGAACCGACCTGATGCTCTTTTGGAAGCCAGCCGGCATCAACTACCGGCCTTGTGCAACCGATAACACCACCGATTGCCTTTGCAAAATCTTCTATTACTGGCAGATTCGCCTTATCTTTTATACCTCTACCCACAGAGACAATTATATCTGCCTTAGTAATATCAACTGCACCGACCGCTGCCTCAATGTATTCAATAAATTTACGATATTCGGGTTGGGCATTTATCGGTGTCTCTAATTTAACGACTTCTGCATCAAGATTTCCAGTTTCAACCGGTATACTGCCGCTACGATAGGTCACAAGATATGATGTATCATTTTTTAATAAAATTCTCGCATTCAACTTTCCATCAAACATTGACCTTATGACCCTTAATTTACCATCAAAAACTTGAACATCCATACAATCAGTGGAAAATGGGATATTCAATTGTGTAGCAAGTGGTATTCCTAAATCCATACCCATTGCCGTGTGGCCAATAAGAGTGAGAAAAGGATTTTCTTTTTTCAATATCTCTGATAGGGCAATCTGATAAGTTTCAGCATTGAAATCCTTAAAAACCGCATTTTCCATCACGATAATCTTGTGAGCGCTACTTTTCAACTGTCCAACAAATTTTTCTGCATTGTCAGAAAGCAAGACTGCACTGCATTGCGTATTTAATCCTTGAGCAAGTTTTCTACCCAGCGTCAAAAGTTCAAATGTATTATCCCTTATCACACCCTGACGGTGTTCAACAAGTGTCAAAATTCCTGCCATTGTTCCTCCAGTTAAATCAGACCTTTCTCTTTTATGATTGTAGCAAGTTTTGTTGCAACTTCATCAGCGCTGCCTGTAAGTATTTCCGCTCTCTTTCCAACAGGTGGCAAGAAAAGTTCCTCAAGTGTAGTATTTGAAATAATATCTGTACTAATATCTGATTTTCCGATTATCTTTATCTCCTTGCTTGCTGCCCTTCTGATTGCAATGAGTGATGCAAAACGTGGGGTGTTTATACCGGTCTGAACTGTGACCAGTGCAGGCAGGTTTACTTCAAGATGTTCAAGCAATCCACCTTCAAGTTCACGATAGACCTGTGCCTTATTGTTTGAAATATCAAGTTTTGTAACGAGTGAGGCGTGAGGAATTCCTAATAATTCAGCCAATGTCTGTCCCACCATAGAATAGGCATCATCAGTTGACATACAACCGGTAAGGATTAGGTCATAAGGTAATCCTTTTATCACCGAGTTTAATATTCCGGCAGTCTTATAACCATCTATCTCGCCAAAATCCTCAGCCTTGACCCTTATCGCAGAATCACCTCCTTTTGCCAGTGCAATCCTTAAGGTATCCTCGGTATCTGGATAACCAAAACTTACCACGGTAACAGTTCCACCAAATTTTTCCTTCAATAAAATCGCCTCCTCAAGGGCATAACTATCAGATTCATTCATATCAAAGGCAAGACGGTCCTTTACAATATCCTTGCCCGTTGAATCAATCTTTACATCCGCCTCTGCGGTCTGGGGAACCCTTTTTATGCAGACAATGATATTCAAGTTACCTCCTTCCTATTAAGGAAAATTGATGCATACGGATTCAAGCGAATTCAGACAAATTAAGGATCCGTTTGCATCCGCATTAATCAGTTTGAATTTTATTTAATTAACTCCCTTGCAATGACAATCTTCTGGATTTCGCTCGTGCCTTCATAGAGTTCAAGAATCTTCGCATCGCGATAGAATCGCTCGACCGGGTAATCCTTTGTATAACCATAGCCACCGTGGATTTGTACTGCCTTTCTGGTTACATCAACCGCAATTGTCGCGGCGTAGTATTTGCACATTGCTGATTCTTTCGAAAATCTCGGCATACCCTTATCTTTACAATAACCCGCATAATATACGAGCAATCTTGCTGCCTGAATCTGGGTCACCATCTCTGCGAGCATTGATTGTATTATTTCAAATTCGCATATTGGCTGACCGAACGCCTTTCGCTCTTTAGAATATTTTACTGCCGCTTCAAGGGCTGCCTGGGAAATTCCCACGGCTTGGGCACCAATATCAACTCTTGAGACATCAAGGGTGTTCATACAGATCTTAAAACCTTCTCCCTCTTTACCAAGGAGATTCTCTTTTGAAATCTTGCAATCCTCAAATATCAATTCACAATTACCGCTTGCCCTTATACCCATAAGGTCCTCATGTTTGCCCAGAGAAAATCCTGGCGTGTCCCTTTCCACAATAAATGCACTTATCCCTTTGTGCTTAAGTTCTTTATTAGTATAGGCAAATACTACATAAATTCCAGCCTCAGTTCCATTGGTGATAAACCTCTTTGTTCCATTTAGAATATAATAATCACCATCAAGTTTTGCGGTCGTTTCCATACCTGCAACATCACTACCTGCATTGGGCTCAGTGATACCTATTGCACCAATCTTTTCACCACTACATAATAACGGCAGGTATTTTTGTTTCTGTTCTTCGGTTCCAAAAGTCAAAATAGGGTAGGTACACAATGAGTTGTTCACTGCAACAACAACGCCAGTGGTGGCACAAACTCTTGATAATTCTTCAATTGCAATTGCCAGGGATACAAAATCAAGGCCTGAACCACCGTATTTTTCAGGAACAACAATCCCTAATAACCCCTGCTTTGCACATTTTTTTATGTTATTCCAGGGAAACTGACCGGTTTTATCAATCTCCGGCGCTACAGGTGCAAGTTCAGCTTCGGCGAATTTGCGCACCTGATCCTGAAGCATCTTCTGCTCAGATGTTAGATCAAAATTCATATTACCTCCTTTTTTGGAAAATCCTAAACTCTAATTTCTAAATCCTAAACAAATCCCAAATTCTAATAATCCAGATTGTCTTAAATTTGGAATTTTTTTATTAGTGCTTATTTAGAATTTAGGATTTAGTGCTTAGGATTTGCGAATATCATTTCCCCAGCACCTGTCTCGCTATCACAATCTTCTGGATTTCGCTCGTGCCTTCACCAATTTCCATCAGTTTTTCGTCGCGCAAAAATCGTTCTACCGGGTATTCGTCGGTTATTCCAAGCAGTCCGTGTATATCAATCGCCAGACTCGTTGCCTTCATCCCAACAGTTGATGCATAATATTTTGCCATTGCAGATTCTTTAACATAAGGCAAGCCAGCATCTTTCAATTGAGCTGTATGATAGATCAGAAGCCTTGCTGCTTCAATCTCAGTTGACATCTCGGCAATCCTTGACTGGATTGACTGGTCTTTGTGCAAGTTATTCTCCCGCACAAACTTTATTGAAGCATCAAGCGCACCCTGGGCAATTCCAAGGGCAAGGGCACCAATGGAAATCCTGCCACCATCAAGGGTCTCCATAAATACTTTAAAACCATCACTCTCTTTGCCCAAAAGGTTTTCCTTTGGTATAGCACAATCCTCAAATAGCAATTCTGATGTCACTGAACCACGCAGACCCAATTTGTCTTCTTCTCTTCCTGGTGTAAATCCCGGGGTCCCTTTTTCAACAATAAATGCCGAAATTCCTTTGTACCCCAGAGATGGATCTTTTGTTGCCGTAAAGATAATCACATCTGCAACATGACCTGAAGTAATAAATCTCTTTGTTCCATTTATGATATATCTATCATCAACGAGTTTAAACCTTGTCTGGGTGCCTGCTGCATCACTCCCTGCATTGGGCTCGGTCAGACCAAATGAGCCAATCTTTTCACCTTTGGCAAGAGGTATGAGCCACTTTTTCTTCTGTTCTTCAGTGCCTGCGTAATATATAGGGAATACACCGAGTGATGAATGGGCAGCAAGAAAAATGCCGGTAGAACCGCAAACCCTGCCAATCTCTTCTACTGCAATTGCATAAGACAGGACATCAAGGCCTGCGCCGCCATATTCTTCAGGCACATAGAGGGCAAGGAGTTTTAACTCTGCCATCTTCTTCACCAAATCCCAGGGGAATTTACCCTTTTTATCTATCTCTTTTGCCCTGGGTGCAACCTCATTATCCGCAAAAGAGCGAACCTTTTCTCTGAACTCTTTATGTTTTTCGCTCAAAATCATAATTCACCGCCTTTTTATCTTTTAAAAATCTCACTCCTTAATTTCATTGCCTCATTAATGAAAAACCGTTTCCATTTTTTATGGGAAATCTTTTTAAGCATACGCGGATAATCGCTCAAATTTGAAGCCTTAATCAATTGGGTTCCCAATTGAATAGGGTCAATATGCCAGTCAAATTTTGCCTTTGCATCAAGTAAAAGTCTTTTGAAATTGTATCCCTTTTCTCTAATGATAAAATAAATATCGATAAAATCCCTGGCGCGCGCCTGCATAGCAATTGTGTGGACTTTGTTCACCGCAATATCATAGAGACTGTCTATAGAAATGTTCTGGTATTTTAGTCCTTTTTCCATCCGGGGAAAAGGGTAATAATTGAAATCAACCTTCAGAAATTTCTTATCAGTGAAGAAGAGATAAAAACTATGCAGCCCCAAAAATTTTCTATAATCCACCTTTACCAAACCCATTTTTTTTTGAATTTTTTTTATAAAATTGCTGATGCTCGGTAAGCAGACCTCTTCTTCACTAAAAAAATCCAAATCTTCTGATATACGGTGAAAAAGATAGAATGCGGATAATGGTGTGCCTCCGGTTAGGTAAAACCTCTTTGTAAGATATTCTTCTTTTGAAAAAAGATTTAAAACCAACTTCTGTTCTGAAGTTAGGATTTTTTCTTCCTGGGCCATAACAAAAATTCCAAAAATTTTTTTGTCTCTGGATCTATAAAAAGTTTCTTCCAATATTTTCTAACCAACCTCTCGCTCAGTTTTTCTCCACCCAATCCATAGTTAATCATCTGTTGGATCTTCCAGATTCTATACCCTTCCGGGTCCTCTTTTTTGAACTTTTTTTCATCAACCGACCAGTTATACATATTTTTCCAAAAGTGTTTCAGTCAAAGTTGCTCATTACATTCAAATCTTATATATTTACTGAAACAAATACTCAATTTTAATCGGGAAGTTTCCACCGTGCTTGTTTCCATTGAATCATATACTGTTCAAAAATACTACTGAGGTCTTTATCATCTGATTCAATCTTCATTAATTTTATTTTGCCTTCATAGTGTTTTCCAATTAAGCCCATGGGTAGGTTAATTATGCCGAAAAGAAACATCGTCAATATCGCCTCAGAAAACCAACCACGAGTTAGCATTAAAACAATGAGCATGGAAAAAACAACATAGATGATAATATAGACAACCGCCAGTTTCATATTAAGATTTATGACTTCTTTTAATTCTGCCAGATCAATTCGTGAACGGATGATCCCTTTTTTATTGCGAAGAAATGCAATAATCTTGTTGATCGAATAGACTTGCATACCTACCGAGAATAAAACCGCAATAGTTAGAATTACCAATGATGTCTGGTTCACAAATACCTCCTCTCACTTATAGATAATAATATTAACCGAGTAATTCTCTTGCAATTTTCTCTTTCAAAAAAAAGTTAGACTGTCCTAAGACCTGAATACTCTTTGCATCCCGCAAATACCGTTCTACTGAATAGTCCTTTGTATAGCCATAACCACCAAAAACCTGAACTCCCTTAATCCCGCAGTAGACTGCAGTCTCGGTGTTTGAAGCAACGGCGAGTTTAACTGCCATTTTGTAGTCTTCCTTTGAATCATACCTATTTGCCGCATCATACAGAAGATTCCTTGATGATTCAATCCTTATCTTCATCTCCGCAAGCATCTCCTGAACCATTGGAAATTCACAAATTGGTCTATTGAACTGCCGACGCTCTTTTGCATATTTTATTGAAGCTTCAAGTGATGCTTGGGCAATGCCAAGGCCTACTGCAGAAAGGCAGAGATTAAAATATTCTCTGGTCTCCTCCATAGTAGTATTATAAACTGCGCTGTCAATCAAACAGAAATCATCAGGAATTTCAAGATTATCAAAAGCGATATCAACAATCCCGGCAGACCTCATCCCCAATAGATATGGATTTGTAATTTTGAATCTGTCAGAAGATTCAATGAGATATAGACTTCGCCGATTTTCCGTATTTATATTAAATAACAAAAATTTTGCAAATGCACCACTCAGGACAAAGCGACTCCTGCCATTTATCTTTAAATGGTTCTGGAAAATAACTTGAAGATTTTTATTAGAGTCAATATCAAATCCCCCCAATTCGCCATCACCAAGTCGCTTAAGATAAGTTTTTGATTTTTCATTTTGGGATTTCATCAAAGAGTAGGCAACCAGACCATTATTTACTGCAACAACCAGACCAGCTGAGGCACAGACCCTTGACAACTCCTCAATTATAATGCATAAACTTGTGGTATCAAATCCTGCACCACCAAGTTCCTGAGGAATTATCGCCGACAAAAGGCCAAGTTCATATAGTTTTCTAAACATACCTTCAGGAATACTTGTATTCTTTTCTATTTCCTGAACAATCGGCTCTATCTCCTGAAGGGCAAATTTCTTCACTTCATTCTGAATCATCTTCTGCTCATTATTGAAGTTGATTAAACCCATAGCACTCCTTTTTAATTAAATGGTTAAAAAAGGATTCAAACAGATGTTAGTGGATTTATACGGATAAAATCTACCTGCACTACCGCCTGGTATCTGTGGGGAAAATTTGTGCACGCTACCGCCCTTGTCAGTTACAGGCTTACTCTCCTGCCTGACGATCAAAACAAATGAATATATAGCCAATCGCAATCGCTATATTATAATAAAAATATATATAAAGTCAACAAAAAACCTCTTTGCGCATCAGTTCTTCGGAATTGTATTGACATAGTCTATACGATGATTATAATAACCTGAGG